>JACKQB010000001.1:0-600000 GCA_024233115.1 Akkermansiaceae bacterium
GAAATGCCGTCTGAACAGAGTTTGGATATCGATACGCAAGAGGATTTTGATCGGTGTGAGCAACTTTTGCGTGAAATGAGCGGGAAGTGAATTTTTAAATAGTAAAAGATGATTATTGGAAATAGAACAATAGGTTTGTTAGAGCCGCCACTTATCATAGCAGAAATAGGTATAAACCATGGAGGGGATCTGAAAGTTGCCAAATCTATGGTGCTTCACGCTGCTAAATCTGGCTGCGAGGTAATAAAGCATCAGACACATTTTGTGGAAGATGAAATGACAGATGAGGCCAAAACTGTATTTCCTCCCAATTCTGATAAATCAATTTGGGATGTAATGGCGGAGTGTGCATTAACACCTGATGAAGAGGTTCAACTGAAAGAATATACTGAGAGGATGGGGATGATCTATTTATCTACACCGTTCTCGCGATCTGCTGCTGATTTTCTAAATGAAATTGGTGTAACAGCCTTCAAGATAGGTTCCGGAGAATGCAATCATTTGCCATTGGTCCGTCATATTGCCGGTTTTGGAAAGCCGGTGATATTAAGTACTGGTATGCAAAATTTAGAAGACATTAGGCCATCTGTCGCAATCCTAGAAAGTGCAGGAGTCGATTATGCATTGATGGAATGCACAAACCTATACCCCTCTCCACCAGAGATTGTTAGTCTCCAAGGAGTCACTGAACTACGGAAGGCTTTTCCTAAGGCTGTTGTTGGGTTTTCTGATCATAGTATTGGACCGGAGATTGCTTTGGCATCAGTGGCTTTGGGTGCATCTATAATTGAAAGACACTACACGGATACTCGATACCGAACGGGACCTGACATCATTTGTTCTATGGATCCCGCAGAACTTCGACATCTTATCGATCGCTCTAAGGAGATACATACAGCCTTGATGAATCCTAAGCAGCGCACAGAGCCGGAAGGAGATGTGTATAACTTCGCTAGAGGCTCTGTTGTGGCGGATTGTAATTTGAGTGCGGGGCAAGAAATAGGGGAAATGGACATATGGGCTCGGCGACCAGGAAACGGTGAAATATCCGTAGAACACTTTGATAGATTGGTTGGGGCACGGATATTACGTGACGTTAGGCGCAACGAACAATTGAAGTGGGCAGATATTGATCTGAATTTCCGTGACGTGGAGTAAGACACGATGAATATGAAAAGGCTACTGTTCATAACAGGCACCAGAGCTGATTACGGTAAGCTAGAGCCATTAGCCATGGCTGCGCAGGTTGCTGGCTTTAAGATTAGTTTTTTTATAACGGGGATGCATATGATGTGCCGTTATGGAGAAACAAGGGTTGAGGTTCGCCGCTTCCCCGAGGCTGAATTTTTTGAATTTGTTAATCAACGTGAGGGAGATCCCTTGGATTTTGTGCTGGCTAAGACTGTAATGGGGTTTTCTGATTTTGTGCATGAGCACAAGCCTGATCTTGTTATCGTACATGGAGATCGTGTCGAAGCTCTGGCTACCTCGATTGTTTGTGCAATGAAGTATATTCCAAGTGCTCATATTGAAGGTGGTGAAGTTTCAGGAACTATAGATGAAAGCTTAAGGCATTGTAATACTAAATTATGTACAACTCATTTTGTATGTTCGGAAGCGGCTTACCATAGAGTAATTAATTTAGGTGAGGCGGAAGACCGGGTGTTTTGCATAGGTTCTCCAGAACTGGATACTCATGCTAAACCATCGGGAGTTAGTATTGAGGAAGTGGCACAGCGGTATGAAGTGCCAACTCAAAACTACGGAGTAGTCATATTTCATCCCGTAACATCTGAGGTCAAAATGATAGGCAAACAAGCTGAGGCGTTATTTGATCGTTTGGTCACTTGTGGTAGGAATTTTGTCGTAATTATGCCTAACAATGACCCGGGTACTGAGAAAATTATTGAGGTGCTGGACAAATTACCTAAAGATCGCTTTCGAATTATTGCCTCAATGCGCTTCAACTATTTTTCAGAGTTGCTTAGGAATGCTTCAGCAATGATTGGTAATAGTAGTGTGGGCGTAAGAGAAGCCCCGTTTTTGGGTGTTCCAAGTCTTGATATTGGAACACGGCAAAATGAACGGGCGACTTCGCCTTCCATAGTATCGGCATCTGCTTATGATTCATCTATTATAGATGATTTTCTTTCAACTCGGTGGGGAGAACGCTGTGAACGGTCTCTTGAGTTTGGTGTGGGGCAAGCTGCCGCAAAGTTTGTAGAAGTCTTGATGAGGCCGGACTATTGGTCTTTTTCGCAACAAAAAAAGTTCAATGGGTAAGATAAATGCAATTACTAACAAGCAAGTTTTCGACTGCTTGGATTCGTTGTTGGTTGAGGGTGATGACGTATTTGTGCACTCATCATTGAGCGGTGTTGGTGATTTGGAAGATGGGGCAGAGGGAATAATAGAATCCATGTTAGATATAGTGTCGCCTAACGAGGGTACCTTGGTTTTTCCTACTGCGACCACAACGTTTGCCAAGACGGGGTTCTTTGATGTGAGCCTGACTCCCAGTGAAACGGGTGCGATGACAGAACTATTTAGGTTAAAATATGCGCAAAAACGCTCTTGCGTTCCAATGTATAGTTTCGCGGCTACAGGTAAGAATTATCTGGATTACACATCAGTTTACGACGGGTTTTTAGAGGAATATTCGCCATTGTTGAGTTTGATAAAAAACAGAGGAAAAATTTTGCTTTTTGGTGTAGATTATAACAAGTGCAGTATATATCATCTATCAGAGGAGCGGAAGATGGTAGATTACAACTTCTACAAAACCTTTTCAGGGATTGTCGTGGACGAACAAGGGGAGAGCAGAGAAGGCTCTCAAAGATACTATGTTAGAAAAAGGTTAAACACTATCAAGGAAGTAAATTGGGTGGGCGGTATACTTGAGAGTCGAGGAAAAGTCCAGGTTGGTCGTCTGGGAGCGAAAGTAATCAAATCATTCCTAGCCAAAGATTTTGATGACCTATGTATGGAAGTGCTGAGCGATAATGCCAAAGCATTCATTAAGTGCAGTGAAGGTTGATTAATTAAGACTAATGTAATGCTTGAAAAAGTCCTAAAAGAAATGCCTGATAGCTACAGGTGGATCTTCGCGGGGACAGACCTTCTGAAGGATATATATCTGGCAGAAAGAACACCGATTTTTGGTCCTCGCGGACGTCTAGTTCGTAGAATTGTCAGCTGCTTACCTTTTCATTGGTTACGCTTTCTGTTTATTGTTAGTATAGCCAGTATTGATGTAACATGTCTTCGGATCAAAGCGGGGAGACAAAAGGAGGAATTACCCAGGGGATGCCGGATATTTGTAGGCTTTGGAGCAGGCCCAGAAAAAGGCATGTGGAAAGCGTATGAGACTGAATCTGAAACAGTAGCAATACGCCTTGACGAGACTGAATTTAGCAGTTGGGGTAAGTATAAAAATTTATCAATAGTTAAGCTCTGGTCGAGCGTATGGGCATTGGCTAGTGCAGAGTTTAGGGCACTGAGCAGTGCAAACGAAAAAGCCTTAAGAGACAGGTGGCTTGATACATTCACGTGTCTTGGGTTGGGGTTATCGAGGTATGTATTCTATCGTGAGTGGTGGTTGTCTCTTCGTGACAGCGAGCTTTCAGAGGTTGTTTTCATCTCTGCGGATAAGGCTGCACACGCCTGCATAGACGCTGGTATACGTAGAGTAAAATACAGGCAGCATGGCCTACTAAGAAAGAGTATTGTGATGCCTAAGTTTGAACATGCACGGTTTTTAACAGCTATCGAAGCTGCTTGGTTCGCAAATTTTCTACCTCGAAGCCAGATTGAGGTGTTGGAGGGGCAAACAGGACAGATGCATCACGACAAGGTAATGCTCTTTACCTCGGTGTTCGATACCGATACATTTTCGCGGGAATGCGACTTGCCGAGGGTGCGAGCTATTGTGGAATGGGCACAAACGATGGGCCTTCGAATTCTAGTACGAAAGCATCCGCGTGAGGAGGGAGGATTCTGGGAAACACATTTTCCTCAGTTGGAAGTGGATGCTTCTCCAGACAACTTTGAACAGGTAGTTAGACGGGTGTGTCCAATGTTCGTTGTTTCATGGTTTTCGACCTGTTTAGTGGATGCACTGAAAATGAACGTTGTTCCTGTCAGTGTGATGTCGCCGGGGCATGAATTGTTACAGGATATTGTTTTCAATGTGGAAACTAATTGTTTGCTTTGGCCTAAGGCGCGTGAGGTGATGGAGATACTGACAGAGGGCAGAGTGAGCGTGGAGTCGGTGGTGTTGAGTCTGAGTGCAGATAGACAATGATAAACAAGAGGACTATTTATGTTTCTCGGTTGGTGGATGCTGAGAACACAAATGCCCAGGTGCTGAATACACGGGCTATGCTTTCGCGTTTCAGTTCAGATAGAATCACATGGTGCGCTCCTCACTATCACGTTGCTGACGAGGAGGTATCACGGCGGGGTAATGTTAGGCTCCACAAGTTGGTAAACAATGGCTTTTGGCGCTGCCATTCAGCGTTACTATACCAAGGTTCCTATGATGCAGTGTTCTATCCAGGAGGGGAGTGGTTTGATAGCTTGGGGCTTCTTCTGAGGAAGTTATTGAGGCGTCGTATACCAGTTATCGCGACTCTTGAGGGGCTTGTGGGTAACTTTGCCCGAGAGTATGAGTATTCAGACTGGGCGGGACACCATGTTTATTGTCAACGCGTGGGTAGAAAGACACTTGCCCGTCTTGACAGGCTCTATCATCAAGCGGATCATGTCATAGCAATTAGCCCCTTTCTGGCCGAGATGGGTCGACGTCGTTACGGCAATAAATTTAGCGTGTTACCGCTAGGCATCGACACAAGTGTTTTTCACGCTGAAGACAAGTGCGGGAAGAATAGGCGTTCAATTGTAGTCTCTGCGGGCAACCTTGGTGCTGGGAAACGACCAGAAATTTTCATTGAGCTCGCGAGGCGGCATCCCACTACTGATTTTGTTTGGTACGGTGGCGGGGACCCTGAATTATCTGCATTTCGTGAGAAAACCGTTATGGAAGGATTGAGTAACCTTAGCTTTCCAGGTAGTGTGCAGCCTTTGGAATTAGCCAAGGCTTTTCGTGCTGCCGATCTTTTTGTAATGCCCTCAATGACGGAAGGTGTTCCCAAGGTTACACAGGAAGCAGCAGCCTGTGGTTTGGCGATTGTAATGTTCGGACACTTTGAGGCACCGTCTGTCGCGAACGGGGTAAACGGGTTTGTCGTGTGGGATGACGAGGAGTTTTACAGTCATGTAAGTCAACTCATACAGGATAGCCGTCTCAGGCTCAAAATGGGGTCGAAGGCTATCGAGATGAGCAAGGATTATTCATGGGATGAGATAGCACCCAGATGGGAAAAGTGTATCCTTAGCTCACTATGAGCTGATGTCTCCACGGTATAAGTTTGAAGTGGTCTCGTTTTTCTTGCCAGAAAAAAAATGAGTTTTGTTGATGTTTTGCTGGTTCTGTTGGGGGCTTGGTTTCGGGTTTGTTCTCCGTAGCAGGAGAGGTGGAATCGAGGGGCTGGTGCGAAAATGTCGAGCAATTGATAGATTGATGAAGCAACTTTTACTCAGGTTTATTCGCGCGTGCAATCGGCGTTTTGCTGGTAGGACTGTGGTCGTGATTGGGGATTCACATTGTGAGGTCTTTGGTCATGATTATTTTCGCATTAAGTTTCCGTTCACTCGGTTTGATGTGCGTGCTATTCATGGGGCCACCGCTTCGGGTTTGGAAAACCCAAATTCAAAGACTCGTGCAGGCAACTATTTTGAAGAAGCCGCTTTATCAGCGGCCTTTCGCGGCACGCCTGTCATACTGATGCTGGGCGAAGTTGATACTGGTTTCGTGATTTGGTATAGAGCTAATAAATATGCTGCAAGCGTTGATCTTATGATGGAAACTGCAGTGAAAAATTATACCAAGTTAATTAAACATGTATCCGAAAGATGCAGCGCTATAGTAATTAGCACGCCTTTGCCAACTATATCAGATGATAATGATTGGGGAGATATATCCAATCAGCGCAAAGCTGTTACTGCAAGCCAAGTGGACAGAACGGCCTTGACCATCCGGTTTAATTCAGAGATCGAGAAGCATTGTAGTATTCTCAATGTGCCATATATTAATCTTGACCGTGAAAGTATTGGAGTTGATGGCCTCATATCAAAGGCATTGACACACTCAGACCCCAGCAATCACCACTATAATCCTTTGGCTCATGCCAAGGTTATCACGCCTCACCTGAGACGAGCTCTAAGACGATATCAATAGCATATAGTCATGGTGCATCCAAATCCAAAGCGGAGTGTGTATTGGCGAATGCTCCTAGCCAAATCATGAGTATTGCAAAGAAAGTGGCGGGACAGTCAAGCTGGTTCCTAATAGGAAATGTGTTTACATTGCTTGTCGGTTTTTTGTTCCAGGTATATCTCGCCCGGCAGTTGCAGGCTGATGGTCTTGGGGTGTTCGGGCTTCTAGAGGTAGGTGCAGCGGCACTAACAGGGCTTCTTGGTTTCGGTATAGCACAGGTAATGCTGCGCTTTGTACCGGAGCACGTTAGTCTGGGGCAATACGTGGAGCTACATGCACTAATCCGAGGTGGCTTCCTGATACTCCTCGTGACCGGCATGGTCGCGGTAGTTCTCATATTTTTAGCCCTACCAATGCTTCTTCAGCAGTGGCCCCAGTTGGCGGGACATGAATCCGAGGTAATGGTAGCTTCTTTCATTATCCCGCTGGGTCTACTGCTCTTTGCAAGTACCCAGGCATTGAGAGGCTTTCATGATGTACGCTTTATCGTAATAGGATCCAGTATCATTCAGCTCATAGTGAAAATTGTTTTGGCCGTGGCGGCGTTATCACTAGGTATGCTGGTATTGGGTTATGTGTGGGCGGTTGTGGTCTCGATGGGTGTGGCCCTTCTTTGGATGCAGGTAGGTGTTTGGCGTCACCTGAAACTACATCCCGCTGATGGACCAGGAAGGCTCCGACTGATCCCCGCTTGGCGAAGTTATGGCAGAGTTATGTATGGCAACAGCCTGCTCGGATTCTGGACCGATCCTCTGGACCGGACTCTGCTCGTTGTTTTTGCCGGGCCTGCGTCTGTCGGAGTTTTAATGGTCGCTCAGCGGCTATACATGTTGCCAGGTGTTTTTTTTCAAATGTTTCTCTCCATCGTCGCCCCCATGATGGCATCTGCTGGCTCTAGCAAGGAGCACGATGAAATCCAGAGAATCTACCATCTCACCACAGACTGGGTTGTTAGGTTGTCATTCCCGTTGATTTCTTTCCTGGCGGTGTATGCAGAACCTGTACTAGGCCTATTCGGCTCGCAATTTGCTGAGCAAGGCACCCTGCTACTGAGGATACTACTACTCGCACAACTCATAAATCTGGTATCGGGACCCATCGGGACTGTGTTGAATATGTGCGGAGAAGAACGGAGAATGCTCAAGATCAATGCCGCAGCGCTTTTTCTCAAAGCGGCCCTCATTTGTGCATTGGTACCGATAATTGCCTTGCCGGGGCTTGGGATTGCCGTTCTGGGAATCATGTTAGTTTCAAATGTATCAGCTCTTCTCGTCGCACATAAAGCATTCGGAGTCCCCTGGTGGAATAGTCGATGTAAACATTGGCTCATACCAGCATTAGTGACAGTGGTAACGACCTGGGCTGGATGCCCACATTTGAGGTTTACCCAATGGGGGCTGGCTGGGGGGCTCCTATTATCGTATCTTGTTTTTCATGGGAGCCATCTTCTCGTCCATGGGTTCAACGAAGATGACCAAGAAGTAATCTCAGTAATCCGTAGCAAGCTGGGTAGCATTTTTGCTTCCAGAGGATAAAACCTTTATCAATCAGAAATGAATTCAGAATACAGTCTAACCAAGGTTTTACGCATGCGCCTCGCCGACTTCCGACACCGTGGAGTTTTCAGTGGTTACCCTGACCAGAACAGGTGTATTTTTATCCATATTCCAAAGGCTGCGGGGACGAGTGTTACTCGAACACTCTTTCGCGCCGATTCACGTCATCTCAATTATATGGATTATCAGCGAGCTAACCCCCGGAAGTTTAAAAAATACTTTAAATTTACATTCGTACGCAATCCATGGGACCGCCTATTCTCCGCCTATTCGTTCCTGGCCAGGGGCGGAATGAACGATTTGGACCATGCATGGGCTGGGAAGAACCTGTCTAATTACCCTGACTTCGAGAGCTTCGTCCACGGGTGGGTGAACGAGAAAAATATCTGGTCATGGGTTCATTTTAAGCCTCAACACTGGTGGCTCTGCGATGGGCGACATAGGATACAGGTGGACTTTGTGGGACGGTTTGAGCAAATGGATAAGGATGTATCGTTTGTGCAGCAACGCCTTGGATTGCCAATACAACCTTTGCCTAAAATCAATGTGACCGAGAAAGCAAAACACGCTACTAATCACTATACTCCAGAAACGCAGCAAATTGTGGCCCAAGTATATCAAACGGACATAAAACTATTTGGATATAGTGAGACAGACTGTTTATATTAGCCAGTAAGTGATGACAGACATTTACAAAAGCGATAATGAAAGCATCTTCAAGCGCGTTGTTGGTCAGTTAGGGCAACCAATTGCCTTTTGATCACAAATTTGAGGCTATTCGTGGGTAGCTGTTTCGATGGGCACGGCTCCTATTTGAAAATGGACATCAGGATGGGATGTCCTCATGCCGAATCCCGGATTACCATTGGAAATGAATTGTGCACTAGCCCCTTGGCGCGTATTGTAAACTGTCAATCATGGATTGTGTTTCGAGCCGGGAAGGGTAGAGGCACGTTCACCAAGCAGATTACTCTGGAGGACGAGCTTGGCTCGGAGCCGATGTGATTGTATTTTAGGGGGGCAGTATTAGTGTAGGTCGCGTCATTGCTGCGGACACCGTGGTCACGAGAGCCGACCTAGCTAGGGTATTGGCTGGAGGAATACAGTGCAAAATTATCAGAGAAATAAACAGTAGGGGGATGCAAATGATATGTAACTATAGTGAAGTTAGAGAGCGAAAACCTCCAACTCTACGTGAGGTAGCACGTGGTCTTGCGTTGGCTGCCTTGGGTTGTAAAGAGAGAATCTTGTATGGGGGGCGGTCATTAGCCCGCCCACGCGTACAATTTCTTTACATTCACCATATCTTTGACGATGAGGTTGAACATTTTGACAAACTACTGGCTGAGTTGGCCAAGACACACGTATTCATTTCGCATGCCGAGGCTGTGCGGCGTGTGATTTGCGGTTGTAATGATGAGCCATGTATCGCATTTAGCTCGGATGATGGATTGAAAAATAACCTGCAGGCAGCCAATATCTTAAACCGTTACGGGGCAAAGGCTTGTTTCTATATCAACCCGCATTCGATAGGTATGAAGGAGCCTGCCTCAGTTGCCAGATTTTGTCGTGATCGACTCGAGATGCCGCCTATAGAATTTATGCAGTGGTCAGATGTAGAGCATCTTTTGAGCCAAGGTCATGAAATAGGTTCGCATACTATGAGTCATACTAATGTAGCTGAGATGCCACTATCCGCTTTTATGGAAGACCTCTGCACATCTCGCGATATCTTACTTTACCGCTGTGGAAAGGCAACCCATTTTGCATATCCTTACGGTCAATTTCACCATTTCAACAAGGATGCCATGCATCTGGTTTTTCAGGCCGGTTACGGGTCTTGTGCATCGGCAGAGCGGGGGTGTCATTTTTGTGAGGTGCCCGTGGCAGAAGACAAGCTTCTGATACGGCGTGATCACGTGGTGGCGGCATGGCCCCTTGCCCATACGATGTATTTCATTCGGAGGAACTCGCGATGTATGGATAGCGGAGAGGATCACTCTGGTGGCGATTTGTTTCCTAATTATCTCAAGTCACATAGAATGTGAATTTACTTATTGTTAGTGGCTATTGGCCAACGCAGTCGAACCCGATCAGCGGTCTATTTGTGGTTCAGCAGTTATCCGCGCTAGTTCGTCAAAATTGTGAGGCGACCGTGATTATAGCGACGACCAAGGGCAAGAGGGAATCACCTCACCTGTCCCTGAAGCAACTAAGGCTGCCATCAGAGAGTATTCAATTGGTGGAGGTTTCTCTTTTACGTCTTCCTGAAATATTATCGAGTTGGCCAGGAGGCATCTGGCTGAACACATTAAGTGTAGGTATGAAGCTTAATAGGACAATACGTCAATTGGCAGCTGAAGGAAAGGTGTTTAAAGGGTGTCTTCTCCATGGGATCCGTTATATGGGGTTGTCCGTGCCATTATGGGGACGGTGGATTAAAGGGAAAACCGTGATGGTGCTTCATGGGGTCGATCCATTCATTGAGAAAGCTGGGAACTTGCCGCGAATTACCTCAATGATGAAACCTGTGGCCTGTGTCTGCCACCGGTTTGTGTTGGTAGGGCAGCCTTTGTTAAGGCACGCTCATTTATTGGGCTTGTCTGAAAATCAATTGAAGATTGTTGCAAATGGCACGGATTTACCAGAACTGGAGAAAATTTTTGACCACCAGCGTAGTCTCAATGAGACACGAAGGGTTGTGAGCATTTCTAATCTTGTGGCCTTAAAAGGAATCGATCTTAATTTAAAAGCGTTGGCTCGTCTGAGCGAAAAACATCCTGAGCTAAAGTGGGAATATCGTGTCATTGGTGATGGCGAAGAACGACAAAAGCTCGAGTTGCTGGCGCGTGAGTTGGGCGTTGCGTCTCAGGTCACTTTCTTAGGGCGCATTTCCTATCAAGACACGATGCATGAGCTGGCACGTTCAGATGTATTTTCATTGCCGAGCTGGGGGGAGGCATTCGGAATTGTATATTTGGAAGCGATGGCTCGTGCCCGCCCAGTAGTTGGGTGCTTTGACAACGGGGCAGCAGATATCATTTGTACAGGAAATGATGGCCTACTAATCCCACCACATAATGAATTTCAGTTAACATGCGCACTAGAAACACTACTCTATAATCCAGAGTTATGCCGTCGTATAGGTCGTGAGGGAAGAAAAACTGCGGAAAAATTCAGTTGGGAGGTAAATGCTCATGAAATACTAGCACTACTGGATTGACCTGACCACGGCAGCATTCATTTCCGCTCACCAATTTTCAATTATTTCATCCTAAAAAGGACAGCACTTAATGGCGCATCAAATAATACTCAAGAATTCTGTCGATCTATCCAAGTATAGAGACGTTTGGAATGATCTTTACACATCTGTAGCACAGAAAGTTACTATTTTTCAATCATACGAATTCATATGCAGCGCAGTTGATGGCACTAGCGAATTGTTTGTTATCGTTGGTGTAGAAAGAAATGCGATAGAATACATATTTCCATTCGAACTAAACAAGGGCACTCTTAGATTCATTGGTGACAACCACTCTGACTATTGCATGCCACTCATATCAAATTGCATCGCTAACAAATACGCTCTCTTTAAAAGGATATTCAAGATCATCCTGGCTGAGGGACATATTCGGAGACTGGCTCTGTATAATCTCCCTCATGATGCCGACATTCTTAATTATTCAAAAACCATATTAGGTAATAAAGCATACGTGTACTCCTACACCGAGGTTTCGCACCTCCTCCTTGAAGGCAAAGATGCTCTGAGCGCAATTAGGCATTTGAATAGCTCTTCAAAAAGTGAGTTGAAAAGGGTTATCAAGTACCATCAAAAAACTGAGCACAGGGTAGTAACCAACTCCGCAGCCTTCCCAAGAACTGAAATTATATCTCTGAAAGAAGCCATGATAAAAAATGGGTTAAGAGACAAAAGATTTTTTGATGGCTCTTTAGAGAAAACTTGCAAAACAATGTTTGATGGGGGGCACTTGGTTGTCAGCCTCCTAGAAAAGGACTGCGAGGTACAAAGTGCCAGCCTAGTCCTCAAGTATGGTAACACCCGGTTGATGTGGGTAGATCTCTACAATGATATTAAAATGATCAACTTGTACAACTATGTGAAATACATCGACTATGAATTAGCCTTGAATCAAGGTGTCAATATCGATTTTGGTAGGGGGGGCTATGATTACAAGGTGAAGAACTTCCAGCCGAATATGCTTAATCTTTACAATTTGGAATTTAGCAAGCGATTTATGGACAGCCCTAGAAATTACTACATGACTACGAGAAGATTCATCAAATCCATAATAAAAAAATGAAGCTGTTAATCTATTTTGTCGAGCCTGCTAAATATAGTCTTAGAATTCTAGAAGAAGCCTTCACAAAAACTGATTCTGTGGAGTTCTATTTTAGGAAAAACACTTCAGAGGCTGCCTTAAATAAAAGTGGAAATGTGCATTTGCCCACAGCTCGCTTCAGAAAATCGTTGAGGGCGCATTTTCTGTCGGATGTAATCATTAGCAACGGATTTATGGATAGGTTTTTTCTAACGCACTTTTTTTTATCGCTGCTCTGCTTTAAGAAAGTTCCAATTTGCATCGACTCTGATGGCTTTTATAACGCTGCGCACGAATCGCAGAGTGCGATTAAAAGAACACTGGTAAAGTTTATATTTTCTAGAGAGTTTGTTTTTGGATTTGCGGCTGGGTATAAAAAGCACAGAGAGTATTTTACCAAACGAGGAATGATGGCTGACCGGGTGTACACACTGCCTATACAAAGTCTTGATTACTCTCATGCATGCTCTAAAGACGAATCCATTTTTACTATTGCCTATGTTGGTCGGTTGATAGCCCGGAAAAGAACTGAGGATGTTATTGAAGCGTTTAAGAATAATTTTAATGATGGAAGAAAGTGCCGATTGCTGATCATTGGGGATGGTCCGGAAAAACAAAACTTGCTACAAAAGTCAAGGGGCTCCGAGAATATTCGATTTACGGGGAAGGTGGATCATGAAGAGGTTAAAAAAATCTATAGTAGAATTAATGTTTTGGTCTTAGCCTCGCATGCAGAACCGTGGGGATTAGTAGTCAATGAAGCGATGTCGGCGGCCATACCAGTGATAGCTTCTGATGAAGTAGGGGCAGCTTTTGACCTCATCGAAAACAGGAACACAGGAATGATATACCCCGTTGGAAATGTAAAGGCACTTGGATTGTGTATGTTGGAATACTATACAAACAACGAGCTCTACCGGAAACATTCAGATAACGCACAAACGTTGTTACAGACGGATTGGAGTATTGACACTTACCGTGAGCGGTTTCTTGGTGCGATTGAATCCATTAGGCGTCAAATGTCTTCTTGATTTAATCTGATAGACCTGACGGAGGGAGGCTGGCACTAGGGGCACTTTGTCTTATGAGGGTAATTTTTTTGATGCCGGTAGTATCTCATATTCATCTATGCATATAGTACACACAATAGCTACATTGGGTAAATCTGCTGGCGGGCCTTCATACATGGTCGCACAGATGTGCAATTATCTAGCGAGTCTAGGGCACCGTGTTACGATACTGACAAACGATGCAGAGCGAGGCGTAGATGACATGTGTGACCTTGATGGCAGGGTTGTCAGGATAAATGCACGAGGTAGTCAAATTGACGTGGCATTGGCGAAACTCGTATTGGAGCAACATGTAGACATTTTGCATACGCATGGTTTATGGCTTCCTGTAAATCGAGCCACAACTAGAGCGGCTAGGCGTGTACGCTGTAATCTTATTTGGTCGCTACATGGTATGCTCAGACCGTGGGCAATGAATCATAAATGCTGGAAAAAAAAATTAGCATGGTGGCTTTTCCAGCGTAGACATCTCACATCGGCATCAATGATACACACAACATCTGAGGATGAAGCGGAAGAATTTAGAAAATTACATCTGCAGGTTCCACAAACAACAATTCCGATAGGCATAGGGTTGCCGTCTTTGAGAGACTACGAAATCAAAGAGTGTGATAAGAACTATATTTTGTTTCTTGGCCGTCTGCACCCTGTAAAAGGGTTGATGAACCTTGTGGAAGCGATTAGCGAGTTAAGACCGGAAGGGTGGCACTGCTTGATAGCAGGTCCGGATGAGGGAGGGTATCGGGCTGTCCTTGAGGCTAGGATCAGGGATTTGGGTTTGGGTGAGTGGTTCAGCTTCCTTGGGAGGGTCTCAGGGATAAATAAGGAGAAGCTTATCCTCAAAAGTACATTCGTTATTCTTCCTAGCTTTACAGAAAATTTCGGCGTCGTCGTGCCAGAGGCTCTTTCCTATCACAGGCCTGTGTTAGCAACTAGAGCAACCCCTTGGTCTACCCTGCCAAAGCTAGGTTGTGGGTGGTCGATTGATGTCGGAGCGAAGCCACTGGCTATGCAACTGAAAGCCATTTTTGAAATGGATCGTGAAACATTCGAGACTATGGGGAAGAAAGGGCGGCTTTATGTTGAAACGGCGTTTTGCTGGAAAGCAATAGCGAAACGATTTGCAGAAATTTATCAAATAGAATTAGCCAATAAATGACTTTAAATAGACCTATAGCCAGTAAACTCAACGTTACTAGGCGTAAGCCCGGAGAGCGCCATAACAAGGCTGGATTTACCCTTGCAGACTTAGCAAGAAACTGCCTTCTGATTTTAGGATTGATGATGCTAAACCGTTTGGGGTCGGCAGGGACCATTGTTTTTTTAGTAGTCCTAATGATATGGATGAGCAAAGGGCCATTAGCCGTGTTGCAGGTATTAAGCATATTTTTTCTAGCTATGATAGCCAATAAGGCTTTTGTTCCTAATAACAGTGTATTAACGCAAGGCAGATTTTTGTTATTAGTTGTCGCAATCTGGCAAGTATTTGTAGCGATGCAGAACCGAGGTTACGCTATGTTTACCCGCAAGCATGTTGTCGCGCTAGTTTGGTTTTGCCTAGCATGCGCCGTATTAACTACTATCAGTCGTTACTATGTCGTAATCTCGCTGTTGAAAATTATTTCATTCTTGCTTTTCACCACTGTCTTGCTGATTCTGGCAGATATATTGAAAAATCGTAAAGGAGAGGTGACTTTGTGGTTCTTTTCTATCATTGCGACGAGTGTCTTTTTGGGTATAGTTTCCATGGGAACAGGAGTGAGCATGAATATGGATAGGCTGGCAAAGACGAAGTCTGCAGAGAGCTTTTTTAACGGGCCATTTGATCACTCACAGACTTTGGGCACAACGGCCGCATTGATGATTGTGTATCTTCTAGGGCTTACGCTATTTACACGCCATGCGATACGATGGCTAAGCATCCCGTTGATTCTGGTTTTGGGTTATTTTATGTATCTGGCTACTTCTAGGACATCCCTTCTTGCGTTGGGGATTGGGATTCTTGTTATGCTGCTCATGGTTATGAGATATCGCCCATCTGGCGGGATTAAGCTAAAACTGAACTTTTCAAAATCTCAGATAATCACCACGAGCGTGGTTATTTGTTGTCTGGTATTTGTAATGGATTTTACGTCAGGTGGAGGGGTTTCCGCGACGGCTATGGAGTTCCTTGTGAAGTATGACCCCAACGTGTCTGGGAAACATGATACAATTACTAAGGAGTTATTTAAATCCCGTGAAGGGCAGATAGAAATGATGATGTTGAATATCAGAAAACAGCCGATAGTGGGACTGGGCTTTGGCACTTCAACGAGTGAGGAATTTATTTCAGAAGCTACGTTACTTAGTGCTCCGACGGAAAAAGGTTTCCTATTCCTTGCAATTGTCGAGGAAACAGGAATTATAGGAACTATTTTTTTCGCAGTGTTCTTGATTTCCATAGTACGCTTCTACCATGCGCGCAAAAATCTTATTGCCCTTGGAATGTTTGCAACATTTCTCGGCGTAAATATGGGGGAGATGTTGTTTTTCTCATTCGGTGGTCAGGGTGGGTTCCTATGGGTGTTTATCGTAGGATCAATTCTCATGGGCAAGGAGTGCACCTTTCTTCGACGGGCTTCAGAAAAACCAAATGTAAGGAGAAGCAAAACCCTTGTAAGAGTGTGATATGCTCAAATTGGATATTCATGCAAACAGGCAAGAGCAAAAGTACTCTTCTCGAGTGCTATTGTTGCGAGTATGCTGGTCATTAGGGAGATGCATATTTAGGCTAACTCCACGACCTTGTTTCGGGATCCGGCGTATGATCCTTCGAGTATTTGGTGCGAAAGTGGGTAAGAACACACACATCTATCCTTCTGTTTACATTTACTTTCCGTGGAATTTTGAGATTGGAGATGATTCTGCTGTCGGGGAGTGGGCATTCATATATAGCTTAGGACAAATCACCATTGGTGAACGCGTAACCATTTCGCAACGTGCGCATCTCTGTGCTGGAAGCCATGATTTTACTAGTCCTAGCTTGCCGCTGCTAAAGCCGCCTATTGTAATTGGAGATGAGGTTTGGGTGTGCGCCGACGCGTATATTGGCCCTGGTGTGACTATTGGTAGAGGAGTTGTGATTGGGGCACGCTCCGTAGTTATCAGAGACGTCGGGCCTGATTTGGTCGTTGCAGGGAATCCTGCCGTAATCATAAAGAGGCGTGTAATAATAGACACTAAATAATATTCGAGTTCCATGAATATTTCAGTGCTTATACTCACTTACAATGAATCGGCCAACCTAGAGGATTGCCTCCGATCCGTGTGTTTTTCCGATGATGTAGTAGTTCTCGATTCAGGTAGCTGTGATACAACGGTAGGGATAGCCACAGCTGCCGGGGTTACGGTGTTGACACGGCCGTTTGATAACTACGCAGCACAACGTAATTTTGGATTAGCCTATGATTTTAAATATGACTGGATCCTAATGTTGGATGCTGATGAAAGAATTCCGAAAGATTTTCTTTCTGAACTTCGCAAAGTTACTGAAAATAAACATAACCCAATAACACTCTATCGAATGCGACGAAAAGACATGTTTATGGGTAGATGGTTGAAGCATTCAAGCGGGTATCCGACTTGGTTCGGGCGACTTTTTCGTAAAGGTGAAGTGTGGGTTGAGAGAGAAATTAACGAGGAGTATTATACCGAGGGTGAAGTTGGTTTGTTGGAGGGCCATTTAATTCATTATCCATTCAACAAGGGGGTGACATATTGGTTTGAGCGACACAATCGCTATTCAACTATGGAGGGGATTAAGCTATCCTTGGAAAAAAACGACGCGATTAATTGGGGGCATTTTTTAAATTCTGATCCCATGTTGCGCCGTAAGGTATTTAAAGGGGTCGCTTATCGTATGCCCTTTCGTCCTTTGTTGACGTTCTGCTTCCTATATTTTTTAAAACTTGGTTTTTTGGATGGCAAAGCTGGATTTCATTTTAGCTGTATGCGAGCGATCTATGAGTATATGATAAATTTGAAGATGAAGGAAATATTGCGTGATGAGTGATGGGAGCTCTACGGGCAGAATGAAGATCGCGGATGGAAAGCGGTTACAACCCGTTTCTACGTCAACGGCTAATTGCGATCAGCCATCATTCCTTCGCCAACCGCCATCTTTTCCATGAAATTCTCGATCATCACCATCTGCTACAATCCGGGGGAAGTGGTTGCATCGGCTGTGGAGTCGGTTTTGGGGCAGGGTTATCTGGACGTTGAATATATCATTGTCGATGGTGGTTCGACCGATGGGTCGTTGGATTATCTGACTAAGATCAGTCGGGAGGATGCACGGGTGACCTTGGTGTCGGAGCCGGACGAGGGGTTGTATGATGCTTTGAACAAGGGGGTGCGTCTGGCGACGGGAGATGTGATTGGTTTTGTGCACGCCGATGATTTTTTGGCACACGCCGACGTTATTAAACATGTGGCGGAGCGGTTTGAAGACGAGGCTACGGAGGCGGTTTATGGTGACCTTCAGTATGTCGCGCAGGGGAGCCCTTCGGGCGATAGCGGATGGCGGATGGCGGATGGTGGAAGTTCAGATAGCAGAGTTTCGAGCGAAGCGGATTCGCCATCCGAGCGCAACGAATCCGCTATCCACCATCAATCACTTGTGATTAGGCATTGGCGATCGGGCGAGTATTCGCGCGGCAAGCTAAAGTGGGGGTGGATGCCTCCGCATCCGACGCTGTATTTGAAAAGAAGTGTCTATGACCGGGCGGTTTTACCCAATGGAGAGTATTTTGATACCTCGTTTACCTGTGCCGCCGATTACGATTTTATGATGCGCGTGTTTTCGACGTTGCATGTTTCCCCGGTTTATTTATCCGAAGTGATGGTCAAAATGCGGGTGGGCGGGGTCAGTAACCGCAGCCTGAAACACATCCTACGCAAATCCGCCGAAGACTGGCGGGCGATCAGACGTAATAAAATCGGCCATCTGCACACATTGGTGTGGAAAAACCTTTGTAAAGTGCCGCAGTTTTTTCGGCGATGGCGGAGGAATGATGGCGGATGGCGGTTAAGAAAATGAAGCTATAAGTCGATAGGAGGGTAGGAATTTGGTATTTGTAATTTGTATTTTGAAACTTAGAAATGATCCATGCCACGACTCAAACGACAACTAAGACAACACTGGGAGCGTAAAAAGTACGTTTACTTTCGTGTAATTATTATCGTGGTGGCCTTGGTGGCTGTTATCTGGGGGGCAACTGTGATGGTGGAGCAGGAAGGCGAGCATAAGGACGTCGTTAAGGCCTTGTCCGGAACTCCGGAGGAAAAATACCAGCAGGCTCTTGATGTCGCCCATGGCGGTGATTTGGAACAGGCACGGGTGATGATGTTGAGGTTGGCCCGACTCAGTGACTCGGCGGATGAGCCACTTGGCTACGGCAAGGCCCATCTGTGGGTGGCTAAGGATATACTGCCTCAATTCAAACCGGATTTTTTGTGGGCCTTCCCTGGAATTGGTGGTGGTGACAACGTCAGGTTGGGTAAGGACGACAAGGTAAACATGGCCCAGCGGCATCTTGAGCATGCGGTGGCACTTCTTCCGGATTCAGAAGAAGCGGTGGTCTTGTTGGCTGGCGCCATGCTGGCGCAGGGGCGACGGAATCAGTCTCTGGATGTGCTGATGCATGCGATTGGCCATCCTGTGAGTCCCCATCCTGGTCTGCATGCTCCCCTGGCCCATGTCTTGACCAAGCAGGGCGATGATTTAGCCCTCAAAGAGAGAGCGTGGCATTTGTTTTCAAGCCTGGGCCAGGATGCCGGACTGGGCAGGCGCAGTGATCTTGCGGAGAGGGTGCAGTATGTGCTTAGCGCGCTTATTCTTAAGAAGTATGAAAATGCTGATATTGCGATCCGGCGGCTCGAGGCCAGGTTTCCACTTCGTAAGATGGCGGATGGCGGATTACGGATGGCGGATGGCGGCGAGTCGGGAGTGAGTGAAGCGGGGCAGGTGATGGCGTTGCGTATGGCTTATCACTATCACAGGGCGGTTTCCCTGTTTGCTGAAGTACGGTCGGATCCATCCATGGGCTATCAAAAAGTGGTTGATGAGTTGGAGCAAGTCCTGCTCATCCAGCCGGAACTTGGACCGGCGATTGACGCCATGTCATTTATTGCCATTCAAGAGCCAGGCCAACAACAGAGGGTGCAAAGGATACTGCAGCAGCTATCCTCAAAGCAAGCGGTGCTAAGTCACCAGGCGAAATCGAAGATAGCCTTGGCCCTGGCAAGGCTGGCCCCGGAGTCAGCGGGTTCGGGTCGGGTTCACCTGGAGGCTGCCATTGCCGAGGACCCTGACAATGCGGAGGCGATGTTGCAGTTGATTGAATTGCTGGTCAGGGAAAATGAACCGGATTATCAATATATCGGAAAGCTGGCTGAAAAGGTTCTGCGGGGCTGCCAACCAAGCCAGAGAGCCCAGGCCAACCTGATGTTGGGTTTATCACAAGCCCGCTTGAAACGGTGGACAGATGCAATCGTTTCACTGGAAAAGGCATTGCCAGGGCAGGTGGATAAAAACAGGGTGCATCGTTTGTTGGCGGAAGCGTATGGAGCTTTGGGTAAAACGGGGATTGCCGCGGAACATATGAAGTTGAGCCAGGGAGCGGGCTCCGCGCGATAACGGATGAATGATAGCGGATGGCGGATCAAAGAAGAGTGATGTTACGGAAAGAAATATTTCATAAGCATTGGAGAGCATGGGCGATAGCGGGCTTGATGGCTCTGCTGTGTTTGCCCATGTTGGTGGAGTATTTTTCCGTATTACAGGTAAAGGACTATTACAAGCTCTGGCCTTTGCTGGTGGCCGTTATCGCTGTTTTATTGGTCCAGCGTTGGCGGCGGGCTCCCGTGGCGGATTGTTATGCTCCCCGGTGGAGCGGGAGGATACTCCTTTTGGTGGCGCTGCCACTCATGCTGTTTTCTTTACTCTACTACACACCTTGGGTGGCTGCGGTGGCCTCGATTGTTTTCCTTGCAGTAGGGGCTCTCCATATTTCCAATTTTAGAAAAGTGGAGAACCTGTTTGGCATGTGGTTGCTTTTACTATTATTCTTGAGACCTCCCTATCAAATGATGTTGCGGGTGATGGTGTGGATGGAAAATATCAGCAGTAAAACAGCATCCCAGATACTCGACTACGCCAGTGTGATTCACACCGTGCAGGGCAACGTGATCGCCCTGCCAGTACATGATTTTCAAATCGATGAAATTTGTAGTGGCTGGGTGTCTGTCGTGAGCACCCTTGCTACAGCGGCAGTAATTGCAGTCGTCAGAAACCGTGCGCTGTTGCACAGTGTTTCCTTGTTGATGTTGGCGGTCGTATCATCATGGATCATGAATATTTTCCGTATTCTGATTCTTCTCAGTGTGAAGGTTTGGTACGACGTTGATTTACTGTCCGGTGTCTATGTTGTGTTTTACCAGTTGTTTTCTATGTTGGTTGCATTGGTCCTTGTGCTGTGTGCTGACTCCTTGGTTTCGTTTTTTCTATCCAAGCGACAAAGCGAGGTGCGTGACCGTGATACCAGCACGCGTGCCGCTGGCGGGTTGCCGAGGCTGTGGGAATATGCTGCTGCACTTGAGGTGTCGCGTGTGTTAAGGCGTTTTGCATCGACTCGTGTCCACCGTGTGGGTGGGATTCTATTTGGGATGTTGTCCATGTTGTTATTGGTTTTTATAGCTGTTGAAGTTGCCGTGATCTATTACCGCCCATTGGTTACCAGTAGAGAATTCATGTATGGTGAAGACCAGTTGACGAAAATCGGCAAAGACTCGGTGGTTTTCGACAGGCCGGGATGGGAAGTTATCCAATACAACGAAGAAAAACGTGATTTTGCCAGTATCTGGGGAGCTCTGTCCAGCACCTGGAGGCTCAAGTATCATGGGCTGACGGTGATTATGTCGTTAGATTATCCGTTTGATGACTGGCACGATGTCAAAGCCTGCTACAGTAATATTGGTTGGAAAATTTCCAAGGAGCACATCGTCGACAATGCCCCCGCTTTTCAGTGGCCGGCTTCAGAAACTGAAATGGTGTTACCCAATGGGGATGCGGGGTTTATTTTATGTAGCCACTCAGATCATCTAGGCAATACCGTAGAGCCAAAACCAACCGAGCATAATTGGACGATGACGCTTTATAGGCTTCATCCGGATCGGATGACCCCTCCTTTTGGTGGCACGACGGACAGGGCAAAACGCACCTTCTACCAAACCCAGTGCATGGTGGCAACGCCTGTTCCCCTCGATGAATCCACCAAGGAGGAGGTCAGGTTGATGTATGCCCAGTTCCGCGAGCAGACAAGGCAGGCCATTGCACTTCGTGGAAGGTAGGAGTGTGGGAGTTGAAGGTCGAAAGTCAGCAAGTTAAGCCCGGGGAAAGTTTCAAGTTTCAAGCTTTCAGTTTTTAGTCTAGGAGTCAGCCATCCGCCATCAATCATCCGCCATCGTACCAAGGGCTCGCAGATAATGAACAACCCCTATAGTCATCCCAGGTTAACAAGGCTCAAACGTATTTCCAAACTACGTTACGCTTTGGCTCTACTGAGCCAGTTTCCGAAGTATGTTGGCTGGCAATTATCCCGGCTCGTACCTGATGAACTGGGTCTGTTGATCCGCCGCAGATTCGGATTTTTAGCGGTACCATTCAAACAATTGGCGGATTTCCTTCGTTACTGGATATCCACCAGGCCATGGAAGAAGCTGTTGATCGGATCCCCGTTGTTGTTAGTGTTGATCTGGATCTTTTCGACACTTTTTCTCGCCAAAAGCCAGACGGATGAAGAGCTTTACGGTGACTATCGGAAAAGTCTCCTGAACGCAACCGGTCAGGGGAATTATAAAGTAGCCGATTTCCTGGCGGGTAAGCTGCTGATGAACCCAGCCTATGAACGGGACGAGCCGTTGCTCTTTGCATCAATGATCGCAGCTCACGAAAATGGCAATATACCACGTCGGGATTTGTTGTTGGCCAGGTTGACCGGGGAATTGAACTCCCCGAGGGCGCACATGTGGCAGGCATCACGACTGCTGTCGATCAGAGCCTCTGGCGAGGCCAATATTACCCAGGCGGTCGAGCATATAAAAAAGGCCATCCTGTTAAGTGACAATCCTGATCCGATGAAGGTGCAGTTGGTGAATATCTATTTCCAACAAGGCCGTTACCAGCAGGCCATATCAATTCTCGACGAGCTTAAGTCAAATGACTACGGTATTGGAACTCTCAAGGCCAGTCTCTACTTGGCGGATGGGGATAAAGACAAGGCTTATTCATTGGCTACTGATGTATTGCATCGGATGGATGAAGAGAATCCTGAAAAGGACAAGTATTTCAAAGACCGGTTGGATGCTCTCACTGTGCTTTCTGATCTAGGGGGCAGTTTGAGTGGGGTGAAGAAAGAGTTGTTAGGACTGTCTGTGCAGCTGGAGGATAAAATGCGGGTGAGCCCTGACGATGAAATACTCAAGCCCTTGTTAGTAGGCTGCTATATGGTGGTGGGGAAAATATTGCTCCAGGACAGTGACGAAATTGAACGTCGCAAAGCGTTGATCTACCTGGAGAAGGCAATTTCTGTGGATGAGGTGCCCTATCGTATGGGGGGCTTGGTGCTGTCTGCCAGTAATCTGGACTCAAGCGGCGGCTTGACGGAACAACAAATGCGGGATGCGCTGGTCAATGGCGATGGTGTGGCGATCGCTCACGTCTTTCTGGGTTTGGATGCTTGGAAAAAGGACCTGATGGATGAGGCGGATTTTCATTTCCGTATTGCTTTTGCATTGGAGCCAAACTCGATGAGGGTGGTAGAGTTTGTGGCCATCAATGTTGCCCAGGCTCCAAAAGAGGGGGCCCTGAACCCGTTTCGACTGTCGCTTGAGAATGAGGCTCTTTGGCGACGGGCGCTACGCTTGCTGAAGATGGCCTCGATGATTGATGCATCAATGTTTGATCGCAACCTTTACACGCAAAGCATTATTTTATCCAATAGGCAACGATGGGCGGAAATTCCCATTTTGGTCGAACCTCACCTCGATAAAATATCCGGCTCATACCGTGCGAGGTTTTTACAGTTGCTGGTGCGCGCCTATAGTGAAATTGGAGATAGGGTCAAGGTGGCGCAATACACGAAACTGCTGAAGGCCGCAGTGTCCGATGATCAGGAATAAGCCGGATCATGATCTGGTGGAAGCTGGGTATAATCCATTTGACGTTTGATGAAAAGTAGTGGTAATGACGCTCCCGCTTGGCATCGGGATTCAACAACAACACACACATGCCCCCACAGTCCGACCATCCAGAGCATACGGATCGTATGAAAGACACGATGCCGCAAACTGCTCCGAGAGACGTTTCCGTTGGCTCCTTATTTGAGGCCGACATGGAAGGAGTTCAGGGGGTGGTTCATTGGAAGCGAGCTTTTGTCCGGCACGAGTATCCGCTGGTTCTGCTCATGACCGACGTGCTGTTGATCGCCGCCATTTTCAGCATCGTGGTTGCTTTAAGATACGATGTGGAAATTGCCCAGGCTGTCAGTAGAAGGGTGTTGGCTGTGATCGAGTTCGCTAGCATTACTGGCGTTGCGATGATCGGGGGGTATTCTTACTTCACCGATAGCAGTCGATTCAGGTTTATCAGCGAACATATCATCGTGTCGATAGGCGTGTTTGTTGGTGTCTTCTTTGCGATCTATTCGTTTGTGTCATATGGATACAAAATGAACTCCGGACGAAGCGTCGTGGCAGCGACGTTGATTGTCTTTCCCGTCATATCGATCGCCTACCGTTATTGCCTGGCAAAAATTAAACTGGCCTACCAAAAAGGCAATGCCCTCTGTATCATCGGGGCTGGTTGGGCGGCAGTGGACCTCTATAGGCGCTTGAAGGAGAGGCGATCGACGTATGAGGTGATCGTGGTTGACCCGTTCGGGAAGGATGTCGGCAACAATCTGGTCGAAGGTGATTCGGGCTCCCCATTGGTGGAACCCATCGAGGAGATCGCTTTCAACTCATCAATGCATGGGCGCTACGTGGAAAACTACGTGGTGGCGAGCCCGCTCAGCGATCTCCCGGAAGACCTTGTCAAGCGCCTGGCCGTGGCCCAGTTCAGTGGTAATAACGTATGCTCGTATGAAGCCTATCTGCGGGAGAAGTTGATGATTATACCACCGAGTGAGGTAACGATGGCCTGGGCACTGGAGGAGGGGTTTTTGCTCAACAAGAATGTCACCTATGACCGGGTTAAGCGCTTTGGCGATATCATCTTCGGCCTGACGGGTTTGATTGTCTTCGCCCCCGTTTTTGTCATCATCGGCATCCTGGTTTGGGCAACGAGTAAGGGGCCCATTATTTTCAAACAAGAGCGTGTCGGCAAAAGGGAGGTGCCATTTACTCTCTACAAATTCCGTAGTATGAAAGTGAGGTCCGAGAAGGGCTCGATGTATACGGAGAAAAACGACTCACGCCTGACTCCGGTTGGAAAATTTCTGCGTAAGACCCGACTCGACGAGCTCCCCCAGTTCTGGAATGTGCTCAAGGGGGACTTGAGCTTGATCGGGCCACGGGCCGAATGGACGGAGCTGGTCAGAGGCTATGAACAAAAGTTCCCCTACTATCATTTTCGCCATGCGGTGAAGCCTGGGATTACCGGCTGGGCACAGGTCAATTATTCCTACGGTGCCAGTGACAAAGATACGGTGGAAAAATTGAACTATGACCTCTACTACGTCAGAAAACATTCGATGGTGTTGGATGCCATCATCATTGTGAAAACAATCTACATCGTGCTTTTTGGACGGGGGCAGTAAGCGCGCTCCACACGCGATGGCGGATGGAGCCCTTCGGGCGATAGCGGATGGCTCATTTCGGATGGTGGATGATTCAGGATGTGATTCGCTATCCGCCATCAAAAGAAGCAACCTCGTCTTGAATAAGGCGGGGTTGTTTCTTTTTTGAGATATGCCTAAGCTCGTGCGTGCGATTGAAATTGACCATAGCCTATGATGGCAGGCCCTTTGAAGGCTGGGCGACCCAGCCGGGTGGCAACACCGTGCAGGATTTGATCGAAAAGGCAGTATCCGGAGTCGCCAAGGAAAGGGTCCGTATCCATGGGTCGGGTCGGACCGATACGGGGGTGCACGCTGCCGGACAGGTGGCTCATTTTGATGTGCCTGCCGGGTTGACGATGAACCCGTTTAACTGGGTGCCGGCATTGAATACCAAGCTGCCGTCGACAATCCGGGTGATGGACTGTGAAGAGGTTGCCGCCGATTTCCATGCGCGTTTTTCAGCCAGCGAAAAGACATACACCTATGACCTTTGTCTGGCTCCGGTTTTACCCCCACTCATGGCTGGGCTGGCATGGCATTTGCCCCGGCAGTTGGACCCGGTGTCGCTGGAGCAGGCTCTGGAGATTTTACAAGGAGAGCACGACTTCATGGCCTTTGCCGCGAAACGTGGCAATGAAACAGAGTCAACCAGTTACCAGCGAAACTTGCGGGTTTGCAAACTGGCGACCACTGAGAACGGCTACCGGCTGAGCTACACGGGAAGCGGGTTTCTCTACAAGATGGCGCGTCTCCTGACAGGCGCTGCCGTGTATGCCGCCCAAGGTCGATTGCGTCTCGACGATCTTCAATCGTTACTCGATCAACCACCCGGCCTTCCCCATGGTCGATCTCCTTTCTGTGCCCCTGCCGATGGCCTCGTATTGGCTCACGTTTCCTACCCCTAAAAAAACACGGTAAGCCGTAAGGCCTACCGTGCTGAAAATTTGAAATTCTTGACCTCCATAGCCTTGGCGACGGAGGTTGGAGTTTAAAGCTTGGAGTTTCCGCGCAGCGGTCAGTGCGCCTTGCAGAACTCCTCGAAACGGGTCAGACCCTCGTTCAGCACGTCAAGTGTGGTGCAGTAGCTCAAGCGGACGCTGTTGTCGTTTCCGAAGGCAATACCAGGAACGGCGGCGACACGGTAGCGGGTCAGTAATTTATCACAGAGGTTGACCGACTGGAGACCGAGTTCAGTGGTATCAATGAGGCAGTAAAATGCGCCCTGGGGCTCGGTGACCTTGATGTTGGGGATGGCACTGAGCCGACCATAGACAAACTGCCGGCGCACATCATACTCGGCATTGAGGTCCGTGATGAAATCCTTGCCGCCTTGAAGGGCCGCCAGGGCACCATACTGGGCGAAAGTCGTGGCATTCGAGCTGGTGTGTCCTTGAATCATGGAGATGGCCTCCGCAAGGGGTTTGGGGGCGGCGGAATAACCAACGCGCCATCCGGTCATCGAGTAGGCCTTGGAAAATCCGTTGACGGTGATCGTCAGGTCGTAGAGGTCTTTTCCCAGGGAGGCAATGCTGGTGTGCTTGGCTTCACCGTAGACGAGGTGCTCGTAAATTTCATCGGCCAGGATAATGATGTCCTCATACAGGGCGACTTCACCGAGGGCGCGGAGTTCGTCTGCGGTGTACACGGAACCGGTCGGGTTTCCGGGTGTGTTGAGGATGATCATCTTGGTGAGGCCGGTCATGTTTGCCTCGAACTGCTCGGGTGTGATCTTCCAGTTGTTCTCGGCGGTGGTTTCCACGAAAACGGGAACGGCCCCCGCGAGGCGGACCATCTCAGGGTAGCTGACCCAGTAGGGTGACGGGATGATGACTTCGTCACCTTCTTCACAGACGGCGAGGATGGCATTGAAACAGGCTTGTTTGGCTCCGCAGCTGACGACCACCTGGCGCGGGTCGTAGTCGATGCCGTTGTCCTCCTTGAGTTTGTTGGCAATACCCTCGCGCAGCTCGGGGATACCTGCGGCAGGGGTGTATTTTGTCTTTCCTGCGCTCAGTGCCTCGACGGCGGCCTGTTTGATGAAATCAGGTGTGTCCTGATCAGGCTCGCCACCGGCCAGGCCGTAGATTTCTTCGCCCCGGGCCTTCATGGCCTTGGCTTGATTGGTGACTGAAAGGGTGAGAGAAGGGGTGACCTCGTTAACGCGTGATGAGATGGATTCCATGGTGCTTTGTGGTTGAAAACAGTTAAAAACAGTTGGGTATGTTAGCTCCCGCAACAGGGGCAACAGTGGTTTTCACAAGCACCCCCCTACGAGATGGTGAGGACTAGTTATCTGATGATTTCGCCGATGCAAGCTAAAACCCTTATGATGGCGGATGAATGATGGCGAATCCAATCATCCGCCATCCACTATCCGCCATCACCCGCACGGCGCGCCCGGGCTGTGGTCCACTTGCCCTTGCGGATCACTTTGGAGAATCTGAGTCCGTATTTTTCAGCGACTGCACGGGTTTCGTCCCATTGGTCGTGAAGGATGCCGGAGATGACGAGGTCGCCCATCTGCTCCATGCTCCTTACGATCATAGGGAATGCTTGTTGGAGGATGGTCGAAAACATGTTGGCGACGACTACGGGCCAGCTGCGGTCCGGTTGCCACTTGAGCACATCAGCCTCAGTCATTTTGACCAGGCTGACCCCGTTGCGGCGGACATTGCGGCGGGCGACCTTGATTGCCTGGGGGTCGAAGTCCATCCCGTGGCAGTGGTGGGCACCCAGCATCCGGGCGGCAATGGCGATGACTCCACTGCCGGTGCCGAGGTCAAGCATATCCCAGTCGGTGTTGGCTCGCTCCTTGGCTATATCCACAAGCAATCGCATGCAGGTCGAGGTGGTGGCGTGGTCGCCGGTGCCGAATGCCATGTCGGCGGGAATCTGGATGATGTGTCGGCCTGGAAATTCCGCCGCGAGTTTTCCGCGTGCATCGTCGTCGCGCGAGCCTGTGATGATCACAGAGCTGCGGATGCGGATGGGCGCTCGTAGAGGTTCGGTGACGGCGGCCCAATTTTTGTGAACCAGTTTACGGATGCTGCCACCGAACTGTTTTTTGATTTTCTGCGCCTCCTGCTCCGTTTTGGTATAGACCTCGACCCGGATCGTCTTATGGGCCTTCAGTTTGGTGATCACCGTGTTCGGATTGCCGTAAAAACGGTCCTCCCACGCATCCATCCACTGGGCACCAGAGAGTTTTGACCATATCCACATGAACCCACTCAATCATATAACATGGGCTGATTGGAACTAAAATATATGAAACCGACCCGGGAAATCTGGAAATGGGGCGGTTATTTGAGTTTTTCCCCGCATTTCCGACAGTAAACGGCGTCAAGCAGGTGCCCGTGGACACCACACCCCGGGCATGCATCGGTGGTTGCGTCCTGTTTCATGGCCTCACGCACCATATCCCCCGCAACAATTCCCGTTGGCACCGCGATGATGGCGTAACCTGCCAGAACCATGAATGAGGTGATCAGCTGGCCCAGGGGCGTTTGTACGGTCAAGTCACCATACCCCACGGTTGTGATGGATACGACCGCATAATAAATACTCACCGGGATGCTGGTAAACTGGGAGCCCTCGACACCCGATTCAACCAAGAAGATCAAGGTGCCGGCGATCATGGCAAAAATCAGCATGGCAAAGAAAAACACGGTGATTTTTGCACGCGAGGCCGCCAGTCCCCGTAATATGGTGTCTGCACCACGGACGTGATGCACCATTTTGAGAACCCGGAACATCCGCAGCAACCTGAGCAGCCGGATCACAGCAAAGTGGCTCCCACCCGCGAATATCAGGGCCAGATAGCTGGGGAGGCAGGAGAAGAGGTCGACGATGCCATAGAAACTGAAGATATAGCCGGCGGGACGGCGAACCAACCAGATCCGCAGCAGGTATTCCAAGGTGAAGATAACTGTAAACACCCATTCCGCGACGATGAGCAGATGGTGATACTTCGCTGCAATAGGATCGACACTCTCGAGCATGACCGCCAGGACACTCAGTCCGATGACACAAAGCAGGGCGATATCGAAAAATTTGCCACTTGGGGTCTCGGCTTCGAAAACCACCTTCCAGAGTCGCTGGCGGAATGAATCAGGGTCGATGGCCCGTGTGTTGGCATCGTTTTCTTCTGGCTGCTTGTTCTCCACGGCCCCGAACTTGCGCAATCTTGGCCAGCTTGTCAAATATCCGCTCCCGCCCGGACCGGTGGCAAGGTGGAATTTTTAAAACTCCCCTAGATTTGGGTTGACATGTCATTGCCTCACTCCTAGTTTGCGCGCCCCTCGACATGAGGTGGGTGGACGTTTCCGCCCTGGGAAGCCGACTGGATTGCGTGTCAATCAGGCAGTTCAGTCACCAACTAACAACCAAAAAAAAGAACAATGAAAACTTTTTCAGCCAAAGCTCAGGATGTTGAGCGCAAATGGTATGTGATCGACGCCGAAAACAAGGTGCTTGGTCGTGTCGCTGTTGAAGCCGCCAATCTCCTGCGCGGTAAAAACAAAACCATCTTCACCCCGCACGTTGATACCGGTGACTACGTCATCATCACCAACGCTGAAAAAGTTGTCCTGACCGGCAACAAGGAGAGTGAGAAAATCTACACGCGCTACACCGGTTACGTAGGTAATCAGAAAGTCGAGACTCCCAGGAAAGTCCGCGTCCGCCGCCCCGAGCTCCTGCTTGAGCGTGCTGTCCGCGGTATGATCCCCCACAACAAGCTGGGTGACGCCATTTACAAAAAGCTCAAGGTCGTTGTTGGTGCCGAGCACAACCACGAGGCGCAGCAGCCGGAAGTCTACGAAATCGCTTAATTACACGGTCAATCATCAATCTTTAACTACATCATCTCATGAGCGAAGCCACTACATACTGCGCCACAGGTCGCCGCAAAACATCCGTTGCCCGTGTTTGGGTCACCCCGGGAACCGGACGGATCACTGTCAACAACTCCCCTTTCGAGGATTACGTTCCTACCGTCACCCTCCAGAACTCGGTTCTCGAGCCATTCCAAAAGTGCAATCTCGTCAATAAATACAACGTCAAAGTCGTCGTCAAAGGTGGCGGGATCGCAGGCCAGGTCGGTGCCATCCGCCTCGGAATTTCCCGTGCTCTTGTTGCTCAGGATGAGGAACTCCGCCCCGCACTCAAGGAAGCCGGCCTGATGCGCCGCGACCCTCGCCAGAAGGAGCGTAAGAAATACGGCCAGCCCGGCGCCCGCAAGAAGTTCCAGTTCTCCAAACGTTAATCCCCGACTTATTCAACACAGCCAACCTAAAAAGCTATGTCCAAACATTCATCACTCAAGTTGTCCGGCGGTGCCGGTGGAAAACGTTCCGTGCTCAAGCGATTCGAGCGTATCAAACTGCTTAAGGAGCGCGGCCAGTGGAAAAAAGGCAAGAGTCCGATCGGCCTGCCGAAAACCAAGCCCGAGGCCTAAGCCGCAACCCACCATATTCCTTCAAACCCGCCCCATGAAAATCATCGGGCGGGTTTTTTATGGAAGGGAGCGTGGGCGTCCCGCCCGCCTCTCCCCGTCGAGATCCCCCCCACGTAAAACAGCTTCGCTGCACGTGCTTACACCCAAAAATCCCACTGAACACACCCGCCGCGTGAGCCAAAGGCTCTGTACGCGACAACCCAAGTCTCCAAATTTGGTATTTGAAAATTGGAGTTTGGAATTTAAAACTTAAAACACAACATCATGTCATCAGAAACTCAAGGCATCCGACTCAATAAATACCTCGCCTCCTGTGGCGTGGGTTCCCGCAGGGCATGTGATACCATGATTCTGGAAGGCGGGGTTTCAGTGAACAACAGTCGCTGCATCAATCCCGCAACCCGCATCGGACCCGATGACGTGGTGCGCGTCGGGCGGAAAAACGTCAGCCCCAAAACGACCGAGGTCATTCTGCTCAACAAACCCCCCGGCCTTGTTTGCACCGCCAGCGATGAACTGGGCCGTCAGACGATCTACGACATCCTCCCACCCAAGATGAGGCACCTGAAAAATGTCGGCCGGCTGGATAAGGAGTCCGAAGGCATGCTCATCCTCACGAACGACGGCGAGCTGGCCTTGAAGCTGACCCATCCTCGTCAGAAGGTGGAGAAGGAATACCTTGTCACGGTCAACCAGGCGTTTTCCAACGAGGTGATCGACCACTTGATCAACGGTGTCCATACACCCGAGGGCCGCGCCAAGGCGAAGTCGGTGCGCCGCGTTTCCCCACGCCGTGTCCGCGTCGTCTTGGAAACCGGGCTGAAACGCCAGATCCGCTACATGTTCGAGGCGGTGCACCTGAAGGTGACCAAGCTGGTGCGCACCCGCATCGGAATGCTCGAAGGCGGCGGCCTCGAGCTCGGCCGCTGGCGCACGCTCGAGGCAGCGGAAATCGAGGCCATCCAGCAGAATCCCAAAGCCCGGAAAGTTCCCGAGGATGTCATCCGCGCTGCGCGCAAACGCCCGGCAGGTAAAAAAACAGCCCGCAAAACAGCCAAAAAGGCAGTCCGGAAATTCTCTCCCAGCAAGCCATCCGGCACGCTGGCTGGGAAGTCGGCGAAAAAAGTATTCCGTCGGCGAAAAAAGTAGTTTGTCCTTCCGCTGCCCACTGTTTAGTTTCTCCAAAGAATATCCCATTAACCTCGACCATTCATGAGCAACAACATCGAAAGCCACCTCAGCGAAGACCGCGAATTCAAACCTTCCAAGGAATTTTCCCAAAAAGCCCGCATCTCCAGCATGGCGCAGTATAAAAAACTGCACAAGGAGTCGGTGGAGAATCCCGAGGTCTTCTGGGCGCGCGAGGCCAAGGAACTCCAGTGGGATAAAAATTGGACCAAGGTGCTCGATTGGAAAGCCCCCTACGCCAAGTGGTTTGTCGGAGGTAAAACCAACATCTGCGTCAACTGTGTCGACCGCCATGTCAACGAAGGCCGGGGTAACAAGGCCGCCATCATCTGGGAAGGTGAGCCGGGCGACAAACGCACCCTGACCTATAGCCAGATGCTGCGCGAGGTCTGCCGCTTTGCCAACGTGTTGGAAGCCCATGGTGTCAAGGCCAGGGACCGTGTGCTGATCTATATGCCGATGGTTGCCGAGGCCAGTATCGCGATGCTCGCCTGCGCCCGCATCGGCGCAGTCCACTCCATCGTCTTCGGTGGTTTTTCCGCTGAATCGATCAAGGACCGCCTCGAGGACTCCCAGGCGAGCTGTGTCATCACCGCCGACGGTGGTTGGCGTCGTGGCGGTGTCATCGACCTCAAGGCCAACGTGGACGAGGCCTTGGAAAAAGACAAGACGGTCAAAAAAGTCATCGTTCTCAAGCGCACCGGCAATGAGGTGAAGATGAAAAAGGGCCGCGATGTCTGGCTTCACGAAGAAGCCGCCAAGGTTGCCGGCACCCACAAGGCAAAATCCTTCGACAGCGAGCATCCCCTTTTCATTCTCTACACCTCCGGCTCCACCGGCAAGCCCAAGGGGATTCTCCACACCACAGGCGGCTATATGGTCAATACCTACTCGACCTGCAAGTACATCTTCGACATGCGCGATGATGACGTTTACTGGTGTACAGCCGACGTCGGCTGGATCACCGGCCACTCCTACATCACCTACGGGCCGATGCTCAACGGGGTCACCCAGGTCATGTATGAAGGTGCCCCGAACTTCCCCGATTTCTCCCGCTTCTGGCAGATTGTCGAGGAATACGGCGTCACCATTTTCTACACCGCCCCGACCGCCATCCGCGCCTTCATCAAGGCCGGTGATGCGCTGGTGGAAAAACACGACCTGTCATCACTCCGTTTGTTAGGAACCGTCGGGGAGCCAATCAATCCGGAGGCCTGGATGTGGTACTACAACAAGATCGGCGGCGGACGCTGCCCGATCGTCGACACCTGGTGGCAGACCGAGACCGGCGCCATCATGATTTCCCCCATGCCCGGCTGCACACCGATCAAGCCGGGCACCGCAACGCTGCCGTTCTTCGGCGTCGATGCCGCCATCCTTGATGAAACCGGTGGGGAATGCAAAGCCAACGAAGGCGGCCGCCTCGTCATCCGCAAGCCATGGCCCGGTATGCTGCGCACCATCTATGGCGATAAACAACGCTACAAGGACACCTACTGGGGCGACTACCCGGGTATGTACACCGCCGGCGACGGAGCACGCCGCGATAAAAAAGGGAACTTCTGGATTGTCGGCCGACTCGATGACGTCCTCAACGTTTCCGGCCACCGCCTCGGCACCGCCGAAGTCGAAAGTGCACTCGTCGCACACAAGGCCGTCGCCGAGGCCGCCGTGGTCGGCCGACCCCACGAGATCAAAGGCCAGGCTGTCTGCGCCTTTGTCACCTTGAAGTCAGGCATCAAGGAAAGCGACGCCTTGCTCAAGGAGGTGCGTGACCACGTCGGCAAAGTGATTGGAGCCATCGCCAAACCGGATGATATTTATTTCACCCCAGCCTTGCCAAAAACAAGATCTGGTAAGATTATGCGCCGCCTTCTCAAGGAACTCGTTGCCACCGGCACAGCCACCGGCAACATGACCACCCTCGAGGACATCAGCGTGGTCCAGAGTCTCCAGAAAATGGTCAACAAAAAGTAGCCTGAATGTGACTAGCCCGCTCCCCGATCCGTCACTCTAATTACCGATGAACAGCACACGCTACATGATAGCCCGCCTGTTGCTGTCGTTTGGCCTTCACCGGAAGAACAAGCGGCTCTCCGAGGCCGCCGACGAGATGCATCTGCTACGTATGGCCGAGGAAATCCTCGGTGAGGACGTCTGGGAGCAGGCCGAGGAAATCGAGGCTCTCAGTGTGGAATACTGGAACCTGCGCAAGCTGACGATCCAGAGGGATAAACTGCAGGAATTGGCGGCCCAGGCCGGTGCCGTTCTGGATACCTCCCATGAAGAGCGCAATGCCATTCTAAATCAAACCAACCAGGCGTGCCTCGCCCTGGAGAAAAAACGCGACGCCCTGATATCCAACTCCGAGTCGCTCATTGCTGAACGCGATAAAATCATCGCCCAGGCGCAGCAGATCAGACGTAAGTTCGATGCCTCCCGCACCAAGGTCCAGGTCCTGAGTGGTGAGGCGGGTACTGCGGAGATCATCAAGCTCGAACGCAGTAAACTGGCCGGGTATAAAGTCGATTTTGCCGCCCTGAAAGCCCAACGCGATGAGGTGGGTGAGCGCATCCATGTTCTTGACGAAAAGATAAGGCGTATCGAGGAGGCCATTGCCGAAGATCGTAAAAAATTGCGTGTGGAGGCATCCAGCGCCTACCAGAGTATTGGCAAAGCCAACCGCGATATGTCCAAGCTCACAGCGGATATCGGTTTGATAGACCTGGAAATGAAGGAGCACCACTGCGAAATCGGGCGTTATGTTAGTAATCACGCCGGCAGTGATCCGGTTTGCACAAAAATTTGCAAAGACCACGCCCATCTGGTGGCACAGATGCAAAGTCTGCGTAGTTCGATTGCGCTGAACCACAAGCTGGCCGCCATGGCCGGTGTTTGACCGGTGGCAAAGTTCGTGATCGTATTTTGATCCGCCCTGTGGTTTGATTGGCAACGGTATGGGAAGTATCACATGTGCGGAAATGCGGCGCTTGGAGGAGGATGCTTTTAAACAAGGCTCCACCCCCGAAGGGCTGATGGAAAAAGCCGGTTGTGGTATCGCCGCCGCCATTCTGCGGAGATACCACGTTCCAGGTACGGCTGTCGCCTGCATAGGCTCGGGAAATAACGGCGGTGATGCGCTGGTGGCGCTCCGCTATCTCGCAGAGGCAGGGTGGAAAATAGGAATCCGCTGCCTGCACGCCCCTACCGAACTCGGTGTACTGCCGCGCAAAAAATGGCGCCAGCTACCCGACTGCCCGGTGAACTCCCTCTTGCCTGACACCGGCACGGGTGGTGCATTGGTTTTGCTGGATGGTTTGTTAGGTATCGGTGCCAAGGGGCCGCTACGTCCACCCCTGGCCGAGCTGGCAGCATGGATGAACCGCACCAGGGAATCCCACCACGCCCAAACCATCGCCATGGACATTCCCTCGGGGCTCAATGGAGATACCGGAGAGGTGACCGATGGAGCGGTAATCGCGGACCTAACATTAACCATTGGCGTGCCCAAAGCCGGGTTGTTTTTTACCCCGGCAGTCAATCATACCGGTTCGATTGAAACGGTGCCGATTGCGGAATTGCCAATCCCCGATGATCAATCACCCACGCTCAATGACGTGCATAGCCTGCAAGGTGTCTTGCCGCGTCGACCCCATGGTTTTCACAAAGGCGATGCAGGCAGGGTAGGTATCGTCGCTGGCGCAAAGGGGATGTTAGGTGCTGCCGTATTGTGCGCCACGGGCGCACTGCGTGGAGGGGCCGGGCTGGTGACCCTGTTTACCGATCCGTCCCTCTATCCGGTGATGGCCCCGATGCTGCCACCGGAGGTGATGTTGACTCCCATTGATTCGCTCAACGCCATGGATCCTTCCCGGTTTGATGCCCTCGCCGTCGGACCAGGTCTCGGCGCAGCAGCCGATGCCGGCGACGGTGAGCTTTTGTCACTGCTCCAAAGAACGGCCATCCCGCTGGTCATCGATGCCGATGGCTTGAATCGCATCGCGCACGCAGGGGCCGGTCCGTATATCAAAGCCAACACCATCCTGACGCCTCACCCAGGGGAATGGGCACGGCTGTTTCCGGGGTGGGCTATGATGGACCGACTCGATGCATGTGAGAAATTCACCAACACGTATGAAGGGTCGGTTTTGTTACTCAAGGGCGCACGCAGCCTGATAGCGAGGTCCGGTAAAGCCATCTACCTCAACGGCACGGGTAATTCCGGCATGGCATCCGGAGGACAAGGCGATGTGCTCACGGGGGTGATTGCGGCGTTGCTGGCCCAAGGTCTCGACAGCGTGGATGCCGCCCGCATGGGGGCATGGTTGTGCGGTCGTGCGGCCGAGCTTGCCATCAGCCATGGGAATGCGTCAGCCCAGTCGCTGACGGCCGGGGATGTTTCTGATTGGTTAGGCAGGGCTTTTCGTGACTTATCCTGTTGGACGATGTGATTTCCCTTGATTCCTAGCTCTTCCAGCTTACCTCTTCCAAAGTATCGCCGATGCCCAGCTCAAACCCCACCACCAAGAAAAAACAAAAAACCAGGAAGCAGCAAGACCTGCCTTGGAATGTCGTTGTTCTGGATGATCCGGTGAATTTGCAGAGCTACGTAACCATGGTTTTCAAACGTGTCTTCGGATACCCCCAGGCCCGTGCCGAATCCCTGATGATGGAGGTGCATACCCTGGGGAGATCAGTCGTCTGGACCGGCACCCGTGAAAAAGCCGAATTCTACGTGCAACAGCTCCATAGTTGGCAACTTCAAACCACCATGGAAAAAGCAATATGAAAGTCCTTCCCACACTCGAAGGCGGGTTGTGTATCATCCCTGAATCCGAATCCGACTGGATGGAGTTGGAGATTATCTGCTCGGATGCTGTCAGGCCTGCCCACCTCGCGGAGTCGCTGGCGGATTTGATGGATGCGGACAGTGACTGGGAGGAATATGTCGTGCCGGATCTTGAGGAAAACTTCAACAGCCAGTGCCGCTACGTCGGCGCCGCGATCACACACGCGCGGGACCACAACGAGCGAGCGGTATTCATCACCCGGCCCCAGGCCGAAAAATGGTATGGTGCCATCAACCAGGCCCGCCTCTCACTCGAGGCAAGGTACAAGCTGGCAGCCATTGACGGGATCGAGGGACCCGGCCCCGAAGCCGCCCCCGAACTCCGCAGTGCCTATTTCAGGGACCGGTTCTACCTTTTTCTCCAGAGCATGCTGCTGGAGTATGTCATGGATGTGATAGAATGAGTGGGCGTGAAAGGGTGGATGAAACGTTTGTCCAATCTTTGGTTTGTAGCAGAATACGCGCAACAAAAAGCGTTAGATGTCTAGCGCATCTACATGGCAGAGTGCAGTGGAAATGCCCCATGGGTCGTTAAAATAGCTGTTGGCTGGTTGTCAGGTGCCGCAATAGTGTCGCCTTGATTAAACAACAAACCTTGCGCCGTAGGGGAATGAGACTATACTCAAACCATGGAATCGGAGCTTCGTGAACGAACCAAGAAAGTGGTCGGAGGATCGCTCTCCGAACTGCCTCCGTTGCAGCGTCTTGAGATTTTACGCCGCAATGCGGCTCTTCTCAGAGGCGGCCCGGCCAAACTCCCCACCGACGATGGAACCTACGTTCGAAAAATTGTTGGCGCGCCTAGCTGAGGCAAATGTGCGTTTCATCCTCGTAGGAGGAATTGCGGTTACCTTGCATGGTTATGTTAGGCTTACGGAAGATGTGGACATCCTCATCGATAACACACCTGAAAACATCCAGGCGTTTCTAGACACCATGTCAGGCTACGGGGAGGGTTTCGCCCGTGGCTTGGGGATAGCGGATTTCGATGACGAGGAAGGTGCTATCCGCATTGTTGAAACCGTTGAAGCATCGCAAATTGATGTTTTTACGGTGATGTCTGAACGCAAATATGAGGATTTGAAGAAAAATGCCGATGTGTTTAAGCTCAAGGAGTATCATATTCTCTATGCGTCGAAACAGGACCTCATCAGCTTGAAAAGTAAATCACTGCGCGAGAAAGACCGCCTGGATGTCATGGCACTTCAAAAACTTCAGGAGGATCCAAGGGCATTCGACTGATGTATCTCTGGGTTCTGAGTTGGCTGAGTTGGTATTGGTCAGGGCATTTCCATCAGCCGTCGATGGTCCAGCCGTCGCGGTATTTTTTCGAGAGTAAAGCCGTTGCTGCCGCGGTGTCGCATTTGCCGGTGGCTCCGTTGTATTTGATTTGATCACCGGCCCGGTAGGCGACTAGGCCGAGAAGCATGGTCTCGATCATTTTGGACGAGTAATCAAAGTCACAGGCGGTTTTCATGTTGCCGGTTTTAGCCGCATCGACCCACTGTTTTTGGAAATGCCCCATGGTGGGGATCATATCCTTGGTGGCGCGGCGGTCATAGTAACCCATATTCGCATTACGTCCGTAGGGAATGAGGATGCGTCGACCGAAGTCGGCGATCAGGAAACCCTTGTCGCCCTTGAACATCACGCCGTGGCCGATTTTCCTGAGGTCGATGACATCGGCGGGCGATTGGGGCATCGCCCCTCCTTGGTACCAACTGAGCCGGATCTCCTTCCGCCAGTCGTTGGCGGGGATTCCGAAAGATGAGGTCATGTTGACGGGAGTGACCTCCGGGTTGTACTTGTCACCGGTCGCCTTGGCCCAGGTGGGCAAATCGGCATCCAGTGCATTCCAGGCCAGGTCCATGGTGTGGCTGCCCATATCGCCGATTTGTCCGGCACCGAAGTCCCAGTACATATTCCAGCTGAGGCAGCCGGAGCCGGGGCCCAGTTTTGAGACAAAGTATCCCGGGTTATACGGGTGGTGGGGAGAGGGGCCGAGCCACAGGTCGTAGTTCAGGTTCTTGGGAGGCGTGCCTGCGGCGGGGAGGTATCCGGGTTTGGGGATCTGCCGGTTGCCCCAGGCGTGGACGTCCTTCAATTCTCCAATGGCACCGTCTTGGATCAGCTCGCGGACGCGGTTGAAATTTTCTCCCGCATGACGCTGCATACCAACCTGGGTAGCGACCTTGTCCCTGCGTTTGAGGTAATTGGCCCGGACGATCCTGGCTTCCTCACAGGTGATCGCCAGTGGTTTCTCCAAGTAGATGTGGAGATTACGGTTCAGCGCCCAGTTGGCGATAAAGGCATGGGTGTGGTCGGGTGTGCAGATCACCACTGCGTCGAGCGTCTTTTCCTCGTCGAGCAGTTTGCGCCAGTCGTGGTAGCGTTTGGCCTTGGGAAACTGCTTGGCGGCCAGGGCGATGTGGTTGTCGTCGACATCGCAAATGGCGATGACATGTTCCTTGCCGATACTCGACCAGTGGGCCTTGCCCCTGCCGTACGAGCCGATCAGTGCGATGTTGAGCTTGCCATTGGCGCCTTGGCCAAAGAGTGCTCCGCTTGGAAGGATCGTCAGGCCCCCGCCAATGGTAGCCGCCTTTTTCAGGAAATTGCGTCGATGCATTGAATCCGTGGTATCGTCCATAACCCTATAACGTATCCGGCGACGGGATCATTTCATGGATTTGTGGTTTTGGCTGCGAACCGAGGGGTGTGGCGGGATAGGGTGGGCAGCAGGTCTCGCATGACCCTGGCAAAAAAATGCGGAGGATAACCACTTGTCCTTGGTTTTGATCTGGAGAAAATTTTTACCCAACTCACTGGTCTGCCAGGAAAAACAAAGTTCCACGGATTGCATTATTGGCCACGGCACTTCCCACGTGACGCTGAGTCCTGATGGGGCCGCCAATCTGGTCGGGAGTAATACCGTCAACCCCGGAGGACTTCAAAATTTCCGTTTGGGCGTGAACCGGAATACCGACAGCTTGTTTGCGATGGATATGGGCAATGTCAAAATCTATACCGACAGCACTGTCAGCATCGACGATTTACTCGCCGCCGCCGATTGACATCGTTTTTTATTCGTTTAGAAAACTTGATCAGATTGGCGGTGTTGCTTGGATGACCGTTTGGGCTAACCAAGGTGCACGGTCGGGATGGATGAGGGCGTGCCAATACCACGATGAGACATCGGTCCAGGTGTTGCCACGGGTGTCGATGATACGTTCTAACACGATGTAGGTGTTGTCTGGGTTTATTGCCGTGTAGCCAGCCCACTGCCGGTTTTTGTCATCGGTTTGGATGCGCATGGCACCGATGTGATAGCCTGAAGCACGCAAGCAATCGGACGACGGATGCAGTTTTCTACTGGCCGTGGTGATGTGACGCAGGATGACTTGTTTACCCCCACAACGGAAGGTGGCGATACTTCCCGGGAAGTCGCGTTGGAAACTTTTTTCAAATGCAGTCTGATCGAGCCGGATTAGCGGTTCGCCGTCGAATTCAGCGGGCCAGTTGACGGGTGTGGGTTGTGATTGGATCGTTGAGCCAGGCGGGTGGGTCAGTTGGATGCCGCCGAGGATGATGCCTGACAAACAGAGCAAGAGGGATGGTTTCATGGCGTGGAAACAAGGCGTGATTGGCTGGATGATGTTTTCCATGTGGCCAGCTTGATGAGTAGAACGGCTGCCAGCAGGTAACAAAGGATACCGACACCTTCGTGTGCCCATGCCGGGATATCAAACATACCGCTTTCTGGCGCATAGAGCAGGGTGGCGCGCAGGCTGTTGCAGAGGATGATCATGCCAACTGCGGTGATGTTGAAAATGATCATCCGCGGCCACGCCATCCGGGTGAGGGAGGCGATGATATTGGTGATCACCTGTCCGAACCACAGCATACGGATGCCGCTGCACGGCGGGTCGACGCCGACGATTTTGCCGTGGGCGGAAAGTGTGGTGCCTTCCCGGACCAAGCCATCGACCCATGGCGTGAGTAGCCAATGGGTGACTTCGGCCGCGACCAGGCGCATCGGATAGCCGAGGTAAAACTGCATGGAGGCGACCACCGGCAGGGAGAGAAAGAGCAGGGCCATCCATCCGGGACGCCGCTGCCAGCCATAATAAAATACCAGGGTCAGCAGGGCGGGGATGCAGCGAAGCATGGGCGGAATCTGCGGGAGAAAAATGATGATCAGGCCGTATGTTAGAAACAGACTGGAGGCAAGGAGGGGTCGACTGTGTAGCGGCTGTTTGTTTTTCCAGATCATACATGCCGTGAGCAGCAGGACGGCAAGTCCCATCGGCTCGTCGCCGCCGTCTACCAGTCGCCGGAAATACCACATGGCCAGTGGCCAGAACGCGGCGGTAAATCCGATGACTGGTAGTGCCGTTTTCAGGCAGTTCCTCACACACAACATGGGGGAAGTTAGAAGTGATAAGTGATTAGTTTTCAGGGGCTATTCCGGGCAGCGGCGTGTGCGTAGGAATAGGATGACAAGGGTGCTGACAAAGAAGAGGGCGACACCGCCTGGCTCCGGGACACTGCCACCTGACACCACCGGTGAACCACTGGAGACGGCCTGGGTGGAGACACCCTTGGGCAGTGGGCTGGGCTGTTTGACGGTCTCAAGTGGCATGCCGGGTGTGCGCGGGGATTCATCGACAGCGACGAAAGATGTGTAGGGTGTGAGGAGATCGTAAGTAAGGCCGAGGTTGGTGACTTCCTTGACGGCTTCATCCGTTTCGTTGAGTTTGGCATAATCGGCAAGTTCTCTAACACGTTCACGTGCCCAGAGGCTGCGTAGGGCCGGGTTATGACTTCCCTGTTGGACAGACTCGGCGACATCGATGATGTGTTCGTATTTTTTTCCACCTCCCGTGAGTCCGGTGATGACGATTTGGCCTTGAGGTGAACCACTCCATTTTCCACAGAGGCTGACCGGGCGATTTGCAAAAATATCCGGCATGCTGGATGGTTGCAATGCGCCCGTATCAAAACCCTGCGTGGTGACTTTGACATGGGTCAGGACCGGCGACTCGATGTATTCCTTGAAACGACGTGCCGTGTCCCTGGCTTCGCCGGGGTGGGTGACCACAAACGGCTCCCCGGCGCCGATGCGGGCGATGCCTTCGACCAGGTGGCGGTTTACCGACGAGCCGATACCGAAACAGAACAGGTTGGCGTTGCCGCGGTTCTTGCGGATGAGATCGAAAGCCTCGGCTTCAAAGTCGATATAGCCATCGGTGATGACGACGATCGAGCGGGATTTTTCTGCGCTGCCCGGCATTTCGACGGCACGTTGCAGCGCCTTGACCAGCTGGGTGCCGCCGCCGTGCCTGCGGGTGTCTGTCATGAAGCGGATGGCGTCTTGGACCGTATTGGCCGTGGCTTGCACCGGGTGGTTAGCGAAGGTCTGGCTGCCTCCGGCGAACAGGAGCACGTTAAAGGTGTCAGTGCTGCGAAGCCCCTTGGCGAGATGGCTGAACAACTCACCGGCTGTTTGGAGCGGGAAGCCGTTCATGGAGCCAGAGACATCGACTACAAACAGGTAATCGCGCGCAGGGATGTTCGCGGGGGTAACGCGGGCGGGCGGCTGGACGTTGATGAGGAAGAAGTTCTCATCCTCCTCGTCCTGATGGAGGAGGAGGCCTGTTTCGATCGCATCTCCAGCCAGGCGGTAGCGGACGATGATATCGCGGTTCATGCAGGTGGAGTCGGTTTTTGAATCGATCACCAGCGCCGCATGCTGTCTGCCGTGGTACTTGACCTCGTTGTTGTGACTGGTGCAGTAGACTTGTTTCAGAGGCAAACCGGTGCGCAGGTCCATGGTGAACTCAAAGGCAGTCCGGGGTGCGGCGGCGGAGGATGTTTCCGGCTTGAGGTAGGGGTTGGCTACCCAGTTGTTTTCAGAATCCTGAGCTTTGTTGGAAAAGCGGGGTCCGGCCACGGTGGGCATGACAAACTCGTAATGCCCGTCGGTGGGGACAAGCTGTTCGGTGTAGCGCAGCAGCACTTCGACTTCATCGCCGGGCAGGATGTTGGCGACATTCATCTGGAACACATTGGGTCGATGTTGTTCTAACAGTGAAGTGGTTTTGTGTTCCGCTTTGGCCTTTTCGTAGGTGGTGCGGGCCTGTTGCTTCTCCTGGATTTTGGCGCGGATGACCTTTTCGCCGATTTTCATTTCCATGCCGTGCACAGCACTGCGTGTGGAGCCGGGGAAGACATAGATGGCTTCCATCGGATGGCCTCCGGCATTGGCATAGGTCTGGCGAAGCTCGACCTGGGCGATGGTGCCGGAGATGGATACCGTGGCTTTACTCGCCTTGAGCGGGAAGCTGTCGGTGGCTGAATCGGCACTGATGATCTGGAAGTAGGGGGCGAGCGTATGATCTTCTGCGCGCACCCCGAGTGCGGTCAGGGATGCGGTGATGAGGAGGTAGACGAGTTTTTGGATAATCATGGTGATGTGGGATGGTTGACGGTGTGGAATGTGTCAGCCCGACGTGAAACCATGATGAACCTTGCGTGAAAATTGCATGAATTTTGGCACAAAAAACCCGGCAGCCCGTGGCGGGGTGCCGGGTGATTGGGAGAGTTGTGGATTATTTGGTGAGCTCTGCGATTTTAGCAAATGCCGCCCCCTCGCCGGTAGCCAGGAGCTGGCCATCCTTATCGATGAGGTAGTATTGGGGCACGCCCTCGCCTTGGGCGAATTTCATCATGCCGGCACTTCGTGCATTGGAGCTGAGGACGTGCAGCCAGGGTAATCTGGCCTTCACTGCCCAGTCGAGGGCATCCTTCTTGCTGTTGTCCATACTGACGTGGATGAACTCTACCTTGTCGTTGTTGGCGATGCGTTGGTTGTAGGCTGCCACTAACTGTGGAGCGTGTGAACGACAGGGGCCTCACCAGCTGGCGGTGAAATAGAGCAGGTAATACTGCGGGACTTTTCCGGTGTCTTCGTTGACAAATTTGCCATTCACGGCACGGACTGTTTTTCCTTTGAGCTTTTTACCGATTTTCTGGTCGTCGATGTTGCCCATTGCGGCCTTTTCCCTCGTTTCCCTGGCGATACGCTCCTTGTTTTCCGCGATCCATTTTTTGTCGTCCTCGGAGAGGAGGTCGATTTTGAACGTACGCGGGATGCCGTTTTTTTTAACGGTGACCGAGGTTCCGGTGCTGCTTACGTATTCGCCGTCGAACTGGCTTTTTCCGTCGGCACTGGTCCAGGTCCGCGCGTGGATGAGGGGCACTAGTGCCAAACCAGCGATACCAGCCAGTGTGAGAATGATTTTTTGCTTCATGTCGTTGGAATAAAAGCGTCGCCGGGGAGGTGAATTTTGCAAGCAATTTGGAGTCTTGCAAATTGAGGACTTCCGCCGCAGGGTGGCGGTGCCCGCGAGTCGGCATGATTCAAGATGAAACAAGATATTTCCAACAAGTTGTTCAAAGCCGCCAAGGAACTGATCCCGGGTGGTGTCAATTCTCCAGTCCGTGCGTTCCGGAACGTCGATGGCGAGCCGTTTTTTGTCCGCCGGGCGAAGGGTTGCCGGATTGAGGATGTCGATGGCAACAAGATGATCGATTATGTGGGCACCTGGGGACCGGCGATCCTGGGGCACGCCCCCGTGTGCGTGATCGAAGCCGTACACAATGCCGCGAAAGACGGGGTGTCCTTTGGCATTCCCAATCCGTATGAAGTTGAGATGGCCCGGTTGATTGTCGACTGGGTGCCCTCGGTGGAAAAAGTAAGGATGGTGAACTCGGGGACCGAGGCTACGATGAGTGCGGTGCGCCTGGCCCGTGGCTATACCGGGCGTGACAAGATCATTAAGTTTGAGGGCTGTTACCACGGTCACGTCGACAGCTTGTTGGTGGCCGCCGGTTCAGGGGCCCTAACCCACGGGAAGCCTGATTCCGCTGGCGTGCCCTCGGCTTTTGCAGCGGAAACCATTATCTTGCCCTACAACGACATTGACCAAGTGCGGGCGGTTTTTGCGGAAATGGGCGACCGGATTGCGGCGGTGATCGTCGAGAGCTATCCTGCCAATGCGGGGCTCATTTTTCCGAAGGAGGGCTACTTGCAGGGCCTGCGTGATGTGACCGCCGAGTATGGGGCGGTGTTTATCTTTGACGAAGTGATGACCGGCTTCCGGGTTGCCAAAGGCGGGGTCCAGGAGTTGGAGGGCATCATGCCCGACCTGACGGCCATGGGCAAGGTGATCGGCGGGGGGCTTCCCGTAGGTGCATTTGGTGGCAAGGCCGAGATCATGGACTGCCTGGCACCAGACGGCCCAGTCTATCAGGCGGGGACATTGAGCGGGAATCCACTGGCGATGGCGGCGGGTATCGCCCAACTGCGGGAAATGGAGAAGCAGGATGGTTATACCCGGTTAGACCAGCTGGGTGCCCGGTTTGAAGCCGGCGTGAGAGGGTTGCTCCAAACCAAGGGCCTCGACTACAGGTTTAACCGGGTGGGCTCGATGTTCTGCCTCTTCTTCACGGGTGAGGAGATTGTCAACCTGGATTCGGTGATGACGGCGGATACGGCGGCATTCAGGAGGTTCTTCACCTCCATGCTTGAGCAGGGGGTCTACATGGCGCCCAGCCCATACGAAACCGGTTTCATCAGCATGGCGCACAGTCATGACGAGATTGACACCACCCTCGAAGCGATGGCCCTGGCTTTGGATGTGGTTTGATTTGTTTGTGACTTTTCCTCCCTTTCGACGATCTACAACTTCCGGAAAGAAACGGGTTGCCATAATCCGGCGTTTCACTATATTCCGCCCGTCTTACAAAGAAACATAGCTTCAAGCCGGGATGGTGGAATTGGTAGACACGCTAGATTTAGGATCTAGTGCCCTTTGGGCGTGCAGGTTCGACCCCTGTTCCCGGTACTTTCTTTCTCAACCAACAAACTACCAATAAAAAAATGGACGAACTCAAACAACAACTGAAGGAAAAGCTGGGCCTCGACGAAGCGATCAGCCAACAAGCCATCGACATGGTGCTCGGCTTTGTCAAAGACAAGCTGCCCGAAAACATGCAAGGACTGGTTGATTCCGTGGCATCCGGCGAAATGCCTGACACGGGCGGTCTTCTCGACAAGGCCAAGGGTCTCTTCGGCGGCTAGGCCACAGCGCTTACCCGTCATAAATTTTCCATGTGCATTTGCCTTCCCAGGGTGGATGCGCATTTTTTTTGGACTTGAAAAGAGCCGCCGGGGGTGCGACCAGAGGCACCGGCGCTACGCTTGCTGCGCACCAAGTGCGTGGGCGAGGGCTTTATGATCCGATGGAAGAAAGTAAAAAACACATTCTCATAGGCTCCGGGTTGATTATTTTTTTCTTCCTCTGCCTCGGTGCTGTTGCCGCCTCGGCTTATCTTCCGGGGTTTTCCGGTGAGTTCGGGCGGATGTGCCTGGCCCTGATCACCAGCCCGTTTCTGATGGAGACGGCCATCTTCTTTCTGGCATTGACCCTGTTGTTTGCCATCAACGGGTGGAGACGTAATCGTGAGGGGGATGATTACGTGACGCTCGATGAAAACGGTATCCCGGAACGCCCCGATAGGGAGAAGTGACCCGGCCATGGCTTTTGACTCGCCATGCCTGTGTGAATCGTTGACATTTTCCCCATGAGCAAACCAGCACATAGCAATCTGGTGGTGAAGCGGGCCGTTGCCATGCTGCTGATTGTCGCATTTTCCCTGAGTTTGTGGCTAACCATCCGGAAACTCACCGGGGAGATTGACTCGCTGGCAGGCTGTGGTGCCGGTAGCGGATGTGCCAATGTGTTAGGGAGTAGGTGGTCGATGGTTTTCGGGACGATCCCTGTGAGTGTTTTCTCGTGTCTGCTCTACGCAGCTGTTTTTGTTAGTCTATGGCTGGCGGGTGCCAAGGCGCGGTGGTTGAGGATGTTCGCCGCCTGGATACTTATCGGCGCCGCCGTCTGGTTCACCGCGTTACAGGTGTTTGTCTTGCATGCCATCTGCCCCTACTGCATGACGATGCATGGCTTGGGTGTGCTGATAGGTTCGCTGGTTCTTTTTTTAGAATTCAAGGCAAGTGGGGTGGCCCGCATGGCGCTGGGCTCGCTGGGGGGGGCGGCCGTGTCAGTGATGGGACTGGTGGCAGTCCAGTATTTTGGCCCGGTGCCCGAAACCCATCGCGTGGACGATGTGACAGTGGATATCCCGGAAACAGGAGGAGCCGTTGTCGACAGTATACACACCGCTGGAGAAGGCCGCCTGGTATCATTTTTTGACGGCAGGAAATCCTACCGCGTCGATGCATTGCCGCATCTTGGAAGCGGCGATGCCGAGCATGTCATCGTAAAGTATTTCGACTACACCTGTGAGGCGTGCAGGGATGTGCATGTTAGTCTGGAAAAAATCATGGCCAAGTACCCGGGTAGGCTGGCCGTGGTTGTCCTGGCCGTGCCGCTGGACAACAAGTGCAACCCGAATTTGCCACTCGGAGTGGAGAGTCATCGGAATGCGTGTGAATTTGCCAGGCTTTCCTTGAGGGTTTGGCGGGCGGATCCATCGAAATTCGCGGAGTTCCACGCATGGCTCTTCGAATACCACACCCAACCCTACGAGGCAGCGGAAGCCATGGCCTACAGCCTCGTGGGAGCAGAGAAAATGGAAGCGGTGGATACGGGTTGGGTCGATGCCGTGCTCAAGGAAAATATGGCTGACTACAAAATATTTGTTAGAGAAACACCGGTGATGCCCAAGGTCTTGATAGGTGGCTCCAAAATCATGCAGGGGGTGGCGAAAGACACAGGGACTTTCGAGTTATTGTTGAAACAGAACCTGGGGTTGTAAAGTAGCGACAGTGACAGGGAAATCGGATTTTCTAAAAAATACCGGGGTGTTTTTTGAATGGGATTGTTTTTCCAGTTTGCTAACCTCCGCGCATGGCCAATTTGAGTGAACTCACCCATTACCTCGACAGCAAACTGGAAATCTCAGAAATCCCGGATTACCCCGGAGCCCTCAATGGCCTGCAGATTGAAAACGACGGAGAAGTCTGCAAAGTAGTTGCCGCAGTGGATGCCTCGTTACCAGTGTTTGAGAAGGCTGTGGAAATGGGGGCCGACCTGCTCCTCGTGCATCATGGTATGTTCTGGCAAGGCGCTCAGCGGCTAACGGGCGCGCTTTATCAAAAAATCAAGTTGGCTACCGGGTCGAATCTGGCCGTTTACAGTGCACACATTCCCCTCGATGTCCATCCACTGTGGGGAAACAACATCCAACTGGCATCCAGATTGGGGATGCATGAGCCAGAGCCCTTTTTTGATTGGAAAGGGATCAAGCTGGGTCTCCGGCAGGAGATGGGACTGAGCTTGTCCGAGCTGAAGCCATTGGTCGAAGCCGCAGTGCATGCAGAAGTTCACCTTTGTCGGGGCGGGCCTGAACAGGTCGGGATGGTTGGTATCATTACAGGGGGGGCGGGATCGGAAGTGGCCGCCATGGCGGACTGTGGTATCCATACCTTCATCACCGGGGAGGGGCCCCATTGGAGTTACCCGCTGGCGGAGGAACTTGGTGTAAACGTCATTTATGCAGGGCATTATGCGACGGAAACTTTTGGCGTCAGGGCACTGGCCGAGCACTTGGGGCGGGTGTTCAATATGGATAACGCGTTTGTCCACCACCCCACCGGCTTGTAGTGCTGCGGCAAGGGTGTTTTCCGCTATAATTACCTGTCTAATTTCGCCTTCTGCGATATCCCCGGGCAGGGACGGAGCCGCTAAAAGTCTCTACTTACAAAGGAAACAAGCGGAAAAGTGCTGTTTTCAAAGGTTTAAAAAAATAACGAAAAAAACCAATTTAGTGCTTGCTAGACTACAGGGAGTCGGATTAAATGCTCTCACCCTTGCGGGTATAGCTTAATGGTAAAGCTCCAGCCTTCCAAGCTGATCATGCGGGTTCGATTCCCGCTACCCGCTTATCTATGACAGGATCATCCATTCACCCAGAAAGGATAACAAACTATGAAAAATACTATGAAATACGCGCTGTTCGGTGCTGTGCTAGCCCTGGTTACTCCAGCCTACGCAGAGGCGCCCGATTGTTATAAAGTGTCCACAGCTGTGAAAGCTGCTGTCGCCGCTCATCCGGAAAAAGTACTTGAACTGGTTGCTGCCCAGGTAGCCCAGAACGAGTCTTGTGCTTGTGAAGTTGTCAAGGCTGCCATCGTGGCATCCGATGCCGACAGGAAACTTGTCGCAGGAATTGTTGAGGCTGCCATCGAGGCGGCTCCAAGCAAGGTTCGCATCATCGGCCAGTGCGCTGTTGCTGTTGCTCCAGACGCTCTCGCTGAGGTTCAGGCTGTTGTCACCAAATACGGTGCGGTTGCTGGTGACTCCGGTGCCGATGCCAAAGGTGGCGACGAAAAAGGCGGCAAGGTGGTGGTCGATCCTCCCAAGGTGCCTTCCAACCCGCTTGACTTCCCAGGACAAGGCCCCGTCGGACCTACCCTCGGTGGACCTGGCGGATTCCCGCTTTTCCCTCCTGGCCTTCAACCACCTACGGTGACTCCTCCTTCTTCAACCAACGAGGATAAGCCTAACTACACAAAGCCAACCTAGATTTCTAAACGAACCATCAATCTGAATTTAACTAGAAAATCATTATGAAAAAACATTTTATCGCTGGAACCGTGATGCTCGCATCACTGGGTGCTGCATCCGCCCAAGGTCTTTATGACATTGCTCCTAACGACGACGCCCAGGAAAGCTCTCCCATCAAGTGGAGTGCAGGCCTTAGCGGCGGTTGGGATGACAACGTGACTCCCACACTTGGCAATGGAGATGAGGTTACTTACATTGACGCCTATGTTGGCGCAGCTCTTGTAAGCATCACCCCACAGACCACTTGGGACGTGTTTGGTCGCGTTGGTGGCCACTACTACATCGATGCGCCGGTAGCCACCGGTGACGACCTGATTGGACAGGGCCGCCTCGGTATCAACTGGGCGCACCGTGTCAGTGAGAGGCTCCGCTTTAGTAGCCGCAACTACGCCGCTTACGAGCTGGAGCCGGATTACAGCTACGGCTTCGCATCAGATCGTCAGCTCGAAGAGTATTTCCACTATCAGTCTGACAATGCCGTTGGTTACCGCTGGTCCGAGCGTTTTGCCACCTACACCGGTGTCACTGTAACAGGCGTCGATTACGGGACGAGTGCCCAAGCGAATGACCGCCTGACATACTCCTTCTACAACCAGTTCCGTTACAGCACCAGCGAACAGACAATCTGGACATTGGATTACCGTTACGGTGAGACCAACGCAAGTGGTACTGCTGGTGATTCCACCAACCATTACGTCTTGCTCGGAGTGGAGCATCGCTTCAGCCCGAACTCTGTGATCGCTGTCAAGGCTGGTATGCAGATGCGTGACGTTAACGGTGGTGCAAGCTCTGACAGCCCATTTGCTGAGGCTGCCATCCGCACCCGCGTCAATGAGCAGTTCAGCGTCCGTGCTTTCGCTCGTTACAGCGTTGAGGATTATGGAACAAGCTTCCCTGGCGGAACTTACGATACCAACAACACACTGCGTGTGGGTGTGTCCGCTGACTACGTTGTTTCGCCCGATCTCACACTGCACGGTGGCCTCAACTACATCATGACTGACATGGAAGACGGTCGTGGTGCAGTAGCACCAACAGCTGATACGGATCTGCTTAACCTCTACCTCGGCTTCTCCTACAAGGTGAACGACGGTGTCTATGTTACCGGTTCCTACAACTGGACCGACAGTGACTCAGATATTATCGGCCGCACTTACGAGCGTAACCGCGCTTCACTGGGGGTTCGCGTCGAGTTCTAATTTTCCTGTCAAAAAATCCGAACATATAAGCCGTTGCAGTGTCTTACATTGCAACGGCTTTTTTGTTTACAAACCCATAATTCTTGGAGAGAACAACTGCGCTCTGCGCAGAGCTGTTACGGCAGCTACACAAGTTGCGCCACAAACACTGCAATACCCTGTATAATGCAAACCCAGAACACCAATCAAAACGAAGCAGCTCTCCACGCCATCGACTATTGGCAGGTCCTTAAAAACCGCTATGGAGTCATCCTGCTGACGTTTCTTCTCGTCTTTCTAACGGCTGCGGTCATCACCTACGTGATGCCTAAGAAGTACGAGAGTATCGCATTGGTCGAAGTGAAGCCGATTGTTGATGTTGACCCGACCCTGGGCGGAGGACACAGCACCATGGGTACACAAATGACGAGGCAGTTCATGAATACCCAGTTTGAGATTATTGTGGCTCCTGAAACGCTTGGCTTGGCGATCGATAAAATACAGTTGGAAACAAGGTGGGGTGAAGACCGGAGTACGGTCATGAAAAATCTGCGGGGAATTGTCAGGACAAGTCAAAGGAGGGGGACGGACCTCATTGAAATTTCAGTCAGGCACAGAAAGAAGGAAGAGGCGCAAGCAATTGCTAAAGCTGTGTATGAAGCCTATAAAGATCGTCGTTACGATCTGGAGATGAGTGTTAGAAAAGACCAACTGAAGGCCATCAAAATAGAGCTGCAGAATAAAAATGATCGTGTGGCCGAATTGAGAAAGCGTTTGATGGATATAGCGGAAAAGGTTGGCTTGATCTGGGTGGAAACCGAAAAAGGAGGTGAGACGCTCGGTAATACCCTCGGCTTGCGTGAGCAGGCGGAAAAAGAACTCTATGATGCCGAACGTCAGATGGAACAGATTTCATTCCAGATTAACAAGTTGCTATCTGTCGATGACGCTGACTTGATCAGTGTGGCGGCGGAATTGCCCGAAGTCGGATTCAGGGAGGCTTATAATAAATATGAGGAAGCCAAGAGTGAGCTTCAAACGATGAAAGCCTCAGGTCTCGGAGATAAGCACCCGGACATTGAGATGCGTAAGACCCGGATAGAGGAGCTGGAAAAAAGCTTGGAAAAGCGTGCCATCAACGTGAGGGAATCACTCAAGCACCGCCTTGCATTGATTGAAGGGCGGGTCAAGAAAATGAAGGCAGTCGTAAACGAGTTGCAGGACCAGGGAACCGAGAAGGCACGGGCTATTCAGGAGTTCAACGTGGCGCGGAAGGAATACCAGACCGCCCTGAGCATCAAGGACCAGATGGAGGTCAAATATGATATCGAAAAAACCAAAACGGTGTTACCCCCGACCAATATCATCGTTCATGAAGTCCCGGAAATCAACAACAACCCGGTTAGCCCTAATATTCCACTCAACCTCGCCCTTGGAGCCGTGGTAGGATTGATCTTTGGGATAGGTATAGCTTTCTGCCTGGAGTATCTGGATACCTCCGTGAAGAGCCTCGAGGATGTGGAGAGATTTCTGAATGTGCCGGTGCTGGCGGTAATACCAAAGGATGTAGGTGTGCTGCACAAGCAAAGTGGTATGAGTCCGGATGCAGAAGCCTATCGTATCTTACGGACGAACATCGAGTTTAACCGCAAAAACCCTGAGGACAACTCGATCACCGTGGTTTCCGGCGGCGCCGGTGAAGGTAAATCAACCACCTTGGTCAACCTGGCCTACATTTGTGCCCAGGGTGGCTATACCACCTTGATGATTGACGCCGACCTTCGTCGCCCACGTCTTCATACCTTCTTTGATATCAACAACTCCGTGGGCCTGACCAACTATCTGACCACGGATCTGCTTCTTGAGGATGTCATCCTGCAGACACCTGTGGACAACCTCTACTTCATGCCATCAGGTATCCTTCCGGCTGACGCAGCGGGTATCCTGAACTCACGCCGCATGTCCGAGCTGATCCAGGATGTCAAACAGCGTTTTGACCTGGTGCTCGTGGACTCCCCCCCTATCCTGGGTGTGAGTGACGCCTCTGTGTTGGCGAGTGAAGTGGACCTCACCATGATTGTTGTCCAGCACCGTAAATTACCACGCAACATGCTGATCAGGGTCAAGCAGGCGGTGGAAAACGTGGGTGGTCACGTGATCGGTGTCGTCCTCAATAACGTCGATGTCCGCAGTGATAACCAATACCAGTACTACACCAGTTACTACACCTATTACGCGCCGACTTCAGGTGAAGAAGTACCCAAGGAGGTTGCTGGTAAATCGCCGGTAATGGCACCTACTTCAGCTCCGACAAAGGATCATGCGGATGAGGACCTCTACTAAGTGATGATCGGCGCGGGCCATAACCGCCGATTTGACAAAAACCGAAACAGTTGTAGTCTTACTGACCACTACGACTTCTCTACTACCATTTCCCACCTACTATTTATGAAAAAGATACTACGAATGATGACATTGCTTTCGTCCATCCTGGCGTTTGCGACCGTAGCGGCTAGCGCCCAGGAAATTTCCTCTAGAACAACGCTGAATATCGCGATCAAAGGTGTGCCTGCGACAGAGCAGCAGCGTATTAGTGGACAGTACGTTGTCGATGGTTCGGGTTTTGTTTACTTGCCTCTTCTCAAAGGAGGAATCAAAGCGAGCGGTCTTTCCAGTTCATCCCTGGCTCGTAAAATTGAGGATGCCTATCGCTCTGCAGAAATGTATGAGAATCCACGGATTACGGTGATTTCCACAAAGGACGAGGCCTCCAGTGAAATCGACCGCCAGATCGTCAGCATAGGAGGGTTTGTGAAATCTCCCGGACCCAAGCCATACATGCGGGGCATGACTCTCTTCCAAGCTGTGTCGGCAGCCGGTGGGGAAACGGCGTTTGGCTCAATCAAAAGGGTGGAGCTGCACCGTAATGGAAAAAAATACGTCTATAACCTGCAAACAGCAGCGCACATGAGGGTTAAGGTTTATCCCGGTGACAGCATCAACGTGCCCCAGAAAACTGCCTTCGGTAATTAATGGGGGATGTAAACCTGGATTTTACTTTTTCAATTGGCTGCCTCCCTGTATGGGTGGCAGCTGTTTTTTTGTGCATGCATCCCGCTCACTTTCCATCCTGATGGATGCGGGGCGTGTCTTTTGTTACCCCTTGTGAACGACCTGGATGTTCTCAGCGCACACACAAGCGAACCTGCGTTGTGCACACAGACCCAGGGACAATACGGTGGCCTTGCTTTATACCCAACCGATCATATCCGCAACACGATAGGCTGCGTAGATAAACAGGAGAAAGAGAACGACAACAAAGGCTTTGGCGCAGGCTTCGATGGATGTGCGGGTCATGGCGTGATGAGGATAAAGGGTTCTGGTAAAAGGGGATATCGCCCCGAAGGCGTGCAGGGCTTATAGGGTCAGCGGGGGGCGAGGTCAAGAATTCCCCTGCGAAGATTACTTTTCGTTTTTCCTCGGGGTTCAAGTATGAGAAGGTCATCATTATGAAATCGGTATCAGGATGTGTACTTTGTCTTTTACTAACTCTCGGCACAGTGTTTTTGACCTCTTGCGGGGGCGGGGCCGCGCAATATTTTTTCTGTAAAAGTGGCTGATGGCTTTTGTTGAAGATTCGGTTTTTGTTTCTGTTTGTTTTTTGGTTAGTTGAGCTTGAGGTAGGATTTTCCTGTTTCCCAAGTCTCGGAGATTTCGACCAATACAGCGGTCACGAGCCGCAGTAGCGAGTCTTCGTTTGGAAAGAGTCCGACGACCCGAGTGCGGCGTTTGATCTGGCTGTTGAGTGTTTCGCAGGCATTGGATGTGCGCAAGCGCTTGCGATGTGCCTCAGGCAAGGTAAACACGGCAAAACCTTCAGGAATGTTCTCTTCGGCCCAGGCTGCGAGCTTTGGCTGGTCTTTGCGATAAGTGTTGACGAAGTCCTTGAGGCGTTCTTCTGCGTGCTCCCGACTGTCTGCATTGAAAACGGCTCGCAGATCTGCCGCGACCTTGCTTTTGAGGTGCTGTTTGGTGATGTAGTTCTGGGCGTTGTGCTGGAGGTGGAACTGGCAGCGTTGCCAGGGGCTGGCATTAAACGTGGCTTTGAGGGCTGCCCTGAGACCGGTGTGAGCATCGGATGTGATCATGTCTGGAATGCCAATGCCGCGTTCCTTGAGACTGGTCAGAAATTCGCGCCAGTGAACCTCGGCTTCGGAGAGGGCGCAGGAGACGCCGAGGATCATGCGTTTACCGTCGTCACGTCTCACCCCGATGGCTTTCAAGGTGGCGCAATCCCTTACGGTGCCGTCGATGCGGACCTTGTAGTAGGTGGCGTCGAGAATGAGGTAGGCGATCTCGGGGAGCGGGCGTGAACGCCATTTTTTGAACTCGGCATCCAGCTCGGAGGTGAGTTTGGAGACTTGCCCGGATGAAACGTCAAAGCCGCAAAGCTCCTTCATGACCTGGGTGACGCGGCGGGTGCTGACTCCCTGCACATACATGGTGGCGATGGCGGCCTTGAGTGAGCGGTCACTGCGCGAGCCCTTCTCAAGCAGCGAGGTGCGGAATGTCGTGTCACTGTCACGGACCTGGGGAACCTGCAGGTTGATTTTGCCTACGGCAGTCTGGAAGGACCTCGGCTTGAAACCGTTGGCATAGCCGTTGCGCCCGTCGGCCCCCCTTTCGTAGGGATCGGCTCCGATGTGGTGGATGCGTTCAAGCAGCATGGCGGTGTTCATGAGGAGTTCGGCGATCTTTGCGAGGCTGTTTTCGAGTCCGTCGGCGAGAAGGAGGTTGATGATCTCGTCGTTATGGCTAGGATGTGTCTGTTCGTTCATTGCTTTTGTCTGGTTGCGTTAGAACCTTCATTCAAAAGCATTGGGCGGACACTTGCAACCCTGGGGGGATGGCGCGCCGCCGCAACGGCAGCCGATTCCGCTACGCTCCATCGCCTGCCGTTGCGGCGGGGTCAGGGTATAGCAGCTTTTACAGACAAATTTTTACACTACCGGGGGCGGGGGATATAAGGGATATATGACCCGCTCCTACACGGTGCGCGGAGGACATTACCAACCTCTCTCCGTAGACCAGGCTCTTCGATACCGCGAGGAGGGTATAGGCTCGTGGTACAACGAGAGTAAGTTCATGGGCTTGAAACGCGGTAATACATCCTTGGGCGAAAAGGTCATGCCCTGGCACATCTCCGCTGCCCACAAAACCTTGCCGCTCCCCTGCGTCGTCAAGGTGACTAATTTGGCGAATGGCAAAAAACTGAAGATGCGCGTCAACGACCGTGGGCCGTTTATCCCTGGTAGGATTATTGATGTCACTCCACGGGCCGCAGCCAAGCTTGGGTTCAAGGACAAAGGGCTGACCCGGGTCAGGGTAGAGGTGGTCAGTGTGGGGGACGGAAAATACAGACGTAAAGCCAAACGCGGCTGGTTTGGTCGATAAGATGTTTCACACATGATCACGGCTTGCGGAGATCGCGCGCACGGGTTACAAACCGGTATGATCTATCTGGATTCCAATGCCACCACCCGGATTCATCCCGAGGTGCTGGACGCGATGATGCCATTCCTGACCGACCACTGGCATAACCCGTCCAGTGGCTACCGGGCCGCAAAAATCGTGAAAAAAGCCCTCGACCAAGCCCACGAGCAAGTCGCGGCACTCATTCATGCCGAGCCGGAAGACATTGTCTTCACCGGTTGTGGCACGGAATCCAATAACACCGCCCTGTCATTCCTTGCATCTCAGGCGGGGGAAAAAAAGAAAATACTCACCAGCCAAATCGAACACAGCGCCATCTTGAGGTATGCTGAGTTCTTGGAGCATACTGATGGTTTGGCCGTAGAAAAAACAGGGGTCGATTCTGATGGCCGCCTCAATCTCAGGTCGTTTGAAAATGCGATCACTGCTGGTGATGTCGCCATGGTCTCGATCATGTGGGCCAATAACGAAACAGGGGTGATCCAACCCATTGCCGAGGCCTGTAGGATGGCCCATGATGCAGGCATACCGTTTCACAGCGATGCAATTCAGGCTGTTGGCAAAACCGAGGTCAACGTCAATGCTGTCCCGGTCGATTTTCTATCCATTTCCGGTCACAAATTCCACGCGCCCAAGGGCGTGGGTGCCCTTTATATCAGAAAAGGCCTGCGGTTTGAACCACTGCTCCGCGGCGGTGGGCAGGAGCGGGGTAGACGGAGCGGCACAGAAAACGTTGCCTCGATCGTGGGCCTTGGAAAAGCGGCGGAGTTGATGAAAAACCGACTCGATACCGACGCCCACGCCGGCGTCGCTGCGTTGCGTGATCACTTCGAGAGCCGACTGCTCTCGGAGCTCGACGGAGTGCGCGTGAATGGCTCGACCGAGCATCGCACTGCCAATACCAGCCATCTGTCCTTCGAGGGCTGTGAGGCGGCGGGTCTTCTGATTCTGCTCGACGAATACGGGGTGCAATGTTCTGCGGGCAGTGCCTGCATGACAGGTAAACAACAACCATCGCATGTGCAGACGGCCATGGGGATTCCTGCCAGTCAGGCGAAAAGCAGCCTGCGTATTTCCTTTTCCATTCTATCCACGGTGGAGGAGGCGGATAGCGCTGTGGAAGCGATCAAAAAGGCGGTCAACAAGCTACGCAGCGTGCAGGGCGGGCCGGGTGTCGGCCCCGTGCAGGTATTTACCAGCGACTAAGGAGCGCGGGTTTGTGATCCGCATCTGCCTAGCGCTGATCAACCCTGGCCAAAAAAATTCCAACCAGGATTCCACTACCCCAGGTTCTCGATCCGGAACACGACCGGCCTTGAATTCACGCAACTGAGTTTCTCTATTTTTTTCAACGTCTTTTTGAGCAGACCAAAACGGCAGGTATGCAGCTGGAATACCATGTCCACAAAATCCGCATCAGGATTATCCGCATTCACGGGTGAGTGCGTGCCTGAAATGCCAATCTCCGCGTCCGCCAGGGCGTTGGCGATTTTGGCGATCACACCAGGTTCATCGGTTACGTCAAAGCGCACGTAGTACGGCGTTTTTGTGTCCTCGATATCCACCAGTCTACCTTCGGTCTGATAGGGGAGGAATCCCCGGTGACTACCCTCGTGCCCCAAGCCAAGGGCAGCTTCCACGATGTCGGCTACCACGGAGGAGGCTGTGGGATCTTTGCCGGCACCACGACCGTAGAACAGCGAATCGCCAGCGGCGTCCCCCTTGACGGCCACGGCATTAAACACTCCGTTGACACTGGAAAGCACGTGGCTCCTCGGGATAAACGAGGGCTGGGTGCGGATCTCGATGTAACCATCGCTATGCTCGCGGACAACACTGAGGAGTTTCACAACAAAGCCAAGACGCTTGGCAAATTCAATATCAATACCACGGACCATCTCAATACCACGGACATACACCTGTTTGGGGTCAATGGTAAATCCATAGGCCAGTGTTGCTAACAGAATTGCCTTATGGGCGGCATCCCACCCGTTGACATCCAGCGTCGGGTCAGCTTCCGCATAGCCAAGTTGCTGCGCTTCGCCAAGTGCTTCCTCATAACCCAGCCCCGCATCCGTCATCCGCTCGAGAATATAGTTGGACGTCCCATTGATAATCCCGACCATGGACTGGATACGGTTACCGACGAAGGAGTCCTGCACGGTTTTGATAATCGGGATACCTCCCGCGACAGCTGCCTCGAAGTGGATGGGGGTATTGAATTCGCTGGAAAGCGCGAACAGCTCCTGCCCACGCTCGGCGAGCAGAGCCTTGTTTCCCGTCACAACGGGTTTTCTTGCCCGCAAAGCAGCGGCTACGATATCAAACGCAGTTGTGGTCCCGCCAATGAGCTCTACCATGATGTCAACAGCTGGGTCAGCGACGACTTCTTGCCAGTCGGTGGTGAACCGGTCACGCGGGGCACCGATGCTTCTGCTCTTGTTGATGTCCCGGACAGCAATCCGCATGATCTCAACCTCCACATTGCTGCGGTTGGCGATTAATTGAGAATTGCGATTCAGGGTTTCCCACACGCCGGTGCCAACGGTGCCAAATCCTGCGAGTCCTATGCCGATTTTGTTGATCATCTTGTAAATTGTCGGGGTTGACGTGCCAGTTCTGTATCATCACCACGTTATCCGAAAGGGCAAAGTGTATCATAGGGTGATAATTATCCTCAGCGGGTGTTTTTGGGTTGGCTTGTGAAAAGTTGCGCAATACCTTGGGAAACAAGCGCATGAGCGCAACAACAGAGACATCTCGTATGTCTATGATGCCCGCAGATCCCAATGAAAACACGCTCCATTTTCTCAGTCTTAGCCATCATGATGGTGGCTCATTCCGCCGTTCAGGCAGAGGTGGCCACTCAACCGAACATCGTCTTCTTTTTCGCCGACGACCTCGGATATGGTGAACTCGGTTGTTATGGGCAGAAAAAAATCAAGACTCCACACATTGATCAACTTGCAGCGGAGGGGATGAAGTTCACCCAGTTTTATTCAGGCCAAAATGTATGTGCGCCCTCACGATGTGCACTACTCACGGGTAAGCACATGGGGCATGCCGCCATCAGGGAAAACTCGGCGCACTTGTTAGGATCGCCATCCCGATATAAGGACCCGGATATGAGGGCTGCCGCCGAGCGCTTCAAAAAGTATGCAGCGGAAGACGGTTTCCCCGGACAGCTCGCCATGCCTGAGTCGGAAACCACCGTCGCCAAACTCCTGAAAAAACAAGGATACGCCACGGCCTGTATCGGGAAATGGGGGCTGGGCCACCCTAAGGATGAGGGTAGCCCGTTACGGCACGGGTTCGATTTTTTCTACGGCTACATCTGCCAAAGGCGCGCCCATAATTATTATCCACGGCAGCTGTGGAAGAATGACCAAAAAGTCGATCTTCCCGGAAATGACCGGGGGGTGTTAGGCGATACCTATGCGGCCGACGCCATGGAGTCGGAGGCCTTGGATTTTATTAAACGCTCCCATGACAAACCCTTTTTCCTCTATTACGCGACACCTGTGCCACACGTCGCCCTGCAGGTTCCCGAGGATGAACCCTCATTGGCTGGCTACCGCAAAGCATTTGGTGAAGAACAACCATACGACGGGAAAATGGGCTATCTTCCTAACAAAACGCCCCGCGCGACCTACGCGGCCATGGTCACCCGCATGGATCGCACCATGGGGAAAATGCGGACTCTGCTCAAGGAACTCAAGCTCGACGACAACACGGTGATGATCTTTTCAAGCGATAATGGGGCGACCTTTAACGGCGGCTACGACCGGGCGTTTTTTGAGGGCAATGGGCTGTTGCGCGGTAAAAAATGCGATCTCTATGAAGGCGGCATCCGTGTGCCTGCTGTGGTCAAATGGACCGGTAAGATCAAGCCGAACACCACCACAGACCACGTCACCGCCCTCTGGGATTTTCTCCCGACCGCTTGTGAAATAGCTGGAGCGGAACCTCCCAAAGGGATCGATGGGGTTTCATTCCTCCCAACTTTGTTAGGTCGTAGGCAGCCAGAACACAAATACCTCTACTGGGAAAGCCGCCTCACCCAAGGGCAGCAGGTTATCCGTATGGGCGACTGGAAAGGTATCCGCGAGACCGTGATGAAAAACGGCAGCCAAACCCCACTCAAACTCTACCATCTGGGAAAGGATACCAGCGAAACCAAAGACGTCTCAGCCGAACATCCCGAGGTGGTGGCTGAGCTTGAAAAACTCATGCGGGAGGCCCATGTGCCCAACAAGCTTTTCCCCATGGGGGCTCTGGAAAAGGAATACCAGTAACACTCGCATTGACAAAACGGGGTCTGCCATGTGACTACTGGTTCGTCATGATAGATCATAATGTGACCATTCCCCAGAGCCCGCTTGTCGTGGGTTCGGTTGCCAGCTTGAACCAACTCGCCTGCCTCCAGTCGGTGGAGTTGCCAACGCTCTGTGATATCCTTGAAATCCGGCTGGATGGTATGGCGGCGCATATGGAAGCCCTGGAGATAGAGCTCGATCGTTTTAAAGACTTTCCTCTCCTATTCACCGCACGCAGTGCCGCTGAAGGAGGGCTGGCCGATCTCAGTGCCAAGGAGCGTGGCGACTTGCTCCTCGCAATGGCCGAGAGGGCCACCTGGATCGATGTCGAGCTGGCCTCGTTTGACGAGATGGCCCAGTCCATCCACCGTGTCCGGTGTTACGAGGTTGGCCTGGTTCTTTCCTATCATAATTTCAAAGAGACACCGCCAGAGGCTGAATTACAACGTCTGGTCGACCTCAGCGAGGAGTCGGACATCGTGAAGCTGGCTCTCCAGCATAACAGCGTCGAGGACTTTGTCCGTTGCACGCGTATCCTTCAGGGTAACGACCATCCGATGTCGATCATGGGCATGGGGGATCTGGCACCTGTATCCCGCTTGCTCTACGCCCAGCACGGCTCACTGCTGAATTACGGTTACCTGGGTGACAAGCCAACCGCCCCCGGCCAATGGCCGGCCAAACTCCTGAAAGAGGCGATCCGCGCCCTGCTCCCCATCAGCTGACACCTGCTACCTGCCATTATCATCCATCGGCTGATTAACAATCTTGATCGGAGCATCAGGCAGGGCGTTCAGGAAGGTCTTGCCGTAGGGTTTGGTGACCACACGGTTATCGAGCAGGACAACCATGCCGCTATCCTTGGCTGTGCGGATCAGTCGACCTACTCCTTGTCGTAACTTGAGCACGGCTTCGGGCACGGAGTATTCCACAAACGCATTCCCGCCATCCGCTTCTATTGCCTCCAGTTTGGACGCCACCAACGGGTGGTCTGGCACGGCAAAGGGAAGTCGGGTGACAATGACGTTGGACAGAGCCTCCCCGGGAACATCCACTCCGGCCCAGAAGCTGTCAGTTCCAAACAATACGCTGTTAGTGTCCTTGCGGAAAATCTCGATCATCTTGTGTCGCGCCATGCCATCGCCCTGCAGGAGTAGCCGCCAGTCGTTATCAAAGAAAAACTCCTCCATGGCATCCGCCACATTGCGCATCAAACGGTAACTGGTAAACAAGACAAACGCCTTGCCCTCGGTGTACTTCAGCACGCGGCCGATCCAGTGGACCAGCGCATCCTCATACTCGTCACTCGCTGGATCGGGCATCGATTTGACCACATAGATTTTCATCTGCTCCTTGTAGTTAAACGGACTGCCGATCTTGACGGCGACCGCACTTTCTGCACCGATACGTTGCCTGAAATAACTTAACGCATCGTCACCGGTCCCCAGTGTTGCACTGGTCATGATACAGGTCCGGCCCCGGCCAAACATCATCCTCCTGAGTCGGTCAGCCACACGCACCGGAGCCGAGTGGATGCTGAGCATATCACCTTCACGCCCACCCTTTTCGACCCAGTAAACGCTGTCGTCTTCCTCCTGGTCGAGGAAAATTCTAACACCTGCATGGATTTCCCTCATCCGCCTGGCACCATCCATCAGCTCGGCCTTGGTCGTGGAATCTTTTTCCAGCCCATCCGCCGCATGCTCGATTTCCATCCAAAGTTTCCGCAGCGGTTCGGCCAGCGTGTTTTCCACAAAGTCAGGTTTGCGCACCCTGAACTCCTTGCTGTATCGACCAAACTCGACCACTTGCTGGATTTGATCGTAAAAATCATCCGCCGCCTGAAGGGCTTCTTCGGCGGCCTTCATCGACCCTGCATGACGCAGGGCGCGTAACAGGCCCTTGCGGTTTTTGGGGTTATACAGCCGCTGGACTTCAAACTTGAGCCCGGCATGGCTCTGCCGGAGTCCCAGCTGCGTCGCCGCCACATGCTCAAGCGTGTGGGCTTCGTCGAAAATGACAAAGTCGTCGGCAAAAAGATACCCCAGGTCATCATCCGCCAGCTCGTTGAGGGCAAAAAGCGAAAAGAACAAGGTGTGATTGAGCACCACAATGTTGGCCGCCTCCATTTCCTTGCGTGCCTTTTGATAAAAACAGTTCCCGTTTCTCCCGCATGTACGGTGGGTGCAGACGGCGCCATCACTACAGACCTGCGCCCAGACCTTGGGGCTTGGCATGAAATCGAGATCGCTCTTGGTGCCATCCTTGGTTCCCTCGGCCCAGTCCCAGATGGCTTTCATTTCCTCCGACTCGCTGGTGCTGAACAGGTCACCCAGCTGGTCCATCGCCCGCCTCAGTCGCAACGGACAGACGTAGTTTCCCCGACCCTTGAGCAGGGCGGCGTGCACCCCGCCTCCCAGGATTTTGTTAGCCAGCGGGATGTCCTTGCTGATCAGTTGCTCCTGCAAGTTGATGGTATGGGTGGAGATAATGGCCTTCCTGCCCGTCTCCAGGGCGAATTTTGCGGCCGGAATGAGATAGGCAAGCGATTTGCCGACCCCCGTGCCAGCTTCCACACAGAGCACATGCCGGTCATCCAACGCCGCAGCCACCGCCATCGCCATCTGCTGTTGCTGCGGCCGGAATTCGAAGTCAGGCGATGCCGATAGCCCACCGTCCTTGGAAAACATGTGTTCCATTTCCTCCACCAACTTCCCAGTTGAGGCTCCTTCTTCTGCTAATCCGATCATCGTCTGAACAGTTGTAACCCATCCGGAGCTGTCCATCAACCACCAAGAAAACAACCTGGAAAATAATCCGGCTGCATGACGTGCTATCCGCCCTATCTTCCTCGACACTGCACCGCCATCCCCATAAAATCGTGGTTGCCCAGGCCTACCCCCTCTTCACCACCCGTATGACCACCGAAACCATGACCTCCCATAACCAGCAGGAGCTGGACGCCGCGAACGCAGAATACCGTCAACAGGCGTTCGAAGACCTCAAGCTACGCTTGCGCACGCTGATGGATATGCTCGCCGAGGTCCTGGGAGACAAAAATGAGTTTGGCGACAGCATCCCGTGGCGGGAAAAGCAGGTGATCCAACGACCAAAACAAACCACGCAAATTGCCACCATGGCACAGCTGCAGGCGATTTGTTTTGAAATACTCAACCTGGTGGAAGAGCGCACGGCATTGATGGTGCGGCACAGACGCCGCAAGGATTTCGGAGTGGCCGCCGAACGCGGCACATGGGGGCGTGTGATCGCCAGTTTGCATGAAGCCGGATTTTCCCAGCAGGAGGTGCTCGAGGGACTCAAGGAAATCAAGGTAACGCCTGTTCTAACAGCGCACCCGACCGAGGCCAAGCGGCCCACGGTGCGTGAACGTCACCTGGCCCTATATAAGGACCTGGTCCGCTGGGACCGGAATCTCGATGATCCGGTCAACCTTTCCGCCATCCTGGAATCAGTCAAGGTCGGCTTGGAAACGCTCTGGCACACGGGCGAAATCCACGCCTCCCGTCCAAGTATCCTCGGTGAGTTGAGACACACGATTTACTACCTGCGTGAAGTATTCCCCAGGGTGATCAACAAACTTGACACCTCCCTCGAAGCGGCATGGGCGGAGGTTGGCTGGGACGTGGCGAACCTGCGTGAATCGAGGGCGTATCCCAAGCTCCAGTTCGGCACCTGGGTAGGCGGCGACCGGGATGGCCACCCCCTGGTGACCGCTGCCGTCACGGCCGATACCTTGAGACGCCTGAGGAAACACGCTCTGCGCATCCATGCCAAAACCGTCAGGGAGGCCGCCGATGTCCTCACCCTTTCCCCTCCGCCCGGCAAGGTTCCGGAGGTGCTGACCCGGAGGATCAAGGAGCTGTGCGACGAGCAGGGAAACCAGGGGCGGGAAATCGGACAGATCCATGCTCGCGAGCCGTGGCGTTGCATGTGCTACCTGATGCGTGAGAAACTGACCGATATAAATGCACACCCCTACCTCAGGGCGGAGGAATATCTCGCTGACCTCACCCTGATGGAGCAGTGCCTGTCAGATATCGGGGCGCAAAACACCGCGCGTAGCGTTGTCCACCCGATGTGCCGCTTGGTCGAGGTCTTCGGATTTCACCTCGCCTCGCTCGATATCCGCCAGAATTCACCATTCCATGACAAGGCGGCTGCCCAGATGTTGGAAATCGTGGGCGTTGATGACGCGGCGAACTATGCTTCATGGAGCGAGCAGCAACGTGTCGAATTCTTGTTGCTCGAGCTGAGAAACGAGCGCCCGTGGCGTCCTTGGAAGGCCGATCCTGAATCCGAGATCGGCAAGGTGATGGACTGTTTTAAAATACTGCGCAGGCACGCCCGCGTCTATGGGGACGATTGTTATGGTCTCTACGTGGTCAGCATGACCCGCCGGGTTTCCGATTTGCTGTTAGTGCATCTGCTGGCGCGTGAAGGGCAGATGGCCGACTGGCAAAACGGCATGTGGGTGAGCCGGATCCAAGCCTGTCCGTTGTTTGAAACGGGTGACGACCTCGACCGCGGAGGGGACATCATCCGCAACTATTTTTCACATGCACCTGACGGCCAGTTCCTCGCCAGCGGTGCAGGCCCCAGCACAATGTCCGTGATGGTGGGATACAGCGACAGCAACAAGGACAGCGGCCTGCTCTCCGGCCAGTGGTCGCTTCAAAAAGCCCAGGCCAACATCACCGATGCCTGTCGGGAGGTCGGCGCACGGTGTGAGTTTTTCCACGGTCGCGGGGGCACGATCAGTCGTGGTGCCGGTCCTGTAAAATGGTTCCTCAGATCCCTGCCGCTCGGCAGCTTGGATGGTGCCATGCGGGTGACGGAACAAGGTGAAGTGATTCCACGCAAATACGCCCACCGGTCGACCGCCACCTACAATCTGGAATTGCTCATCGCCGGAGTAACCGGCGTTACCATGTCTAACCGTAGACAGAAGGATGCTCCCCGTTTGGGCGACAGCCAGTATGGTGAGACGATGGACTGGCTTTCCGTTCAGAGCCGCGCCAGTTACCGGGAACTGATAGAAGAGCCCGGCTTCATGGAGTTTTACCGTCAGGCCACTCCGATTGATGCGCTCGAACACGGTTGTTTTGGATCCCGTCCATCACGCCGGACCGGCGGCGCCACCCTCGACGACCTGCGGGCCATCCCGTGGGTGTTCAGCTGGACCCAGGCACGCTACTACCTGCCCGGCTGGTATGGGGTCGGCTCCGCCCTGAAAAAACTCCAGCAAGAAAACGAGCCGTTGTTCAACGCCATCCCCACGATGATTGAGCGCGAGCCATTCCTCAGATACCTGCTCACCAATGTGGAAACCAATCTGGCCAGTGCGGACCTGAAGCTGATGAACGCCTACGCAATGCTGGTGGAGAACGAGGAAATACGGAACCGTTTCCAGTCGAAAATCGTCGGTGAGTTTGAACTCACCGAACACATGATGGAGCAGGTTTTTGGCGCGACTTTTGCGGAGCGCCGACCACGTATGCAGCGCACCTTGCAGATGCGCGAGTTCTCGCTCTACCTCCTGCACCAGCAGCAGGTGGGCCTGCTGGCCGAGTGGCGCAAGGCTACGCAAAACGGTGACGACAGCCAGTTGGCCGAGCTGCTCAACGCTCTCCAGTTGTCGGTCAATGCCATTGCCAGCGGTCTGCGGACCACGGGCTGATACCGCCGGACGCATAAAAAGTGAATCTTTTCATGGTGGATATCGTCCAAGGGGCAGTTACCATCCTAAGACGACCATGAAAAAAACACCCACTCTCAGCACCAAAGTCATCACGCGCACCATCCCCGGCAGCCTCGCCATTCTTTTAGTCGGGGTGGCGGGATTGATGTTGTCGTCGTGCGATAAGAAACCTGCCGCTGAAGCCCGGTCGACCGAGCAAGGTGCGGATTCGGCCGATCAGGCTGCGGCCCTGGCCGAACAGGAACAGCGGATCAGGGAGTTGGAACTCAAGGAACGCGAGTTACAGGCCCGTATTGCCCAGCAGAAACTGGAAGCGGAGGAACTGGCACTGGAGAGGGAACGTGCCGCACTCGCGGCTGCCAAAGAACGTCAGGCACGTACACAACTTGAATTGGATGAGCTTGCACGCCAGGCCCGGGAAGCCGCTGAACGCGATGCAGGATATCCACGCGGTGTGGAAATTGATGAGCGTGAAGAGGAGGAACGGCGCAGGGCGGAGGCCATGGCAATCGCTGAGGCACAACGTCGGGCCGCTGAGATCGAAGAGGAACGGCGGCTGAATGACATCCGCGAAAGGGATATCAGGATCGCTGCCGCCCGGATGCATGAAGAGCGCGAGCGGCTCGCACGTGAACGCGCCGAGCTGGAAGCCGCTGAACAGGCAGCCCGGTATCAAGCCGAACTGAGGGAGCGTGAATTGCGTGCCAGACAAGCCCGCATCGCGCGCGCCGAGTATGAGCGCAGGATGCGTGAAAACGCTCACCGGACGGAACACGAGCGACGCAAAGAGATGGCCGCTCGGGCGGAACGTGAAATAGCCGAACGCGAACAACGGGCCAAACACGAAGCTGCCATGGCCGAGCGCAAAAAACGTGAGGAGATGGAGAAACGTCAACGGGACCAGCGCGAACGGGAAGAGCAGGCCAGAATGGAGGCTGAAAAAGCCCGGGAGCGTGGGAAAGCAGATGACCACGGGAGCCGCGACAACGGGGGGCGGGCGGAAAACAGAGACCGGGCAGACAAGGGCCCCCGCAACCAACTCGAGGAGCTTCTCCGGAAACGCGCTAAAGAGATGCAAGAACAACGGCAGCGGCTTGAGGAGGCCAGGCGCGCTTCCGAACGTGGCAACGCAGAAAAAGCAGCCCGTGAAAAGGCCATGAAGGAAAAAGCAGCCAGGGAAAATGCCGAGCGTGAAGCCCGGAGGGCCCGCGAGGAACAAGCCCGCCGTGAAACGGAACGGAAACAGGCCGAGGAAGCTGCCCGGCGTCACAAGGACGAGCAGATGCGCAAGCAACGTGAAGAACAGGAACGCGCCCGCCAAAAGGCGGCTGAAGAACGTCGGAAACAAGCCGACGAACAAGCCCGCAAGGAGCGCGAAAGGACAGAACGTGAAAGGGCAGAACGCGAAAGAGCCGAACGTGAAAGAGCCGAACGTGCCCGTGAGGAGAAAAACCGTCACGAGGAAGCCCGCCGCAGGGAGGATGAGCAGCAACGCGAGCGCACCAAAAGCAAGGAGCGCCGTAAGAAGTAGGAGGCTCGGTCCCTAAAGGTGTCCTGTGTGATGCTCAACCATTTCAGCCAGTGACGGCACGATCCACTCGGCACGGCTGAAATCCAGGACCTGGGTTAGTCTGTTGGGGACAGCCAGCACCCCCATCCCTGCCGCGTGTGCGGAAATGAGGCCGTTCATCGAGTCCTCAACCACCAGGCAGTTTTCCGGTTTGGCGTCCAGGCGCCTTGCTGCCTCCAGATAGAGATCGGGCGCCGGCTTGATCCTGGGCGCATCACCCCGGCAGACCGTTGTATGGAAGTACGGCATCAGTCCCAGTTGATTGAGCCAGCCGTCGACCCAGTTGTGCGATGAGCTGGAGACAACCGCCATGCGTTTGTTGCGAAGTGCCTTGATCAGTGCACCGGCACCCGGCATGGGGGCGGCGCCATCCAGGTCACGCATGATCTCCACTTGTCGGGCGGCGTTTTCCTGGTCCCAGTCAAAGCTCTTGCCCGTGAGTTGTTGCAGGTAATCGGGCGGCGACCAGGTATCAAAGTCGGACCCGATGCATTTGACATACACATCGGGTGGCAGCTCGCAGCCCTCGCGTTCGAAAACGCGTTTCCACGATTGGTAGATCGGCCACTCGCTGTCGAGGATGACACCATCGAAATCAAACAAAATGGCATCGGCATCATGGAGGGCCTTGGAGATGGAAGTTTTCATAAACCAGGCGCAAGGTTCAGTGTGCGAAATCCCCCGGGGGGCAGCGACCGCTTGCATGGGCGAGACACTCAATCATTCAGGATGGAGTATCAAGACCCAACATCATCTTCCCGTGACAGTGGGTGAAAATGCCCCCGGTGACACCCTATTGTTGGTATGCCTTTTGGTAGCCGTTCAGGTCCATCACGATTTTCTGCACCGCAGGATCCGACGTTTTTTCAAAACGACAATAGGAGGGTAGGATGATTTCAGTCGATTGCCTGGACGTGACCAGGCAGTTGCTGAGTGCGTTCAGGTTTTTGGAGAAATCGGCTCGCCCCAGCCTGGTTTGGGTGAAGTCGCAGTGTGCGAAATTTGCCATGTCATAGGTAACGCCCGTCAAGTTGGCACCCTTCATGGAACACCGAATAAACATGGCTTGCTCGATTTTACCGTTGCTCAGGTCGAGATTGTCCAGATTGGAGTTTTCAACATACAGAGGTTCCGCCGTAAGCGGGTCCCAGCTCAAAACGGCTCCCCGGGCGGACATCCCTGAAAAATCGACATTCCTCGCCGATGGGGATGAAATGCTTGCGTTGGTAGCGATGCAGTTGCGGAAGGAGCTGCCATCTAACCAGACATTCACGATGGATGATCCCGTGAAGTTGCCGCCGTCGAAGTTTACGCGTGTTAGGTCGGTGCTGACATCCCCCTCTTGCAGGCTGAGGTGGCCACCGATGACGAGACTGAAAAACTCTCCATTCCTGAGGTCGATCATCCGTCTGGCTGGTAAGGCGATTCTTTCCGCTGGTGACCAGCGCTGCTTTTCCAACGCAATCAATGCGGTAAGGGCACTTGACCTGACCCTGGGGTGGTAGGCGTTGAAGTTTTCCAGCCTCCGGCTCGCGCCCTCGCCAACCCAGCGAATACGGTTCGCCTGGATGATGGTGATGAGTTCCTTGCGATCCTTCCGGGTCTCGTATGCCTCTTCAGCCTCGAGCTTTTGGATCATGGTTTTATTCTGAATGCCAAGCAGGATGAGCGAGAGGACGGCGGGGACGACCGCCAGCAAGGTGACAATGCCGATCCATATTCTGCGCGAGATGGTCCGGGCGACAATACCGTCAATGATATGGACCACTTGCTCGGCGGGAACCCTGGGTTTGCCCTCACGGATGGCGGTAAAGAGATGTTCTATCCGCTGGTCGAGTCGGCAGCCTAACAGTGTATCGGTAGCCAGTCTTTTGGCACGCCTGCTCGCCAGTGAGCTCGCAAGGATGTTGCGCTCCAGTTGTTTTCTGACCACGGCGATGTCCTTCTTGAGGTCGCTGCGGATACTGTGAAGTTTTCTAACACTGCATGCGTCGAGCTCTTCCCGGGTCACTGTGTGTCTCCTTTCTGGCTCAGGTCAGTCAGGATGGCACCTGCCGCGACAGGGTCGAACCCCGCCGGCCAGGTTGTCGCGCGATCGTATTTGGCCCCTTTGAAATCACATTTCTCAAACGTCGCGCTGGAGAAATCGACGGCGGTGAAAAAGGCGCCGGGGAAGGCACAACGGGTTAGTCTTGTGTTACGGAAATTGGTTTGGATGAACAGGGCACCGTCAAACCAGCTGTCGGTGACGTCACAGTTCTCGAATGAGGCATTAAAAAAGTTGCTACCCATAAAGCTCACCCTGTCGAGGGTTTGTGTCGCGTTTTGATCGGATGGCGTGAAGTTAACGCCGGCGAGGGGCGCTCTTGCCAGATCAACACGCCAGTAATCGGGTGTCTCCGCCTCGGCCTTGGCCTGGATTTTTCGATGCGCCGCAGTATCCATTTCGATGAGCTTGAGCGCTGCCGCTGTCCGGAGTGACGCCGGGTAGCTTGGGGTGAGTAGCGTGCTCTCCGGGTCTTTGTCCTCGCTTGAGTAAATGGTGAGCAGCAGGTCGAGCCGGGATCGCCCTTGTATATCTGCCAGCGAGTTGTCTGTTTCGCGTTTGACCACGATGTTTTGCTGCCACAGAAGCGTCATGGATATGACTCCGGGGATAGCGGCGATCAGTCCGAACATAACCGCCCAGCGTTTGTATCCGGTCATTTTCCGGCTGGCCGAGTCCAGGACCTTCGCCAGGCTGGTTCCCATGATCGGCTCCCGTCTTTCCTTGGCGACATAGATCAGCTCTCCCAAGCGGTTGGTCAGTCTGGGACCTAGGAAAAGATAGAGCAATGTGCGGTTGCTTATATGGGCAATCCGACTGATGCGCTGCCGTGATTTTTCCTCGGCAGCTTTGAGCGATGCATACTCCTCCTGTAACGCGATGATTTCATCGGTCAAGGCAGCACGTTCATCTGGAGGCTCTGGCGGCATCAGCGGTATTGTCCCTTTCTCTCAAACTAACCGGGCACTGTCAGCCTCTAATTGCTGGTCATTGAAAAAAATGAAACATCACGACCCCTATGCCAGCACCCACGAAGCCGCCCGTTGTGCTCCGCTTCAGCTGGCGGGGCGTCTGTCCGCAACTCTTAGGTATGACCGTCCCAGCCTGCTGCGCTTTGTTTCTCCCTTAGTGCTAGGCGTGTAAAGCGTTGAGGACGGCCTTGGGTTCACGCTCTACAACACGCAAGAGAGCCTTGGCTGGACCTTCTGGCTCACGGCGTCCTTGCTCCCAGTTCTGGAGGGTGCGAACACTAACGCCAATCATATTTGCAAACTCAGATTGAGTGAGGTTCAGCTGATCCCTCAAACCCCTCACGTTAATCTTGCTCAGGGTAGTACGGCGATGTGGTATGGGATCGCCACGCATGATGGCACCCATCTGGTTCACGCTCTCTACGAGCTTCTTAAAATCTTTGTCATTCATTGGTATATCCTTGGATGAGGGTTTTGAGCAATTTCAACTGTGGTGGGGTCAGATCCGACTGCTTGTTCTTCGGATAGGCCAAAAGCATAAAGGCTGTGTCTTCATGCCATAAATAATAGACGACACGGATTCCACCTCGCTTGCCTCGACCCGATCCTGCAAATCTCAACTTGCGCAACCCGCCAGATCCCTTGATGAGGTCTCCTCGTTCAGGTTGTTCAAGCAAAGTAAGCTGGAGCTGACGTTGCTCTTCCTCCGACAACAAGCCGTCAATCTGTTCTGAGAAAACCGGAGACTCAATGAAGTGGAGAAGCACACAGGAAGCATAGCCGAATTTTGAACTACGTCAATGGAGTATTTTTATCAACGACAAAGGCCATGCACCCCTGACCGAGGGCGCGCTTTCGACTGCGGGGTTGGAGTTAAAGTCATCATAGGAAATCGAACTCAGGGCGGGTCCGGGGTCGTTCGCGTCAAGCTAACGAGGTAAATGACACAAATAGAATGAATTAAAAAGTCGAAAAAGAGTAGTAAAGTTTGACAAGACGGTCACTGCCGCGAAATTGGCATGTTAGAAACCTCACTTACAGCAGGCCCGCTACCGAGTATCGACAGACTCGACGCCATCGCAAGGAAATCCCGTCTTAAAATAAAAGGGGTCATAAAAGGGGTCAGGCAAAGAAATGATGCACTTTCTCCATTTTAAGCCACAACTTCTGAACTGCCTTATCGTTTTTCAATAGGATCTTGAGCATTTGCTCGGCTCGGGTGACGCCACTTCTGACTCCCATGTGAAGCTCCTTGGCGATCCACTCCAGCTTCACTGAACTGTGCATGCGAATGCTGCGAACGATCATTGCCTTGCGCCAGTCCGTTTTGTTGAGGCGCTCCAGATCGGAGTGGTTGAGCCCAAGCGCCTCAAGCCCGCGCCCGATCCACAGTCGCGCCGTCGCCTCGGCATGATCGTCGATTTGCTTGCCCGTGTAGCCGTTGGCCTTGCTGACCGATGATCCGGTGTCCGGCTTGGCATCACCCACAAGAAGACTCATTCTCTCACGAAATTCCTCACTGCCAAAACACCAGCCCCGCTCCAGTGTGACCTGCAGGCTGGCTCCCTCGGGCTGGTGGATACCCGCCCTCGTCAGTCGTCTTTTGTCGACAAGGCCTTCGGTGGCAGCCAACAATTTTCTCCGCCCCGCCGCCGTGTCCGCATAGCCAAGGTGCGCCAGGCCGGAATCCACCGCCAGCCAGCTACGGCGCTTTCCTGCGGGCTTTATATAGTCCGGCAGACTGCACCAGGGATAGCTCTCGATGCCGTCCTTCACAGCCGCCAGTTTCGCCCGGACGGGATTCAGGTGCACATAGTGGATGAGTGTGCTCAGGTAGTCATTTTCCTCTACCAGCACCGCCTTGTAGCGTCCGCTGAAAAGATGCCCCCGCAGTTTGTTGCGCGCGTTGTGCCTCTTGGTCACCGTGTTCTGGAACCACGCCATACCCTCCACAAGGTTGGCTTTCGGAGTCTTGAAAACGAGGTGGTAGTGGTTGCCCATCAGCGCATAGGCATAGAGCCGCCAACCTGTCCTGCCCACCACCTCCCCGAGTGTCGCCTCAAAAACCTCGCGGTCCGCGTCACTGCGAACGATCTTGTCCAGCCGGTTCCCCCGCGCCATCACGTGGTAAATAGCATCCTCATACTGCACTCTGACTTGCCGGGGCATGAGCGGATTCTACCGGTGGAGACGGGGCAAGGCAAGGAGCTTATGATGCATTTCTTTGCCTGACCCCTTATTTTGGCATTGAATAACCGTTGGTATGAACTGGAGTGCCTAACATGAGGGAGATATGGGTCTCTCTTCACTACCCTGAACAAAGAAGCGTTCAGGAAGTCTGATTGGAACCGCCGGATACGGAGCCGTATGTCCGGTGGTGTGGGACTCGTGGCTGACGCTAGTCAGTCACGGGGACCCGATTCGACTTCTTGATTCTTTGCCATCGTCGATCATGAATCTTTCGTTATGCTATCAAGAAATCGGGAAAACTCCATCTCCACATCGTCATCGCTATGCACTTCGGTAAACTTATCTGGACGGCGAGTCTCTGCCCATACGCCGATGTAGTTCGGCATGATGATCGCAGAAAATAGTGGTGCTGAAACGCGCATCTGTATCGGAATCGGTGCAACACTGGGGACTTTTGGCGCGATCACAGCTAGAAAAAAATCCTCACTCCCTGATTCTGACTCTCGCAGTGTCAATTTGTCTGGCTCCCACTCATGAACCTGAATCTCACTTGGCGAAAGTCGCCGATCAACGTTGCCCGCCTGATAGCCGCGAGCTTGCGCCGCAGAGATCAAGCGCTCCAGGATCTCTTCGTGCTGAGATTCGGTTCGGTTAGAACCGTGAAGTGTCGCGAAGGTTTTCATTTCTTTGTCGAGATTATATGGCTGAAGCTCGTGGTGATTCAGCCGGTAATGGTTAAGTTGACGGTGTTACCGCTGCCGCGTTTCTCGCGGGCTAATCCGGTAGGAGCAGAGCCGCATATTAAGCGCGTTAGCGTCATTAACAAAAGCAAACAACGATAACACCATGAACAAAACATACTACATCGGACTCGATGTCCACAAGGAAACAATCGCCATCGCCCACACTTTCAGCGGCTCCCGCAGTGAAGCCGTTTATTACGGGGAATGCGGCGGCAGCAACCTCGCGGTTGAGCGTGTCCTACGCAAACTCGCCAAACAGTTCGGAGTCAAACTCCGGGACCTCAAGGTTTGTTACGAGGCCGGGCCGACCGGTTTCGTTCTCGCCCGCAGGCTCATCCAGCTCGGGGTCGACTGCACTGTCATGGCACCCTCCAAAACCGAACGTAGACCCAATGAGAAAATCAAGACCGACAAACGCGACGCCAAGCTCATCGCCAGGGCATTCCGCAACGGCGACATCACTCCGGTGCGTATCCCGCCCGCCCTGGACGAGGCCGTGCGCGACGTCTGCCGCGCCCGCACCGACGCCTCCGACGACCTCGCCCGCGCCAAGCAGCGGCTCAACTCCTTTCTTCTGCGAATCGGTTTCAGCTACTCCGGGAAAAGCAAATGGACGCCCGCGCACATGCGATACCTGCGCGATCTCACCCTGCCCAACGACGCCCACAAGGTTGTGTTGGAGGAATACATGCAGGCCATCGACACCTGCATTGAGCGCGTCACGCGCCTCACCGACAAACTCAAGCAACTGCTCCCCGACTGGGAATGGGAGCCCGTGGTGCGCGCACTGATGGCTTTCAAAGGCTTCCAGGAAGTGGCCGCCATGACCGTCGTCAGTGAACTCGGCGACCTGCGCCGCTTCGAACACCCGCGCAAGTTGATGGCTTTCCTCGGCCTGGTTCCGGGAGAACACAGCAGCGGGTCAAAACGGCGGCAGGGAGGCATCACCAAATGCGGCAATGCCCACGTCCGCTGGATGCTGGTGGAGTGTGCCCAGCACTTCCGCCGGGCACCCAAAATAAGTGGAGCCCTCACCACGCGCCAAATTGGGCAGTGCAAGGAAGTCAAAGCGCTCTCGTGGCGTATGCAGAACAGGCTCTGCAAACGTTACCGCACACTGCGGGCACGGGGAATGCGCGACTCCAAATGCGTGGTGGCGGTCGCCCGCGAGCTTGCGGCCTTCATCTGGGAATGCCCTGCCGGAACGGCTTCCATATGATCATTTTCCGGAGGAGGAAAATGGAGACCGCATGGACGGAGCGGAGCGCAGTCAACTTCAAAACAAGTGCGGACTTGCCATACCCGGGTCATCCGCAGCCACCATGCAGAGCCATTAGACCGCCGGCAGACTTCATTTTTTAAAACCGCCCCAATCCCGGGCGGGGGGCGGTTTGAAAAAACAAAGACCGCCTCCAGGGAGGAGACGAGACCTCCACACCCAAAAAGAAAAAGACAAACCCATCAACAAACCCGACGGCAGAACAGAGGCGGGGAACAGCGACAATCAACAAACAGGCGCAAGGCCGGCACTCGATGACGTTATGAGCTAGTTTCGCGAAAGCGGGATGAGCGCTCGATTCGAGAGAGAGTCAAAGGCCACCGGTGAAGACAAAAAACTGAGGTAACCCCATCCTTCGTCAAGACTACGGAGGGCACGGCCAGTCCTCGCATATTTGATTCAGACAGGCAGGGCATTGCCTGTCTTCACCCTTCGGGCTTCGCTGCGCTGCGTCCATAATGCTCGCGCATTATTGCATACCACGTCTGCGCGAAATGCACACCACGCCCGCAAGTTCCCCGCTTCTATTCTGCCGTCACCCCCAGCATCGCAACCCTACCATAACCATGTTAGATAAATATAAGAACACCCACTTGACAAATCATCAGCCATATCAACGTCGAAGCGCTGGCACCCGCTACCGGGAGCGCCGGTCCGCCTCGGTGGAAAAGGTTCTCATCAAGGATAAATCTCCGACTCGCGGCGGGGTAGCGGGTTGCTCAGCCGCGTCTTGTTCTGCTTCCATTTTCGTGCCTTCAGACGGATTGATCTAGAAGTCATTGAGGAGAGACTCCGCGAAGTTGCCTCGCATCTCTTGCTCGATTTGATCAGCAATCTCAGTGAGTTTTTCCTTTGTGATCTCACCTCTGGAGAGTTTGCTGTTCGCTTCTTCAATTCTGTCTCCAATGTATTTGTATCTCTCTTGGAACATTCTATGGCGATAGCCGTCCTGACCCGCCAACTCAAAAAGGTAGACTGAACTCCCATCGAACTTCAATTTGATACTTCCGGAGTTGTTGTAGAGTTCTTCCCTCAGGTTCGGAATGTTGGCGACCTTCTCTATACCCTTATCAGTCACGGAAAATATCTTACTGGAATCAGGAGGGAGAATGATGATTCCCATCCTCACCCTGGGTTGCGCCCCTTCGCTAAAACTTGATTCCGTCTTTGAGGAGGTGGATCGCAAATTCACTGTGATCTCCCATTCGCGTCTTGTAAGATTCCGAATAGCAGAGTCCACGTCCCTCTCGCTGGTGAACTTACTATACTTGCTGAGCCGCTCGAGCAGTGGGAGCCATTCTTCGTTCTTAGCCATCGCGATCAACTCCTCATGCTTGGCAACCTCCATCAAAGTGGAGAAGTTCCGCCGTCTGAGGTTCTTCGACAGATGGATCTTAGGCAACTCAAGATTCGGCGGTAGCGCCTCAGCGGCATACTTCAACGCCATCTTTCTGCCCTCCGTCTTCTTCTGGTCTGATTGTTCTTCGACGATCCGGTAGAATTCCTTAACCCAATAGCTTGGAGCTTCTTCAAGGACTACAAATTCCTCACTAAAACCCGATTTCATTTTCACCTCAATTGTTTCCCGGTGAAGCAACCACAAACTTGCCCGTCCTACGCTTTTGAAACTCGTCTCTCGGGTAAGAAGGATTGCGGAACTCGGCGGGTATAACCCGTTTGGATCTGGAATGCGAATCTCATAGACCTCCCCCAGCCTACTAAGGCCGGGGAACTGCTCTGGATCAAACTTATGGACGATATTGAAGTCGGTGGCGGTGCCGATACGCTTCCTCACTTCTTCCAGACCGAGCTCCCGCTCTGGTTCCTGTTCGTCTACGGCGACTGCCGGAGGCGAAGGATGCTCAGGCGCTGGCGTGTTTGCGTCAGGGGCAGAGCTTTGATTTGGAATCGGCGTAGAAGCACCGTCGACGCTTTCGCTGTCCGAGGTCGCACCGCCATTATCTGTTGATACTGGGGATTCCTGGTCAGGCAACCACAGAAAAGCAAGTGCGACAGAACCAATCACTAGAAGCGAGAAAGCAGCGGCGACTACCTTGATCGGGCGTCGAACAGGAGATTTGGTTGCCGAACTATGTGTATCCGGTTGTTCAGTAGAGCCTTCGTCCGAATCTGGCACAATGAAACCTTGTCCACATGTCGGGCACTCAGCAGCCAACCCGGCGAGCTCTGATTCGGCGGAGATGCTTTGTTCGCAATGGGGGCATTGGAATTTCATTTTTTGCAGAACATTGTTATTCGTTGACTCGGGTAATAGGAACTTACAGATGCTTGACCGTTTAGGAAGATTTAGCAGAGAGTGTTTACCCGATCTATTTGCGGTAATGATAGTAAGTTCTGTTGGGGTAGGTCAAACAAAATAATAGTTAGGTTTTGGATATCTTCGGGATTTCTGTTGTTTTTGGAGGTTTTATTACGCTTTTCATTTTAGTCTTCGCGTATAAAGCCTGCGGCTCACGCGATTAGCGGGTAAAAAGTCTTCGGCTCACGCGATCAGGTTGTTAGTATGAGTCATGTATTATGTTTACGTGCTTCAGTCCGGAAATGATCATGGACTTTATATTGGTTACACAAGCGATCTGCGGCGACGGCGTAATGAACATGAACAGGGGTTATCCAAGTCAACGAAGGGGCGACGGCCCTTGGATTTGATCTATTATGAGGCCTACCTGGATCAGTCGGATGCATTAGGCAGGGAGAGGTTCTTAAAAAGTGGTGCTGGTCGTATGTTCTTAAAAAAGCAGTTGAAGCATCATTTTGAAACGTTCCCTGTCCCACCGCGTGATGCGTAGCATTTTTACGCGGGTTTTGCCACGCACCTGCTTGAGGCTGGAAGTGATCTGCGCACGATTCAGGAGCTTCTCGGTCATGGCGATGTGAGGACCACTGAAATCTACACCCATGTGGCCAAGGGCGCGAGCGGCTGTGGGGTGCGCAGTCCATTTGATGACTGGTGACTGATGCGCATAGACCTGTTGCCATTTCCGTGTCTTCCGTTCCTTCCGTGGTTTAAAAACAAGCATCCTCCACTTTCGCGCATTTCGCACTTTTCGCGGTCGGTAAACCACCGCAGCATGCCGCGGTGTCCGAGCTACCCCAGATCAACTACCCGGATCTCCCCGTGGCGCAGCGCCGTGAGGAGATCATGGAGGCGATGCGTTTGCACCAGGTGGTGATCGTGGTGGGGGAGACGGGTAGTGGTAAAACCACCCAGCTGCCGAAGATGGCGTATGAAATTGCCTGTGGGGAGGGGAAAAGCGGTCGGGTAGGCTGCACCCAGCCACGCCGCTTGGCGGCGGCGACGGTAGCGCGCCGGGTGGCCGGGGAAATGGGCACCGGGCTGGGTGAACGGGTCGGTTACCAGGTGCGGTTTGTCGAAAAAGTGCAGGATGAGACCACGATCAAGTTTATGACCGACGGCATCCTGCTGGCCGAAACCCAGCGGGATAGGGATTTGCGGCAGTATGATACCCTCATCATTGACGAGGCACATGAGCGGAGTCTGAACATTGACTTTATCCTGGGGTATCTGAAGGACTTGTTAGGACGGCGTGAGGACCTGCGGGTAGTGGTTAGCTCCGCCACACTGGATGCCGGGATGTTCTCGGAGTATTTCAATGGGGCGCCGGTGATCAACGTGGAGGGTCGGACATTTCCTGTGGAGGATTATTTTTTGCCACCGGCAAGTGATGGTGAGGATCTCGCCCGCCATGTCGGCCGTGCCGTGCAGTGGGTAACGGATCTGGACGAGGCAGGTGACGTGCTGATATTTCTGCCGGGGGAAAGAGAGATCCGCGAGTGTGCGGATACCTTGGAGGGGAAGAATTTCCCGAGGACGGAGATTCTGCCGCTATATGCACGACTCGGACTCGATGAACAGGAGCGGGTGTTTAACGTGGGCGGGCCTAACAGGCGTGTGGTGCTGGCGACCAATGTGGCGGAAACCTCCGTGACCATTCCGGGTATCGTCTATGTGATTGACAGCGGTCTGGCGCGGGTCAGTCGCTGGAACCCGTCGCGGCAAATCCAGAGTCTCCAGGTCGAGCAAATCAGCCAGGCCAGTGCCAGGCAGCGGCGGGGGCGGTGTGGTCGTATTTGCGAAGGTGTCTGTGTCCGGCTCTACGAGGAGGAGACGCTGGATGCAGCGGATGAATACACGGACCCGGAAATACGGCGCAGTTCGTTGGCGGGGGTGATCCTGCGGATGAAATCGCTGAAACTCCCCGACGTGCGCGAGTTTCCCTTTCTCAGTCCGCCGTCCCCCAAGGCCATCAGCGAGGGACACCGCACGCTGGAAGAGGTCGGAGCCATGGATAAACGAGGTGATCTCACAGATATGGGATACCAACTGGCGAAGCTGCCGTTAGATCCGCGCTTGGGCCGGATGTTGATCGAGGCATCCAAACGCCGGGTCCTCGACGCCGTCCTGGTAATGGTCGGTGGCATGAGTGTGATGGACGTGCGTGAACGCCCCCAGGAGAAACAGTCCGAGGCGGATTCCGCCCATGTGAAGTATAATGATGAAACGTCCGATTTCCTGACTTTGCTGCACATTTGGTCGGCTATCTCGCCGTTTCGGGAGAAGAGGAAATTCAGGCGCAACCAGCTTCGTAAGTACTGTAAACAGAATTTCCTCAGCTTCCGCAGGGTGATGGAGTGGGACCAGGTTGTGGCCGAGCTTGGTCGACTTGTTAGGAATACCCTCAAGGTGCAAATCCGGCCTCTCGCCTCCGAGCGCAAGCAATGGGGTGATGAGGACGAGATGCACAAGTCGCTGATGGCGGGCATCCCGATGCAGTTTGGATTTTGGGATAAGGAGAAACGCGCCTACCGCAGCACCGGCGGTCGGGAGTTCGCTGTTTTCCCGGGATCGGGTTTGTTTGGAAACAAGAAACCTGAATGGTTGTTAGGGTATGAGCTGGTGGAAACCACCCGCGTCTGGGCGCGCAAGGTGGCGGTCATCGATGTCAGGTGGATCGAGGAACTGGTGCCTCACATGTGCCGCTATCGCTACCACTCACCGCACTGGGACGAGCATCAGGGGGCTGTCTACGGCAAGGAGACCGTTCTCTGCGGTGGGCTTACCCTGGTGGACGGGCGCAAGGTTTTCTATGGCCGGGTCCGACCTGATGAGGCACACGAAGTCTTTATCCGTGAAGCGATCCTCGGCAAGGGTTTACGCACAAAGGGTCGGTTTTTACAGCGGCTCGAAGAGGTCCGCGAGGAGATCGGGAGCGCTGAGCACAAGCTGCGGCGCGCCGGCGGGCTGTGGTCGGAGGAGGCTGTCTATGATTTTTTCCACGACCGTATTCCGGCGCGGATCTGCACTGCCAAGGCATTTCAGAAATGGCGCACAACGGGCGACAACGAAGAGCTGCTCATGCTCAAGGTGGAGGATTGTATCTGGGGCGAAATCGAGGACCTCTCCGACTTTCCCGACTGCGTCTGGTATGGTGAACAAGGTTACGACGTGAGCTACTCGGAAACCCCGGGTGAGCGGACCGATGGCGTTGTGTTTGAAATTGGCATGGACCAAATCGTTGACTACCCCGACCATCTAACAGGATGGGGTGTTCCGGGAATCCTTGAGGAGCGCGTTTTTTTACTGATCCGGTCACTACCGAAGAGTCAGAGGCAGGTGTGTTCACCTGGGCGTGCGGCGGCGCAAGCCTTTGTCGAGGAATGGCATGGCTGGGAGCCGACCAGGCCGCTCAAGGTCGAGCTGGCTGATTTCCTGACAAGGCGGACCAACCATGTGATCGATGCGGGTATGTTTGAGGAAGACCGTTTACCCGACAGCCTCCGGCCCAAGGTGCGCGTCTGGAGTGATGAGGAAGAAGAGCTGGGTTTTAGTGAACATGCTGACGAAATCCGCAAAAAACTCACCGGGCTGATGCGGGAGCGCCGGGAGATCCTGGTCAACGAAGAGTGGGAGATGACCGGTGGTGAAGGTTGGGATTTTGGCGATATCCCCGAGGTGGCCGACGATGGGGTATTCCCTGCGCTGGTGGACGAAGGTGACACGGTGGGCATGCGGGCTTACCTTGACCGTGCCGATGCGGATGAAAGTCACCGCGCCGGCTGCGTGCGCCTTTTCCAGATCGACCAGGCGGGCCAGCTCGATTACGTCCGCCGCCAGTTTCCTCTCGGGATGACGGGTAAGATGATGCTCCCGATGATGGAGCAGACCAAAGGCGAGGGGATGGAGCAGATGCTGCGTATCGCTTGTGAAGGGGCGATGGCATCACCACTGCCACGCAACGCCGCGGCTTTCCAGGGCGCCGCAGCGAACGGAAAAGGAGAGCTGTTTAACTGCGCGGATAGGGTCGCCAGAGGTTTCGAGTCGATGCTCGAAAGTTACCGTGTCGTTTCCGAATGGATCGAGTCAAACCGCAACGACCGCCACCTCCACGTCGTTGCCGATGACCTCAGTGAGGAGATCGGATGGTTGTTAGGAAAGGGTTTCATCTGGCGTGCAGGTTATGCGCGTTTCTGCGAGTATGGTCGGTATTTCCAAGCGATGGAAGAACGTCTGCAACGACTGCAAAGCCTGCCCCAGGTCAAAGACGATGAAAAACGCGAGCGTATCCGCAGGCAATGGAAACCATGGTATGCCGCCTGGAAACATGAACCTGCGAAGCCGCAGCTCTGGGAGATTGGCTGGTTGCTGATGGAGTGGCGAGTTGCCGAGTTTGCGCCGGGGTTTCCACGTAAGGTGAAGGTGTCCGAGAAGCGGATTCAAGAGAAATTGACCCCATTTGATGGATGATAATTTCATGATAAAAATCGTCATGCCATATTTTTGAATATTGTGATTTGGTGGTATTCTGGCAGTATGTGTAACTCATACGGGCGATTATGAATGCATCGGGAACACTGGCTTTGTTGAGGCAGATTGGGAGAATGGGGGTGCCTCTAGTGGTATCTTGCGTAATCACTTGCGTGCATGCGCAGGATATCGTGCTCAACGAAATAGTGGCATCCAACACCTTGGGGCATTCCGACATCGTTGATTTTGAAGATTATTCCGATTGGATTGAGCTGCGCAATACCACGGGTGCTGAAGTCAGTCTGGATGGTTATTTCCTGAGTGATGATCCGGCTGATCCATTCAAATGGGCCGTGCCATCCGGCGGTAGCATAGGGGCCAATGGATATTTTCTCATCTGGGCCGACAGTCATGACGCGGGTCCTGGAGAAACCCATGCACGCGGGTATTGGCCGTGGGTTGATTTTACCACCGAGGGATATCACACGAATTTTAATCTGTCGGCTGATGGCGAGACACTGACGCTGACCAAGGCGGTCGGGATCACCAGCCAGGTTTTGATAGCAGCGGAAGACACAAATGTGCCGGGGGCCGTCTGGAAATACCTCGATGACGGCAGTGACCAGAGCACGCAATGGAGGGCGAGAACCTTTGATGACTCGGGCTGGGCATCAGGAGCATCCCAGCTTGGCTATGGTGACGGGGACGAGCAGACGCAATTGGGTTATGGGGGTAATTCTAACAATAAGTACATCACCACGTATTTTCGCCACACATTCAACGTGGCTGACCCTGCTCGCTTTCATGGCTTAAGCGCAAGAATGCTGGCGGACGATGGAGCGGTGGTCTATCTCAATGGGGTTGAAGTGCAACGCGTGAGGGTCGCAGACGGTGACTATAATTACCTGACACGGGCGACGGGAACTTTCACAGAAGGAGTTTACGAACCGTTCAATATACCGCGGTCGCTACTGATTGCAGGTGACAATGTGATAGCCGTGGAAATCCACCAGGTCCAGGCGAACAGCTCTGATATTAGTTTTGATTTTGAACTAACAGGTTATAGCCACACATCTTCGACCCAAGAGGACTCCGTCACCTTCGGAGCGCAACTCACCGATGTTTCCTACGGGCGTGACCCGGCCAACCCGACAAGCTGGGTATATTTCGGGGAGCCAAGCCCCGTGGCGGAAAACAATACCAGCATCGTGCCCGCCGCGCGCGTGGTGAGTTCGGACGTTGAGTTTTCCCTTGCCGCTGGTTTTTACTCAGGCACCCAGTCCCTGTCGCTGAGCACGGCGGACGGCGGCGCACAAATCCACTACACATTGAATGGAGACCTGCCGGACAGTTCATCGCCCGTGTATTCAAGCGCGTTGACTGTTGCTTCAACGACAGTTGTTAGGGCGCGTGCGATCGCGCCGGGGAAGGTTCCAGGTGTTACAGGAACACGGACCTATTTCTTTGGTGAAACTCCGGGTGATGTCTCTTTTGTTTCAGTGGTCACGGATGATGCCAACCTGTTTGATCCGGTAAAGGGGATTTACTACAACACGCACGAGCCGTTGACCGAGGGTGTTGCGGGGGTTCACAATGTTTATAAGGGAAAGGAGGTTCCCATTTCCTTCGAGTTTTTTGGTAAGGATGGAACACTCGCGCAAGCTGTCAATGCCGGCGCAAGAATTGGAGGTGAAAACAACTGGCGTCATAAACAAAAGGCGCTGACGATTTACATGCGCGGAAAGTATGGCGATGATCTTTTTGAGTATCCGTTGTTTGATTCCGTCCCCTGTGTCGGTTCGTTAGGGCGATTTGTCTTAAGGAATGGCGGCGATAACTGGACCAACTCAATGCTCCGAGATGCCATGATTCCGGGTATCGTCGAAGGACGCATGGAAAATGACCCCATGGCATACCGACCGTGTGTGGTATTTATCAATGGTGATTACTGGGGGATTCACAACCTCCGTGAAAAATTCGACGGACAGTATTTCGTCAGCAGATACCATGTTGATGCCGATAACTATGACCACTGCGAGTTCGGTCATATAACCAGTTCCAGCACAACCTTTGGTGTGGCGGCAGGAAACTCGGACCACTATCTGGCGATGGAGGATTTTGTGATCAACAATGACATGTCGATTGCGGCCAATTATGCTTTTGTCGAGTCGCAATTGGACATCGATAGCTTGATCGACTACGCCGTCATTCAAGACTATGTCTATAATTCCAGTTGGTCACATAACCGCGAGTTTTGGCGCGAAAGAAAGCCGGGTGCCAAGTGGCGCTGGTTACTACCGGACCTGGATCGCGGTTTTAATGGTTCCTATGTAACGAGTAATCTTCTCGATAATCTCGTCAACGAATATGCGCTCTTTGGGGGTATGATGGATAATCCCGGTTTCCGGAATCGATTGATCCAGCGCTACTGCGCGCACATGGCCAGCACCTTCAACGCGACACGTATTGCCGGTATCGTCGATGCCCTGGATGGCGAAGTTAGTGGCGAGGTAGCACGACACATCGCGAAGTGGTCACCTGAGGGGGGGATGACGGCTGCCAAGCGCACTGCTGAGCTTCAGGAAATCAAAGATTTTGCTGTACAGCGACCCGCTGAGGTCCTGATCGATCTAACATCCCAGTTTTCACTCGGTGCGACAGCGACCCTTACGCTGGCTCAAAGCAGTAGTGCGGCAGGAAAGATCTACATCAATGGTGTGTTTGTCTCTCCTGAAGTGAGTATGGTGACACTTTATACAGGTATCCCGTTTGAACTTAAAGCCGTTGCCAATCCCGGGTATGCATTCACTGGCTGGACGGGGGCGACGGGCGGTGCAGGAACGACCCTGACGCTAACGGGGGATCTCAGTGTGACGGCATTGTTTTCCAATTCGACTGAAACTATAGCTCCATCGACTGTAAGTTCCGACACAACCCTGGCTGTCGCCAACTCGCCGTATGTTTCTGAGGGGGATATTGTAGTTGATGCGAATACTACTTTAACGATTGAGCCCGGGGTGGAACTCCACATGCCTGCGGGAGCAAACATCAGGGTGTTAGGATCACTGCAAGTCCTAGGAACTGATATTGCGCCGGTTAATATCCTTGCACGTGATACGAAGCGTTGGGGCGGGATCAGCTTTGAAAATGCGACGGCAGCATCGCAGTTAAATCATCTCACCATACGGGGTGCGAGCAAGGGGCCACACGCTTTGGTATATAAAGCGGCGATCTCAGCGTTGAATTCCACGCTGGTGATGGATGGGTTGGATCTTGATGAGGTGGATTTTCCCATCTTTACCCGTGGAGGAAATATCACGCTTCGCAATAGTCGCATCCACACCACGGTGACCTGCGACTACATCAATATCAAAAGTGGGGTAGGTGCGGTGACAGGGAATACCTTTATTGGAAACAATGCTCCCGACACCGATGCTGTTGACTTTGACGATGTGGTGAATGGCATCATTCACGACAATTACATCTATCGATTCCGGGGGTTTAACAGCGACGGTATCGACATTGGTGAAGGCTGTGTTGATATCTCAGTGGAAGGGAACAAGATTTACTACAACTCAGACAAGGGTGTTTCTGTAGGGCAGGCATCGACGGTTGTCATGAAACGTAATGTGATCGTTGGCTGCAACGAGGCCGTCGCCGTGAAAGACACCGGATCAGCGGTGACCGTGGATCAATGCACGCTGGTCGATAACCAGATAGGTGTGAGTTCATTCGAAAAGAATTTTCTCAAGGGCGGCGGGGCAGCGATAGTGATGAATACCATTATAGCGGGTTCAGGTGTCGCGCCTGTTCAAGTGGACGCATTGTCAACACTTTCTGTGAGCTACTCGGCTTCAGATACCCTGCCCTTGGTTGGGACTGGCAACCTGAATCTGGATCCTCAATTTACGGATTCCACAGTGCTTAATTATGAGCTGTTGGCTGGGTCGCCCTGTATTGATGCGGGTGATCCTACTCATGCGTTGGACCCCGATAGTAGTCGGGCTGATATTGGTGCATTGTATGCCTACGTGCCGGGCGATTATCCATTTACACTCGAGCAGGTTGTTGTGGTAAATGAGGTGCTGGCTAATTCCGGGGCTGCCGGATCAGACTGGATTGAACTGCATAACCGCAGTGGCGCGGAGATTGATATCTCAGGCTGGTTTCTCAGCGACAGTGCCTCTGACTATGCCAAATACCGCATTCCTAACGGCACGGTTATTCCGGCAGGTGGCTACGTGACATTTTACGAGGATGCTCACTTTGGCGCGGCTAGTATCGATCCTGGGCGTATCACCGCATTTGCTTTTAGTGAAAACGGGGAGACAGCCTATTTGCACTCAGCTGTGAGCGATGAGCTTACCGACTATCTTGAACAGGAAAAATTTGGAGCATCGCGGAAGGATATCAGCCATGGTTATTATCACAAGGAAAGCACGGGTACCTATAATTTCCTGGCTTTGAAGTACCAGACTCCATCTGCGGCTAACAGCAGCCCGGCGGTCGGGCCGATTGTCATTTCAGAAATCATGTATCATCCATCGACCGATGGTGATGCGGAGTACATTGAGCTGCTCAATATTACTGATGCAGCAGTGACTCTCTACGATGCCGCTACCGGCACGGCGTGGAAGATCAGCGACGGTGTGGAGTATGAGTTTTCAAAGAATTCACCCGTCACCCTCGTACCCGGAGAACGTATTCTGTTGGTGAAAAACCTCGCGGTATTTAATGCAACCTACTCTGTTCCCGCTGGCACCCAACTGTTTGAGTGGACAACGGGGAGTCTTTCCAATGGTGGTGAACGTGTGCAGTTGGTGATGCCTGGGGGGCTTGATGGCAGTGGTGCCAGACAGTATATCCGCATCGACCGGGTGAATTATGCGGATGTTGCCCCGTGGGCGACAACGCCCGATGGTGGCGGGCCCGCACTGTCGAAAATCTTTGAAACCGAATATGGAAATGATGCTGCGAACTGGTCGGCTGCCACAGCATCACCCGCGACCTATGCTGCGGGTGCCAGTTATGCTCAATGGGCGGCCGATGAAAGTCTGCCAGCCGGTAAAGACGGCCCGCTTGATGATCCTGATGGTGATGGTCTGGATAACCTTACGGAATACACGCTTGGAACGGATGCCATGGTCTGGACCATGCGTCCCGGGCTCGGGGAAACAGTCGCCGATGGACAGGTCACTCTCGAGTTTGATGTTGATACTACCCAGACCGATGTCGATGTCTGGATCGAACAATCTGAAACGCTTGAGGCCGGAAGCTGGACCGTATCGAGCTCGACGCCTGTTTCCTACACAGCCACAACCCAACGTCGTCGCGTGACGGTTACACCAAAGTCAGGGGGGCGTATTTTCTACCGCTACGTAACTCGTAAAAAGCCATAGCAGCTCGACTCTAAAACAACCACTGATTGTGTAAAGTAGGACAGCTTTGCAAGCTGTCGCCTGGATGGGTGAACGCGACTCGCATAGGTTGATAGAGCCAGCCTTGCCGGCAGCTTGTAAAGCCGCCCTACTTTAAGCCTCTGGGCGACTCTCCCATCACCTTGATGCTCAGCAGTGAGGTGAAAATTTCCGAAAAGCGAATCGCATAGGCTATGGATGATCTCGACAAAATGATGTGACGATGCACAATGTGTGTATGCGTTACGTTTGTCTTTTTATGGCGGCTTTGTTTGTCCTTTTCACCTACTGGCAGTTCAATGACTTGGAACAATACAAAACCCAGCTGTGGCAGGGCTGGGTGGTGACGTACGGACTGTGTGCCGTGGTGTCGTTGGCCAGCTTTTGGAGGGCTTTGCCGAAGTGGTTCTACCTGTCCGTCGCCGTGCTGGCCCTCGCATGTGCCGCCTATTGGTCATTGGGGATTGAGTGGGATAAAACGGTTCTTTATAACAAAAATAACCCGTCTGGAAATGAAAGTGGTGGCCTTCTGGTCATTGCGATTTGGTTTGGGATACTGGCGTGGCGTCATGCTGCACTGGGATGCAGCTGTAAGAAATAGTGAAAACTGACCGACACATAGCGAAGCAAAACATCCAGCGTATTGCGCGGGAGTTGGGCTTCGACGACTGCCGGGTGTCGCGGGCCAAGCTTGCGTCTCACGCAGATCAATATCGTCGCTGGCTGGAAGACGGCTGCGCTGGCGACATGAAATGGCTGGAGCGCAATGTGGAGCGTCGTGTGGACCCCGCCGCAGTGGTTGAAGGCGCCTTTTCCGTAGTGAGTCTCGCGCTGAATTATTTTCCAGGGAAAGAAGAGCCTGGCGTGGACTACCGGATCGCCCGCTATGCGTGGAACGAGGATTACCATGATATCATCGAGTCCAAGTTAATGGACTTGAATATGGCGATGGTGGATCTTGGTGGAACACAAAGGTTTTACACCGATACAGGCCCCGTGTTAGAACGTGATTTTGCCAACGACTCCGGGTTGGGATGGAATGGCAAGTCCTGTGTCCAGATTCACAAGGGTATGGGCACGTGGTTTTTTCTCGCGGAGCTGATCACGACGCTGGACCTGCCACCGGATCTTCCCTTCGGCGACCACTGCGGCATGTGCACACGGTGTATCGATGCCTGCCCGACGGATGCCATCACCGAGCCCCATCGCGTCGATGCCCGGCGCTGTATTTCCTATCTCACCATCGAGCACATGGGGTCTATACCGGTGGAGTTTAGAAAACAGATCGGCGACAGGATTTATGGCTGCGATACCTGTCTGGACGTCTGCCCATGGAACCGCTTTGCCAGGGTGAGCCGGGAAACGAGGTTCCACGCCCGGCAGTCGGTTTTCCAACACCAACTCCGCGATTTTCTAACATTGGATGACGAGGGCTTTAGAAAACTCTTTGCCAAATCACCGATCAAACGGATCAAGCGGAGCCGGTTTTTCAGGAACGTTTGTGTCGCCCTTGGCAACGTCGGTAAGAAAGAGGATCTCGCCGCCCTGGAACGTGTCGCCAGCTCAGAAGATCCCATCATCGCGGAACATGCGGCGTGGGCGGTGGATGAGATCAAAAAAAGGGCGCAGCCGTAGCCGCGCCCTTTGAGAAAGGGGTTTTTGGTATTTGAAGCTTGGTATTTTATTAAAAAAACATGCGGTAGGCAAGTCCGTAGGTGATGCCTTGATAGACGTCGTTACCATTGGAGCTGATATCATCCCACTCGACACCTGCCATGATCTTGGAGTTGTCGCCGCAGAGGTAGTAGTTCAGTCCGAGGTAGATGCTGTGGTGCTCATCACCGCGACCGCCGGCGAGCGTGGGAATGTTTTCCTGTGAAGCGTGACCGGCGTTGCGGGCGTAGCGGCTGTTGAGTTGGATTCCTTGGGATTCGCTGGCGTGGGCATACTGGTAACGGAAAACGGCCTCGAGGCGGTTCTCTGTGATCCAGTAAGTCGGCATGAGCACAACTCCCCAGAAGTCTCCGCCACGATTGCGTGTGGCATCGTCACGGTTCGATCCATAGATGATGTTTGCCATGTAGTTGGCCTGTCCCTGTTGGGCACTGATAGCTGCAGAGGCAGCCCAGTCGAAGGAGATGGTGGTGTCGCCCGGGCCATCGTGGTCGGCGTAGACGAATGCCACCAGTGCCTCGGCTTTGTCGAAGGAGGTGGAGTCAGTGATGTCGTAGGTGACGCGTGCGTGGTAAAGTTCACCCGTATTCCAATCGGCGAATTCATTGTCAGCCATCGTGCTGAACACACCCAGGTAGAAACCCAGCTTGCCACGTGCGGCATCGATCCACGCACCGGTGAGGTTGGTGGGGAATACCTTGTTGGCCAGAGCGGAGCGCTCGATGGTTTTGATTTTCTTGGAAGAGGTATTGACCTCATGGCTTACCCTGATTTCGGATTTTCCGTAGGCAAGGTCGAGTCGGTCAAGGCTGCTGATATTAAAGGCCTTTTTAGCATTGAATGTGAGTGCGGCCTCGTAGATGTTGGCGTATCCCCAGTCGAGGTCGCCACCGGAGGGACGGCCGTCGGTCATCATGTCGGCATTGCCCTTGAGGGAGAAGAGGTTGAGGAATTTGATCTGGGCACCAAGGCGGACCCGGCGGAACTGGCCTTCGCTGTCGTACCAGAAATCCTGGCCGTTGGAGTCACCGTCGATCCATGCCTGTTGATACTGAACGCGACCGAAGATACCGACTTCCTGGATGATGGCGTTGTCGCTGCTTTTGTAGAGCGTGCCCGGGCTGTTCTGGAGCCAGCTGCAGAAGTCGCCGTTGTTGGCGGGGGGGGCATCGATGGTGGTTTTGGCATCAGGACCTGCAAAAAGAGAGGTGGCTGATGTAGTGGCGAGTGCAAGAGCGAGTGCGGCACCACGGGGGATGCGGCATGACGCGATGTTGATTTCGTTGTTCATAGGTATGATGGGTTGGGACCGAGGATAGAAGCTCGGTATGAGCGCGTAGTATCAGATATCAGGGATGATCAAAGAAAAAAGGACGCGGCATTAGCCGCGCCCAGAACTACTTGGTATTTGGAATTTGAAACTTGGAGTTTGATCAGAAATACATACGGAACGCGGCCCATGCGCTGAACCCTTCGTAGATGTCCACCCCGTCGGAGCCGAGGTCATCATATTCCACCCCGAGCATGACCTTGGCGTTGTCCTCGCAGAGGTAATAATTCAGGCCAAGATAGGCGCTGTGGTGTTCGTCGCCACGACCTTCTTCAACGTCTGGGAGACCCTTGACGGCACCCGCACGGCGCACATAGCGGCTGTCGATGCGGATGCCATGAGCCTGCTGGGCCTGGGTATACTGGTAACGGAAGACAGCCTCGAGCCGGTTTTCCACGAGCCAGTATGACGGGAGAATGACAACCGACCAGAATGATCCTTCACGTTCGGGGCGTGGTTTGCCACGGCTGTTGGATTCCGCCCCGTTGTCGCCGTAGATGAAATCCGCCAACAGGTTGAAACGGTCTTTTTCCCCGGTGAATGCCAGTGAGCCCACCCAATCGAGGTCGTAGGCGCCGGGGCTTTCGGGATTGGTGCCCGAGTTGTCGCTCTCGTCACCGTTCATGGTGAGTCGAAGATCGAGGCGTGATTTTTCAAACCAGGGCATTTCTTCGATTTCGCTCCCGAGCCTGAGGGTGTAGAAGTAATCGTTGGAGGCGTCAAATTCTGAAAATTCAGGTTCCAGATCACCGGAGAAAACACCGAGGTCGAGGTCCCAGGGGCCCTTGTCGATGGAGATCACCAAGCCGGTGGAGCTGGGTGGCGTGGTGAAATTACTGATCGCCGAGCGCTCGATCGTTTTGATGTGGCGGGACGACAGGGAGTATTCGCCGTTGCTGATGACCTTGTGTTTGCCGACGCTGATTTTCAGGGAATCCAGCGCTTGAATGTTGAACGCCTTCTGGGCGTTGAAGGTCAGGGTGGCAGAGTAGATGTCCGCGTATTCAATATCGTGATCACTTTCCAACCCGGTGGGAGCCAGGTCATCTGCGAGATCAAAGCTGGCGCTCAGTTCGAAGAACTGGAGGAACTTTACCTCGGCGCCGAGCCGGAAGCGGCGGATCTCCTCCGTATCATAATTGAATTTCCGTCCGCCTGACTCCCCGTCGACGTAGCCATATTGCCACTGGAAGCGACCGTCGATAGCGACCTCCTGGATGTAGGGGTTCTCCTTGTTTTTATAGAGGACGCCGGGGTCGTCTTGCAGCCATGCGCACCAGTCGCCATTCTTTGGCACGGTTTTTTCTGACCGCGCATTGCTACCGGCGAATGAGGTGATGGTGGTGAGTGTGAGTATGCAGAGGGAGGCAGGAGCGGTGAATAGGGTCATAACAGGTGACGGGTACAATTTCCGAGAGCATGGATTATCAGTTTTCGCCGGATTGGAAAGCACGAAAAAGGATGCAACATCGCGTTGCATCCTTTAGAGGTTTTGGAATGGGGGTTCTGATATTAAAAATACATGCGGTAGGCGAGCCATGCGGTGAGGGCATCGGCATCGAGGCCCGCCTCGTTCTCGAGGGTCTCGTATTCAAGGCCAACCTGGAACTTGGAGTTGTGGCCGCAGAGGTAGTAGTTGAGGCCTGCATAGAGGGTGTGGTTTTCACTGCCCTTGGCACCAAAGCTGCCCTTGCCGCCGACATCGTCCGCACGGCGTGCGTATCGGCTGCTGAGTTTGAGATGGTCATCATCAGAGGCTGCATACTGGTAACGTGCTACAAACTCGAGCCGGTCTTCGATGAGGAAGGTCGAGGGCATGATCACAAGACCGTAAACAGCGTCTCCATCGTGGCGTTCACCGTAGAGGATGTTAGCCATGATTTCCCAGTCGCCGACGGTGGTGGTGTAGGCTGCGGATGTGCCCCATTCGAAACCGAACCCATCGACGTCACCCATGCTGATGTCGTTGTAGAGGAAATCGAGGTTGACGTTGCCGCCTGCCGCCTCGAACTGGAGGTTGGCGTAATAAGCGAGGCCTTCACCCCATCCGGCGAGTTCGTTGTCAACATCGGTGCTGAAGACACCGAGGGTTCCATTGACGCCTCCTTTGGCACCGCTGACGGTCAGGCCCGTAGGACGGGCAGAGGCGTAGAAGTAGTTGGCGATGTTGGAACGCTCGATGGTTTTGATTTTCTTCGATGAAGTGTGGGCTTCCTCTGAGAAGGTGAACTTATGACGGCCGTAGGTAAAAGCCACGTCGTTGAACCCGAGAATATCGCCTGCACTGTAGGTCAGCTTGGCTTCGTCCAGGCTTTCATAGCCGAAGCTATGGTCGTTAGGTCCGCCGTCTTCAAGGTTGGCGTTCACCTTGAGGGTGAAGTGGTCGAAGAACTTGACCTCGGTTCCAATGCGGAAGCGGCGGATCTCCGTGAAGTCATCGTCAGCACTCATTCCAGCGAAATCCTCTCCGTCGACGGTGCCTGCCTGCCACTGGAAGCGGCCAAAGAACTTTAATTCCTGGATGAAGGATGCGTCGCTGTTAGAATAAAACTCCCCGAATGTCTTCAGGCTGTTACACCAGTCACCGTTGGATGCCGGAGGTGCCGGGGTGTCAACGATGGCTGCTGGTCCGGCCAGGGCGGGAAGAGCGGTTGCGATAGCGGCCAGTGCGGCGGCTGTGGTCAGTTTGTTTGTCTTGGTCGTAGTCATAATTGAGTATGATGAGTTGGGTATTCGAACAGTCCCAGGCAGCGGGTGCCGGTGAATGTCCGTGCACGCAATAAACCAGACATTCGCCCCCACACAGGAGAGCGATTACGAAACAATTCCGTCACATGGAGCGACGGGGTTTAGTGATAGATTCCTAGCGCCTGGCGGAGGCAGGCGATGGCAAACTGACGTTTGCCCGATGTCGGGCGAGCAGGGGTGTAAAGCTTCCAACCCCGTTTTTTCCCCTCTTCGCTGAGTTTGTCCGTAGGATGTACCATACTGGCCTGCTCGCATATCAGCAGCATGGGTAAATCGGCGTGGCTGTCGGAAAAGGCATGGCTGTTAGGAAGGGTGTCCTTGGATGGATCAAACCCGGCCGGAAAAACCGGGTGCATTTTGCGTAGCTTGTTAGAGCCCTTGTTGTTTCCACCCGGGGTGTCGGGAAAGAGCCTGACCCGGCCGTTCACTTCAAGTCCGGTGCCAAAACAATGATCAAAGCCGAGTCTTCTGGCGATAGGTTTGACCCATATCTCAGGGCTTGCGGAACTGAGGACCGTGGTGCGGCCGAGCTGCTTCTGCTCCTCCAGCACAGCGAGCATTTCCGGGTAGAAGGTGTCCGGTAGGTGGAGATCGACAAATGCGTCTGCGAGTTGGTCCAGATCCTCCTGTGTCAGGCCCCAGAGGTAATTGAGGAAAACGCGTTTCATCCCGCCGGCACCGAGGAGTTTGGCCAGGGGGAGAAATGGAATGAGGATGAGTAGGTAGAGTCTGCGTATGGGCATGCGCTGTAATACAAAATTACAGAACAGGAGCTGCGTGTCCCACGGGACCAGGGTCTGGTCGAGGTCAAAAAGCGCGTATCCCTTGCCGGTGTCCGGGGTGTCGGCTGGATTGGCGCCGCAAAATGACGTTGTTTTCTCCACGGGGTGAGCCTTGCTGGTGAATTTACGGATTGCAAGCCCGCATAGCATGGGGCATCAATTTCCCCGATGAAACCCCTGATTTTTGCTGCAAGTGTGCTCATTGCCATGATGGCCGGGAGTGTCCATGCCCAGATTTATGCCGATGTTACGGTTTCCCACCCCGGGATTCCAACGGGGACGGGCACATTCCGGGTAGACTTGGATTACATCAATGCTCCCAGGACATGCGCCAACTTCATTGGTTTGGCAACAGGACAGAGGCCATGGTTGGATACAACCACGGGAAAAGTTATCACAGGAACCAAATATTATGACGGAACGACCTTTCATCGCTTGATTCACAACTTCATGATTCAGGGCGGCGCCCGCACTGGTGGACCCGGATACATGATGCAGGACGAATTTCATCCGAGCCTGAGGCACAGCGGCAAATATGTTGTCTCTATGGCGAACGCCGGAACCAACACAAATGGCTCCCAGTTTTTTATTACCTTTGTGGACACTCCACATTTGGATGATAAACATTCCGTTTTTGGTGAGGTGGTTAACCACGGACCGTATCCAAACGGGAGGGACATCATTGATGGGTTCACCAATGCCGCTGATTTTCCCACAGATGCTGGCAATGCACCGACCACTACAATCACCATTGATTCGGTAGTAATTTCCGGCCCAGGTTTGGCGGGTTTTGACATCAATGACCCGTCCCTGCTGCTACCCGCTGTGAACGGGGTGAATACGGCGATTGGGTATGATCCCGATACGGATACTTATTCCATGACCTGGGACCGTAAAAATCAGGTGGAGTATTTTTCTGCTCTCTCGTCGAACCTCAGCAGTTGGGGGTTTGTGAGTAGTCCCTACCTGGTTAGCCTTAACGATGAGGCATCCTGGACATATCATATTACCGGCGTGACCGGTAATCAATTTTTCTCTCGGGTGACAGCGATTGATTACTCCCTTGTTCCCCGCGCTCCAGAGGACCTTGTGGCAAATGGAAAGGTGTTAGCGATCGGTATGCCTGGTGGCGAAACCGTTACACTTACATTCAATGGCACAGGAGGTGGAACATGGGTGCATTCGGGTGGTGCCTCAGGGAACATAAGTGGGGTGACATGGGTTCGCGAAGCGCCTCCATCGACAGGGATCTTCTCTTTTCCTGTTAGCCACGGCGATGATATTCCGCTAGGTAATTTGAAGGTGACCTTTGATTCTCCCGTTGGCACCCAGCAGTGGTATTCAGTGGATTTTGAGTCACTGCAGGCAAACACCAAGGCATCAGGTACCGTTGATGGCATAGTCAGTTTTCACACAGCTACGAGTGGATGGTGTGCCGGGGTGGTAGTAGTGCCCCAGTATCCACCCATACCAGGAGGGGCAACCACGATGAACCAGACGGAATACGTGCCGTTTACTTATACACCCTAACAAAATATACAAGGTATGTGTAGGAAACCGTCAAGTTTACTAACAATCGCATCGATATGGTGTATGAGTGCGTGGGCTGAGGTTCATGCCGCCCTTCTCGCTGAAGTGCGGACGAGCTTGGGTAATTTCAGCATCAATTTAAACTACACCGGTGCACGCAGGACGGTATCACACTTTATGCAACTGGCGTCCGGTCAACAGCCGTGGCGGAATACCACCACGGGTGCGGTGGTCTATAATACGCCGTTCTACAATGGCCTGACCTTTTACAAAAAGGTGGATACCTCCGTCCCCCTTCAGAAATACATCCAGACGGGTTCGAGGACCGGTTTGGAGAGTGATGGGGCAGGGTATAAACTGCGCGACGAGATCCGTTACTATGCCGTCGGCGGCGGACTGGTCGCTCCCCATGGCCAGTGGACGGTGACGATGGCGAATACCTTGATCCAGTCGGGAACCGTGACATTGCCACACAGCGGCTCCAGCCAGTTCCTGATCAGTTTGGTGAATGATAGTTCCTTTGATGGGAAAAACAGCGCCTTTGGTGTTATCGAAACCCAGTTCATTGAGTACAACAGCAACGGTGTGCCCACCGGGGTGGTTACGAACGGCAGGAGCGTGGTTGTCGATATTTTTAACAGTGTTGTCCCGGTGACAATCAATTCCATCACCTTCCGAAGGACGGATTACTGGGCCACGCAATTTGATGAAACGGAGGCGCTCGCCGAGCTGCCGAGTGTGGGTAGCCGGGTTATCAGGTCGATCAGCCACGGGGCGACAAATGTAACTCTGACCCATAGCGGGGCGGCTTCATCGGAAGTCCGTTTATTCCAATCCACGGACCTGCTTTCCTGGAGTCCCTATCCGAATGCGACGCATTACGTCCCGGCAAATACGGTATCTCCCACCTCAGTCTCCCTTCCTCATGGAGGCAGGCCGCGGATGTTCTATCGACTCTCGAGCTTTGATTATCAGGTGGATGCGACACCGCGTCACCTTCTGGGCACGACGGTGACGGTTGGGCTGGGAACTCCCGAATACATCCAGTTTGTATTTGATGCCGCAGGCATCAATCCCACCTATCAACGCTTTAGTGACGGTGCCACGGGTACCCTGGTCTACGAATATACTCCCAAGGGGCCGTTCGAGGCGGAATTGTTAGTCACGTCCCCCGGGCTGGGCGACACCACTTTATACAGTCTCTATTTTGGTGGGACCGATCTGGACCCGTCCAATGTCGGGTTGATGAAGGCCTATATTTTCAGGGCTTTCCAGAACGGGATCAGTTCACACTTCAAAATCACCTCCCCGTAGCCTGATTCCGGCCCGCCAGTTTCCAAAGTGCGGATATGGCTGGGCGCGCGAGGTTTTTCTTGGTGGTGCAGAGCCCCACGACATACGGGGCGAGCTGCGGTGTGCCATGGACGATTTTCACCTCCTTCCGGAAAGGGCTGCGTTCGAGCACAAGCTCGGGGACCATACCTACGCCGCAGCCCATCCGAACCATCGCCAGGATACCCTCATTGCCTGAGACCTCGGTGTTGATGTTAGGGATGGTTTGATGTTTTTTGAGCCACTTGTCGAGTCGCCGACGCGACAAGCCGCTACGAGGCAGCACGAGTGGTGCCCGGGTCAGGTCGAGTTGTCCCTCAGCCATCGGAATGTCCATGGCCTTTCGAGGGGCGATAAAAACGAGATTGGTCTCCGTCAGGGGCATGAACTCGAGCCGGGAGTGCTGCTGGTCAGGGAGCGCGGCCACCGAAACGTCAATTTCCCCGTCGAGAACCTGCTGCACAGCCTCCTCCGCCGATCCTGTGCGGAGCTCCAGCTGCACATCGGGGTAGGCGGCCCGGTATGACTCTAGCAGATCAGGCAGCAGGCTGTAGACCGCGGTGACGGATGCGTAGATGGAAACCAGCCCCGCGACGCGCCCGTCATCGCTGAGATCTTCACAAAAAGTCTCCCAGTCGCGGACCGCAGTGACCGCGTAGTTGCGGAATTTTTCCCCGGCTGGCGTAAGCGCGACCGTCCGGTTGTCGCGCAGGAACAGCTCTTGCCCGACCGATTCCTCGATGCGCTGGATGCTACGGGTCAGTGCCGACGGGCTGAGGTTGCACGCCTGGCTGGCACGGCCAAAATGCAGCTTGTCCGCGAGTACAAGAAAGTTTTTGATTTCATGCAAATTCAAACCGGACATAGCGTATCGACAATTTCGCTGTGTGCAATAAAACATCCCGCGAAAGCCTTCTCCCCATTTGCCATGTCCAGCTCATCGACTCCACCAGCAGCACTGATCTCCTTGAGCGGGATCGGGCAAGGTGCTGCCAGCCGGCAGGTGGCGGTGCAGGAGTTTCAGATTCTTCCCGGCGAACAGTGGGCGGTCATCGGTGGTAATGGTTCGGGAAAAACCACCTTCGCCCGGATGCTGGCCGGTGAGCTTGTCTTGCCGGCGGGACAGAGGGTGGCTCATTTCCCCCATTGCCAGTCGGTCGGCTTGGTGTCCTTCGAGGCCGAGCAGGCATTGCTCGAACGCGAGATCTATGAGGACGATACCGATGTGCTCGATCGCATTGATTACGGCCGGACCACCTACGAGCTGATTACCGAGTTGCTGTCGCCGGACACCTCTGTCGATGAGATCATCCGGGTGTTGCAACTGGAGGAATTTCTCCACACCGGATTCCGACAGCTCTCCACCGGGGAGAGACGGCGGATGATGATCGCACGCGCCTTGTCGCAGACACCTGGAATGCTCGTTCTCGATGAACCCTATGATGGGCTCGACCGTGAATTCACCCGTCATCTCAAAACCCTGCTCGCCGGGCTCAGTGAACGTATGCCGATGGTGATCATTGTCAACCGCATGTCCCATATCGGCGCGCACATCACCCATCTGGCCTGCCTGCATGACATGAAACTTGTGCTCGATGGCCGCAGGGAGGAAATCGAGCAAAGCGCACTCTGGCGACAGCTCCACGCGCTGGACACGCAGGAGGTCGACCTGCCATCCACACTTCCCGGCACCGAGCCATACCAGCCCGCCGCCGGCCAGCCGATCATCGACATGCACTCCGTTGCCGTTGGCTACCATGACAAGCAGATCATCTCAAACCTGGATTGGCGCATCATGCCGGGTGAGCATTGGAAAATCAGCGGACCTAACGGCTCCGGGAAATCCACCCTGGTGAACCTCGTCTCCGGCGATCACCCCCAGTGCTACAGCAATGAGATCCACCTCTTTGGCTCGCGCCGGGGGAATGGCGAATCAATCTGGGACATCAAACATCACATGGGTCTGATGTCGACCTCGCTGCACCAGCAATACCGCGTTACGGTCAACGCGGAGACGGTCCTGCTGTCGGGCTTCTTCGACAGCATCGGCGTCTACCGACCGGTTTCCGGACTGCATCGTCAAATTGCCGGCGAGTGGCTGGAGTTCATCCATCTGGCGCAGCACCGGCACACCCATTTCCAGAAATTATCCTTCGGCCAGCAACGCATGCTGCTGATCGCCCGTGCGCTGATCAAGCGCCCCTACCTGTTGATCCTCGACGAGCCATGCCAGGGGCTCGACCCGATCAACCGGGCTCTCGTCATCGGGCTGATCGACAAAATCGCCCGGAGAAACATCGCGCAAGTCCTCTACATCTCGCACGACGATGAAGATGATCTCAAATGCATCACCCATCAGCTTGACTTCATCCGACGTCATGATAAGGCATGCGGCGAACCGCCGTTTTTGATCCGTTTGTCGAAAGTTGCAGATTATGCAACAAATAATGCCGATTAATTCAATTTACGCAATGTTTGATCTGCGCTTGAATACGTCCGTTCAAAGAACCCATTACTCCATCATACTATGAGCCAAAACTACTTCAACACACTGCCACTGCGTCGCCAGCTGGACGAGCTCGGCACTTGCCGATTCATGGACATCTCCGAATTCGCAAACGGAACCGATGCCGCCAAGGGAAAAAAAATCGTCATCGTCGGATGTGGTGCCCAGGGCCTCAACCAGGGTCTCAACATGCGCGACAGCGGACTCGACGTCTCCTACACCCTGCGTGACGCAGCGATTGCCGAGAAGCGCCAGTCCTACCTCAACGCCACCGAGAACGGCTTCCCCGTCGGCACCTACCAGGAGATGCTTCCCACCGCCGACATCGTCATGAACCTGGCTCCCGACAAGCAGCACACCGCGGTTGTGGAAAGTGTCGTTCCATACATGAAGCAAGGTGCCGTGTTCTCCTACGCCCACGGTTTCAACATCGTGGAGGAAGGCACCCAGATCCGCAAGGACCTCACCGTCATCATGGTGGCCCCCAAGTCACCCGGCTCTGAAGTGCGCGAAGAATACAAACGTGGTTTCGGCGTCCCTACCCTGATCGCCTGCCACGTCGAAAACGATCCTAACGGAGACGGCATCGAAATTGCCAAGGCTCTCTGTGTCGCCCAGGGTGGCCACCTCGCCGGTGCGCTTGAGTCATCATTTGTCGCCGAAGTCAAATCCGACCTCATGGGCGAGCAGACCATCCTCTGCGGTATGCTCCAGGCCGGTTCACTACTCTGCTTTGAAAAAATGAAGAGCCAGGGCATCGACCCCGGTTACGCTGTCAAGCTGCTTCAAAACGGCTGGGAGGTCGTGACCGAGGCCCTCAAACAAGGCGGCATCACCAACATGATGGACCGCCTTTCCAACCCCGCCAAGATCGAGGCCTTCCGCCTCTCCGAAGAGCTCAAGATGATCATGCGCGAACTCTTCGAAAAACACATGGACGACATCATCTCCGGTGAGTTTTCAAGAAGCATGATGGAAGACTGGGCGAACGATGACGCCAAACTCCTCGGCTGGCGTGCAGCTACCGGTGAGACCGAGTTTGAGAAAACCGAGGCCAAAGGCGATATCAGCGAGCAGGAATACTTCGACAAAGGAATCCTCATGATCGCCATGGTCCGCGCCGGCGTTGAGCTTGCCTTCGAAGCCATGGTCGAAGCAGGCATCGAGCCTGAGTCCGCCTACTACGAGTCACTGCACGAGGTGCCACTGATCGCCAACACCATCGCCCGGAAAAAGCTCTACGAGATGAACCGCATCATCTCCGACACCGCCGAATACGGTTGCTATCTCTTCTCCCACGCCTGTGTGCCGCTGCTTGAAGAGTTCATGACCACTGTCGATACCTCTGTCATCGGCAAGGGCCTCGAGCTCGAGGACAACGGTGTCGACAACCGCACCCTCGTCGATGTCAACTTCATCATCCGCAACCACCCGGTCGAGGAAATCGGTGAAGTCCTCCGTGAAGCCATGGGCTCCATGAAGGCGCTGTAAACAAATAGCTGTGTTATAATGCACAAAGAGCCCCTGCTGTCATGGTAGGGGCTCTTTTTGTTAGGATTGCGGGCTTAAAGCCCGCGGCAACCCAAGTGCCCAGCATGCCGCAGGCTTCAAGCCCACACTCCAACCCCTTAAAAACGGTTTGGGCAGGCAGCTCAGGCTGGCTTCTTCCCTTTGCAACTAGCGGCGGCGGCGCAGAGCGAAGGCAGCACCGAGCAGCGCGAGTAAGCCAGTGGAAGGCTCGGGGATCTGCTCGACGTTGATGTTATCGATCAAAGTCACATTAAGGAGGGGGCGTTCGGATCCGTGGAACTGCTGCTGTTGCTGTCACTATGACCGAAAAAGATGTTATCGCCGCCAAGGGTGAGCGCACTGCTGTCGACGGTGGCGATCAAAAGGCCGTCGATCGTCCATGTCACCGTGGTGCCGAGTTTTGTTAGCTCGACGCGAAACCAGTTGTACCCGATCCACCGGGGGCGGATGAGACACCGATTGCTGAATAGTCGTAAAAGTAATCGACGAGGATATCGCTCGTGCCGCTATCGTTTGAAGTCCAGTTCGCGGAGTCATCAACCTCGAAGTTCTGCACGTAGAGCGAGGCAGCTGAAACGGGGCCGATGCAAGCAACGATACCGAGTGCAGAGAGAGTTGTTCTTGAAAATTGCGTCATGTTGTTAGGGATTGTTTTTTTGAGCGAATGCTGATAGGTGTATCTATCAACGGATCAGGGCTTCCCGGCTAGTCAGCGTAATATGTTTTGATAGTCAAAAAATAGGGATGATTTAATGAACTAAGATCTCCGATGGACACTAGGGCTTCTGCTTTCGCGCCCTTTTGCTGCCCTTTTTGCTTGTCCTGACACTGACGTATGACTTATGTTGCAAAACACGCTTCATCAAATGCCATGAAAATACTCCTGCTCTTTAGTCTAACAATAATCACCAGCCATGCGGCCATCAGTCTGCAACACCATTATACATTCGATAACAATGCCAATCTTGGTGAAGACAGTGTAGGTAGTGCCGACTTCACAACGATTACCGGAGTCACCCAGTCGTCTAGCGCTGCAATCAGTGGAAACTACGCGCAAATGAGCGGTGGTGTTGTAGCGTCCGGTGCAGATTGGTCCGGGACGGCGGGCTCCAATGCCAGCTATATCCTTGAGACTTACGTGCGCCTGGATTCGTTCACTTCTAACACGGACATTTTCTTCACCAACGACACAGCTTCAGCACCGAACTACCGGGTCGTGTTTGTGGCCTATGACGGAGACACCGCTTCATCCACTGATGCCTACTGGGGAGCCTCCACCAGCACCCGCAGCTGGATCGGCTTTAACGCCAACACAACCAATGTCGCCAATGCGCAGGCTCAAACCGTGAATGGAGACGGCGCCTGGACCCATCTCGCCCTCGTGCACAACCACCTCGCGGACGGCAGTGGTGATCATTACCGATACTACGTAAACGGCACCTACATCGGCAACCTGCTTGTCAACCTCGGCGATGAAACGGCTTTTGGAAACGCATCCTTCGGCGCGGCTGCATTTAATGGAGCTTTCGATGAAATCCGGGTGTCCACCTGGGACCCCAACACCGATACGATTGGTGATGTCGAAAACGCATTCTCTATCGTGCCGGAGCCATCCTCGGCCGCATTGTTAGGCATCTCACTGGTCGGCCTGATGTTCCGCCGCCGCTGATCCTAGCCAAGATCCCCATACGTATGGGTGGGATCAAGGTATTGGCTATTCAAACGATTCCAAAACCAAGGACCGTCAATCAAAACTTAAAAGGGAGCCCTCGCCGTGACGCGGGGGCTCCCTTGGTTGTTCATGAAGTCTGACAGGACTACGAAAAATGAGTCAGGCCGGGGTGTAATGATCCAGCACCGAACGGGTTAGCTTCGCCAGTTTCCGGACGAGTTCCCCGGGGAAGCCGATTTCCTGGCCGACCTTCAACAGGTTCTGGACAGCGGCCTCGCCGATCAATTCCAGTCGGCGCTTCAGCTGGTCAACCCGGTATTGCATCTGCATGGTGCGCTCGACGGAGTGGAGGGCGAGATCGCTGAGCTCCTGGAGTCCCGACACCGGAACCGTCGCGGACTTGAGCAGTGGCTCGACGGCCTCCACCATTTGTTTGGTCCAGACGTGCTGGCTGCGGTGCTGGTGACGGGACGCCTGGAATTCGGCCTTGAGACTTGCGTAGCACGGCAGTTTTTCTTCGATCGCCTGGGCAAGAAGCCGCTCAAGGGGCTGGTCTTTGTCCGCGCTGGCCAGGCGTTCGATACAGCACAGCGCAAAGCCATTGAGCTCGTCTGTGGAAATCTCATCTTCCAAGACGAGCCCAGGCTCTGGGGGGGCTGGGACGACGGTGCCGGGCTGGGCGACGGGGGGGATGGATGGCCGACTCGACCGCACGGGGCGGCGTGGCTGGTCTTGCCGGCTGGAGGTTACAGGACTGCATCGATTGAACAGTGGGTGGTTGGGGTTATAACGAGGTTTCATGGTGGAACGACAGGATGGGCTGATCCGTGGTTGTAAATTACCCGAAAATGCTAACTTAAGGCGAATAAATGCGCTAACTTTTTTCTCGGGTATTGTAAAACAAGGGGTAAACGCACAATATTTAGTTAATGTTAATTATTGCGAAGTGTTAACCTTAGTGCAGAAATGGCGATAACAGGGTGTATTTTACCAATTTTCTTGCGGTGTTGGGGGATTGTTGCTAATTTGCGGTCGTGTCTGATCTAGATATCATGCAGAGCCTAGCCAGGTCGACGGCTGAAATGAGCAGTAAAATGAGCGTCGAGCAGATGCGTCTTTTTCAAGCTTATGTTACCAAGACCCTTGAGGCCAAGGAGGCGGAAGAGGCGTTTCGTGCTGCGGCCGACCTTGAGGGCAGTCGTGACGATCTGAACAAGGAGCTTCTTCAGGACATCCGAGGTATTCTTGACGATCCGGGGTATCGGCTCTCCGGCACGGAGTCCGTGCTCCTCGCGGGCTACATCAAGCTGCTCGAAGGTGAGGATTTCACCGATACCAAACGGATCAATATTTTACTGCACTACCACGGGCGCAAGCCGTCGAACACAACCAAGATTGTCGATACCCTTGAGAAAAAGCGGCTGATGGAAATCCATAGCGACGGCATGCACGCGCACAAGACCTATCGCCTGACCAGCGCGGGTGAGCAGAATGCCCGGGATCTGATGAGCGGGTTGGTCAGGTCGGGTGCAGGCGACCGTTTGTCCGTGGTCGACTGACTGGCCGTGGCTCGCTAGAGCGCGATGAAGTTCCTCAGTAGCTGGAGGCCATTGTGCTGGCTTTTTTCCGGGTGGAACTGGGTGGCGATCAGGTTGCCCCGGGTAACGGCTGCCGCAAAGGGCAGGGCGTAGTCACAGGTGGCTGCGACGTGGTCCTGATTGGCGGGCTCCGGGTAATAGGAATGCACGAAGTAGAAAAACGGCTCGGCTGGCATCCCTTTCCAGATAGGGTGTCCGGGATCGGTCGGGGTCACCGAATTCCATCCCATGTGCGGGATTTTCAAGCCAACATCGGGGAAGCGTTTCACCACACCGGGCAGGATGCCAAGGCCCCTGGCATCAGGTGATTCCTCGCCATTTTCAAAGATGAGTTGATAGCCGACACAGATGCCGAGGTAGGGTTTGTCATCGGCGGCCCATTGCTGGATCGGCTCGAACATGCCTTGTTTGTTCAGGTTGGCCGCGCAGTCGCCAAATTCTCCCTGACCGGGAACCACGAGGTGGGTGATGTCCTTCATTTCCGCGGGTCTGGTGATTAAAACCACATCCGCGCCAATGGCGATGAAGGCGTTTTCCACACTGCGGATATTACCCCGCCCGTAATCGACGATACCGACTTTCATGGCAGCTAGAGGGCTTCCTTGGTGCTGGGAATACCGGTTTCACGCGGGTCAATCTCGACAGCCTGACGCAGTGAGCGGGCAAGGGCCTTGAACATCGATTCCGCGATGTGGTGGCCGTCGCGACCGTAGAGCAACTCGACGTGGATGTTGGCGCGCAGGTTGTTGGTGATCGCGCGGAAGAATTCCTCGACCAGCGTAAACGGGAAATTAGGCGCATCAGGGGTTGATGTCGGTGCCCGAAACTCGAGGTGTGGGCGGTTGCTGAGATCGACCACACAGCGGCTCAGGGTTTCGTCCATCGGGAGGTAGGACAGGCCGTAGCGGCGGATGCCTTTTTTATCGCCGAGTGCCTGGCGGATACAGTCGCCCAGGACGATGCCTGTGTCCTCGACCGTGTGGTGGGCATCCACCTCGATATCCCCCACCGCTTTTACCGTCAGGTCAATCAGGCTGTGTTTGCACAGCAGGGTGAGCATGTGATCGAAGAAGGGGACCCCCGTGGAAATGTCGGAGGTGCCGGTGCCATCCAGATGGATGGAGACGCTGATGGATGTTTCCGCCGTTTTACGGTCCTGGCTTGCAGTGCGTGGGTTCATAACTTGCTGGCCGCAGGGTGGCCGCTGTGTCGTCGGTTTGCAATGGCAATCTTGCCAGTTTATTGTCCCAATCTTGCCAGTTTATGTCTCCAATCTTGCCAGTTTTAGCCCCGGTCTTGCCGGGTTATGGCATCAATCCTGACCCGGATCCAGTTGGTGTACGAGGCCGGGAGCCCTGGTCGAGCCGCTACTTGCGTTTGCCGCGGCCTTTTTTCTTGGTCCCGGCTTCCTTGGCTGCTTTTTCCGCGGCTTCCATCTCGGCCTTGATTTTTTCCAAGCGCTCTTGCTCGGCACGTTCCTTGGCTGCTTGGGCTTCCGCCGCTTGGGTCGCCTGTTTTTCCTCAAGTTGTTTGGCGAGCGGCTCGGTGTATTTGGCCGGGAGGTGCATTGATTCCAGCTTATGGATGAGTTTGGCAGCCTCTTCGAGATCGCCCTTGGCCAAGGCTGACCATGCGCCGCGGAAAGCGGGTCCTGCCAGCTCGGTCTGCGTGCTGCTCTTGGCGCCCAGTGAATTCAATGCGGATTCTGAGTTGCGGAGATTATAGTCGAGTGCCTTTTTGTGATAGGGGTCAATGGTAAGCCACCTGGTGCGCAGTTCTTTTTCTTCCTTTTCGATGAGGGCGTTGTATGCCTGTTGTTTTTCGGCCAGCAAGGCAATCGTGCGCTCACGGTCGCCCGCTTCCAGGCTTTCGAGGGCGGACTTACGGGTTGCTTCACGCGCATCCAGTGTCTTGATCCACTTTTTAAGCTCGGCGATGTGAGCCCGGAGGATACGCCCTGCGATGGCATTGCTGCTGACGTAGGCTGCTGATTTGGAGTAGTCGTTTTGGAGGGTTTCCCATGCTCTCAACGCTTGTTGATAGCTGCCGCGGGCTGAGAGGTGTTTGATGTCGATCAGCAGCATGCGTGCATGAATATCGTAGGTATTGGCTTCCAGATCCGCAGAGGTAATGAGTTGCCCCCCGAGCTTGAGGCCTCCCTTGGAAATGACCTGGTATTCTTTTTCGAGGGTTCCGATGATGGTGTTGGCTGCTTTTACATGTTTGGATTTCGGATACTTGGCGATGAAGTCGCGGGCGGATTTTATCCGGGCCTCGCAGTTGTCGGCATCGATGCGATCCGGGGTAGGGACCAGGTTTTTGATGGTTTCGAACTCCTTGTCATCTTCGGCCTGCGTGATGATTTCCTGGACATGGTCTTTGGGGATACGGCGTTCGTCCTTGATGGACTTGGTAACAAAGACCTCTACAAGGTAGCTGGTGTCGTCTTGGGAAAGAATTCTCCCTTCATATTTCTTACCTGATTTCAAGACAATGGTGTCGGCTGATAGTGCCGGGGTGAATACTGCTATAACCAGGAGCAGGTAGTTATGTATTTTCATATAATGTAGAGTGACGTGTAGGTGGTCGCAGTATAGAAATGAATCGGTTTATTGAAACGAAAAAAACATAGCGTTTGGGCTACTTGACCATAGAGTCGAGTTCAGTGGCGGATGAAGCGGTGCCGATCACCTTGCCATGGCTGACTACGGTTGCCGTGCCAGCAGGGAGTTGGCCGGCATCTGTACCCAGAGCCGGGTAGGAGCCGTCGTCGGTGATGGCAATGATCTGACATGATTTCTTGCATGCGGCTGCTAGAAGTCCGGGTGCTACAGGTGCCTTGAAGTAGACACAGGTCCGGTTGATCATGGATTCAGCGGTTAGAAAATCGATACTGGCGATAGGTGCCGAGGAGGAACTACGCAGAAGCACCTTTTCGAGAGCTTTCGCCTGCTTTGTCATGGCTTCGTCTGCGAGCCGAAGGGAGAGGCGCTTGGCGTTGGCGTATGCCAAACTCCAAGTGCTGTCATTGTTCAGAGCGCTGAGTGTAATATACATCTCGGTTTGATAGGCCTGTGGATAGTTGGCACCATTGTACTCGTTGATGTAATGCGTATCGGGGTTGGCCAGCATGGTGGTCATGCTTTGATGAAGCTCGTAAGCAAACTTGAGCCAGGCCGGGTCGAGAGTGACCTCGTGAAGGTCGAGGGCTGCTTGACTGACAAGTGTGAGATCCGCCCCTGTTGCTGGGTGGTCATTGAGCTTGCCGCTGAATTTGGCCCGGTGGAGCTTACCCGTCTCATCAAAGAAGTTCTCGCGGATGAAGGTGAGGGTTTTTTGAGCCCGGTCCAGATGAGCGGGATCACTGGTGGCCCGGTAGGCGGAAACACATGCGCTGGCGTAGAGAGCGGTTGATCCTGATGTCGACAGGTTTTCCACGAACGGTTTGTAGGGTTTTTCAGTCCGTAGTTTTGCGAGTTTCTTGGTAATGGATTCGAGCTTTTGGTTGAGAGTGGCTGGGTCCAGGCCTGTTTGTTGCACCAGCTCGGGCATGGCGACTTTCCATGTCAGGCTGTTTTTACGAAAATAGGAGCGATCCGGGTCGTCGACAAGCGGGATGTTTCCGAGGCCGCGGAGACCGAAGGCAACGTTGGCAATCTGGATTTCTTCTTTCGTCAGTGCGGATTCGAGTTCTTCCAGGGTCCAGATGCAAGGGTTGTCCTGTGATTTGTTAGGAGCGTAAACGATGCCCAGCAGGTAACCTCCATCGGGCAGGGCGAGGTTCTTTTCAGTGTATGCCAAAATGGATTCCGCAGCCTTCAGGTAGCTGATATTGCCAGTGGCTTGATAGAGCCCGTAGAGAGCATTCATGGAGAACGCTTGGCCCCGCAGTGTTTTGATGAATTGGGGCAGCGCACTTGTGGTTTTCTGGATGCCGGTAAAAATGCCACCGTCAAGGGGGTCTATGAGACCGTGGACGAGAATGTTATCCGCCGCCAGGGAAGCGATATTCAAATACTTTGCACTCTGCGAGTCCGATGAGTCGGGGTGATGTGCGGCTCTGACCAGGAGATTGATATAGCGGCCGGGAGAAAGGTTTCCAATGCCGTCAATTGACCCGGATGTGGGGTCAAAAAGTGACGCGACCTGTCTGATGGAACGCATGTTGAGACCCGTCGTGTCGCCCTCCATGGGTGGGGGGATGCTGGCCTCTATACGGCGTTTGAAGTCCTCCCGACTGTTTTTCAGCACATAATCCGGATCGTCGCGCCACACCTGATAGACAGTGTTGCTCATGCGCGAGATGAGTTCGTCGATGTCCCGGCTTGAGCCCGGGCCGACAGGGCTCCATGAAATGGGGTTGCCTTCGTATGAGAACCAGACGAGCATTGGTGTGGCAACCGGGGTGCGTGACCTCATGCATAATGCGGCGGTAAAAAACTCAATGTCAGGATGAATATTGCTGTCGATGAGGACATTGACATGGTGGTTGTTGAGCAGGTTGCAAGAAGCCGGGGATTGATTCAGCCGTTTGAGAATGCTCAGAGAGTTGGCATCGGTGCCTGAGCCGATCAGGGCAAAGATGGTTTTCCTTTCACTGGCGGCCTGTTGAAAGAGATTGGAGTTCCAAGCCTGCCAGTGGATGGGCGAGGTTGTCTGGCTGGCGAGGAAATTGCTTTGCTCCTTATCCAGGGTATTGCTGTGTATGACGGTTTCCTGGGTCGCTTCTGCGGTATCCACACCTGCTTTTTCCTGCTTGGGGCGGCAGGAATCCATGGTGAATACAAGAGCGACAGCCCCCATTGCTAGATTGAAAAAACGGAGGTTAAATGAGGGCAGGGGTATCTTCATGGTGACTGGATCAGCTGTCTATTCCCGGGCATACTAATTTGATCGGCAGAAGATGCACCAAAAAAAATGAATAGTTGCGCAAGTAATTACTTCGTATTTTATCAGGTCTGGAAGAGAAAATGCTTTTGTCCCGCCCGTGACTCGCTAGTCTGGTGCAGAGTTTGCCATCATCGTGATTACTATTGCCGTATCAAGCCAAAAAGGAGGAGTGGGGAAAACCACAGTTTCAATTAATCTTGCCCACTCTTTTGCAAGGAGTGGGCAGCGTACCCTGCTGGTGGATGCCGACCCGCAGGGCTCGGTGGGGTTGTCACTGACACGCCAGTCCCGTTCGCTGAGCGGGTTTTATGATGCCATAGCCGATTCAAATTTTCCCCTGCAGCAACTGATTGTCCCCACGCGCCTGGAGACACTGAGTATTGTGCCCGCGGGGCAATGCAGTGATTATGAGCTTGGGGGAGGTGCGATGGGTGTCTCATTACATCGTGTACGCACCTTTTTCAAGATGGCAGAATCCCAGGGGTACGATATCTGTATCATTGACACGGCGGCAGGATTGTTTGGAGTGACAGCTGATGTGCTGTCGGCCTGTGACTCGGTGGTGGTACCGCAGCAGGCCGAGCCGCTTGGGGTGAGATCCGTGCCCAAAATGCTGGAGGCACTGACCAGGATGCGGGTGGTAAACCCCAGACTGAACGTTCTGGGGGTGGTGATGACCATGGTGCAGAACCGCCTGGCAGAAAGCCTGGAAGCCGTTCAAGCCCTGAGAAACCTTTTACCCCCAAACATGGTCATGCGCAATGTGATTCCCCGTGATGACCTGTTTGTGCGGGCTAGCGCAAAGGGGTTACCGGTCGGTGTCATGGAGGAGGGCGCGGGTGTGCTCGCTGTGTTTGACAGCCTTCGTTCGGAAATTGAAATCAAACTGGATACTTACTCTCAATAAGCAATAATCATGGACCCTGTGCAATCATGGCTGGATGCGAAGGAGGTTCGCCGTATGGCGGAGAGCCTCATGGCGCCCCCTCCCGAGGTTGATAAATCCGCAGTTGATGCAGGTTATGGTGATGACTTTGAGGGCTTTGCCGAACTGGTCAGCAGCGATGGTCGATCATCATCCGGGCAGGGGGAGCTGGTGCCACGCCCGGACGGTCGACCACACGCTCAGAAGCAATTCGTCAATCCGTCCATGGCTAACCCGGCTTCCAACCAGCAACATCGGCACCCGACCGCTGCTGAGGTGCCTGCCTCTGGGGAAGAGCCGGGTATATCACGACGCGTCGCAGCGGGTAGTGCTCTTGCCGATGCCCGGCGACTGGCCGAAGGCAGTGGTATGCTGGCTTCCGGAGAGCCCGTGGCCCAGCCTGCGCCAGCATCGGTCGAGTCATCGCAACTCGACTCACCATTTAAAGTGTCTGCTGACCAGCATCAAAGTGTTACTGACCCCCTGGGTCGACAAGTTACCCCAGCGGTTGATTCGCAAACCACGCCGTCGGCACCGCCTGCACCATCGAAGCCGAAGGTATCCACGTTTCAACCTGATATCGAGGCTGCACCGCAAGCGCCTGTTGTCCCGACTGAAGCTATTGCCCCCGACAAGCCTGGGTCCTTGGAGTCCGGCGGGCAAAACAGAGGGGATGACCGGGGGCGGGCGCGTGGCCCCTTTCTTTCCAGGCTCCAGCAGTTTAGCGAGATTATCCGCAGGGATCTTGATGCAAAGGCCATGTTTTTGATAGATAACGAGGGTCAGATACTGCTCGACGAGGTCGAAAACCCCAAGCTCATCCAGGTGGCCAGGACCTTGGCCAATGCATCCTACCGGGCCAGCCGTCAAACCGCCGGGGTGGCGGCGGTGGGTAACCTCCATGTCAAGATTGGTGCCAGTGCCACCTTGGAGGTCATTCCGGTGGAAAGCCATTACGGTTTATTGATTCTGGGTGTTATTTTCCCGGCCCCCCTCGGCGCGGAGCGGGTGAGGCAAGTGGCGGAGGTTCTCCACAAAACAGTGGAGCCGCGCCTTTAGCTTGCCCCCAGCCAGATTTGCGAAAACAGACACCTCACTGGGGAAATCACCTCACTCTTCTGGCTCGCCAAGTGGGGTTCCATGTGTTTTGCATAGCTTCCACATCACGGGATGTTTCTGTCCAGGTATAACGTCATATCCATCAACCATCATGTATCCAGAACTCTATAAGAACAAACTTCAGGGAATCCTTTCCGAGATTGATCAAGCCGGTCTTTATAAACGCGAACGCGTTTTGGCTTCTACCCAGAATGCGTCAGTCACTCTTGAGGATGGCCGCGAAGTGATCATCATGTGCGCTAACAACTACCTCGGTCTGGCCGATCACCCGGAGGTCATGGCTGCTGCCGAAGAAGCTATCAAGAAGTGGGGTTTCGGGATGGCATCCGTCCGTTTTATTTGCGGCACGCAGACGCTGCACAAACAGCTTGAAGAACGTATTGCCCGGTTTCTGGGGACCGAGGATACCATCCTCTACACCTCCTGTTTTGATGCCAACGGCGGATTGTTCGAGGTGTTGTTAGGGCCCGACGATGCCATTATCTCAGATCAGCTGAATCATGCCTCCATCATCGACGGTGTCCGTCTCAGTAAGGCACGTCGTTATCGTTATGCCAACAATGACATGGCGGACCTTGAAGCCCAGCTCCAGCTTGCTGATGCTGAGGCCGGGCCGAATGGCGGACAAAAACTCATTGCGACCGACGGCGTGTTTTCCATGGATGGTGTGATAGCCAATCTCAAGGGCGTGTGTGATCTCGCTGAAAAATACAACGCCATGGTGATGGTGGACGATTCCCACGCCTCCGGATTTATGGGAAAAACAGGCAGGGGAACCCCCGAATACTATGGCGTCATGGAGCGCGTGGATATAGTGACCTCCACGTTCGGTAAGGCACTTGGTGGGGCATCCGGAGGGTTTACCTCAGGAAAAAAGGAAATCATCGACCTGCTGCGCCAGCGGAGTCGACCATACCTGTTCTCCAACAGCGTGGCTCCCGCGATAGTGGCGGCCACCATGAAAGTGATCGATATGCTTGAAGCTTCGACGGAATTGCGTGATCGACTGGAGGATAACACCAGCTACTTCCGCAATGCCATGGAGCAGACGGGTTTTGAAATTGGCGGCAAGGATCACCCGATTACGCCGGTGATGTTAGGTGATGCGGCATTGTCCCAGGTGTTTTCTAACAATCTCCTTGACCATGGGGTCTACGCGGTCGGATTTTTCTTCCCAGTGGTTCCGCGTGACAAGGCCCGTATCCGGACCCAGATATCCGCAGCACACACCAAGGAGCAGCTCGATAAGGCGATCGATGCCTTTGTCTCAGTCAAGGGGGAGCTTGGTATCTAACATAAACGATTGTCGGGATGCCAGTTTTGGATACTCTGATCTATTGGCGGGATAAACATGCCCGCACGGGTTTTGAGAATATGGCGGTTGACCAATTGCTCCTGGAGCGCCTTGGGGATCATCCTGTCCTGAGAGTGTATCATTGGAGTGAGCCAACGGTTAGTTTTGGATATTTCCTGGCGTTGAAGGATGCGCAATCGGCATTTCCCTCCTCCGGGTCATGTCCGCTGACCTATGTGAGGCGCTGGACGGGTGGGGGGATCGTTGACCATAGGATCGATGTCACCTACACACTGGCGATCCCCCGGGGACATGCCTTGTCTGCCGCGCGGGGGGCTGAGAGTTACCGTGTGATTCATCAAGCGTTGGAAAGCACCTTGAAACAGCTCCATGAACCGGTCCGGTTGACGGCTGTGGATGGCGGCGACGGGGGGCTGGCCTGTTTTACGAATCCGGTTGCATATGATCTGATCAATCACCAGGGGGAAAAAATCGCGGGAGCGGGACAGCGGCGCACTCGTTACGGGCTGTTGCACCAGGGGAGTCTGATTACCCAGGTCGAGCCAGACGCCCTTGGTCGCGGCTTGGCGCAGTGTCTGGCCAGGCAGACCGATGACTTTTTGCCAGATCCATCATTTGATGAAGACACCAAGGTCCTCGCGTCAGAACGTTATGCCTCTGATGCGTGGCTGGCACAAAAATAGCGGGGTGTCCGGACAGCGTTTAGCGGGCTACTCCATGGTGTCGTCGTCCGTGCCATCGACCTCTTCCTGGGTCCCGGACGCATCGGGAGATGTCTCGTCAGCGGGACTATCCGATGTTTTTTTCTGGGCGGGCACGTCTTTGTCACCACCCATGAGTTTGGTTGGAAGGAACTCTCCCGTACGCAGGTTGTGGCGCAGTGTCATGCCGGCGAAGATCGCCACCAGGACAAGGATGAATACAAAGAGCGTTTTGAATGCCCCGCCGCTTTCTTGAACCGTTGGCTGGGAGCGGTGTGCGTGTGACGCCCGCGGTGAAGAGGTGCTGGCCTTACTCGGTTCCGGCGCATCCTCATCGCGCACCCGGGGGAGTTTCTTTTTCTGGTGTGTTGTGAACTCTTCACCTGCAAGCTTCCCGAGTTCATCATCAGAGAGTTGGAATTTGACGGGTACATCGCCAACGAGCACCTCCATGCCGTCGAACAGGTCGATTACCTCCATGAGCGTATCGTCCTGCTTGATGCCGTTGGTGGACGCCATGTCCCGCAGCACATAACCACCCTCGACGCGTTCCATGACACAGTGGCTTGTGGAAGCAGAGGGGCATTCAATCACGATATCGTTATCACTGCCGCGACCAATCTTGATGACCTTGCGCTCAAGTTTGAATCGGTAAGGCTGCGGAGTTTTTCCTGGTTCGGAGATTGTGACTCTGGGCATGGTACTGATGGTGAGTGATTATTACTGTGACGAGTGAATTGGCAGGTAAATACAGCCAATCACGCAGAGCTTCAACCTCTTACGTTAGGTCATTCATAAATGATTGAAGCCATGTTGGCAATGGGTTATTCAAGCAGTTTACCTACGAGGGACCTGCCTTGCCTGGAACGACAGCTGTTTGATATCGCTCTGGGAGCCGGTGGGACTGTCATGCGGAATAACATTGACCTCACCGCTGGTTCCTTTTACCACCCGCGCGTCAATCACTTTCCAATATGAGCCAAGAAACGATCATTTACACCCAAACCGACGAGGCCCCCGCGCTCGCGACCTATTCCTTCCTGCCCATCGTCCAGGCATTCACCAAGACCTCCGGGGTCAATGTGGAGACCCGCGACATCTCGCTCGCTGGCCGTATCCTATCCCAGTTTCCCGACCGACTGAAAGCCGGCCAACAGGTTGGCGACGCTCTCGCCGAACTCGGTGAACTGGCCCGGACCCCCGAGGCCAACATCATCAAGCTCCCGAACATCTCCGCTTCCGTTCCCCAGATGGAAGCCGCCATCGCCGAGCTACAGGCCAAGGGATACGACATCCCCAACTACGCCGATGCCGAGGATGTTTACTCCAGAATCAAAGGCTCCGCCGTCAACCCCGTGCTTCGCGAAGGCAACTCCGACCGTCGCGCGCCCAAGGCCGTCAAGGAATACGCCAAGGCCAACCCGCACCGCATGGGCGCCTGGACCCCCGATTCCAAATCCCACGTCGCGTGCATGGGCAGCGGCGACTTTTTCTCCAACGAGAAATCCGTCACCATCGAAGAAGCCACCGATGCCCGGATCGTGCTGACCGCCACCGACGGCACCACCACCGTCCTCAAGGAGAGCACGCCACTTCTCGAAGGTGAGATCATCGATGCCACCCTCATGAGCAAAAAGGCTCTCGTCACCTTCCTCGACGACCAGATCGCCGACGCCAAGGAAAAAGGGGTCCTCTTTTCACTCCACATGAAGGCGACGATGATGAAGGTTTCCGATCCGATCATCTTCGGCCACTGTGTCGCGGTCTTCTTTAAAAATGTCTTCGATAAACACGGTGAGGTCCTCTGCCAGGCTGGCGTTGACCTGAGAAATGGGTTCGGTGACCTGCTCGCTAAAATCGAAACCCTGCCAGCCGACCAGAAAGCCGCCATCGAGGCGGACATCGAAGCGGCCTACGCCAACGGCCCGGACCTCGCCATGGTCAACTCGGACAAAGGCATTACCAACCTGCACGTGCCGAGTGACGTCATCGTCGATGCCTCCATGCCCGCCATGATCCGCACCTCCGGCCAGATGTGGAATAAAGAAGGCAAGCAGCAAGACACCAAGGCGGTCATCCCCGATGCTTCCTATGCCGGTGTTTACCAAGCCACCATTGATTTCTGTAAAAAGAACGGCGCCTTTGATCCCACCACCATGGGCACCGTGCCCAACGTCGGATTGATGGCGCAAAAAGCCGAGGAATACGGCTCCCACGACAAGACTTTTGAAATCCCTGCCGACGGTAAAGTCACCATTATCGACTCTAACGAAAACATCCTCATCGAACACGCTGTGGAAAAAGGCGACATCTGGCGTGCTTGCCAGGTCAAGGACGCCCCCATCCAGGACTGGGTGAAACTCGCCGTCAACCGTGCCCGCGCCACCCAGACCCCCGCTGTGTTCTGGCTCGATGAAGACCGCGCCCACGACGCCCAGTTGATCCGGAAGGTCGGCCAGTACCTCGGCGACCACGATACCGATGGCCTGGAAATCCACATCATGTCACCGGTCGAAGCCACCGAGTTCACCCTCGCACGCTGCAAGGCGGGTGAGGATACCATTTCCGTTACCGGCAACGTGCTGCGTGACTACCTGACCGACCTTTTCCCCATCCTCGAACTTGGCACCTCCGCCAAGATGCTCTCCATCGTCCCCCTGATGAACGGCGGCGGACTGTTTGAGACCGGCGCCGGTGGATCAGCGCCGAAACACGTCCAGCAGTTCACAGCGGAAAACTACCTCCGCTGGGACTCTCTCGGCGAGTTCCTTGCCCTCGCCGTCTCCCTGGAACACCTCTCTGAGAAGTTTGGCAATGCCAAAGCCAAAACCCTCGCCGATACGCTCGATGCCGCCACCGGCCAGTTCCTGCTCAACGACAAGTCGCCGACCCGTAAGCTCGGCGGTATCGACAACCGGGGCTCGCACTTCTACCTGGCCCTTTACTGGGCCCAGGCGCTTGCCGCCCAGACTGACGATGCCGAACTCGCAGCGACCTTCGCCCCCGTGGCTGAGGCTCTCGCTACTAACGAGGACAAAATCGTCGGGGAGCTCATCGCCGTGCAAGGCTCACCGGTCGATATGGGGGGCTACTACATGCCCGACGATGAACTCACCGGAGCCGCCATGCGCCCGAGCGCAACCCTCAACGGCATTCTGGCCGGCATCTGATCCGGAATCACTTTTTACCCATCCCGCTACCCAGGTCATCCGGGTAAGCGGGATTTTTTTAGCTTGGCGTTTCCCGCTGATGCTTCAAACTCCTAGCTATGAAATATCTCGTCTCGTGTCTGTTTTCCCTCTCCATCCTCATCTCCAATGCGGCTAAAAAAGAGGACTCATCCATTGTCGCTGTCTATGATCTCGACGCCGCCATTTCCGAGTCCGGCCAATCGTCCGGTGGACTGCTCGGGCTGGGTGGCCTGGGAGGAGGTGCCGACCGACCGCTCACCCACTTTGATATCGTCCGCAGCCTGAAAGCCGCCGCCGAGGATAAAGAGGTCAAGGGGGTCGTTCTCGACCTCGGTGGTGCAGGCATTGATCTTGCCCAGCTTCAGGAAATGCGCCGTTGCCTACTGGCCATCCGCAAAGCCGGTAAAGACGTCTGGTTTTACACAGAAAGCATCTCCAACGGCACGGCATTGATCGGTTCAGCGGCCAATCATTTCACGCTCATGCCCGAGGGGGATGTCTCGCTCACCGGCATGTATTCCGAGTCGATGTATTTCAAGGGTCTGCTCGACAAACTCGGCCTCAAAGTCGAAGTCATCCACATCGGTGATTTCAAAAGTGCCGGAGAAACCTTCTACCGCACCGGCCCCAGCGACTATGCCAAGCAGCAGGAAAACCTCCTGTTCGACTCCATCTACGGGCAAATCATCCAGCAGATTTCCGAAGGCAGGAAGATCAAGCCGGATGCGCTGCGCGCCATCATCGACCAGGCTCTGATCACACCTGAACAAGCCAGGGAGGCGGGACTCGTTGACGCGCTGCAGTACCGCACTGATTTTATTGCCACACTACGCAAGCATTACGGTAAAGACACCGAGTTTGATCGCTCCTATGAACTCCCTAACACCGACGGCCCGGAAATCGATGGCTTCATGGACTTGATGAAACTCGCCTTCAAGGCCGGCAAAGGCAAAAAACATAAAGCCGATTACGTCGGCGTGGTTGCTCTCGACGGCGAAATCAACGATGCCTCCATCGCTCCTGTCAGGGCAGAGATCCTCAAGCTCGCCAAAGACGATAAATGCAAGGCGCTCGTCCTCCGTGTCAACTCCCCGGGCGGCTCCGCCCTCTCCAGTGACGTTCTCTGGGAGGCTACCGATGAGTTTAAAGCCACGAAAAAACCCTTTGTTGTCTCGATGGGATCAGTCGCCGCCTCCGGTGGCTATTACGTCAGTGCGGGAGCTGAAAAAATCTTTGCCGAGGAAGGCACCATCACCGGCTCGATCGGGGTGGTCGGGATGAAGTTTGTCCTGGGAGGCGCGATGGAAAAGCTCGGCATCACCGTACACTCCCGTCAACGCGGCAAGAATGCCGGTATCATGAGCACCCATCGCGGATACACACCAGCCGAAGCCGAACTGATCCGCAAGTCGATGCTGGATGTTTATGGCACCTTTAAAAAGCGCATCACCGACGGGCGTGGCAACCGCATCAAGGGCGACCTGGAAAAACTCGCCGGAGGTCGCGTCTACTCCGGTCGCGACGCACTCGCCATTGGCCTGGTCGATGAAATCGGGGGGCTCAACGAAGCCATCGCACACGCCGCCAGTCTCGCCAAGCTGGCGGAGTATGAGACCCACCTCAGCCCCGAGCCGAAAAGCGGCTTGGAAGGTATGTTTTCCGGTCCTGACAAACCCGGCGAGGATGATGAGTTCATCCGTATGACCAGCCCCAGGGGACACGCCGCCCTGATCCAACAACACCTTCTGGCTGTGCCTGGAATCCAGCTCCTTACGCCAGGGCAGCGTGCCCAGTTGGAAAATCTGGTCAGGCGCATCGAGTCGTATCAACAACACTCCATTCTTCTCATCGGGCCAGACATCAAAGTGCCCGGATTCTGATATTCAACCACAAACCAAAACCACACCATGGCTACCAAGAAAAAAGGATGCGGGTTCCTCATCACCGCAATTGTATTACTCATCGCTGCCGCAGCTATTTTCGGCATCGGCGTCGTAGGTGCATTCAAATCAATGGCTCCTGTCACCTCGTTTGATACCCCTAACGCTGGTGCCATATCATCCGGGGAAGATGGTGCCATCTCGGTCTGGCTGCACGGAAACGACACCAGTGTCCCCTCCGGAGTCAGCATTAACGTCAGGGAGGTCGAATCCGGTCAAATGATCCCGGCCCCGCTCACCTCGCTCAATTCCCATATCGAAGTCAACGGCGACCGCCGCATTCTACTCGGTGCCTTCGAAGGGAAAAATGGCAAAGATTACCAAGTCCAGGTCGACGGTTTGTCCGCCGGACGGAAAATCTCGCTTTCCAATACCTCGGGCACCGCCGTGGCCGGAAGTATCGGCGCCGCCATTGTCGGTCCCATGATCTGCGGCGGCCTCGCGCTGATCTTCGGTATCATCGGGCTGGTCAAGTTCTTCGGCTCGAAAACCCCACCTGCCCAATCACCTCCCGTAGCCACTCCGGGTGCTCCACCGGCGATGTGATTGCAGCTTATCCTGTCCAGCCAGCTCCGCCAAACCAGGCAGAGCTGGCTTTTTCTTGCTCCATTACCCCGCTATTATTGACAATTCCTTGGTATTCTGACCACGTTCGCCCAGCTCAGCAGAGCCCCCCCATCTCGTAATTAGTAATTAGTAATTTGTAATTCCCAATCCCAATATCACCATGTACGACCTCATTGTCATCGGCGGCGGTCCCGCCGGATACGTCGGAGCCATCCGCGGAGCCCAACTCGGAAAAAAAGTCGCTGTCATCGAAGCCGACCGCGCAGGCGGCACCTGCCTGAACTGGGGATGTATTCCCACCAAGGCCCTGTTGAAAAATGCCGAGCTCTACCAGACACTCACCAAAAAAGCGGCCACTTTCGGCATTTCCTTCGATAACCTCGCCTACGATTGGACCAAAGTGGTCGGTCGTTCCCGCCAGGTGTCCGATCGCCTCGCTGGCGGTATCGAATTTCTCTTCAAGAAAAACAAAGTCGACTACGTGCGTGGATTCGGCTCCATCGTCGACGGCAATCACGTGGAAGTCACTGCGGCTGATGGCTCCAAACAAGTTCTCGAAGCAGCCCACATCATGATCGCCACTGGTTGCAAGAGCCGCGAGCTGCCGCCTCTTCCCTTCAACGGCAAATCCGTCATCAGCTCCAAGGAGGCGATGAACCTGGCGGTGCAACCCGAGAGCATGGTCATCATCGGCGCCGGCGCCATCGGCGTCGAGTTCGCCTATGTGTACAACGCGTTTGGCACCAAGGTAACCATCATCGAGATGCAGCCAAACCTGCTTCCTGTCGAGGACACGGAAGTCGGCCTTGAGTTGCAAAAATCATTCACCAAACAAGGTGTGCGCTCACTCACCGATACCAAGTGTGTCGCCTTCCGCGATAATGGCGACTCTGTTTCCATCGATGTCGAAGGCCCTAAAGGAAACGAAACGGTTACCGCCGAGGTCTGCCTGGTGGCAATCGGTATTGCTCCTGTCCTCCCCGGCGGACTTCAGCCAGAGCTCGACCGCGGTTTTATCCAGGTCGGCGATCGCTACCAGACCTCCATCCCCAACGTCTATGCCGTCGGTGATATCTCCGGTCCACCGTGGCTCGCCCACACAGCGAGCTTCGAGGCCATCCAGTGTGTCGAAGGTCTCTTTGTCGAAGGCCACACACCACGCAAGGTCGGTAATTTCCCGGGCTGCACCTACTGCCATCCACAAGTCGCTTCGGTTGGAAAAACCGAACGCGCACTCAAGGAAGAGGGTGTCGACTACAAAGTCGGCAAGTTCCCCTACGCCGCCATCGGAAAAGCCCAGGCATCCGGTGATGCGGAAGGTTTTGTCAAACTCCTCTTCGGCAAGGAACACGGTGAGCTGCTAGGTGCCCACATCATCGGTGACAACGCCACCGAGCTGATCGCTGAAATGGGACTGGCCCTTGAAATGGAACTGACCACCGATGAGATCCACGGCACCATCCACGCCCACCCGACTCTGGCTGAGGCGATCCACGAGGCCACGCTCGACGCCGATGGGCACGCGATCCATTTCTAACAGTAAATCACCCCCCTAACCCAAGTCCTAAGATGAGTGATATTCAATACTGGCACTATCTTGATACCGCGGGCCAACAGCAAGGCCCCATCACCGCCGATCAGCTGCAGCAACTCGCCGCGACCGGCCAAATCACCGCCCAGACCAATGTCTGGACCGAAGGCATGGCCGAGTGGCTACCCGCCACCCAGGTCGAGGGTCTGATACCGGCCCAACCGGTGGTCGCTCAACCGGTCGTCGTCCCACAAGCCCAACCGGTGGTTGCCCAGGCGGTCAATCCATACGCACCGTCGGTAGCCACCCAGGCAGCCGTTCCCCAGCAAGGCGGCAACTACCCGATCCCCCTGGTCAACAAAGTCAGCTTCGGACTCTACGCCGGATGCCTGATCGGCGGATTCGTGCTCTACCTGATCGCCATGATCCAGATAGCGGCCAGCTCTCCCACAGCGGAGGAAATGGCGAACAATCCCAATGCGCTTGATAACGGCGGCGGCATAGGGCTGGGTATGCTGTTGCTGGTTGTTGGCATGATTGCCCTGCTCGTAGGCGCGGTCATCCAGTTCATTGCCATCTACCGCATCTGGTCCATCCTTCGGCCCGGAGGCGGGACGGTTTCGCCGGGCAGTGCCGTGGGCTTCCTTTTCATCCCCTTTTTTGGCCCCATCTGGATGATCATCATCCTCTGTAAACTCCCTGGTGAGTGGAATGGCATTGTTGCCCGGTATCAAAATACCGCTACCGCCCCCCGCCTGAGTATCGGGATTGCAATCTGCGCCATCCTCATTCCCGTCATCGGCCAACTCCTCTGGATGAAAGAGGTCACCAAGGCGATCAACTTTATGGTGATGGCCAGAATCATGCCCCAACCACAGGCCGGACAAACCCAGCCAGGTGGGTTAAAACTCTATTAAAGGCTGCGCAATGCCCCGTCCTGTCAATCATACCATCAAAACTAAAAAAAACGGGGGCTGGCAGCTCCCGTTTTTTTTGCTATCCTCCGGCCTAGTCCTTACCTGAAAACCAGGTTACCCATATCATCAATCCCATGAACTACCCACTGAACCTCAGCTTTAAAGTCGTCGCCCTCGCACCCCAGATTTTTGTCAACGACTCCCAAGGCGCCCCCGTCTGCTACGTTAAACAGAAGATGTTTAAATTCAAGGAGGACATCCAGGTGTTTTCCGATTCAAGCAAATCCCGGCAAATCGCCAGCATCAAAGCCAATAAGGTCATCGACTGGTCGGCCCGCTATTACTTCACCGATAGCCAGGGAAACGCCATCGGCTCCGTAGGCCGGCAGGGTATGCGCTCGATCTGGCGCGCGCGTTATGATGTCTTCAATCCCGGCGACGAAGCCGCCGACTTCAAAGTACAGGAGGAAAACCCTTGGACCAAGGTCATGGACGGGCTGTTCGGGGGTATCCCGATCGTCGGGATGTTCAGCGGCTATGTTTTTCATCCCACCTACCTGGCTACCCGCGCCGATGGCACTCCCGTGATGCGTGTGAGTAAACAGGCTGCTTTTTTCGAAGGCAAATTCACGATTGAAAAGCTTGCCGATCTTTCCCCCCAGGAGGAGGTCAACCTGATCTATTCCTTCCTTATGTTATTACTGTTAGAACGATCCCGGGGCTAGTCCACCTTCCCGAACCTCAACAACTACGGCCATGAGCGAAGAACAACAATGGTTCTACACGGATTCCACTGGAGCTGAGCACGGCCCCGTTTCAGCCGACGAGTTACAGCAACTGGGTGCCACAGGTGCAATCCATGCGCTCACAGACGTTTGGACCGAGGGGCTGGAAGCGTGGGTGCCAGCCTCCGAGATCGAAGGCGTCATCCCGGAGGCTCCCCCCCAGGCCGCAGCTTCAGCCCCACCCGAGCCTGCCCACCAACCCCATATCAACCTGGGCGTCGGCAGCGGCATCCATCTGGAGTCATCCATCACGCCCCGCCCGATGGGCCAACCCGCTGCCACCCCCTACGGGACCACCGCCAAGAGCCCGGCTAAATGGATTGTGTTAGCGATCATCGCGCTCCTGGCCATCGGGCTTGGTATCTACTTCGCCCTGTCATCATCCGGTGAGCCAAAACCGGAGGAGACCCCTGGCTTCATGGAGTATTCCAAGGCCAACAACCTGATCAACAAAAAGAAAAACGTCGATATCCTTGGCAACAATACCGACGGCCTCGCTATATCCAAGGCCTTTGCAGCGGGTATCAAAACCCACAACGACCCGGCCATCGAGGAATCATTCCCCGGCCTGCTCGGCAAAGATGGTGAAGTGAGAACCTACACCATGGCCAAAACCGAAGGTGAGCTGAAAACCACCATCATCATCGTCCAGGTGCTCAAGCTCAAATTACTCAGTGCCAAAGCCCAGGCAGCGCTGGCTGATTCGGTCTGGCTCCATGCGAAATCCGCTCTGGCCCATACGCCCTACCAGGACCCCAAAACCCGACTCGTGGTGGCACTCCGGGATGCTGAAACCTATGCCAAAGTAATGATCGGCCATCCCGTCGCCAGCGATACAACAGAGCAAAAGGCTACGGACGGGATCATCGAGTCCCACAGTGGGGATGAGGCTGAAACCAGGCTTTATCCCTACTTTGCCCGACCCAAAAAGGACCAATAAGCCGCCGCCCTCGATTTCCACTCCACCCCCCCGGCGATCGATCCCGCCGGGGTTTTTCTTTTCATTCCCGCTGATTTCGCTACACACACCCGTGCCAGGCCATTCCGGCTTGGGATGTTGAATAGTGAATGTTGCATTCACGCCCTCTGCACCTCACTCTTCAAAATTCACTCTTCAAAATTCAACCATGTCCGATCAACGAAAACCATTCCCCTTCGCCGATTTTGAGCCCAAGTGGCAGCAATATTGGGATGAACACAAGACCTTCCACACGCCCAACCCGGGGGAGGAGGGCTTTGATGCCTCCAAACCGAAGTACTTCATTCTCGATATGTTTCCCTACCCGTCGGGTGCCGGTCTACACGTCGGGCACCCCGAGGGATACACCGCCACGGATATTCTGGGCCGGTATAAAAAGATGAATGCTTTCAACGTCCTGCACCCGATGGGCTGGGACGCATTCGGCCTGCCGGCCGAACAATACGCCATCAAAACCGGCCAGCACCCGAGGATCACCACAGAGGCGAATGTTGATAATTTCCGCCGACAGCTCAAGTCGCTCGGCTTCGGCTACGATTGGGATCGTGAGGTCAATACAACGGACCCGGATTATGTCCGCTGGACGCAGTGGATCTTCCTACAGCTTTACAACTCCTATTTTAACGAAGAAACCCGGAAAGCCGCGCCTGTTTCCGAGCTCGAAACAAAAGGTTGGACACGTCAGGAGATCGACAACGTCCGCCTCGCATTCGTCAACGAAGCCCCCGTCAACTGGTCGCCGTCCATGGGCACCGTGCTCGCCAACGAGGAGATTGAGGAGTGGAAGGCCAAGGGGGAAACCGTTGAACGCAGACCACTACGCCAGTGGATGCTGCGGATCACGAAGTATGCCGACCGCCTGATCAACGAGCTCGATGACCTCGACTGGCCTGAATCGATCAAGCTTCTCCAGAAAAACTGGATCGGTAAATCAGTGGGAGCTAGTGTGAAGTTTCAAGTTTCAAGTGGCGTGAGCTCCAGCAACCAAGCACTTGAAACTGAAAACTTGAAACTTGAATCTCCCCACGAAGTGGAAGTTTTCACCACCCGGCCCGATACCTTGTTCGGCGCCACCTACATGGTGCTTGCGCCTGAACACCCACTTGTCGAAACAATCACCAGCGCAGAACAAAAGGATGCCGTGGATGCCTACATCAAGGCATGCGCCTCCAAGTCTGATCTGGAACGTGGCGACCTCAACAAAAACAAATCCGGTGTCGCCACCGGAGCCACCGCCACCAACCCCGTCAACGGTGAGCAAATCCCCGTATGGATCGCCGACTACGTTATGATGGGCTACGGCACCGGTGCCATCATGGCCGTACCCGCGCACGATGAAAGGGATTTTGAGTTTGCCACCCAATTTGGTCTGCCGATCCGGCAAGTTGTCCAGGAGGGGAGCGTGGGCGTCCCGCCCGCACTCTTCAATCAGGAACAATCCGTCACCACGGGCACTCACAAACTCCCCCACTGGCAACAAGGCGAAGCGGCCTGCTTTGTCACCTGGCGCATGGCGGACAGCCTGCCCCAGGAAAAACTCAGGCAGATTGAGTCCGACCGCGAAATCTGGTTATCAAACAACCCCAAACCCTGGTCCAAGGAACAAAACAAGGAATATCACCAGACATTCACTGACCGGGTGGAAACATGGCTCGATCAAGGGCACGGCACCTGTGCCTTGAAAGATCCTAAACTAAGCGAGCTCACACTTGCCGCGCTCAAACACTTCGATGGTGAGCGATATGACCTGTACTCAGCCATCGTCATGCCGAATCACGTGCATGTGCTTTTCTCTCCACGGGATGGCCACAATCTCAGCGACATCCTACACTCTTGGAAAAGCTTCACCGCAAAGGAAATCAACAAGAAGATCAACAGTGAAGGTAGTTTCTGGCAGCCCGAGTATTATGACAGGCTGATCCGTAGTCAGGAACACTTTGATAGGGTGATGGAATACATAGCGGAGAATCCAGTGAAGGCTGGGCTATCTGAGGGTGATTATGCCCTCTATGAGAGAAATGATAAGAGGGCGGGCGGGACGCCCACGCTCCCTTCTGTGGCCTCCGGCTACGCCGTCAATTCCGGTTTCCTCAATGGCATGAAAACCAAAGACGCGAAACAGGCTATGATCGCATGGCTGGAGGAAAACGGCAAAGGCGAAGCCAAGGTCAACTTCAAGCTGCGCGACTGGCTGTTCTCCCGCCAACGCTACTGGGGAGAACCCTTCCCGATTCTCTGGCAAGACGGCAACCACAAGGCGCTGCCAGAGTCCGAGCTCCCGGTGCTCCAGCCCGAGATGGACGACTTCAAACCGACCGGCTCACCCGAGGGGCCGTTAGCGAAGGCTACCGATTGGATCAACTACTCCGAAACCGCCAAACGTGAAACCAACACCATGCCCCAGTGGGCCGGTTCGTGCTGGTATTATTTGCGCTACTGCGACCCTGACAACACCGAGCGATTTATCTCAAAAGAAGCCGAGCAGTATTGGAGTGGAACAGAATCGACCGGAATGGTTGACCTCTACGTCGGAGGCACGGAACATGCCGTTCTTCACCTCCTTTACGCCCGTTTCTGGCACAAGGTTCTCCACGACCTGGGCCATGTTTCCACCATCGAGCCCTTCCAAAAGCTCGTCAACCAGGGACTCATCCTCGGTGAGGACGGCCAGAAAATGTCCAAGTCGCTCGGCAACGTCGTCAACCCGGATGATGTGGTCAAGGAATACGGTGCCGATGCCCTGCGCCTCTACGAAATGTTTATGGGTCCGTTAGAACAGGTGAAGCCATGGCAGATGAAAGGTGTCGAAGGTGTCTCCCGTTTCCTCGCCAAAGTCTGGCGTCTTGCCTTCGAGCAGAACCAGGAGGCCGAGTGGGTGCTTTCCCGTAAAATCACCAACGACAAACCTTCCCCGGAGACGGACAAGGAGCTGCTCAAGGTGCTGCATGAAACCATCAAGAAGGTAGGCGAAGACATCGAGCGCCTCTCGTTTAACACGGCTATCTCCCAGATGATGATCTGCACCAACACCTTCGGTAAGGCGGAAAAAATCCCCGCCCTGTTGATCCGTGACCTGCTCAAGTGCCTCAACCCGTTTGCCCCGCACATCACCGAGGAAATCCACCAGCAGTTAGGTGAGGCATTTCCATCCGCAAAATGCTCACGCGGCTGCATCCTCGCAGATCGCGCGTGGCCTTCCTACAACGAGGAATTCCTCGTTGAGGACGAGGTCGAGATCGTTGTCCAGGTCAACGGCAAGTTGCGCGCTAAGATCACCGTTGCCAAGGACGCCCCCAAGGACGAGATCGAGGCACTTGCCCAGCAAGACACCAACGTCATCCAGCACACCGATGGAAAAACGATCCGCAAGATCATCGTTGTCCCCGGCCGACTGGTCAACATCGTGGCCAACTAACCGTTGTTTTATACCAAGCCGCTGTAGGAAACCTTCCTGCAGCGGCTTTCTTTTACCACCTTTACCTTTGACCTCCTCCCCATGAGTCGCCAGTGTTGTATCATGAAAGCAATCGTCCTCTTGAGCGTTCTGTTTCCCCTTTTCTTCGTCAGCTGCAAACATACAAAGCCCGCTGGGGAAACAGAACAGGAGAAGCAAAACACCCGGGAGTTACACAAGGCACTGCGGGACATGCAGGAAGCCAACGAAAAAAGCTTCAACGAGGACGGAACCATTTCAGGCGATAACAAAGGGATAGAACGGGTCATTGATGTGGCCAAAAAAATGGAGGACAGCTCCACGGAAGAGCAGGCCGCCACGGGTAAACTGCTGCGAATCTGGATGACGATGATGCAGAGGGACAACCTCGAAATCCAAAACAACATCAGCCTCATCACCAAGGGCATGGAATACGGCAAGATCCAGTCAGCGGAGGATATCGACAAGCTTTCAGCCATGGTGAACGAATACATCAAGTGTAACAACGGACTCACCGAAAAGATCAGACACGGATGGCTCTCTGAGATCCGGACCAAAGCCAAGGAAGAGAATATGGAAGACGACGTCATCCTTGACTTTGTCGCGGGGCTCAAGCAGGGGTTTGGAAAATTAAAGCCACAGCTTCTCGAGATCAGAAAAACCGACGACGACCTTTGCACGGCGATCCTTGAGCAACATGGAGTGCTTAAAAAGCACTGGGGAAAATGGCAGTGGGATGAGGATCAAGGCGTACCTTCCTTTGAAGAAGATGCAGCCATCGATGCCTACAATGCAGCCGCGCAAAAAATCCAGGACGCCGCCGACGCCCAGGCCGCAGCCCAGAAAAAAGTGATCGAAATCCAGAAGACGATTCGGTGACACAGAACATGCGCGGACCTAACCAAGCTTCTCCCTGTCGGATTTCTTCAACCCACTAACAACAAGGTCATACGAGTGATCAATCAGCTCGCGCACCAAGTCGGTGGGCAGGGTTCCATCAAGAATCACCGTGTTCCAGTGTTTCTTGTTCATGTGATAACCCGGTATCACCGCCGCATACTCATCCCGTAGTTCAAGGGCGCGATCAGGCTCACATTTGAGATTGACCCGTGCCGGCACTTCATCGGGATCGGTCAGGGCAAACATCTTGCCGAGCACTTTATAGACGAGAACCCCGGGACCAAACGGGGTGGTTTCCTCGACCCCCTTTTTAGCGAGACAATGGTCGATGCAGTCTGGCAGGTTCACAGCTTGATTGATTTCAGGTCAAAGGCTTCCGGATCGTAATCGTCATCCATCCACTCGGCATAGCCTGCAAGACACTCCTTGTAGCCAAACGAGCCGCCGCAGTCTTCGGGTGGACAGGCACGCTCGCCACCTAACATTTTCGGAGTATTCTCACCGTCCAGTTTCTCCTCGATGACGAGTTCATGGGTCCAGTCGTCAAAAAAGTCATACCGATACATCAATCGGATCGGCAGCCGCCGGCGTCCTACAAATGCTCCCACGGTGACATCCTTCTCATCTTGAAAATCATCTCCGGGAGCGACTTGCTCCTGGGTATTGGCAATCACACCAGTAAGACTTCTCCCTTTTCCATGACGGAACTGGTGTGCCTGTTCATCATTCCAGCCCATCGCTTTTTGGATGATTTGGTGCAGGTCGGCAAAAGTCGCTGACTCCGGGACGGAGAATCGTCTCCAGATAAGTGGCTCGACTTCATAGAGGAAGACTTTGACGACGTAGGAGTTCATGTGGCGAAAATAAACCAAGGACGATGAAGATTGCACGAAAATTTTAAGGGAGCGTGGGCGTCCCGCCCGCATCAACCCAAGCCATCATTATTGTACGGGCGGGACGCCCACGCTCCCTTAATCAAACATGCTTTTGAGGTCGGCAAAGAAATCGGCCGACTCCTGCTCGGTGACTTCGGCGCCCATGATATCGTCGTAGTCGAGGTGCTCGAGGTATTTATCATCGAGCTCCATGAGGAACTTGCTGGGCTCACCGGCGTGTTCCTGGCCCCATTTGGTCCGGACCGAACACCATGTCAACGTGCAGCGGTCCTGGGCGCGGGTGATACCCACGTACAGAAGCCGGCGCTCCTCATCGCTGGTTCCTTCCTCAATACTGCGTTTATGCGGAAGGATACCCTCTTCGAGGCCGACGAGATAGACCACCGGGTATTCCAAGCCCTTGGAGGCATGCAGGGTAATGAGGGTAACACCGCGCTGTTTGTCGATGTCGTCATCGCTTTCCCGGTCGCGCGCGAGTGCCGACTGATCGAGGTATTTCTGCAGGGTTTTCCCTTTCTTGGATGCGTCCTTGAGGTCCTGGATAACGGTATCAATGCTATCGCGCCGCATGTCCTCTTCCTTCTCGTTTTTGCTGTTGCGCTTTACCCAGTCGATGTAACCCATTTCCTCTAACATCTCCAACATGACCACTCCCATATTTTCCTGGCCTGAGGTCATGCGTTCGCGGTAGCTGAGGATCATCTCGGTGAAGGCATGCACTGAGTTTCTGGCACGCGCTGAAAGTTGGTCGGACGGCACACCCATGGCTTCCCAGACACTGCCACCGCGTTCGCGTGAGATGTCTGTTAGTAAGACGGCGGCCGCCTGGCCGATCCCCCGGGGCGGGGAGTTCATGATGCGGAGCAGTGGCACATCAGCGCTCGGGTTCGCCAGCACTTGCAAATAGGCGAGCACGTCACGCACTTCACGTTTATCATAAAAACTCTGCGCACCGATCATACGGTAGGGGATTTGCTCGGTCCGCAAGGCAAGCTCAAGGTGGCGACATTGTGAGTTGGTGCGGAAGAGGATGGCGATGTCCTCGAGTGGTTTTTTCTCAACCCGATGGAGGTCGGTGATCTCGTGAGCGATGTATTCCGCCTCTTCCTCATCACCGGGCATGGAGATGATGCGGATGGGGTCCCCCCCTGGTTTGACCGACTTGAGAGCCTTTTCGCGTCGGCCTATATTATGCACGATCAACGAGTTTGCCGTGTGGATGATGGCATCCGAGCTACGGTAGTTGTACTCGAGCCGGATCACCCTGGGGTTGGGGAAGAATTTCTCAAACTGGAGGATGTTGGCAACTTCGGCGCCGCGCCAGCCGTAGATACTCTGGTCGTCGTCTCCGACCACGCAGACGTGATAGGGTTCGCCGACGAGCTGCTGGAGCAGGCGCATTTGCAAACCGTTGGTATCCTGGAACTCGTCCACCGTGATGCGGGTCCAACGTTTCCGGCAGAGGTCGCGCACATCGGGAAATTCACGAAGCAGCTTCTCAGCAAGCAGGAGCAGATCATCGAAATCCACCGCGTTCTGGGCGCGAAGTTCGTTTTGATAGGCCTGGGCAATATCGGCGACAAAGGGGTCTTCGATATCGGAGAAGTCGAGGCCGGCATTTTTTGCCTTGGAAATCATCGAGATCACCAGACTGGGTTCGATTTTTTCCTGGGCACCGCCTTTGCGGACGATGATTTGTTTGATCAGGCCGGTCTGGTCGTTGCCGGTGTAGATGGTGAAATTGTGTTTATAGCCTAGCCGGTCGATGCCTGTCCTGAGAATCCTTACGCAAAGCGAGTGGAAGGTACAAACCGTGATTTCCTTGGCAGCGGTCTTGCTGACCATATCGCCGACGCGTTCACGCATCTCGTTCGCTGCCTTGTTGGTAAAAGTAACGGCAAGGATGTTTTCCGGGGCGATACCGCGTTCGACCATGTGGGAGATCCGGCAGGTGACAGTACGGGTTTTTCCCGTACCGGCGCCGGCAAGGATAAGGACGGGGCCATCGAGGGCATTCACGGCTTCCGCCTGGGCGGCATTGAGACTGGTGAGATCAAATGACATAGGTGCGACGCAGATGTATCTTCTAAGTTTCAAATTCCAAACTCCAAATGGATGAAGTTTTAAACTCCAAATACCAAATACCGAATACCAAGTAAATGGGGCTTCGCCTCTAGCTAAAGGCACGCGTCAGCGTGCCGTTTCTCTTTCTTGGTATTTGGAGCTTGGAGCTTGGAGCTTGGTATTTGAAACTTAATCAACGCCCCGGGCTGACCTCGGGGGTGATGTCAAGCTCCTTGACCTCGGTGCCGCGCAGGACACGGAATTTTTTAGTTTCTCCTGCAACAAGGTAATAAAAGGCATCCACAACTCCGGCATAATCACCGACGGCTTGATCGCCGATACTCAGGATGACGTCCCCATTTTGAAGCCCGGCTTTCTTGGCGGGGGAATCGGGTCTGACACTTTCGACGATGGGAGCCGCGACCAGCTCGTCCATGACAATACCGATCCAGCACCGGCCGACGCGACCATTGCGCCGGTGGTCATTAAGAACCCGGGTGATGACCTCCACGGGCAGGCAGTAACTACTGTTAGGTGCGTTGTAGACGGCCTGACGGACCAGGCCGACAAGTTTTCCGTCGGTATCATAGACCCCACTCCCCGGCCTGGGTGCGGCCTTGGAGTGATTGACACGGAGAACAGCGAGCGGAAGCACCTTGCCCTGGAAACGATGTACCCGTCCCACGACGCGCGCCGGATCACTGTGATCGGTGGCCGAGGTAAAAACCTTGTCGGATGGCTTCAGTTGCAGTGATGCCCCTATGGCTGCCGGCTGACTGGCCGGTGAGCCGGTGGGTAGCTGGTAGATGGCGATCCGGCTGTCAGCGTCATTGACCACAAACTTGAGTGGCACTTTTTTCCCCTCGAGTGTTAGAGATGCCTTGGTGACATCAGAACCAAGCTCGACGACTGTGGCCAGGGTGCCCTTGTCATCCAGGAAGACGAAGGACGAACTGGAGGCCTTCCCCCCTTTCACTGCCAGTGGAGCAAAGTCCACGTTCTGGGCTTTGAGTGGGGAAAGCGTAAATCCAAGGGTGCTTGCGGCAACAAGCGCGACCATACCAGTGACTCTGGTGCCGGTGGATAGGGTGTTTTTTTTCATAAAAATTCTGGAAGTCATTGCCAGTGATCATTGCCAACGGGTGACGGCACGGCAAGTCAAATGTCCTGCAAGGTTTTTTATACCGACCATGCACCTTACTGCTGTTCCGCGCCCATGGTGGCATAAAGCCTGGATAGCAACCCAGCAACCGCCATAGACATCAGGGGGGGCGTCTTCGGTCTCACCCCAATAACAAGCACCAAGCTAGTAGGCCTCGCGGATAGGCTCCTTGTCTTTGTCCGGCTTGAGCATGTCCTCCTTTTGCTCGGGCACGTGCTGGATGGGGGCCGTATCGATCACAGGCTGTGTGGTCACATCTGCCTTGGGCCAGAAAAAGAATCCCAGCATGACGGCTGCATAGGCTGCACCACCGGCGTAAACAAAACGCATCTTGTTGCCCATTGCGAACCAGGTGCCTACACGCTCGAAGAACAGGCTGCGCGAAGAGCGCTGGAGCAGCTCCTGGCGCTGGCGACGGTGGAACTCGTCGAGGAACTCCTCGAAATAGGCATCATCAGGCTGCTCGTGACGCTTGAGGGCGATGAGCTGCTGGACTTCTTTCAAATTTTCGTCGTGCATGGGTCTGATGGTCGGAGGTTTGCCGGTATTCTAAAAAATATAATTAAGAACGCAAGAATATTTATATATTTTGATTTGATGGATCAAGCCGAATGACGGGCTGTGATCCTTAGATCATATGGATCGGGGTTCCTGTTACTTTCTTTTACTTTTTTTACTGTTCCGGTGAGTGCGTTGGTGTGAGGAAATCCTCTAGATATCCTTGGAGTTGCTTATGGGCGTAGTAAAGCCGCGACCTCACGGTTCCTTCCGAAACCCCGAGAATACGACTTATTTCAGCGTGTGGCATGCCCTGGATATCGAACATCGTCACTACTGATCTATGGTCCTCTGACAGTGCCTGCATGGCTTCGTTCAATTTTTTTTGAAGTTCGTGGATATTTGACTGTCGGCGCGGATTGGCTCGATGCCCCTGGTCGATGAATGCGGGGTCGTTCTGAATACCGGAATCGATGTCATCAAAGCTGTATCCGGCCCGTCTTTTCCGTTTTTTGAGAAAATTCAGGGTCATATTGACCGAAATCGAGTAAATCCAGGTGTAGAAGGTTGAATTGCCCCGGAACCGGCGCAGTGAACGGTATGCCTTGGCAAAGATGTCCTGTAGCAGGTCGTGGGTATCCTCCTTGTTGGAGGTCATGTTGTAGACGAGGCCATAGAGTTTTCGGCTGTATCTGATGACCAGCTCGTCGAAGGCCCGGGTATCGCCGTCTTGGGCGCGCTGGACAAGATCCGCGTCGGGATCGACCGATTTTCTCTGTTTAGCCATGCGTCAGCCTAGGGAGTAAGGGTGGTTAAGGGAAGAGGGGTTGCGGGGGTGGGTTTCATTATGGGACAGGGTGGTTGGCATGTCAAAGCCGCATCTTGCGTCCCTGGACCGGGGGGAGGGAGAGGTGTCGCTCGCCGGCCGAAGATCTTCAAGTCCGTGATGTCCTCCTGGCTGACGGCTGATTTCCTCCAAGTCCTCCCATCGCAGGGTCTGCTGCTTGCAGCAACAGACACATCGACGGGAGAAATGTTCAATTTCCATCCCGCTGAAACGAGTCGTCCTTTCCTCACGACGCCTAACAAAAACTACCTGCCGGCCTTGCGGGAAATCGATACTCCCACGCAGCGGGTATTCGGCAGGATGAATTTTTCCACTTCGATGGTCACTTTATGCACGGGGAACTCTGCAAGCACCATCGCCGCCAAATCTTCCGCAAGGGTTTCGATCAGCTTGCGTGGTTTTTCCTCACAGACTTCTTCCAGTCTGGTCGCAACAGCATGGTAATCGATGGTGCGCCCGATATCGTCGGCCAAGGGGCCGGGTGATGCATGGGGGGAGAAACTGGCACTGACCAGCAGGCCCTGGGGCTCAGCGCGCTCTTCGTCCGGCACACCGATGTTACACACCACGTGTAGACCACGTATGAAAATCTGGTCGGATTTTTTCATCAATCGATTGAAAAGGCCCGGGATTCGAGCAGTTGTTGAATCTCTGAGAGGTTCTCTGCAATGAGATCCGGGTTGGATTTTGCCAGCTGGTCCACATTCTGATAGCCTGTGAGCAGGGCGATGGAGGTCACGCCACCGTGGCGGGCCGTTTCCACATCGTGGCACATGTCGCCGAGGAAAATGGTGCGCGAGGCATCCAGCTGATGGAGGTCGAGCATGTGCAGGATCTGGTCGCGCTTATCCAGGACACCGGCGTAGGTCGCTTCAAAAAAGTGGTCGACACCCAGTTCCGCGGCATGACGGCCAAACGCGTCGGCGTCCATCGAGCTGAGTATAAACATACGCCTCCCCTTTGCATGCAGACACCTCAGGAATTCCACCGCGAAGGGAAGCAGTGGAGAAGTCACTCCGGACGCCTCGGAATCGGCAAACCCTTTCCGGAAATGATCCTCGAGCTCGGAAAGCGGAACGCCCGGGAGGATTTCCTCGTAATACCCGGAGTAGGGCAGGCGGAAACTCATTCTGAAGTCCTCCCGTCCGATCTCCCCTTTGCCATACTGGCGCAGAACGTGGTTGGTGGCATCGAGCACCATCGCCAGATCATCCACCAGGGTGCCGGACCAATCGAATATCCAGTTTTCGTAGTGATGTATACGGGACTTGACCATGTGCGTAGTTTGACCGGAGGGCGTGTGGTTTACCCTATTTTAAAAACGACCTGCTTGACGATGCCGTCGCCGAGTTCCCGGTGGAGGTTGTCGAGGAGTTTGCCACTCATTTGCTGCAGGTGGAACTTCATCGTCGGTTGTAACACCCGCAGGACGAGCACACCGCCGCGGATCGACTCGGGCACCGTGTGTTGGGCTACAAACGGGCCGGCAACCGCGCCCCAGACCTCTTTGAGTCGCTGTTCATCGACCCCCTCGGCCAGACCGATCTGCTTGAGCAAGTGATCGAGAAACTCACCCGGCTGGTGGATATTCCTTGACGGGTTGGGTGGATCGACACCACCCAACCATTCGACAAGAATCCTGGCACGCGCCTTTTTTTCAAGATGGCGCGCCGTGCTGTCCCCTAGTGTATGGGACCTGTTTTTGGGTTGTCCCCCACCCGGATTAGAAGGGGGGGGAGTGTTGGGATTAGTCCCCATCGTCGCCGATAGCCTCGACGGGGCAACCTTCCATGGCCTCCTCGCACTGCTCGCGCTCCTCGTCGTTTTCAGGCTGTTTGAACACGTAAGAATAACCTTCGTCCTCCTCACGCTTGAAGTTGTTTGGTGCCGTCTCGCGGCAGAGGTCACAGTCGATGCACTGACTATCTACGTAGAAAGCGCCTTTCACATTTTCAGGATTAATATCTTCTTTGTCGGCCATGTCTTTATAATAGGTAATGTTGACGGCACCTCATTCGCCTATCGAAGCTGTAAAATCAAGCTCGAATTTCCACCATTCCGATTTATAGCCCTAGCCCGGTCTGGCCATGGTGCTGCAAAAGAACAGAAGAATTCTACTGGCCAAACAATGGCCTTGCAGGTAACGCGGTTTTTCATCACGATAAAAACCGATTATCCATCAATGATCCTCCCTACCGATTTCTGATTCCCCTTACCCATCTTGGTCACCGCCATGGACAAAAAACATAAAAAATCACCCCGCAAAGCACACGATATCAATTCCCAGATCGAGGAGGAAGACCTGTGGGACCTTGACGATGATTGGGATGATGCGGACGAAAGTCCGGAAAAGGAATTTCCAGAAACCGGGGAAACCAGCGCCAGCAAGGAAAGCAACGACGCCGATGCCAGAACAGACAGCCCGGATCCCGCCAGTGGCGATGAGCCGCTTTCTATCGACGCATCAGAAGACCAGGCCGGCGAGGTGGCTGAAGAAGTCCCCGCCAACGCAGAAAACGTTGAACAGGGTGAAAAAGCACCCCTTGAGTCCAATGACACATTCGAGCTGCCGGACCATGGCGAACTCGATGAGTTCGACCTGGAGGAAGAACCGGAGAACCCCGAAACAGAAGAAGCAAAGGAGGATCTTGTAGAACAAAATGAAATCGACGAAATAGAGCCCGACACTGATGACGATGGCGCGGTTGCGGCATCAACCGATCTCAAGGCACTTGCCGAACCCCTCAAAAAACTTTCACTGAGCTCGACTGAGAAAATTGCACTTTCGGTGCTTGCCGTCATTTTCCTGGGCCTGACCATGTGGGGGATCATTTGGCTGAAACAAAAGAACAACGATGCCACCCTTGCAGAGACCCTCGATCTCCCGATTGCCGGCGAATACGCCACCGTGAGCGGGTTTGTCACCTACTGGAAGGCACCGGGCGACACCCCCGGCATCAAACTGGGCGCGGTGGTTGTTCCCGCCGCACGGATCACACTGGGCGACGGCTCATCATCCGGAACCCTCAGGATATATTTTAGCGATGCCTCGAAAAACAGTATCGGGGACCCGATTACCATCAACTTCAAGGATGGAAAATTTGCTGACGGCACCGATACCATCGAGGTATCCGCGTCCGATGGCTTCCACCTCAAGGGTGATTTCCATGCCTATCAGATGGACCGCAGCCTGGCCTGGGATGTGGAGGTGTTAGAGGCGGAAAACAGCATGGCGAGCCGGGCCAATTTCAAGAGGCTGTTCAACACCAAGGTGGCCCCAACCATGCGTTAAAGCCAGGCAGGGATTCCCCCCGCCTACCCCAGCAGACTTTCGGCCATTGCGCGCGCCTGTTTGCCACCTCCCCCTCCGAGCATCCGGACCAGTTCACAGATACGGTCTTCTCCCTGCACCGCGACCAGTCGGGAACAGGTTCTTCCGTCTTCGACCACCTTGCTGACCACAAAGTGATGTGAGGCGACGGCAGCCACCTGGGGAAAGTGGGTTATGGCCACCACTTGGTGTCGATCACCCAGACGGGCCATTTTCTCACCTACGGCGCGGGCGATCTCGCCACCGACATTGGCGTCGATTTCATCAAAAACCATCAAGGGCGTGGCATCTTGCTCGGCCAGGGCGCTTTTTACAGAGAGCATCACACGGGAGATTTCACCGCTGGATGCGATCTGCCTGAGCGGCTTCAACGGCTCCCCGGGGTTGGGGCCGAACTCGAACTCCACATCTTCAAGGCCACTCGCCTGGGGTTTACTGTGGGGCACCAGCCGCACCTCGAAGGCGGCCTGCTTGAAGCCGAGTTCCTTGAGATGGCGGGCGATGTCCCTGGCCAGCCGCGGTGCCTCCTTGCGCCGCTTCTGACTGAGCTTCATACCCAGCTTGTCAGCCTCGGCCCGGGCGGCATCAAGCTCATCCTGGAGCTGCTGCAAGTGCTCGGCACGATTCTCCACCGCATCCAGGCGTTGCGCCACCTGCTCACGATGGGCCAACACATCCTCCAGGGTCGGCCCATATTTTCGTTTCAAGGTTTCCAACGTATTGATCCGTTCCTCAAGCCGGAGGAGCTCAGCCGGCTCGGTGCCGAGGTCATCGAGGTAATCAGTCAGACCACTCTCCATTTCCTGGAGTTCAAGCACGGTTTTATCAACCCCCTCCAGGGTATCGCGCAGTGCGGGATCGAGTTTTTCCAAATCACGACTGACCTTTTGCAAATGCCCCAGCTGTTCTAACAACGACTCGTCACTTCCCGAAAGAAACCCGATGGCCCTACTTGCCAGCTCAACCAGTCGGGAGCTGTTTGAGGCGCGTTGATAGGCTGATTCCAGCTCCTCCTCCTCGTCGGGATTCGGTCGCGCTGAATCGATTTCCCAGACCTGGTGACGAAGGAGATCGAGCTCCCGCTCCCCTTCCTTGCCGGAGGCCTGAAATGCTTGCAGGGCATCGGATTTTTCCCTCCAAATTCTCCAGGCCACACGGTAGTCGGCACTAACGGAAACAAGTCCCGCATAGGCATCCAGCATGGAGAGTTGGCGATCGGTCGAGAGCAAACCCTGGTGGTCGTGGGGGCCATGGAGATCGACAAGGTATTCGCCGAGGTTTTTCAGCACAGCGAGAGTGGCGGGTGAATTATTGACAAATTGTTTGTTAGACGACTGGCCGATCACACGCTTCACGATCAATTGTCCGTCGTCACAGGTTTCCAGTCCGCCATCCTCTAACACAGCGTTGATCTGTGGCAAATTGGGCAGGTCGAAAACAGCCTCGACCACGCAGCTCGCCTCGCCGGTACGGATCAGTCCCTTTTCGGCCCGTTCTCCAAGCACAAGTTTCAAGGCACCCACAATGACTGATTTCCCGGCACCCGTCTCACCGGTCACTCCCACCAGCCCTGTATCCAGATGCCATTCAAGTTCGTCGACGAGCGCGAGGTTTTTGATTTTAAGTAAACTTAGCATAATCTTCTTTTGCCAATCTCCTTGGCGTTGTGGGTGTAATTATGCCAAGGTCTGGCCAAGTTGAAACCTGAAATTTCTCTCACCTTCCTCGGCACCAGTACGTCCACCGGCGTTCCGGTCATCGGTTGTGGCTGTGAAGTCTGTATTTCCGAAGATCCACGACTCACCCGGACCCGGTCGTCGATCCATCTCCAGACACCGGAATTTTCGGTTTTGGTCGACAGCGGACCGGATCTGCGCGAGCAGGCCCTGCGTGAAAAGCTCACCCGGGTGGATGCGGTGGTCTATACACATGCCCACCTTGACCATATCACCGGCTTCGATGAATTGCGTGCCTTTTGCTGGCACCGTGAGGCCCCACTGCCACTCTATGGCTCGCCCGCCTGCCTGAAGGAGATCAAGCGGATCTTTGACTGGGCCTTCCTGCCAACCAATACCTACCGGGGATACATCAAACCTGCCCCCATCGAGACCACCGGACCCTTTGCCCTGGGAAAACTAACCATCACCCCGGTTCCGGTGCTTCACGGCAACATGGACACGCAAGGGTATCGCTTTGATTACCCGGGAACACCATCGATCGCCTATCTCCCTGACGTAAAAACCATCCCCGACGCGAGCTGGCCGCTGGTCGAGGACATTCCGGTACTCGTCATCGACTCCCTGCATCACCGCGAGCATGCAACCCACATGAACCTCGGCGAGGCAATCGCCACCGGCCAAAGCCTGCGGGCAGAAAAAGTCTATCTCACCCACCTCTCACATGAACTTGACGTCCGTGAGGCCGTAAGCGAGCTTCCCGGTCATTTCCAATTCGCCCACGACGGGCTTAAACTTCATTTTCCCATTCATCCATGAAAGCCATACTCTACATCTTCTGCCTTGCCATCCCAATAGCCATCCCAGGTGCCAACGCAGCTCCCATTGCCCCCGAAAGCGTTGCAGTCCTCTATAACAGCAACATCCCCGAGTCAAAGGATCTCGCAGAGTTCTATGCCCAGATGAGAAAGATTCCGGCAGCCAACCTGGTGGGTCTGGCGCTGCCGGAAAATGACCAGATCACCCGCCAACAATACAACACCACCCTGCGCGATCCACTCAGGAAGGTCTTTTCAGACCGCGGTTGGTGGACGTTGGGAAACGACCGGCAGGGAGTCCGGCTACCTACCTCAAGTAAAATCACCACCCTGGTCTGTATGCGTGGTGTGCCGTTCAAAATCCAGCGGGAAGCTATCACTCCCGAACAAGCTGAATCTGGCCCCAAGCTGCCTGCGCATTTTGCCAGCAACAACGAAGCCGCGGTCGACTCCGAGCTGGCTATGTTCGGTGTCCACGGCCTGCCGACCCTCGGCCCACTCAACAATCCCTACTACAACAAAGACAGTGCGTTTGCAGATAGCAAAATACCCTACATGCTGCTGGTCGGGCGCATTGACGGGCCCGACTTCACCATTTGCAAACGCATGATCGGTGACGCCATCGCCACCGAGGCGCGTGGCCTCTGGGGAATGTGTTACCTGGATCTTGCAAAAAAAGGCGGGGGCTACGAAGCTGGCGACCAGTGGCTGGAAAGTATCGCCAAACTCAATGGCACCACCGGCATCCCGACGGTCGTCGATCGCAACAAACAAACATTCACGACCAACTACCCGATGAATGATGCCGCCTTGTATTACGGCTGGTACACCACCCACAGGGACGGGCCGCTTCTCAACAAGGACTTCAAGTTCCGCCGGGGCGCCGTCGCCATCCACCTTCACTCCTACAGCGCATCCAATCTGCGCGATGCCAACAAAAACTGGACCGGCCCGCTACTCGCCAAAGGTGCCGCGGCAACCGTAGGGAACGTCTACGAGCCCTACCTGCAGCTGACCCATCACTTCGATGTCCTCCATGACCGGCTCGTTAAGGGTTACTCGCTGGTAGAGGCCGCCTACATGGCGATCCCCGCCCTGTCCTGGCAGAATGTTGTGTTAGGCGATCCATTATACCGGCCTTTTCTCCACCTCGACGGAAGCGGCCAGAAAGAGGCGGCTGATCGCGACTACCGCGCCATCCGCCTCGCCAACGAGAGCTGGGGTAACGACCCTGATACCATGGTCAAAAAACTCCGCACCGCAGCTGCCGCCAAAGCCAACGGAAAATTCTACGAGTATCTGGGTCTGTGGCATCGCGACCACCAGCAAAACCAGGTCGCCATCGCCTTTTTCCAGACTGCGGGCAAAAAACACATCAAGGAGTCCGACCGCTTGAGGCAGTGGCTCTATACGGCCGATATCCTTCGTGAGACAGGCAACAAACCTCTCGCCATCGCCACACTGAAGGAAGCGCGCCAGACTATCGACGACATTCCGGAGTCAAAAACCATCGTCGCGCTACTCAATATCCTTGATCCTCCCCCACCACCACCAGCCAAGAAGCCAGCACCTCCGGCGGATGCCAACAAGAAGACACCCTAACAAAAACAGGTTGATGCCTGGTCACTCGGCCGATTTGTCATTCAAGCCTATCATTTAAACCATGAAACCATTACTCATCCTCATCACCTCTGTCACGATTCTCACGTTAGGCTCCTGCGCACTGGTTACCGTGCCGGTCAAAGTCGTCGGCAAGGTGGCTACCACCACCGTCGGACTAGCAGGTAAAGCGGCGGGCGCCGGAATCGATGCCATCAAGAACAAGAAGGACAAGGAGCGAGCCGCGGAAAAAGCGGAGCCCTCTGCGGTGGAAACGGCTCAATAAGATACCGGGATGAGAGAATCCTGCCGTGTGCTCGGTATCCACTAATACCTCCCACCATCATGCAACGACGCAATTTTCTGAAAATCCTTGGTGCCTCATCCTTGACTCCGGGTGCCATCGATGCATCTGCGGCCCATGCAAACCATGCCCCGAATGATATCCTGGTCGATGCCGTAAGCTTCGCCGACCACGGTGGCTGGGTGGTCGATCCACAATTTATCGAACAAATGGGCTCACCTTACTTGCTCGCCCATGGCATGGGGAAACCCGTGGCAAACGCCTCAACAAAGATCACTGTCAAAAAAACGGGAACCTACCATGCCTGGGTCCGCACCAGGAACTGGTGTCCCGGCCCCTGGGAAGCCCCCGGTCGATTCCAGCTTGCCATCGACGGAGTCGTCAACAAAACCATCTTCGGCACACAAGACGGATGGGCGTGGCAAAAAGGAGCCGCGGTGCAGTTATCCAAGGGTGTGGCGAAACTCGAACTGGTTGACCTGAGCGGCTTCGAAGGTCGATGCGACGCTGTCTTTTTCACTGAAAACGCCGATTGCATACCACCCACCGACCTCAAGGACCTCGGGGCCTGGAGAAATCGGCAGCATGGTGGCTCACTCCGGGGTGATATCGATGAAACACACGATTTCGACCTCGTCATCGTCGGTGGCGGAATCGCCGGCTGCGGTGCCGCGCTCGCCGCCGATGAACAGGGGCTCAAAGTGGCACTCATACAAAACCGACCAGTGCTCGGCGGCAACGCCAGTAAGGAAGTCCGGGTGCACACACTCGGAATCCACGGCAAGGTCGCCCGTTTACTCAAAAAAATCGACACCAAACACTGGCCTAACAACTCACCGGACGCCATCAAGGATGACGCCAAACGCCACGCTTCACTCGAAGCAGCCAAGAACGTCACCCTGTTCATGGACTACTCTGTTACCGAAGTCACGATGGATGGAAAATCGATCCGTAGCGTGGCGGCGCGCAGCAATACGTCGCATCGGCGTATTCGCGTGAAGGGCCGCCAGTTTATCGATTGCTCCGGTGATGGCATTGTTGGTTTCAAGGCCGGTGCCACCTGCCGCTATGGCAGGGAGTCAAAAAACGAGTTTGATGAAGGTTGGGATAAATACGGCGACCTCTGGAGCCCGGATAAAAAGGATAACCGCGTCATGGGCACCACGGTGATGTGGCGCAGTGTGCCATCGGATAAAGCCAGCCAGTTCCCCGCAACCCCATGGGCGAAAGACGTCGCCAAGACCTACGCGGAAAAGAAAAGTGAATGGTATTGGGAGTATTCCGCTAACGACAGGCATCAGGTCGACGATGCCGAAGCCATCCGCGACCACATGTTCCGTGCCGTGTATGGCAATTTTTCCAATGTCAAAAAGAATCCGGCCAATGCCCGGCTCAAGCTCGAGTGGGTCGCCTTTATTGCAGGTAAGCGCGAGTCCCGAAGGATCATGGGGGATCATCTTTACACGATGAAAGATGTCACCAGCCTGACAAATTTCCCCGACACCGTGGTGGAAGAAAAGCGGGAAATCGACGTGCACTACCAGAAAAGCCTCAAGGGCTATATCGTCGATTTCATTTCCAAGGCTCTGTTCATGAAGCTCAGGGGGCATTACTACATTCCCTTCCGCTCACTTTACTCCAAGGATGTCCCCAACCTGATGATGGCGGGACGTTGTTTCAGCTGTTCCCATATCGGTCTGGGCGGCCCCCGGGTGATGCTTACCTGTGGGCAGATGGGAGTAGCAACAGGATACGCAGCGGCACTTTGCAAAAAACACGGCACCACACCACGCGGCATCGCAAAGAATCACATCAATGAGCTTCGTAAGCTGATAGGTTTCGAGTAACGTTCACTTCATCCGGGAATGAAGCGTTTTCTCTATACTACGATGTTACTTAATTTTCTCGTGCTACTCGGCACGGGTTGTTTGCGCTTTTTCATTGCTTTTGACCTGCACCTGAGTCGGCTCCATATCATCTCAGGAGCATTGTTAGGCATTTGTATCCTTTTCCACTTGTTTGATAAATCAAGGAACCTACGGGCCATTCTTAAACCTCGCAATCATCCACGGGCATGGTTGACACCGCTCGTCGCCGCCATCGTCTGCTCCACAGTCTGGGCGGCGGCCTGGTATGGCGCGCCGGGCGTTTCCCACCTCATGTCGCTCAGCTACGAGCAACGCAACCATGCTTCCATTTTCCGCTCACAGGATTCCGTGGCCTATCGTCATGATGACCGCCTTATCCGCACGACCAAGCTGACTTCCTCAGGGGCATCACTCGATCTCGAGTTACTCTGGAAATCAAATCCGAAAGGGGCCGCCGTGGCAATCTGGGCAGAAACCAAGTCAGGCACCATCATCGAAACCCTCTACCTAACAAATTCCCTCAAATACAGCGAATTCCACAGGTGGGAAGGGAAGGACTCGCGCCGTGGAACCATCCTCCCCGTCTGGCGTCACCGCTACACGGACGTCTGTGGTATTGACCCCGCAGGGACTACCGACCTCATCTCCCAGCCGACCATTAACCACCAATGGCTGCTCGACAATGCGCTGAACGAAGCCAAAGAAGCATTCATACTCTATGTGGAAATCAATCTCCCCGGTGACGGCAGCCCATCACTGATTTATGCGGCATCAATCGATCCGGAATCAACAAACCCTTACACTCTGTTGTCGCTTGTGGGGCATAGCGACGGCAGCGAAAAAGACGGTGAGTTGAACTACGATATTTCAACACTACCCAACAACTGCCAAATCGTAGAACGCATTCTTGTAAACACTGTGTGGGCCAAATAATTCGGTAAGCTGGAAATTATTTAGTTGGCGATGCCCCCTGATGAAATATCCTTCGTGACTACCACGTTTACAGTGGATACCAACAAAGCCAACACCATATAACCCATGATACAACTAACAACCACCATTGCCATCGTTGCCACGGGCCTCATCGCTTTCGTTCAAGCGCATGAAGGTCATCATCACGCCCCCAAGGGAAAAGAGGTCACCGAAGTCCTCCACACCGGCAAAGGCGCATTCACCTATCAGACGGTTCCCGGCTTTGGCAAGCTGCCCGACGGCTCAAACCTTGGCCCTACACACGGTGGCGTTGTCATCGATAAAGCGGGCCTCATCTACGTCAGCACCAACGGCGACAAGGCAATGTGTGTCTTCAAACCCGACGGCACCTTCGTCAAGGCCATGACACCCTCCGTACAGGGCATCCATGGCATGCAGATCGCCAGCGAAGGCGACAAGGAATTCATCTATGGCGCACAACTGGGTGGTAACAAAGATCAAAACCTCCGCGCACTCAAGCTCGATCTGGATGGCAACATCATCATGACCATCCCTAACAAAGACACCGGCGAGATCCCGGGCGGACTTAACGGCATCACCGGCATCGCGGTGGCCCCCGATGGCTCGATCTTCGTCAGCATGGGCTACGGCTCCAACCTGATCCACAAATTCGACAAGGCCGGTAAAATCCTCAAGACCTTCGGCGGACGCGGTAAGGAGGAACAGAAATTCATCACCTGCCACGGTCTCGGCATCGACCTGCGCTTTGGCAAACCCCGGTTATTGGTATGCGACCGTGAAAAGCGTCGACTCGTCCACCTCGATCTCGATGGCAACTGGATCGGCGAACACGCCACCGGACTGCGCCGCCCCTGCGCGGTTTCCTTCCACGGCGACTACTGTGCCGTTGCCGAGCTCGAAGCACGCGTCGTCATCCTCGATAAAGAGGGAAAACCTGTCTCGCTGGTAGGCGACAACCCCAATAAAAAACAATGGGCCGGCTTCCAAGTCAAACCAGCCGACCAGAAACCAGGTATCTTCACAGCCCCTCACGGCCTGAGTTTTGACAAAGACGGCAACCTCTACGTGCAGGACTGGAACGCCACCGGTCGGGTCAGCAAGCTGTTGCTGGTCAAATCGCCCGATTAAAAAAGCAGACTGAAGCGGAATGTCTGGCAGGTGCCGCTGTGTCCTCCCGTAGTTACGGCGATGTCGCGGGCGGTGTGGCCGCAGGGGCACTGGGTGACATTAAAAGATGTTTCCAAGCCTTCTACAGTCAGCCAGAAATTGATCGGATCGACCCCATCACTCTGCCCGCCAGGGCGGTGGCGTATTCAAGCTCGGCCATATCCGAGGCTTGGAATGAGTGGGTGATACCCGCTTGTCCGGCCGGGCTGGTGTGCACACAGGTAATGACGCCGATGATTTCGCCGTTGGAAATGACGGGGACGGCGATCATGGCATCGGTCTGGATGCCGAGCTGCTGGTCGAGTCGGGAGCTGTGTTGGGGGTTGCGGTGAATGTGGTTTTCACAGAATGGCTGGCCGGAGGCGTGCACCATGCTGATGATGCCCTCGCTGAGGGGCTGTGAGTAGCTGCCGACAAATTTTCCAGCGTGGGGGCCGAATCCAAGCACCGGTACGAGGTGGTCGCCCTCGCTGAGCCACATCGCACTGTTTTCACAATGAATGACACAGCATGACCGCTTGAGCACCTCTTGCAGGAGCGAGCGGGTGGCGTCGTCGATTTCCGGTATCATGGGAGAGTCAGGGGTCAGGGATTTTGGGTGAGGAGGTCGGCGAGGGTTTTCATGGCGTTTTCGTTGGAAAGGAGCTCCCTGGAGATGTCGCGGCCTTCGTTCTCGGCGAGACGGCCGGCAGCAAGGGAGGCGAGTTTGTTGTGCAGCTCGGGGGTGACGGCATCGGTGGAGCGACCGCTTACCTCCGGCGCGAAGGCATTCATGAAATCGGAGATGTCTTTAAAACTGGCCGTGGTGGGGGCGGGTGATTGCTTGTTCATCGTGTGGATAGTGGTTGGTTCACCTGATTGACGCATACCGGGAATGGGTATGCGGGAAATATGCGGATAATTGGATTTTTATTTGAATGGGAAAACGGACGGGTCACGACCGCGGGTTCTCCGTGGGGGCACCGACCAGAAACCCTGTCGACGACCTGCAAAGGCTGAGGAAGTCCTCCCATTCAAGTTCGAGCCATGGGTCGGCGCGTTTGATCTCGGCCATGGTTTCCTCTTTGATGGTGGTCATCACCGAGGAAATGGCGCGGCTGACCTTGGATTGGCTCCATCCGAAAAGGGTGCCGACCAGCTCCTGGCGGACGCCATAAACCACAACCAGGCGCATCAGCACGAGATGGAGTGGGTCACATTGGGTGAATGCGTATAACAGGGAATCGCGGATGAGGCCGACCAGCTGGTCGTGTTCGGGCTCCTCGGAATCTTCACCTGCCAGCAGGTCGAACTCATCGGCAGGTGGTGAATCGATGTTCCGGGTCGGCAGTTGCCCTTCGAACTTCTGGTGGCGTTTCAAGTCGATCAGGCGATTGATGGCGGCCCTGGTCAGAAACGCCCGTAGCTTTCCCTGGCCGTTGTATTTTTCGAGCAGGGGAGGTTTGCCTTTTTTGCCACCAAAGCAATCGGCCATTAAATCGGCCGTGATATCAGCGGCTTCGGTGGCACTGGCTCCGCGCTTCATGAGCACAGCATGCAGCCAACGCGTGGTTTCCTTGTTACCGATTTTTCCGCAAGCGGTTACATCACCCTTTAGGGCTGCTGCGACCAGGTCGCAATCGTTTTGAAATTCTGCCATAGTGACGGGTGATAAGCAGCGTACGGATCCGATCAGGGGGCGGTTACTGGCAGGCCGGTGGATGGAGATGTTTGTGAACCACCGGTAGGGGTCGTCTGCCCGGCAGTTTCTTGCTCATAATACTCCTGCTGGTAATCATCATGATGGTGGTCGTGGATGTCACGTTGTGTGTTGCGGTGCTCGGTGGCACTTGAGCCGGGGTGGCGCTCGATCTGGTTTTCACTGACAAGGATGCCCTTGCGCTTGAGTTGTTCCTGGGCCGCCACCGCTTTGGCGATGTGACGGCGCGCCTCGGGAGAAAGGGGGCCAAAGGTTTTGTTGCCGGCGAGGTGGGAGGTGGCGAGCAGACGTTTGAGGTCGACATCCACCGGCTTGGTGATGATTTCGCCATCGGGGCGCATGATGATCATTTGTCCGGCGGGGACTTTTACTTTTCTGGGACCTCCCCACAGACCACCTTTGGCACCTCCGGAAAGGCCTCCCTTGGCTCCTTTGTCGCCGATCTTAAGGGCGACGTTGCCTTCGAGCGTGATCAGTTTTACCCACTTGCCCACATTGTATTCCATCAGCAAGGTGGTGCCGGTGATGGCGGCGGTGACGGTGGCCGTGCGGATGGTGGCACCTCCGGCACTCTTGGGCACTTGCAATAAAATCGAGCCCGAGTTCAGGTTGATGTCACGGCTGCCCCGGCGGAAACTGAACGTCGAGTTGGCTCCGAGACGGGTGATGGTTTGGTCCTGGAACATCAGCTCGGCGCGTGAGCGTCGACCCGTCTGGACGGAGGTGTGACCGCTGATGCTGTCGCCCACCTTGGCCTGTCGACCCGATTTCTGGGGTTGATAGATACGGACATCGTTGACCTTGGTGGTCACCTTGGCTGACTGCAAGGTTTCAGCGTGAGCGCCAGCTACGGTGAGAAGGCTGGCTGCGAGCATTAAAGTGGTTTTCATGGCGTTGTAAATGATGGTTTGACGTGCTGGTAATCGGTATATGCACAGAGTGGGGGAGGGCGTTTTCTCCTGGTCAATTAGAATGTCTTGGTGAATCCGATGCCGATGCCTCCTTGCACGCTATCGTAGTCGGCCGCGCCGAACGGGAGGTTGGAGTCGTTTTCAACATAGGTGAACGAGGCGCTGAGACGTGTCGAATGGGAGAGCTGCCAGTAGAGTTCGGCACCTAACATGTGGTTGTAGTCTTCACGCCCTGCCTGGTCGTAATCATACAGCGACAGGTGGTAGTAGAACACGGCACGCATTTTATCGCTGATCTGATAGGTGTAGCCGAGGTGGGCACTGTATTCGTTTTTTTCCAACCGGCTCGGGCTGGTGGAAATATCGTGGGCGAAATCAAAAGCAAGGTAGGCAGTGTGCTTCGGCTGGCTGAGAAACACCTTGTGGGCCCCGGCGCGGATCCGGTGGGCGTCGTAAATGTCATTGCTGAACGAGCCTGCGGTGACCCGTGCATACTCGTAGCGGGCGAAAAACAGCATGTCGAAGAAGTCCGGTGTGATTTTCACCAGGCCGGCGCGTAAGTCAGTGCGTTCGAAGTCGAGGAAGCTCAAGGTGTCATATTGATAGAAATTCTGGCTACCTGTGACATCGGCAAAGAGATTGTTGCCGATCCGTGGTTTCCAGCTTGCCAGCAAGCGTGTCTGCCAGATGAAGCCGTCCTGCTCGCCGAGGCTGGCGCTGGCCAGGTTGTCGGTCCAGAAAAGGTGGGTGGAGAGATCGACGCGCAGCGGGTCGCGGCTGTCGTAACGCTTGAGGATCAGCTGGTCGCCCAGGTCGGAGTCGGCGGGGCTTGCAGGAGCAAATCGCTTTTGCTGGTTCAGGTCGATGTCACTGTATTCATCAGGGTCATAGTCGCTGCCCAGAAAACGCTCAACGGGTGAGAGCGCGTCGATGGCGAACAGGGAAGTGGATGAACAGAGCAACGCGGGGAGGATCAGGGCGCCTGGGAGCGCGCGCAGGTGGGTGATTTTTCGCATGGTAGGAATGTGGTTGTCATGGTTACATTACGTAACGTGCGTTAGGATACCCAAGTCGACATGGCATGACAAGCAAACAAGACAGCCCCAAAGAAACCTGGCTAAAAAGCGATGCCTGCAAGCGGATGGTGGCCGGCCTGGTGTGTGGGCTTTGCTTTGCAATGCTCTGGGTGATCCCGGTGACGGGAAAAGGCCTGGTGATGGTCATGCGGGAAATGCAGGACCATTGGGCGAGGACGGACCATCGACTGAAGCAGCGGCCCGACATGGTGCTGCTCGGTATTGATGCTGACAGCCTGGCACTGGACAGTATGCCGGATGAGGTGGTGGATGCGTCACCTGCACTCGTTGGCATGAAGCAAAAGTGGCCGTGGAGCAGGAAGGTGCATGCCGAGGTGATTGACCGCCTGGCGACGGCCGGAGCGAGGTTGATTGTAGTGGATGTAGTGCTCAGTGGCGACCTCGACGAAGAGGGGGATGCGGCTCTGGAGCGCGTGTTGGCAAAACACCGCGACAAGGTGGTGCTCGCCAGTGCGTTTCTACCCGGCGAAGACGGTGGCCAGGTGCGTGTGGTTGAGCCAAACGACAGGTTTTTGGGGCCATTGGACAACGAGACGGCATCCGGGTTTGTCAACTTCAGGCCTGATGTGGAGGATGGAATTGTGCGGCGCGCTGATTTCAGGATGACATACAGCGAAATGAACGGGGCCTATCCACACCCTGATGAACCGGTGTTTGATTCACTGGCTGCAGCGGCGGCAAAAAAAATAGGTGTGCATGTGCCGCCCGACCGCAAACGTTTCCAGATGGCGCTGGAGGGGCAGAATGCGTCCGCGATCTACCGGCCATCCAGCCTGCATACCCTGTTTGTAAAAGAGGACTGGGACAGGAGATATCAAGGAGGTGCCTATTTTAAGGATAAAATCGTGTTTATCGGACCGACCACACCCTTGTTTCAAGACAGTCATGAAACGGTTGGCGGACATGTTTATGGAGTCCAGCTCCACATGCAGGTGCTTACCGCATTACGGGCGGATGCATGGTATCAGGAAGGTCTGTTAGGTGGTGGTGCAGAGTATTCCTTGCTTCTCTTTGCGGCTGGTTTGTGTGTGGCCATGCTTTGTGCCTTGCGGTGGAGCAGGACGTCGGTTTTGTTGCTTTGCGCGATTGTCTGTCTCGTGGTCTGGCTGGTGGTGGAGTATGTGGCAGTGCCGGTTGATGATATTTTGTTAGGGAGCGTTGCGGCGGTTTTCACCGCCCTGGGTGGTTTTGCCGGAGCCATTGTCTGGCAATCGATGACGGAACGTGCCCGGCGCCAGCAACTTCATCGCCAGCTCCAGCGATCCATGTCTCCCGATGTGGCTGATGCCATTGTGCAGGCACCGGAGGGGTATTATCGGGCGGCTTCCGGCAACAGGCGCCAAGTCACCGTGCTTTTTGCCGACGTGCGCGACTTTACCAACCGCTCCGAGCACCAGGACGCAGTGGAGCTGGTCAGTCAGCTGAACGAGTACCTGGGCCGTATGGTCGAGGTGATTTTTTCCCACGGCGGCACAGTGGATAAATTCATCGGCGATGCCATCATGGCGACCTGGGGAGCTCTGGGCGGTGGTGATCTGGCCAAACAAAACGGGGCGGCGGTGGCGGCGGCTCAAGAAATGTTAGTCGCCTTGTCAGAACTCAATACCCGATGGCAAGATGAGGGCAAAAAACCATTCCGCATCGGGGTGGGTATCCATCACGGTGAGGCGATAGTCGGTGAAATAGGCTCCGACCAGCGGACCGATTTTACCGTTATCGGGGATACCGTCAACCTGGCTTCCCGGATCGAAGGCATGACCAAGGCGATGGGGGTCGAGCTGCTGGTCACTTCATCCGTGACCGCGCTGCTGCCCGGGCAACAAGATTGGTTAGGTGTCGGTGCGATCCGGGTGAAAGGCCGCGAGGAAGCGGTCGAACTCCGTATTCCCAGGCGAGGTTCGGATACTGAACAAAGCCATTTCCAAAAATTCCTGGTCGAATTCCAACAAGGTGATTTCAGCCAGGCCGCTGACACACTGGCCCTCCTCGACGCGGATGGCCCCTTCGCGGGTATGGTTATGTTTTACCAGAGCCAGCTTCGACACATCGACCGGAATCCGACGATTGCGGAAACCTGGGATGGTGTGCTTAGGATGGAAACAAAGTGAGCATGCCCGGTTCCCTAGTTTGCCGGAAGCTCGCCCCGGCCCTCCAGGGATGTTCCCTGTCCTGGGTGGAGAGGGGGCAAAATCCCTCCCTCGGTGGGCAGCGTGCGGTCGTCGGGAAGCTTGGGCGCTTTATAATGCTTGGGGGCAAAAAACACGTAACGACGCGAGTCGAGGTGTCTGTCCCATGCGAGGGCACGGTCCGCACCGGTCGGCATCTTGCGCAGGTCTTTTGGCCGGACTTCGGCGACGGGCAATCGGCTGGGAATCAGATTGGCCACCGATTTGACGGATTTCTTGGCGATCTTGGAAACACCTGAAGCATTGAAGTTGCCGCAGGATAGAAACAGCGAGCAGGAAATAAGGGTGAGGCTCATCGGGGCGATCCTCTTCAAGAGGGAGGGGGTGGGGTAGGAGTCTCTCATAGGTATCAAGTATCAATAATTGCGCCCGAATGGCAGGCTTTATTATGTGACAGCATCGTCAGTCCCCGTGTTCAAAGAAAACGAAGATAGCAATCAGGGGTGTTTAATATTTAAGGTTGCCAAATTATTATGCAGTTGCAGGGTGACGGGATTCTGGCGAATGGCAATCGGGTCACATATTTATTTTTATTTACCAACCAAGGCAGCGGACGCTCATGCCGTTGTTCTTGCCAGAATGCTTCCAGGTGTGTGCCGATTGAATAAGCCCCTGGACGTATTCAATGGCATCTGGCACGGCTTTTTCCATGGAGTGTCCCAGCGCGAGACCGGCTGTGATGGCGGAGGAAAGGGTGCAGCCTGTTCCGTGGATGCCTCCGGGGATATTTGCATAAGGGTGCCTGAACGGGTGGGCTTCGCCCTGGTGCCAGAGCACGTCGAGTCGGTCGGAGTCGCCCGGAAGATGTCCCCCTTTCACAAGGCAGGAAACTTGAAATTGTCCGGCAATGTCACGCGCCGCCGTTTCGAGGTCGGCTTCGGTGGTGATTTTCCTGTTTAACAGAACTTCAGCCTCCGGGATGTTAGGTGTGACGAGTGCTGATAGGGGGAGTAGCCTGTTAGTCAGGATGCTGGATGTATCGCCATCGATGAGTGAGGCTCCCGTGGACGCGATCATCACGGGATCGACCACGATAGGGATGCCTCGTTTTTTGAGAGTTTCAGCCACCTCGGAGACGGCGATGATGCACATGCGTGATGGCAGCAGTCCCGTCTTGGCTGCGCCGATGGGGTAGGTTTCCAGCAAGATATTCAGTTGGGCTTGCAACAGGGGGATCTCCACCGGTTCGATCTGTCGGACCTCCAGAGGGGTTTCCGCCACAATGCTGGTGACGGCACTGAGTCCATGCACAGCAAAGCTCTGGAACGTCTTCAGATCGGCCTGAAGACCTGCGCCGCCGGAGCAATCCGATCCAGCGATGGTTAATGCGATGGGATGGGCGGTGGTCATCGGCACCAAGATAATTCACTTTCGGCGTTTTGCACGGTCGAATCTCGAACTTCTTGTTGTTTCCTGGTGTGCTGGTGCCTTGGTTGACTGCGGTTGCGCAGGTGGCGACGGGGTATCAGGCTTGACCACCGGTGCTGTGGTCTCGGTTGACTTTGCGTCGATGGAGACGCTTTCCTGATGCGTCTTCTGATACGTCTTGTTGCCTGTTTTTTGGGCACCATTGCCTGCCTTTGATTTGCCAGGTGATGATACAAGTGAGGGTTTGGGTAACTTCCACCCCGTACGGGTGATGAGGGCATCGAGTAAAATAAGCAGCAGGGCAGCAATCGCCAGCGGGATACGCAGATCGGCTTGATGAATCACCGGTGGACGAAGCCATGCTTGGGAAAGGTCGAGCAGCTCCCTGCCTCCGGTTTGTGCAGATACGGAGCGCAGCTCGGCCAGGCGATCCGGGTCAAACGCCCACTCGGTGCTCGATCCTACGATGATAGGTCCAAAGGGGATGGCGTGTTCGCCGGTTTGAATGGCACCCCGGACCAAGGTCCCCTCCTCAAGATCCTGGGTCAGGGAGAACCGGCCAGGTGCGATACGTTTCCATGCCACCTCGTACGGAGTACCGGCATGTTCACCATTGAGTAAGCGGATGCGTGGTGCTTGGATGGCGAATTTCTGTGACCATTCCTCGGTGTCATAGAGTAGGTCGATGGTTAGACGGGTGCCTTCAAGCCGATGGCGCAGTCCGATACCTGGCGGTAATTGGTCGCCCATCAACCATTGGGTCAGGGTTTGCAGAAAGTCCCCATACTGTGGCCAGGCGCGTATTTTCTCCGAATACTTGCCGCCTAACGGAAATGAGACGGCGGCAGTCCTGCCGATGCCACGCCGTGCGTGGGCAACGAGAGGGGCCAGATACTCGTCGGTGGTGACCAGCGAAGTGGTGGCATCCTCACGGGCGTAGGACAGGTTGTAGCCATCGGCCTCGGATGGCCAGCTAAATGGCTTGGCGGATATTTCACTCCACTTTCCCGTGGCTTTGGCTCCGACAGGATCGGTCACAAAGGCCGAGCGGGCAATGGTAACGGTTTCCTGGGCAAACAGCCGCGGAATCTCGGCTGGGCGGGTGGTGAAAAAACATCGTCCATTGCCCCGCTTGGCCACATCCTTTAAAAAAGCAGCGTCGGCATCCTTGGGCGTTCCCAGCCCGATCACGGAAATGGTGCATCCCTCCTTGGTCATCTCCGCAATGAGTTCCTTGTATTTGCCCGGCTCTTCGGAGTCGGCGGCATCGGAAAAGAGGATCACGTGCCGCGTGCCGGCGGTCGATTTCTTAAGCTCCGTCCACGCTGCCTTGAGGCCGGTGTAGACATAGATACCACCACCCTGCGATCGGATGCGGCGGATTTTTCCAATAATGGCATTCTTCTTATCCTTGATCTCGATGAGCGGCACGATGCGGTAGGGTTCACTGTCGACGGCAAAGACACAGACCTGGTCCATTATTCCTAACAATTCGACAGCGCGGGCTGCACCGGTGTTGGCGAGGTCCATTTTGGTTTTCCCTCCGCCTGCGGTGGCTGCCATCGAGCCGGACCGGTCCATCACCACTGCCATGGCGACCGAGAGTTTGCGATGTTCGTTTTTGAGCTCCATGGAGACAGGCAGGAGGTTGTCGATCGCCGATTGGAAGTAGCCCCCGGAGCCGAACGACTGCTTGCCGCCCACCATCATGAACCCGCCGCCCTGCTCCCGCACATAGAAATTCAGTGCGTCCTGGAACGCGGAGGGGACTTCGAAGGCCGGCACGTTGTTAAAAACGACCGACCGGGCGCCAGCAAGTTGGCCCACCCTCAGGCTGCCTGGCTCGGTGACGACCTGTACATCATAATCCTGGTCCCGAAGCGCGGCTGCCAGTGGATCGTTGATGTATTTGCTGACTAACAGAACGCGCGGGCCGCCGACGACTTCGAGCCAGCGTTCCATCCTGTTGTTACCTGGGTGGGCATCTTTTTCCGGCTGGATTTCGGCACTGTATTCATAGGAGCCCGTGCGGGAAATCCGGTCGGTGAATTCAGCCCTGCCGGTGCCGCTGACGATTTTAACCTTGGTTTCAGAGAGCGTCTGGCCGTTGCGTTTGATGACCAGTGGTACCTCGGCATCGGTGTAACCCCTGACGGTCACCTCCAGAACAAAGGGCTCGCCGACCTGGGTGCGGACGGGAAGGTGAAGGCGGGCTACCCGGAAATCATCGGTGGTTTCCTCGCGGACCAGGCGGTAATCCATCGGGATGCCTTGACGGGACAATTTGACAGCCGCCTCCGCGAGAGGTTCGGTGGAATATCCATCGGTGAAGGCAAGAATACGTGAGGGCCGGTCTTCGGGTGCGAGTGCGAGAATATTTTGAATCGCCAGATTGCTGCGGGTCAGCTTGCGACTGCCGGTATAGACGGCGGTTTCCGTGCCGGGTTTCTGTTCGACCACTTCCGACGCGTAGTCGATGAAGTGTAAGCGGTCGTGGCGCGATGGCTTGGAGCGCTCCAGAAGCTTTTTCCACTCGGGCAGCCCTTTGTCGATGAGGTCTTCGGTCGATTCAGACCGATCCAACAGCACCCAGAGATCCAGGGCGTCCTGCTGTTTGCTGATTCTGGGATCGACCAGTAAAGCGGTGATCACTAGCAGCAGTAGGAGCCGCAGCGGCCGCCACAGCTCCAGCCCACGCCACACCAGCCCGAGCAAAAGAAACACGGGAAGCAGGAAAAACCATTCGGGGGCGGTGAAGCTCATAGTCGGGAATCTAGGGATGAAAATACCGAGTACGAAGCATAAAAGAGCGATTAATCGAAAAGTCTGCCCCTTGCTTGTGCCCAAATAATAAAAGGTCTGTCCTGTTGAAGAGAAATAAACGTTGACCTTGGTGCTTTGTCCGAGTAGTCTCCCATCAGTCAGCCGTTTCCAGCTATGTATCAGCCACGTTTTCTATCCCCTTCCGCCGAGGTTTCGGCGTCGGTTTATCACTGTGTTTCCCGGGTGATCGACCGGCGGTTTGTGTTGGGGCGGGATGAGAAGGATGTTTTTGTGCGCATGATGCGGGAGTATGAGGCGTTTTGCGGGGTGCGGGTGCTTTCCTACTGCGTGATGAGCAATCATTTCCACCTGCTGGTGGAGGTGCCGCCGAAGGCGCGGGGGGCGGCGGTGGAGATGGGGGACGATGAGTTCCTGAAGCGGATGAAAACGATTTATTCGAAGCTGTATTACCTCGACATCGAGCAAATGGTGCGGCGGCTTCGGCGGCAGGGTGCGGACGCGGCGGTGGAGGAGTTCAAGGCGAAATACACCCGGCGCATGCACGACCTGTCGTCGTTTATGAAGGGGCTCAAGCAGCGGTTCACCCAGTGGTATAACGGCAAGAAAGCGCGTAAGGGAACCTTGTGGGAGGGGCGGTTCAAGAGTGTGCTGGTGCAGGATGGTTACGCGGCGCGTGTGATGTCGGCTTACATCGACCTCAACCCGATCCGGGCGGGGATGGTGGAGAAACCCGAGGACTACAAGTGGAGTTCGTATGGCGAGGCGATGCAGCCGACGGCGAAACGGGGCCGGAAGCTGGCGCGGGACGGGTATTGCAGGATCCTGGCCGGTGCGGATGATTTTAATTTAAAAAGGGAGGGGGCAAGGCCATTGCAGAGCTGGGGCGACGGCGTGGCGGAGCGGTACCGGATGATGCTGTTCACGGATGGCGAGGAGGTGTTCGCCGAGCGGAGGGAAACGGGAGGCGGGGTCAAACAAGTGCGGAAAGGCTTCCGTCGACAGGACGTGGAGAAGGTGCTGGCGAAGGGTGGCAAGCTGAGCATTGGCGAGGCGTTGAGGTGCCGGGTCCGGTATTTCAGCGACGGCGTGACGTTTGGTAGTCGGGACTTTGTCGACAAGGTGTTCAAAGAGGCCCGTGAAAGATTCAGTGAAAAACGCAAGACCGGGGCGCGGCCATTGAGCGGTGTGGGGTGGCGGAAAAAGCAGACCCGGCTCTACTCGATGCGGCAGCTGGTCAAGGAGCGGCTGGAATAGAGTGTTCTGTTAGGTGGCGACCTGTCGACGAGGGGGGGAGATTAGTCTTTCGTAGATGGCTGATGGCTGGGGTGTCGTGATTTTGTAAAATGCCAGGCACCTAACAAGGCGGCGAGAACGAGGCACACCCAGACGCGCCAGAGGTGGTCGTCGCGGGTGTGGCGGTCGACAGCGCTGGCTAGGGTCGACGCGGGAAGGTTGTCCGTCGAGCAGTTGGAAAAGTCGGCTTCACGGGTATCGGCGAAAATGGCCGAGGCAGTCAGCAAGGTTTCTTTGCCCTGGGTGATGGTGTAAAAACCGGGAGTGTCCGGAGCCGACAAGAGGCTGACGGAGGGGTCTGTTTTTTTTGTGGCAAGCTCCTTGCCTTCCAGGTCGAGAGTCGTGAAGACAAGGGGTTCGGCCCTCGCTCCCTTGTGTCGGGTGAGCTCAAGAGGTTCCCCGGTTTCGGTGAGCCGTGTTTCAGGCGCAATTTTTTCGTTGCGCAATTGTTGACAGAACCGGAGCAAAAGCACGGCGGTGGCGGGTTGTTGCAAGGCGTTGGATTTGTTGATATCAAAATTGAGAACCAGGGCTTGTTTACCCGATGTCGGGTGTTGGCGAAGGTAAATGAGTGGCCGGTTTCCCTGCCAGAGCAGGATATCATCAGATTCGGTGTGCGGCAGGGAGATGGTCGCACGCACCAATAACGTCTGCCAGTTGAGCCCTTCTGTCAGCGGGTGCTTGGTGGCGACGATATGGCCGGTCAGGTAGGGTCGGTTACTGGCCTTGTCCTGCGGCGAAACAATGAGGTGGTTCTGGCTTGGCGTGGTTTCCGTCGGGGTAACGATGAGGTCGGCGGCGCCTTTGTTAGGCGCGGGTTTCAGATTGGGAAAGCTGTTGAGCATCCGGTCGCTGAGGCGGGCGGATTCCTTGGGCAGGGACGAGTAGACGACGAGTGGTTTGGGATCGGGCCGGACGATGGGTATGCTGTTATCCAGATCAAAGGGGTCATGGCTCAGGACTACGCGGATGCGAGCGAACTGGGCGGGAAAGGCGCCCTGGATGGTGGCCAGTCGGCCCGCCTGGAGTGCGATCGTTTTTTCACTGCTGCGCCCCTCAGGGGTTTCTAGATGCCAGGTGCGGGTTTGATCGGAATCCGAGTAGTTGCGGACGACCGCTTGCCAGATAAGGTCGCTGCCGTTTTGGCTAAAACCAACCCCGGTGATACCGCAATTATCAGTGGCTCTGCCAATGGCGACGCAGGAGGTGTTGTAGGGCAACGGCGAGTCTGCCGGGGTGTCTGTGATATAGGTGATGGCGCCCTCCGCCCCCACGAGGCTGCGGGCAACCCGGAGGGTGTTGGCTGGCTCGGTGGCTCCGGAGCCCGGAGTCCATTTTTCCAAGGCACTGAGCATATCCTCAATGGACTTGCCTTGGTAAATCTTTGTTTTGGCTGGGTCCGATTCCAGCAACCAGATCTCAATGTTCGCCGCGTTGCCTTTGAGCCGCGGTATCTCTTTTCCCAGCGCCGGCGCAATCCCGTCCTTGAAAACGCGCATCGATGCCGAGCTGTCCAATACGATGGCAATACGCTGGGTCGACTTCGCCTTCACATAACGGGGCTGCACGAGTATCCAGGTGACTAACAGGACGGCAAGGATTTGCAACCAGAGCGGGACGGAATTGACCAGTCGATCAAACCGCCTGCCGCTGGTCGACTCGCGCTGGGCCTGACGAAGCAAGAACAGGGTGCTCACCAGCTCCACCTTCGCCCTGCGTTGGAGAAAGTGGATCAACACGATCAAGGGGACACCGAGAAGTGCCCAGAGGCCGTGCAGGTTGGTGAGGATCAGATTGATAAGATTTAAGTTCTAAGTTTTAAACTCCACCTACTACGCCAAGGCTACGAAGGCCAAGAAATACCAAGCGGTAGGGAGAGGTGAAGGCTGTGTTTGAGATGAATAGGGTAAGACGATGAATTTGGTTTTTTTGAATACGCCGTGCTGGTTTTGGTATTTGGAGTTTAAAGCTTGGATTTTAGGCGATGCAAAGTGCCCCTGCCTGCACAGCTTCCTCATTGAGCGCGTCGAGCAGCGGTTGGTCGGCGCAAACGCGGGCGAGGGGGGCGTTAAAGCGTTTGGACGCGGTATGCCACTCTGCAAAGTGGGCGGCGTAGGCTTTTTGATAGAGTTTCAGGGTGGTTTTTTCAATGCGGTGCGGGTGGTTGCTACCCACCTCGACATCGACAAACTCATAATTGCCTTCCCATGCAGGGTTGGCCTCTGATTTTAAAAATGGAGCCAGAATGATAGGTTTGCCCTGCTGGATATTGAGGAGTCGGAGTGGCGGTGTGGGATCGCCTTCGAACAGCAGGTCGGAGATCAACACACGGATGGCATTTCCGCGGAACTGGATTTGGTCGAGCGCCAAGGGGCTGGCCATGTTTCCCGGTCGGATCGCCTGCACCGTATCCAACCAGAGGTGGGAGGTCACGGCATCCATCGGGAGGGTGGCGTGGCTGTCTCCACGCACAATGTGGATCTGCGTTGCTGCGCCGGCCTGGATGGCAGAGATGACAGCAAAATAGAACAGCTCTGCGGTGCGGTTGGCTTTGATGGGGTCAAAAAACATCGATTCGGATGCATCCAGGATGATATCGATGACGGGCCTCACTTCCTCGCGATACAACTTCATCGTGTACTGCCCGGTGCGGGCGTAGGCTTGCCAGTTGATATGCCGGGGGTCGTCACCGGGCATGTAAGCACGGTGGTCTTGAAAGTCGATCGATGAGCCGGTGCCCGCCCCCTGGAACTCACCGGCCATGCCGCGCCACACCTGGCTACGCAGCGGCAGGGTAAGGCGCTCTGCACAGACAGAGGCCTGGGTGTATAAGAGAGTGAGCTGGTCAATGGTCATTGGTCATCCGTGGTTGGGCGTTCCACATGATTGATGTGTTTCCACACGGGGAGGGTTGTGACGAGTGCGATGGCGGCGTAGATGGTTAGATTGAAGTAGCTTGCATAAACGTGGGTGTCCGCTGGTATCCCGCTTGGGCCATTAAGAAAATGAAAGCTGGTGGGTATCCAGAAAAAATACGGCATGATGTGCAGGCCGCTTGAAAAGGATTCAACGGCAAAGACCACGAGCACAATTAAAAACTGGGTGCAGACAAATAGGATAAACAACCCGAAACGGTTCTCCTGTTTTCTGGCGAAGATCCGTGTCAGTGCCAGAGGGAAGAACAGCGCGGCAAACACGGAATTTAACACGATGATGTCCCATTGCCCGACGTGTGCGCCGCGAGATACATGGAACATCACCAGGGCACGCATTACCCCGTATAGTAGAATGACATAGAGAAGGCCCGTCGCCCACCCTGGATAGAGAAGCCTTCCCACGAGCTTGCCGACTGTGCCTTTGCGTGTGTATGGCCGGACGATGGGGCTTACCAATTGCGGGTTTTCTGTCAGTGAAATCATGCTGATGGGAATGCACAGGGCGAGGCCGATGACGATCGCTCCGAATGGAGATACGCCGGCAAAAGCGAATGCCAGCACGGTGATGATAATCAGTCCAAGGCTCACCATGCGCCTGAGGGATGAGCGGTTCTCGGCAATGGGGGCAATCATCGATGTCCCCAGGTCCAGGCACATCCAGGCGAGGTAAATGCTTGCCGAGACAAAACCCGTAAACGTCAGGGTCGTGGTTGCATCGGTCAGGCTGACGAGTTGGATGATTTCCTGGTAATTATTCCGACCACCGAAGTACATCGACCAGATCATGATAAACGCGATAAAGGCACCGGAAATGGGGAACAGCACACGAATCACGACCGATGACATACCACTCAACCCCACGGTGATTGCGGTGAATGTCGCCGACAATAAAAAGGTGCTCAGTAGGAGTAGGATCTCGGCAAACATCTGCATGTCGCCAAAGAAATACCGCAGGATCAGGTAGGGGACAATCGCAGTGAGTATGAGTCCCGACTGGCTGACGATCGACACCCACTTGCCGAAAGTAATCCGCCATGCACTCAGTTTGGTAAGGCTGAGGAGATCGATGGTGTCACCGCGGATCTCCGCCGATAATGCGGTGATACCGCGCAGGGGTTGGACGACGAGGACGGCGACGGAAAAGAAAAAGAAAATAATCTGTGACAGGTAGCTGCCCGCATTTTCATGGGATGCCACCGCCGCTGTGACCAGCAGGATAAAACAAAGAAATGCCTGCACGGCGATGAACAGGATCACAAAACTCACCCCCCGCAGCCCCTGCCGCAGCTCTTTCACCAACATCGGGTTGAGCTTGTCTGGAAAGTCACTGATGTGATCTATGTTAGGTTGATCCATTTTGTAGACAGAATTAACAACATTAACAGAATTTATGAATTGGAGTTTGGTGTTTGAAACTTAAAATTTACGGCTGCTGGGGCATCGCGGGCGGTTTGTTGACTTTGTCTAACATGTCGATGAAGGCGTCCTCAAGATTGCGTTGCTCTTTATGGAATTCAACGACTTGCAGGCCGTCCTTGACCATGCTGGCGAGGACACGGGCCGCGACATCGATGGATTCGACCCGGAGCCGGCCACCTTGTTTGCGGGCTTCGATGAATTCGGCATAAGGATTGGTGACCACCCAGTCGGAAAGAGCTTGCGGATTGCCTAACACCTGCACATCAAAAAAGTAGCCACCTGTGTTGTCGGTGCCATGACGCAGTGACTCGGCATCGCCGTGGTGGACAATACGACCGTTGTTAATGAAGAGCAGACTGTCACACATTTCCCCGAGTTCGGAGAGGATGTGGGAGGATATGAAAATGGTTTTCCCTTCCTCTGCGAGGATGCGGATGAGGTGTTTGAGTTCGACCCTGGCTTTGGGATCGAGCCCCGCAGCGGGTTCATCCATGATTAGGATCTGGGGATCGTGAATGAGTGATCGCCCGAGGCAAAGCCGCTGGGTCATGCCCTTGGACAGCTTGTTAGACAACCGGTCGGCCAGCGGGATGAGGTCGGCGAACTCCATCACCTCCTGCACGCGCATCTGGCGTTCCTTGCCTGCATAGCCGAGTGCCCGGGCATAGAAATCGAGGTATTCGAGCACGGTCATGTGGTCGTAGTTACCGAAATGATCCGGCATCCAGCCGATCAGGGACCTGACCTTGGCGGGGAAATTCACCACGTTGATACCGCAGATCTCGACGTTGCCCATCGTCGGGTAATCGAGTGTCGCCATGATCCGCATGGTGGTGGTTTTTCCGGCTCCGTTGGCTCCCACAAAGCCGCAGACCGAGCCGTGTGGCACTTCGAAGCTAATACCATCGACAGCCTTGAGCGGGCCGAAGTAGCGGTAGAGGTTTTTGACGGTGATGGCGTTGCTCATGCTTTAAGTTTCAAATACCAAACTCCAAAAACCAAAGTTGTCGCGCAACTATGAGTGGTAGGAGCGACGGTTACTTGGTGGTGGAAATTTGTTGGGTCTTGTTGTTGATGATTGTGTGGAGAATTTTAACCAATTCGCTCGTTTCTTGGGTGAGTTGAAGGAATACCTCAGCTTGTTCCTTGGTAGTAGGGTTTGTTTCCTCGATGAGGCGAAGCCAGAGGCTTGATTCTTTGGCCTCTTTCCTACACAGGCGGAGTCGGTAGAGTTTATCGTCGATGCTGATGCTCTCATTAGCTTCAACAAAATTGGCTGCGACAGAGCCTGATGACCGTAATACCTGAGTTACATCTGACCAACTCACAGGATCCCACTTATGCTGCCTCAGAAACAAGCGAACCGATAAAGCAAACTGGAAGGTTCTCCCTTCTAGAACGTATGGTTTCGTATTTCGTTTCATCGTGCTGGTACTTGGTTTTTGGAGTTTGGTATTTGAAACTTAACGCGATACGGGTCCGGTCATCACGGTGGTTGTGGTGAGCCATTTGATGGAGTCGTAGGTGTCGATGCCGGTGGCGTTTTCGGTGACGGTGAAAAAGCGTCCCGGTTGCAGGGCGATGTCGTTGAGTTGATTGGAATTGGCGCGGGCGAAACGGCTCGACTGCTCTTTAAGCCATAGTTTGAACTCGGTGGGATTGCTTGGGACGAGAGTGACCGAGTTTCCTTTTGCCAGTGCCTCGGCCTTCCACCAGCTATCGTCCGGGGCGTGGTAATAGAGGGCTCCCAGATCAAAATCAAAGGTCGATATGAGGACGGGTGCCCCTGCCTTGGGCGATAGCTCGATACGCCCCCGGGTAGGGCGCACGGTTTTTAACAGGTGGCCGTGGATACTGCGCGACTGGAACCAGTCGCCTGCAACGTCGAGTCCCTTGCTGCCGTGGTTGGCGGTGTATGAGGTGGGTGCGGTGCCGTTGGTCACCACGCGCGACCAGCGGGATGAGCTCAAGGCGACGGGGGTGATCAGGGTGGGTTCTGAGGTTTCAAAAGAGTTTCCTAACAATACGCCGGTGCGCGCCGCCTGTTCCTGGATGATGTAGGCTTTGTTTTCATCGGGTTGGATCTCCATGAGCAGGAGCCGGTGACCACGACCCCCAAAGCCGTCCTGGAACATGATGATGACAATCAGCAGTGCGCTGGCACCGAGTGAGATAATGGGGGTGGTGATAAAGAGTTTGTGGCGTTTGCCGGATTTGGCAAAAACAAACAAGTTGACCGGACCGACCAGAATGCCGAAGGCCAGCAGGATGAGGATGAAAAATGCGGTGTTGAAACTTTTTTTACCCAGCGTGATGTGAAGCGGCCAGCTGCCTGCGTAGTCGCGCAGCAGGCTGCCGTGTTGCGTTTGACTTGATGAGGACCTGGGTCCATGCGGGCTCACCAGCGACTGGGTGGTGGCGGTATTGAGCAGGTTTGACGACGGGAGGGGAATGAGGTCGACGCGCCCGAAGCTGCGGGCTGTCTTTTTCTGCCCCGGTTTGCTTTCGTCAATCTGGAGTGTGGACAGGTCATCGCTGGTGCTGGTGGTGTATATGACGAGGTGTCCGCCGAGGCGGTTCCACTCGAGAATAGCGGTGCGGGCACCGGGGTCGAGTTTGCTCCAGTCGGTACTGGTCATCATGACGACATCCTGTCCCATGTAGGAGCGCCAGTCGGTGGGCAGGGTCCTGGGGTCGAAGTCGCCGGCAAATTCAAGATTTCCCATGGATGAATAAGCCGAGCTGATGTGGCTGTTGAGGCTGGATGCGTTAGGCACGTAGAGATCGTGACTGAGCAGCACCGATGGCCAGCTGTCATTGGTTTCCGTGCTCATGCTGCCGGAGGTCATCGGGTAACCGGTGCAAAACAAACGCATATTGAGTTCGCTGCCACTGCCGTAGCTACCGGTTTGGAAAATGGTGACCAGCGGGACAATAAAATCGTAGGTCTCCTGGCCGCCGGCTTTACAGCTGCAGGTGAACTCCGAGGTCATCTGGCTGCCCGTATCATTGCCCAGGGACGTCATGTCCCTCGAGGTGAAATTGAGGGTTAGTTCACGGTCGAGTTTGGTGCCGTTGTTGATCTCGACGCGGATTGGGGCGTAACCATACGCGGGGAGTTTGCCAAGCAGGCAGGTGACCTTGGCCCAGGTATTGGTCTTGGTATCGTAGACCTCCCTGATCAGCTGATGCTGTGCCCGGACGGGCCCCTGGGACAGGAAGGTGACGAGCAGGCAGGTCAGGCAGGCGAGGGTGCCGAGCGGGCGGTGACGGAGGAAAACCATGGCGTTGTTAGGTGGGCTGCTATGCGGACGATAGACAAGGCTTTTCAACTATTGACTGACCATGGTTCTGGGGGTGTCCTTGGCTTGGAATGGAATTTCGTTGAGGAGGGCGAGGATGGTGTCGTTGGTTGTTTTACCTTCGACCCGGGCATTGTAGTCAAGGATCATGCGGTGGCGCAGGACGGCGGGGGCGCAGTATTTCACATCCTCGAAACTCGCGTGGGTGCGTTCGTTGATCAGGGCGCGGGCTTTGGCGGCGGACGCGAGCGACAGGGCGGCGCGCGGGCTGGAGCCGTATTTGATGCCGCTGGAGGCGGATGATTGGCCGGGGTGGGTGGCATCAACGAGGCGGGCGATGTAGTTGGCCACGACATCGGGAAGATAGATGCGGCGGACCAGGCTGAGAGTTTCGTCAAGCTGGGCGGCATCCATCACCGTGGTCACGTCGGGCTCGGCGCCGAGTTCACGGTGGGTGACGATTTTTTCCAAGGTTTCCACATTGTTGCGACTGACCTCGAGTTTAAAAAGAAAGCGGTCGAGCTGGGCCTCGGGCAAAGGGTAGGTGCCTTCCAGTTCGATCGGGTTCTGGGTAGCGAGGACAAAGAAGGGAGTGGGGAGATGATGTGTTTCGCCAATGACGGTCACACGGCGTTCCTGCATCGCTTCCAACATCGCCGACTGGGTTTTAGGTGATGCGCGGTTGATTTCATCGGCTAACAGGACGTTGGTAAACAGCGGGCCTGGCTGAAAAACAAATTCGCGGTGGCCGTCCCTCTCCTGCAACACCGGGTTGCCTGTGATGTCGCCGGGAAGGAGGTCGGGGGTGAACTGGATGCGTTTGGAGTCGAGTCCGAGGGCTTTCGAGAGTCCTTTGACCAGTTCCGTTTTTCCCAGGCCGGGAAGGCCTTCTAACAATATGTGTCCACGTGCCAGCAAGCCGGTGATCACAAGATCGATGAGCTCCTCCTGACCAAAGAGAACCTGATTGAGGGTGGTGCCGAGTGAGCGGACGTGTTTACTGGCGGCGGCGACTTCGGATTCGGTGGCGAATTGCATGATTTTTTATAAGTTTCATAAACCAAGCTCCAAAAACCAAATGGGCTGATAGGCGTTGGCAAATTTAGAGTCTTTAGATTGGTTTTTGGAGTTTGTAGCTTGGAGTTTACTCGAAGAATTTCTTCATGGCCTTTTTCTCGTTGGGGAGGAGTGTGTCTTTCCAGACGCGGTCGCCGCCCGTGCCTTTGCCGGCGACTGAGCCACCTGCGGTGGGTCCGGTTTTTGATTGATCGACGTCGTGTTCGGCATCGTTGGTTTCGAGGAGGTCACCGGGGAGCGCATTACGCTGGTCTTCTGACTTCAATCCCTCGTGTTTACCCGCACCGGTGTCATCGTGTTCTTTTCCGAGTGGGCGTGGGGCGTGGCCGGGTCCGCGGTCGATGCCGCCGCGCCCCCCCTCGTCGTTTTCCCCATCACCATCGCCGTCGCCGTCTTCGAAGTCGTTCATCCAGTCGTCCTCACCTTCCCCCTGGCCGGGTTGATTGCCTTGTTGTTGTCCGGGGTTGAGATTCCGGGCGTGTTTGCGCATGTTCTCACGCAGTTGGTCGAGCTGTCCGGGAGTCAGCTGATTGAGTTCTTTGGGGTCGATTTTTTTGAGTTGTTCAAGGAGCTCCTTGTTAGGCTTCATGTCGCCCTGCTGCATTTTTTTGACCGCCTGGTCGAACTCGTTGAGCAGGCGTTGTTTTTGCTCGGCATTCATTTTGGCAGCTTGGTTTTGCAGTGCGTTCAGGCTGCGTTCGGCGCGTTGCAGGTTGCTTTTCAGGTTCTCCTGCTCGGTCTGGTGGTTCTGTTTGAGGTTGTCGGTGGCTTCCAGGCTGGAGTGGCTAAACCAATCGTCCTGTGACTGTTCGCGAAGTTTCTCGAGTTTCTTGCGCATTTCATCGATGTATTCCTCCTGGACGACCTCCTGGTTATCGAGCTGGTCGAGGCTGGTATCGATTTCGCTCCAAGCGCTGGGTTCCTGTTGTTGCGGTTTGTGATTGGACTTGGCGTGCACGGGGATGATGAATCCGCAGGTGACGATGAGCAGGGCGCCGACGATGGGGGGCAGCAGGCGTTGCCAGTGCCAGTGGACGCCATCATCGATGGTGCCGGGGACTTCGGGCCATGGGGCGATACCGTGATCGGCTGCGGTCAGGGCGTTACGGAGCTTCATGGTCGCTTCAATCCTGACCAGTGACTGTGTGGTGGTCTCGAAACGGGAGCGTGCGGCGAGCCATGAGAGGATGCCGGTCACCGCGATGATACCGCCTGTGCCGGCTGCCAACGCCAGCCATGGCAGGGTATTGAGCTCACGGCGGGTGATGAGGACGGCACAGGCGATGACCAGGGAGGAGACGAGCAATGGGGTGGCGAGGGTTTGCAGCCACCAACCCAGGTTGATCCTGCGTGCGGTGTTGCCGGCGATTTGGTGCCATGTCTGTTCATCTGCCATGAATCATTGTGATTGTCATTGGAATGTTAGTGGGGATTTGGGTTCAGGCAAGGTGAGAAGTGTGAAAAAGGTATGAAGTTGGGATGAAAACGGCTCCGCCTGCAAGGGGGGAGCCGTGATGAAAACGGGGAAAACAAGAAACCCGGATCTAGTGGATGGCGTTTTTGCCGGTTGCGGGAAGGAAGCGGTAGTAGGTTTCCAGCATCAGGGTTGCGAGGCAGGTCCGGTAGTGGGTGGCTGTGACTGATACACCCTGGTAGGTGGGGGCCACGGCTTTGACCTTACTGCCGCCCCCCACGTTTTTATAGGACCCGTCAGCATTCTGGTTTGCCAGCAGCTGGTCGCGGAAAAGAGTATTGTAGGCCCGCCAGTCATCGCCACCGCGGTGCATCATCGCTTGCACGTGGTAGTAGTGGCGGTAGAGGTCGGCGTCGGCGGTATGGTAGTCGAGTCTGGCATTTTTTTTGATATACCTAGCACCTTTGCGAACCACGGAATCGTGGCTTTTACCCCACATTTGGTACGCGAGCATGGCGCCGCCGGTCATGGTGAAACCAGCCTCTCCACTGGGTGAGGGGGAGGCGTAACCTACCCCGCCATCGGGTCCTTGTTTCCCTTTGAGATAGCTGAGGGATTTTTTGATACAGTCGCGGAAGGTGCTGTTTTCCCAAAGCCCTGTGTGTTTGCAGGCCTTGAGTGCCTGGATGTGCCAGAGGGCGATTGATGTGTCGCCACCGCGCTTTCCGGACATGTCATAGGCGTAATCCCATGCGCCGGAGGTATGCTGGTGCTCGAGAATCCAGTCGCCCGCAGCCTTGGTGGTTTCCATTAATCTGGGAAACGGGATGTCGAGGCTGATGCAGAAGGTGGTGGCCTCAGCGAGGGCGTAAGTGGCGATGGCGTGCTCGTAGGGCCAGTGTTTGTCCTTGATGTCGTCGGCGAGTTTGCCGTTGTTTTTCATACCCACATTGACGAGGTAGGAAATAGCCTTGGTGACCGCGTCACCGAATTCCTCGGAGTCAGGGGTTTCACAATGTCCGAGGAAGGTCAGCAGCGCAAAAGCGGTCATGGACACCTTGCGGTCAGAAGTCCAGCTGCCGTCGGGGTTTTGTGTTTTTTGAAGCCATCGGAGGGTGTTGACGACGGCGGTCTCGCATTGTGCGTTACCGCCGTTTTGAGTAATGAGATCGATCCGGTTGGCTTCGGAGCAACGTTTTCTGATCGTATATGGCAGCGGCCTGAACCCGGGCGATCCAATGCCGGTGCCTTCGTCCATACCCTGGCCAAAGTCATCCCCGCTGCCAAGATCCGTGGATGGAGTGGGGGTGTCGATGTCGATTACCGGGATCGCAATGTTGGAACGTATGTTAGAGATGATGACCTTGTTGAGGTGCGCTGATGGTCGGGATGGCTTGTGTTGCACCGGACGGTTGAAAGTGGGTTTTTCGCGGGAGGGAGGCTCCGGGAGATCGCCTTTATAGGTTACGAAGTCTTCCTTGAATGGCGCGATGGGTTTAAGCCACCAGAAGAGCAGTATGAGCAATAGCAGGATACATGATAGAATCGAGATGATGATGCTGGTGATGGTTGTATTCCTTTGCTGCTTTAACAAAGCCGCTTCGGCTTCGGGGGAGAGTTGTGCGTGTAGGCTCATGGGATGTCGGGTTGGTGGTTCGTGGATGAGGCGAAGAATTATTTCCTCGTTCACAAGTTACAACGCATGAGCCAGGCGGATGCTTAGGTGTGTTTTTGTGGGTAAAAAGAAACGGCTCCCCACGTGAATGGAGAGCCGTATGCGAATTTGTTAGTTTGTTTGGCTGCCTGGTTTTGGCTACCTGGTTTTGGCTCCTGTAGCTGGGAGGAAGCGGTAGTAGACTTCGAGCATGAATGTGGCCAGACAGGTCCGGTAAAGGACAGCCGTTTCAGAGCCTCCAGCGTAAGTTGTGGCAACACCTTTGATCTTGGCGCCGCCACCGACGTTTTTCCAGGTGCCGTCGGCATTCTGGTTTTTCAATAACTGATCGCGGAAGAGTTGGTTGTAAAAGTCCCATTCGGCGCCTCCCCTGTTCATCATGGCCTGGGCATGGTAGTAGTGGCGGTAGAGGTCGGCGTGTGCGCCGTTGTATTCAAATTTGGTATTTTTCCTGATATGATGGGCTCCCTTGCGGACCACGGAATCATGGCTTTTGCCCCACATCTGGAATGCGAGCATACCGGCCCCGGTCATGGTCCAGCCGACGTCGTCGGGTCGGCCACTGGAATTTGCATAGCCGATGCCTCCGCGTGAGTCCTGGCAGCCTTTGATGTAGTCCAGGGCTTCGCGGATAACTCCCTTGAATGCTTTTTCGTCCCACATGTCGGTGTGTTTACAGGCTTTGAGGGCCTGGATTTGCCAGAGGCCAATCGAGTTGTCAGTGTGGCCACCTGACATTTCATATTTGTAGGTCCATGAGCCGTTTTTGTTCTGGTGTTCGAGGATGAAGTCTCCGGCGGCCTTGGTGGCTTCTTTGAGTTTGGGGATATTGATACCGAGTTTGATGCAGAAGGTGGTGGCTTCACCGAGTGCGTAGGTGGCGATGCCGTGTTCATAGCTCCAGTGTCCTTTGAAGTCGGAGGCCATCTTGCCTTTGTTCTTCATATTGACGTTGACCAGATACACGATGCCCCGGGTGACGGCGTCACCAAACTCCTCGGAGTTGGGTGTTTCGCAGTGGCCGAGGAAGGCGAGCAGGGCAAAGCCGGTCATGGCGACCTTGTATTGTGATCCCCAGCTGCCATCGGGCTTCTGGGTTTTCTTAAGCCAGCGCAGTGCCTTCAACACGGCTTCCTCGCACTGTTCGTTGCCGCCGTTTTGGGCCAGTCGGTTAAGCCGGTCATCCTTGGAGCAGCGTTCGCGCATGGTGGCCGGGATGTTACCGAATCCACCGCCGCCGCCGTCGCCGTCGCCGTTGCCCCAGCCGTCGCCGAAGTCGTCGCCGTTACCGAAATCCGTGGAGGGGTCGGGCACATCGACCTCGGGAACCGGGACCGCGGTGGGTGAGGTGGTGTTGGCAGCAATGACCTTGGCCATCGATGAGGACGGGGCGGAGGGTTTGCGCTCGACGGCGCGGGTCATCTCGCGTTTGGTCACCTTGTCCTTGTCCTCGGCGCCTGCCTGGTAGGAAACAATTTCCGGGGTGTAGTTATCAATTTGTGGCAGGAGCAGGTAGAGCAGGATGATGCCGATCAGCAGCACTGTCAGGATGGATATGATGATACTGGTGATGGTCGAGTTCCGCTGCTGGGCGTGAAGTCGTGCTTGGGCTTCCGGGGAAAGCTGGGCGTGTAAACTCATGGGATATTGAAAGCTGGGGGGATAATGTGTGAGTGTTGGAACCAATATAGGCCTGCCATTTTGTGATGCAAACAAATAAAATGTTCAGACAAACTAACAAAATAGATAAACAAAACCGGCTCCACGTAGGTGTGTGGAGCCGGTGAGGGTTGAACCTTGTTGGTGAGTGGTTTGTTTAATGTTTTTGGCCGGTAGCAGGGAGGAATCGATAGTAAACCTCCAGCATGAACGTGCAGAGGCATGTCCGGTAGTGGACGGCCAATCCCGAGCCCCCTTGGTAGGATGCGGCGACAGCCAGGACCTTGGCACCGCCTCCTACGTTTTTGTAGGTTCCGTCAGCGTTTTGGTTCTTGAGTAGTTCGTCGCGGAAGAGGGCGTTATAGAATTCCCAGTCAGCGCCGCCGCGGTTGATCATGGCCTGGGCGTGATAGTAGTGGCGGTAGAGGTCGGCGTTTTCGGTGTTGTATTGGAACTTGGCATTTTTCTTGATGTACTTTGCACCTTTGCGAACGACGGAATCGTGGCTCTTGTCCCACATTTGGTAGGCGAGCATACCTCCTCCGGTCATGGTGAAACCAGCATCTCCATGGGGATTGGGCGAGGAATAGCCGATACCGCCATCGGAGTTCTGTTTCGACTTAACATACTCGAGGGCAGCACGGATGTTGCCTTTGAATACTTTTTCCTCCCATAAACCAGTGTGTTTGCATGCCTTGAGTGCCTGGATGTGCCAGAGGCCGATGGAGTTATCACCACCTCGGTTTCCAGACATGTCATAACCGTAGTCCCAGCTACCCGAGCTGTGCTGGTGTTCCAGGATCCAGTCTCCGGACGCCTTGGTGGCTTCCTTGAGATTGGGTATGTTGATACCGAGTTTGATACAGAAGGTGGCTGCTTCACCGAGTGCGTAGGTGGCAATGGCGTGTTCATAGGGCCAGTGCTTGTCCTTGACGTCATCAGCGAGCTTGCCGCCATTCTTCATGCTGATATTGACGAGGTAAACGATTGCCCGGGTGACGGCGTCACCAAACTCCTCGGAGTTGGGTGTTTCGCAGTGGCCGAGGAAGGCGAGCAGGGCAAAGCCGGTCATGGCGACCTTCTTATTCGTCCAGCTACCGTCGGCGGCCTGGGTTTTCTTGAGCCAGCGCAGTGATTTCAATACAGCTTCCTCGCACTGTTCGTTGCCGCCGTTTTGGGCCAGTCGGTTAAGCCGGTCATCCTTGGAGCAGCGTTCGCGCATGGTGGCGGGGATGTTGCCGAATCCACCGCCGCCGCCGTCGCCGTCGCCGTTGCCCCAGCCGTCGCCGAAGTCGTCGCCGTTACCGAAATCCGTGGAGGGATCGGGCACATCGACCTCGGGAACCGGGACCGCGGTGGGTGAGGTGGTGTTGGCAGCAATGACCTTGGCCATCGATGAGGACGGGGCGGAGGGTTTGCGCTCGACGGCGCGGGTCATCTCGCGTTTGGTCACCTTGTCCTTGTCCTCGGCGCCTGCCTGGTAGGAAACAATTTCAGGAGTGAAGTTATCAAGTTGTGGCAGGAGCAGGTAGAGCAGGATGATACCGATCAGCAGCACTGTCAGGATGGATATGATGATACTGGTGATGGTCGAGTTCCGCTGCTGGGCGTGAAGTCGTGCTTGGGCTTCGGGGGAGAGTTGGGCGTGTAAACTCATGGTTGTTCAGGTGTTTGATGTTAGTGATTTATCTGGATGTTCAACTGGGTGTTTGTGGAAGGTTTTAACTCAATTGAGTTAAAGCGGTTTATTCTTTGACGATAGCATATAGACGGGCTGTCCAGGGTGACCAGCGCAAAAACAGGGTAATTTCGAGCCTGGTGGCGAGGCGGAATGTCCGTGTTTGGTGAAGGGTTGAAGGGTCGGGTGTTGGGGTGTGGCTGGCGGTGTGACTTGCTTTGGAAGGTAGGTTGTTTGGGTTGGTTGTATGGGGCTTGATTGGGTTTGAACTTGGTGTGGTTTGGAGCTTGCCGTTTGTCGGGCTGGCCCGATTTCCGTAGGATACAGAGCTCCACTGCCTTGGAAACGCACGGGCGGGTGGGTGTCTTAGGTGTTTTTTGTCCTTTTTTTATTTTTTCTTATTTTTCTTATTTTTTGTCATCGGTCGATCAAACCATGGCAAGAGCCTTGCCATGGTGGAGCCTTTCCACTAGGTGTATCGCCATGAGTTTACGAGCAGGAGTAGCAGGGGCTGGAGCCATGGGAAGAAATCACGCGAGGGTCTTTTCGTTGCTTGAAGGTGTCGAATTGGTAGCCATTTATGATCAGAATAAACAGCAGGCCGAGGCTGTGGCTGCCGAGTTTGGTGGGATGGCGGTTGATTCGTTGGACGCCTTTGCCGCCGCGGTGGATGCCGCAACGGTAGCCGTACCAACGATCGCCCATCGGGATGTGGGGTGTGCGTTGATGGAAAAAGGAGTCCATGTCCTGATGGAGAAACCGATTGCAGATACCCTGGATGATGCGCGTGCCTTGATTGAAACCTCTCAGAAATGTGGTAGGATCCTTCAGGTCGGTCACATTGAACGCTTCAATCCGGTCATGCGTGAACTGGAGGACCGGTTGAGCGAGCCGCGTTTTATCGAAGCGCACCGGCTCTCGCCGTTTCCTAACAGGAGTATTGATATCGGGGTTGTGTTAGACCTGATGATCCATGATTTGGAAATCATTCTGCATCTGGTGCGTTCACCAGTGGTGAGTGTGGATGCGGTAGGGGTGTCGGTGATGACCTCGCGCGAGGATATAGCCAATGCGCGGATTCGGTTTGAAAATGGCTGCGTTGCCAATGTGACGGCGAGCCGGATCAGCCCGGAGAGAATGCGTAAGATCCGTGTGTTCCAGGGGGATTGTTATTTATCGCTCGACTACCAGGAGCAGAGCGCGGGAATGTATCGCATGGGGGAGTCAGGTATTGAAAAAGTGGAGGTGAATGTGGAGAAAGACGAGCCGCTGAAGCGGGAGCTGGCCTCTTTTGTCCGATGTGCCGAGGCGGGATCAACGCCGGAGGTCTCCGGGCAACAGGGTGCAGCGGCGCTCGACCTGGCGCTGGAGATCACCAATCTGATCAACCAGTCGCCCCCGGCGACGGCGCTTGCCGATTCCTCCAATCCCTGACCTCTTGACCTGGGTGCCAAACCGCTGCATTGTCCCCTGATGGAGAAGCTGGAAATATCCCAGAAATCGATCTACAGGATATCCTTGTATGGTCGGTGTCTGGAGCGTTTGCATGAAAATGGCCACGAAATGGTAAGTTCCGCGGCTCTAGCCGCGGCCGCCGGGGTGAAGCCGTCCCAGTTGAGGCGTGATCTGGCGAACTTCGGAACCTTCGGGACCCGGGGGCGTGGTTATCCTGTGGAAGCATTGCGACATGCGATTCACGAAGGCCTTGGCCGTGCCAAGCTGCATCCGGTGATTATGGTCGGTGCCGGAAACCTCGGCCGGGCCTTGCTGCGCTACGATGGTTTTAAAAAAGAGGGATACGAGATCCTGGCCGCCTTTGATTCTGCCGCGGAAAGCCTGAAAGACCGGAACATCCCCGTGCCGCTGTATTCGACTGATGATTTGCCCGTTTTCATCAAGGAAAACAAGGTGCAGATGGCCGTGCTCTGTGTGCCTGCCAACCATGCCCAGGAGGTTGCCAATGTGCTGGTGGATGCCGGTATCCAGGGTATCCTCAACTTCGCGGCGGTGCTGCTGCAAGTGCCGGCGGAAGTGACCGTCAACAACGTCGATCTTGCCCTCGAGCTGGAGAACCTGAACTATTTTATCCGGAAAAAGTGATTTTTCCCCAAGAAATCCGCGTCTTGTGCGTTCAACCCATAGAAAGTGCCTGCAATGGGCGTTGCCAATGATACGATAAACAGCAATCTGGAGAATATTCAGAAGGGGAACAACATGGTGGAAACCAGCGCAGAACTGGTCGAACGCGCGGTCTCGGAATACGAGTCGCCGCTGATCGGCTACGCCAAGACCATCGTGCATGATCTCGACCGGGCACGCGACGTTGTCCAGGACACTTTCATCCGTCTCTATCAACAAGACGCATCCAAGGTGAGCGATGGCTTGAAGTCATGGCTTTTTACCGTGTGCCGGAACCGGGCCCTCGATGTTCTGCGCAAGGAAAGGCGTCTTGTATCGGTGGATGACGAAATTCTCGCAGCCGAGGACAGTGGAGTGGAGACACCGGGTCAGATCACCGCCGATCATGAGCGGGTGGAAATGGTGAAAAGCTACATTGCCCGGCTACCCGAGAACCAGGCCACTGTGATCCTCCTCAAATTTGAAGAGGGTTACAGTTACCAGGAAATCAGTGATGCCACCGGACTCTCCAGTGGCAACGTCGGCTTCCTTATCCATACCGGCATGAAACGCCTCCGGGAAATCCTCCCGGATGAGCTGAAATAACCCCTTTTCCCTACCCTTTTACCTAACAACCCTTTGAACAATCAGATGAAAATCGACCTCAATGACCCCCGCATCACCGCCTTCGCCCTGGGAGAGCTGAAGGGGAACGATGCCATCGAGATCGCCCGTGCGGTGCGCATGGATGCGCGTGTGCGCAACGCGGTCGACGAGGCGCGTGAGACAGCCAGCCTGCTGATGGAATCGCTCGGCGGCAATAAAACCTTCATGTTGACACCCGAGCAACGGCGGGCTGTGCGGCGCGCAGGCCCAAGCCCGGCGACCGCCGATCTACCCAGCGCCAAAGTCCCGTTCTGGAGGCACCCGGCGATAGCGGGAATCAGCGTGGCCGCGGCGGTGGCACTGGCGCTCTACCTGGTTGGCGGTCGGCCAGGCGGTGGAGCGGGCAAGGGCGGCAGCGATGATCTGGCCGAGTGGGACTGGGAGCAGGTCGATATGGACAGCCTGACGGTCCCCGCCGTGGTCGACCCGTCCAGAATGAACGGCACCCCCGACGACGGGTCCACGCCGGGTGCGCAAGGAGGTATTCAGTCGGTTAGCTCGGCCATCAGTGACGATACTACCAGTTTCCGCAGGGAGGTGGAGCAGCGTGTCGAGGGGATGAAGCGGGAGGATATCTTGTCGGCCACGCAACTCCCCGAGCTGGAAAATGGTTCGGCCCAGCCGTGGCGGAATGTCGTGTCCGGGGAGCCGATGAACGTGCCGCTGGCCGCTGGCGCCACCAGCTGGCCATGGTTGAAGCGCTCGATTGAAGAGCTGAAAACACTTCCGCCGCAGCGTGCCGTACGCATTGAAGAGATGGTGAACCATTTCCGGTACAAAAAAGCCAGCATGGTCAGTGCGGCCGGACTGGCTGCGGATATGGAGCTGTGCCACACGCCCTGGAACCCGGCTACCGTATTACTCGCTGTGCATCTCAATGCCGATTCAAATGCGGGTGCAGCCGATGCCGCGGCCGCCCTGGAACTCGAGCCGGACAGGGTGAAGCGTGTCAGGCTGATCGGCTATGCCCGGATGGACCGTGCTGCGGCGGATGCTTCCGGCGCAGCTCCCGCTGGCCCTTCCAGGATGTCCCGGTCACATGGAAACTATGTGCTCTACGAGCTTGAACTCGACGATGCCGTTGCCGCCACAGACCATGGTGCCATTGCCACGCTCACCTTGGGGCAACGCGGGAAGGTTGAAGGCTCAGCCCGTTTACCCATTGGCCGTGTCGCCAGTTGGATTCACGCTAGTGCGGATATGCGTTTTGCCTCGACGGTCGCCGCCTGCGGCATGCTGTTGGCCAACTCCCCGTCGATGGGAGAGCTCGACTCCGAAAGGCTGGTTACGCTGGTGGGCATTCTCGAAACTCAGGATTCCACCATGCTTGGAGGGGATCGCCGGGGGGCATTGAAGCTGATGCGGGAGGCGGCCAGGCTGATGGGCGTTGATGCGGGCCGGGAATGACGGGTTGACTCTTCATCGAATCAGGTCTATTAAACTCTACACGGCTCCACATTTCCCCCATTTCCATTATGAACAGTAAATACCTACTGCTGCTGACAGCACTGGCAACCATCGCGTTTGCACTACCGTCCCAGGCGATCGAGTCAAGGACCTTCTACAGTGCCGATAAGTCAAAATCCTTCGAAGCCACGCTTTCCGCGTATGACGCCAAAAACAAGACCGTGACCGTCACCTACGCCTCCGGGAACACGGTGAGCTTTCCACTGAGCCTCCTTTCCGAAGAGTGTCAGAAGTACGTATTATCCAAAAAGGACCTGCTGGCAATCGCCCGCTACGTCCGGCTCAAGTTTGAGGAAATCAAGGTCAAGGGCGGCGGCGACGCCGTCGATACCGGTTACGCCATCGAGGTCTACAACAGCAGCAAACGCCCGGTCGAGACCGTGACCCTCAAATACACCCTCTACTATAACCAGGGGGATTTGAACAAGGGGGGCACCATCGAAAAGACCCGGTCCGGCACCCTGGCCACTGGCAAGTTGTATGACGGGGACACCATCACCGTTGAAACCTCGAAAGTCAGCATCATACGCAAGAGCAAGCCGGCGTCCGGCGGTGGATGATGTGGACCAAACGTGCCCGGCGGTCGCCGGGTGGACAATATGATTGGTGTGGTTGTCGATATCGTCGTGGGTGACGAGATCGTCCGCACGGATTCCAGTAGCAAGAACCTTCTCAACAAAGTCCTCAGGGAGCGCGCAAAAACGGCTTCACGTTAGTAGGCAATAAAGTATCCATTTGACCGCCCTGCCTGACACAGATGTGTTTGGCAGGGCTTTTTTCTTTTCATCTCCGGTAAAGCACCTATCCCTTCGGCATCGCGTCCCTCGATCATCATCAAGACCATGGCCCGGAAAATAAGAATACCCATCAAGACGGCAGCAGACATCAAAAAGATGCGTGTTGCTTGTGAAACCGCGAGCGAAATCCTCCAGCTCTGTGCCAAGGCCGTGCAACCCGGTAAAACCACCGGCGAGATCGATGCCTACGCCGGTGAGTTGATGCGCGAGCGCGACTGCAAAAGCGCCTTCCTCGGATACCGTGGATTCCCCGGACAAATCTGTATTTCACGGAATGAGGAAGTGGTTCACGGCATTGGCGCTGATACGGTGATTCGGCCCGGTGATATCCTGAAAATCGATGTGGGTATCACCAAAGCAGGATGGATTGGTGACAATGCCACCACTGTGCCCGCTGGTGAGATCGACCTCGAAACCAAACGCCTGATGTGCGCTACCGAGCAGTCGCTCTACGAAGCCATCGATCACGCCCGCCCGGGCAATCTTCTTGCCGACCTCTGCGGGGCTGTAGAGGCCCATGTGAGGAAGTATGGTTTTACCGTCGTGCGGGAATTTGTCGGTCACGGCGTAGGCCGCGATCTTCACGAGGAGCCCCAGGTGCCCAACTACCGGCCGCCGGGTCGCTCGCCGAAGCTTCGTCCCGGTATGGTGCTTGCCATCGAGCCCATGGTAAACGCCGGAGTCGCGGGTGTCACCATCCTCAGCGATGGTTGGACTGTGATCACCAACGACCGCAAGAACTCCTCTCATTTCGAGCACACCGTGTTAATCACCAACGGCCAACCTGACATCCTCACCGCCCGGCCACGAGAGGCGACCGAGGAGTTGTTGGGAATTTCGATGCATGGCTAGTTTGCTCATCGCCGGTTACGGGTTTCTGGGGAGGGCCCTGGAGAATAAATTCCTGTCGGCCGGCTGGAACGTCGACAAATTGAGCCGCGGCGGGACAGACGGATGTATCCGCTGTGATATTTCGTCGTCAGAGGATGTTTCCGGTCTGTCTGGCGACTACGACCTCATCATCCACTGCGCCGCCTCGGGTGGGGGTGGGGAGGCTTCCTATCGGCGGGTTTATCTCGAAGGTGTCCGGAATCTGTTAGCCCGCTTTCCTGATGCGCGGCTTGTTTTCACTTCAAGCACATCGGTCTACTCCCAGACTGACCATGGCGAGGTCACTGAATCGAGCGCGGCCATACCCGCCACACCCACAGCAAAGATCCTGCGTGAGGCCGAGGAAACCGTCATCGGGGCAAGGGGAGTGGTCACCCGACTCTCCGGCCTCTACGGTCCAGGGCGCTGCCATGTGCTGAAAAACCTTCTCTCCGGCACAGCCACCCTCGATGGCAAGGGCGGGCGGATCATGAATTTCATCCATCGCGATGATGTCGCACGTGCGGTGTTCCTACTGGGCACTCTGCCCCTTTTCCCGCAGGGTGAAATATTCAACGTGACCGCCGGGCCGGTGAGCCAGCACGACTGCTATGCCGCATTGGCACGGCACTTTGACCGGCCGATGCCGGCGAGTGCTGTTAGTCAGGCACCGCGTAAGCGGGGGAACAGCAGTAAAAAGGTTTCCAATGCCAAGTTGAAAAACCTGGGCTGGAGTCCTCAATACAACGATTTTCTATCATTGGCACTCAATTGTAGGCTGGACTGAGTGGGACTTGTCGCTAGGATGCCGCGAGTATGCGCACCCTTACCCTGGTCGGACTCTGTTCCCTGACGGTTTCCTGTTCCCAACATTTCAGTGATGTGGAGTCAACAGCTGATGCTCTCCCTGTTTCTAACAACCATGTCCTGGCGAAGGCCGGTCTAGTGCGGGTTGCGGAGGTGGATCGCTCCATCCATGTGGACCTCCAGTATAAAGGGGCCACGACCTTGTCAAAAAAGCCGTTTTACGAGCCATCGTTTCCTGCACTGCTCCGACCTGAAACCGCGCGCCGCCTCAGTCATGCCAACCGCCTGGTCAAAGCCTACGGATACCGGATTATGGTCTGGGACGCATACCGGCCACCCATTGTGCAGAACAGACTCTGGGATGCCTCGGGGCACAACGACACCTACGTCGCCAACCCGCACAATGCGGCGTCCCAGCACTCCTGTGGCACAGCGGTGGATGTCACCATGGTGACCTCGCGTGGCAAACCGGTCAAGATGCCCACGGGCTTCGATTCGTTTTCGCCGCTCGCGTCATCTAACTACCAGCACAAGGATCCCGAGATCAGAAGAAACCTCAACATCCTCCAAAGCGCGATGCGCCAGGCCGGTTTTTATCCACTGCCTGCCGAGTGGTGGCATTATATCGATAAGAATTACGAAAAATATCCTAACACCATTTCCCTGGAGTCGATCAAAGGCTCTTACTGAATGTATGAAAAATATCCCTGCAATGTTACTGGCCGGTTTGTGTCTGGTATCGTCATCGACGGCCCAGGTTACCCCCCTTGTCGGAACCTACCTCGGCGATGGCCAGAGGAACTTCTACGGGGACTCGGCCCCGTCCCGTCTCCGTGTGCATTGGAAAGTTTACCTCGGCAGTGGTAGCACGATGTTAGGCTCGGTGGTGAAAACCTGGAAAGGCGCAGGCTGGACCGGTCAGCCCCTGGTGATCAGGGAAGGCGGAGAAACCTACCTGGTCCAGGGAACCCTGAGCCACCATATCAAAAAAATCCGCGCCCGAGACGGAAAGGTGGTCTGGAGCACCAGCGTGGGGGACGTCATCAAGGGTACACCCACTTTTGCCGATGTCGGTGGTAGCGATCCGGAAAACCGCTACGTGCTGATCACAGGCAGTCGTATGGGGCGGAACAATGATTTTATCAACGGCCCCGCCCACAGCCTTCACGGGGTGTCCTACATGACCGGTAAGATACTGTGGCGCCACAACAGCGTGCGCACCTACAGCAACAGCCGTGATGTCGATGCTTCGGCGTTGATGATCGGCTCCAAGGCTTGTGTGCCGTTAGAAAATGGATACTTCACCGTGTTTTCACCCAGTCCCTCCAAGGCCAGGGTGAAGGACGGGTTTCCAGCTCCCAAAATTTACAAACAAATGCGGCTCTACAAAGACTCGGACATCGCCACCTACCGGAATGAGTTGTGCTGCGAATCCTCTCCCACCTTGTACCGGGGGAAAGCCTACGTCGCGGCGGGATGTGGTCGGGTCTATGCCTGTTCGACCGGTTTTGGCGGCCTGGGCTGGACCCTGGATGTCGGTGGGGACCTCAACGGGACGATGCCCTTGACCAACGACAGTCATCTCCTGTTAGGTATCGAACGTGAGTTCATCAGCGGGCAGGGTGGGGTGATGAAGGTCGAACCTGGTGGTGGTGTCAAATGGTATTATCCACTGCCTAACAAACGGTTTTACACCTGGCAAGGAGGCCTGGTGGGCTCCCCCGCCGTCAACCATCGTTATGCGTCAGCCGGAAACAAAGACCTCGCCTGCTTTGTCGGAGTGGACGGGATGCTGACCGTTGTGAACCATAAAAAAGTACAAGCTGGCGTGACGGTTGCCGGGCCACGCGGGAAAAACCGCTATCCGACGCCCGTAGTGCTGGACCAGGTGAAGCTGCCGACGGGCTCGATTTCCACACCTCTCTTTGTTGGTAACAGAATCGTCGTGGGATACGACAACGGCATGGATCTCTACGCCGTTGCTGAAAGCGGCAAACTCAGTCGTCTCGCCCGACTGGCTGGTCCGATGTTTGATGCCACCCCCATCGTTTGGAACCGCCGCATCTACGCCGGCTCCAAGGACGGGTATCTCTACTGCCTGGGTGACTGAACCGGAGTGGTTGAGTGTTTGTCATGGCAGTGCTACTTTCACCCTGCTGAAGCATCTTGCAGATGTGGCGGGATCGCAGGGCTCGTCCACGGTCACCCGTTCCCACTCAGGTGCACCTACGATGTCGCTCACAGTTTCAGTTCCTGAGAGTGGTTCGAATGAGCCCGGCGCCAGTGTTCCAGATTTCTGGGGAGTATAAATCAAACCGCTGCCCTTCCTTCGCACATATTCGACCCGAAGCACCGTTTCCCCATTGGTCTCAACGAGCTTCCCTCCAGGAAGTCCCGAGCTACCTCCGGCCTCCAGCGCGTGGGTATCCGATCCCGCTAGATTCATATTAAAGGCGTATTTCAGAAGATTGGGAACTCCATCGTCGAAGGGGATAGAATCGGGCAAGGCATCATTGCCTTGCAAAGCAGGATTCTCCGTAGCGAGTGTCTCATTGAATAGGTCGTTTGCTGTCATGCCTGTTCCGGCTAAAGATATGAGAAATGGATTCTCATCGAAATCATTGCTGATTATCCCTAATATGGTGTTTCGAGAACCTTCTGTAGAAGGAGTGAAAATCACTGTGAAGCTGGCTGAAGCTCCCGGTAGTATATAATCAGGAAGGCCACTTTGGATCAAGAAGTCCGAAGAATCCGCTCCATTCAGGGTTAAACTTAGGTTGGAAAGAGTGTCTTGGCCTGTATTCTTTACGCTAACTGTAAGCTCTAGTGGGGAGCCAATCGCAGAGGCCCCATAGTCTAGAGCCGGACCTCCAGAAATCAGGATCTGCCCAGCATTTTCGACCTCAATTTCCGGTTCAGGTAAGATGGTAATGCGCATGGCGTTGACGGCCCATGACGAGTAGGTCGCGCCGGACACTCCTATAACGAGGTCGTTTTCATCAACACCGTAGATGGATCCTGTACCTGCCGAAGGGTCGATTCCAGGTCTTTCACCCGACCAGATAACCCAGTTTTTTTCGGCCCACCCCTCCTCGCGTGTATTCCATTCCGCTCCTTGATGGGTGCCTAATAATTGACCATTCCCATCTTCGGTTCCATTTCTATTTCCATCTGGAAGCTTCACTAACGAATCGACTCCATCGAGTGTACGATAGATGCGGTATGCCACCTGTGCGGTGGATGGAGAGGTTGCCGATAAGAGTTCAATTTTATAACGACGGGAAGGGTCCAGTCCGGAGATCGCGAACACGTAGCTGGCGCCCATATCACCAAGGATGTAGTCGGCAACCGACTCCGGATCGACCCAATCCTTTGGGTTTCCTGAGTTCCAGTGTGCCTGGCCGGGAACCCCTTGATAGTTTCCATCGTTCCAATACGCCCCATTTGCCACTCCCAGATCACTGGCATTATGGGCCAGCAGCTCATGATCGAGTTGCCCGAATCCACGGATAAATATCTGGGAGGGATTTCGGTTTCGATCAATCAATTCCATGGGATTGCCAGTGTTTAGTGCCTCCGCCGGCACATGTGCCCAGTTACCATTAGACCGGAGTTTGCCAAAATTAATAAGGTAATCAGCCACCGGTGGACCCGAGGGCGGCAGAGAATAGATGTTGGTAGGGTCGCTTCCCGCATTGATTTCGTCTAAGTCACTGTACGTATCTCCGTCACTGTCAGTTTCAGTATCAAGCGTTCCATACAGATCCTCTTCCTCGGCCTCTGTGAGGCCGTCATTGTCTGCATCTTCCGTCCTGTCATCCTGAATCGTGATTACGAATTCTTTCTCCAAGGTTAGGGCAAATTGATCCGTCGCTCTTATTCTGATGTATCGAGTAGCCTGGGTCTCTTGGTCAAAAACAACGTTGGTTAGCAACTCACTTCCAACGATTCTGAAACTTGTGTTATCTGCGTCTCCCGTTCCTGTTACGAGACTGAAGCTAATGGTCTCATCAGGATCTTCGTCCGTAGCGGATAGATTACCAACATGAGTCCAAGCCGTGAGATTTTCGAAAACGGATGCCGAATCAAGCTCGATCGATGTCGGGGGAGTCATGAACAGGGATCCGACTCCAATAACACCAATATCAAATGGATTTTTCACCGGATCATTACTGGCGATCCGTAATGATGCTCGTTTCACGCCCTCCGTTGTAGGTGTGAAACGAACCCGGAAAGTCGTGGATTCAGCAGGGTTCAGCGAGGAAGCCGGAGACGTGGCCAGGGCATACTCGCTAGAGTCGGGACCGGAAATACTTACAGAAATCCCAGTCAGCACAGATGCCCCCGTGTTGTAGATAGTGATTTCCCGCTCCTCTATGGTGCCGAGCCGTATCTCGCCGAAATCCAACGAAGACGAGTTATTTGCAAGATACTGGCCGACCGGGTGTTCAACTGTGATATCGGGGGCATTGAGATTACCCGTGGTGGGTCCGATCACGCGCAGGCCGGACTTTGCGAGTACACCGGGCTGGCCATTCCATCCTGAGTAAAACAAATTGTCTCCCACCGCAGTCATGGCACCACCCGTGGCGACACCGCTCAAAAATGAAGGGCCGAGTTCCTCGACGAGAATGATGGAGTCTCCGTCGGTTGCACGGAGTTCCCTACCGCTTTCCTCATCCTCTGACACAAAATACATCCATCCTCCGATTACTGGTCCAGGGATAAATCCATACAACCCAGGAACCTTTTTCGTATTTTCCACAGTGCCGTCAGATGTCCACATGGCAATTCCTGTTCCGTCATCGGCTTCGAAGTAAAATTTACCAGCAAACGAGGCGAATCTGGGTTCCCAGATATTCGCGAAAACGCCTAACTTGATCGTCCCACTGTTCGTTCCATCACTCACCCATAGGTTCTCGATGGCCGCCCCATCACGGGCTTTGAAAAAAACCTTGCCATCGTGGGCGGTTAACCCCTTGGGATAGGAACCATAGTGAGGTGTATCCTGCCTGATGTCACTGACCATGGAGGTTCCGGCTGAGGTGCCATCTGATTTCCACAGTTCCGTTCCGAAGCCTGTCGATCCAGCTCTAAAATAAAGAACACCAGCAGATGCCTCGAAATTACCCGCTTCGACATCAATATCTGATTCGTTAACATTCCCTGTCCCCGTTGTCTTCACCAAGCTCGTGCCAGCCAGAGTTCCGTCCGTTTGCCAGACACTGTGGTTCGATGCAGAATCTTCCGCGCCGAAATAAACAAAACCGTTGAACACGAAAGAAGCCACGTTCTCTGTAAAGATGTTATGTTTTAGGTCGGGGGTAAGTTCAACGAGATCGTCAGTGGCCGGATTGAGAGCGTATAATGAGTATAACTTATGTGGTAATAGGATGACTTTTCCGGATAGTTCTACAGCAACTAATTCAGAATAATCGAAGGCACCCGATGGGCCTACTTTGAGATCCATGACCATCTCAGTTCCTGCTTCGGTGCCGTCTGTTTTCCATAGTTCTCTGCCATGTATCTCATCATCTGCGGTAAAATATAATATCCCGTTTGCCACGAAGAATCCTGTAGGCCCTATACCTACCGTCCCAGGCGTGATATCCTTAACTAGAGTGGTTCCGGTCAGCGTTCCGTCACTCTTCCAAAGTTCCCTCCCTTCCGGCCCATCTCCATTGAAGAACAACTGACCATTGAACGAGATACTGCTATGCACGCTGCCAAGGCTCGTTCCCAAGTCGAATAAAAGTTCCGTTCCGGATTCGCTGCCATCGCTTCCCCACAGCTCCCTGCCGCTGGCTCCTCCATCAAATGCCGGTGCGTAAAGGTAATCGCCCAAAACCAGCGGCAACGTGTCTGGAGTGCTGCTGCCAATTCCTTGATTGATATCTTTTACCAATTCCACACTCAAGCCGTCAGTTCGGTAGAGCTCTTCGCCGTGAATGCCATCATCCGCCCAGAAAAAGACGAAACTTGTCCCCGCCACCATAGACAGGATATCCGTGCCTCCGGACCCGGAGGTGAAATCAGTTACCATGTGTGTTCCAGCCGCAGTACCATCCGTAATCCAGAGTTCCTTGCCGTGACTGCCGTCGGTTGCCGTGAAAAGAAGCTTGTTGCCATAGGCAACTAAATCGGCTGGTGAAGAACTCCCATTGGGATTGATCTCTGCCACCTGGACAGTTCCAGATTGCGTTCCATCGCTCATCCACAACTCTGAACCTGAGTCAGCACTATATGCCCTGAAGTAGACTTTTCCACCGGCCACCACCATGCGGCGTTCACTTGTGAAGCTTGATGGTGATCCGACGCGGATGTCTTTCAACTGCAAGGTTCCCTCCGAGGTTCCGTCCGTGATCCACAGTTCAGTTCCTGATGTCCCGTCGTTGGCTTGGAAAAGGGCATTGTCTCCCAAACTTACAAAATATGGGTCGACCCCGCTGGAAGTTCCCACACGAATATCCGCTACTAATGTGGTGCCTTCAGGCGTTCCATCTGTGAACCATAATTCCCTGCCAATATCACTTCTTGTCGCGGCGAATACGTGGCCGCCTGCAACCTTTGCCCCAGGACCTGGATAACTATTCCCGCTTCCCGCTTCGATATCCTTGATCAGGACGGTGCCTTCGGGTGTTCCATCTGAAAAGAAAAGCTCCAGGCCAGAGTCAGCGTTCTGACCAGTAAACAGTATTCCCCCTTGCACCGCTGCCATCAGATAGCCCGGAACAATCACCCCTGATCCTGTCCCAGGATTCAGATCAATAACCATCTTTGTGCCTTCCGTGGTGCCGTCTGTCACCCAAAGTTCGCGGCCATTAGAATCATTGAACCCTACAAAATATGCTTTGTCCCCCGATATCAAAAATGTCGGTGTCGAGCCGTCTGCGGCACCTTTTATGACGCCGCTTAATCCAGATACCCCAGCAGCGCGACTGAGTTGTATTGTACCACCGGGAGAAACCAAATCCGTGTACCAGAGTTTGTAACCGTTGGAAGTGGTGAACAGGGCGCCATTTCCAAAACTCGTCAAGTTTTGTGGGTTGAAACTTGATGTTCCCGTATCAACTGTGAAAATTCCATCGCTTGTGTAATCGGACGGACGTTCCACAAGCGCCGCAGTCAGAGCAATGTCAAACGGGCTCTCATCAGGGTCGCTGCTGGTGACATGAAGTGTGGCGGAGTAGGCGTCGAAATTATTCGCCGCGAATGCGATTATGAAGCTGGTGGACTCGCCGGGCGCAAGCGAACTGGCCGTCCCTGCTGTATCCACAGAGAACAGTGCGGCATCAGAGCCGTCGATACTGAACGAGATTCCAGTAAGGTCTTCGCCGCCGGTATTGGTGATCAAGATTTGCTTTGCACCTCTTGGCACATCGGAGTCAAGATTACCAAAATCGATACCGGATGCGGCATCAACCAGCACTTGGCTGCCATTGGTAATAGCAATATCTGCTGGAGGAATCAGACCTGCGCCCTGTAGATGGATTTCAAAAGAGGTTTCGTCTGGGTCATCGCTAGCAACCGTCAGAATGGCAGTGCGGGTACCAATACCGCTCGGTGCGAAAATCACACCGAACGTGGCGGTTTGTCCTGGCTCAATCACATCCGGAACACCGGCCCCTGAAATTCTGAAGTCGCCTGGATTGGCGCCAGCCATAGTCATGGAAATTCCGCTGAGTGGATATCCTCCCGTGTTGGAAATCATGAAAATTTCTTCTGCCGCCTCCAAACCCATGGTCTCACTTCCCAGGTCGACCCCTTGGGCTGGTGTGGTAAGCTCCTGGGTTTTATGGAAGATCGCAATATCCGGCTGGACGCCCGTACCCGTGATCTGGATGTCAAACTGCCCTTCATCTAGGTCACTGCTGCGTATGCGGAGTATACCGGTTCTTACGCCAAGAGTCGCGGGTGAAAACGTTACGCTGAAATTTGTAGTGGCGCCGGGCTGGACAGTTGTAGCCAAAGCGTTTGTGTTAAGCGTAAAGTCCTGGGCGATTGAGCCGATCAGCTGGACTTGTAGTTCGGTCAAAGGACTTGTTCCCGTGTTTGATATCGTGAAGACTTCAGCGCCGCCACTGGCCCTGACCAAACTCTTGCCAAACTCAACCGTCGACATCCCATTGTCCAGTCCGCCGCTTCCGTTGGAGATCTCGATCTCAGGGGCTTGGCCCGTTGCTGTCAGGTTGATCTCGAAAGGATTCTCATCGGAATCATCACTTGTGATCTGAAGCTTGGCTGTCCTCGTCCCCAGCCCCTTGGGTGTGAAAACGATGCTGAGCGTGTCTTGTGTTCCTGGTGTAATCGACGATCCCAGTCCAGACGTATCGAGACTGAAATCTGTGGCGTGCACACCGGAGATTATTGCGGAAACATTCCCGAGAACCAAATCACCACTGTTTTTCACGACCAGTGATTGAGAGCTTCCTGTTGTGCCCACAACAGCGGCCCCGAACGTGAGTCCGGCACCTCCCGATACAAGTTGAGTCGCTCCCTTCGACACTTCTATCTCACCTGTGGTTACTACTATAATGTTTAGGTTATCGATCGCCCAGTGGTCGTAATTTGAACCGCTGTGTGAGATCTGACGAAATCTGAATTTCGTCGCCGATCCCATCGCTCCAGCGGGAATTGGAAACGTGAACGACTGCCAGGTTTTGTTTTGGAAGTCATTCCCTATCTGGATATAGCCTGCACCATTGGTGGAATACTCCAGAATAATCGCTTCATATTGGGATGGAACCAGATTGACATCTTCCCACGGCAACCCGTTTCCGGAACCCAATGCAATGTCAAAGGCTATGGTGCCACCTCCCCGGGTATCAATGGGTACTGTTGTTGCCGCACGGGTTCCAGTTCCTCCAAACCACAGACTCTTGCCTGTGGAACCCGGTCCAGCTTGCTGACCATGTTGGTTTGCTTCCACTGTGCCTTCAAAATTCGACCACAGTGATTGATCAATATCGGGATCGAAATCGTCCGTATGCCCAACGGCATGTAAACGGGTGATCAGAATCAGAAACAATAAGGCAAAAACAATACGGTGTGTGTGTGTATTACAGGTAGAATTTTTCATAATCATGGTTGCTCTGGTGGTGGATTATGTATCTGATCACGACTCGTTAGTTGTTAGGGGTTGGCTGGGCTCTAAACAGGTATTTTATGCAATGTGAAGAAAGGATGAGTGGTCATCATCGCATCAGAAAGGGGCACTCTTATAATTCGCAAACGGAGGGGCGAGGTTACCGAATTTTTGCGAATTGATGCATTTTTGTCCGAATTCCCCCTGATTCTTAAACGAAAAACCCCCAACTTATTGATGGGGGTATTGATAAAAAAACAGGGAGCCTTCCTAAGAAAGCTCCCTGATGTGACAGAGTGTATTTTTACCGACTACCGGCTACTAACCACCGTCTACTGATACGTCGGCTTTTTATGCTGGGTAAAGAACTCGTTGGTCACCATCATCTTGTGAGGGTTGTTCGGCAGTGGGGTGGAGTCGGGAGGGCGCGGGATATCGCGGCCGATGGTGGCGTCCTCCGGTAGACTGTGTGCGATGTAAACCGGCGTGCCGTTGCTAACCAGACGGAAGAACTTGGGCGCGACGTTTTTATGCATCCTCAGGCAGCCGTGCGAGGCGGGGAAGGGTTTCATCCAGCCCGTGTGGAATCCGTAGGCCCCCTTGAATTCACACCAGTAGGGCATCGGCGTTCCCTTGAACTGCCACCCCGCCGGCTTGTTTTTCAAATAGCAAGGGATCACACGATCCCCGTTGATGGCATAACCGTGCGTGTTGGCGCGATGGTAGTGGGTTTTGTTGAAAATGCGAAAGCTTCCCTTCGGGGTGGGGTTTGACGCTGTGCCCACCGTCACCGGCATGATCAGCAGTGGGCGGTTGCCCTCCATCACGTAGGCCATACGGTTGTTGGTTGATACCTTGACCCTGACATTGGCCGGGTTGCTGGGCAGGCTTGCGGGGCGGTCATACGCCTCATACTTGGCCATCAAAGCCGACATCGATCCGCCGCCTCCGGTGGTTGAGCACGAGTTCAGACCAAGGCAGGCGAAGCCGGCCAACGACACGGTGAGTAGTAGCTTGATATTCATAACTTCCCGTATACTGACTGCTGGTTCTGTTTTCTGCAAGGAGGAAAAGCGTTACAATCTCGTAAGCACCAAGCTTGATGCTTGCATTTTCAGCTGAAAACCCGCATCAACCCGCGTCATGAAGACCGAAAGCATCCAGAAATACCGTGCGTTTCCCGCCGTTGATCTGCCCGATCGACAGTGGCCGAACCGTACTATCACCCAGGCTCCGATATGGACGAGCGTGGATTTGCGAGACGGGAACCAGGCCCTGCCTGTGCCGATGTCGGTTGAAGAAAAACTCGAGTTCTTTCAACTGCTCTGCCGCATCGGATTCAAGGAAATCGAGATCGGCTTCCCGTCTGCCTCTGATACCGAATTCAATTTTTGCCGCCGTCTGATCGAGGAGAACCTGATTCCTGACGACGTCACCATCCAGCTTCTGGTCCAGACGCGGGAGCATCTGATCCGCCGTTCTTTTGAGGCCATCAAGGGAGCCCGTCGCGTGATCGTGCACATTTATAACTCCACTTCACCACTGCAACGCCGGATCACCTTTGGCAATGCATCCCGTGAAGAGATCAAACAACTGGCTATCGAGGGGGCCAAGCTGGTCAAGGAGCTGGCACCGACGATTCCCGAAACAGAGGTAATCCTGCAATATTCGCCCGAGTCGTTTTCCGATACGGAGCTCGATTTTGCCCTCGAGTGCTGCAATGCCGTGATCGACGTCTGGCAGCCTACGCCCGACCATAAAATGATCATCAACCTGCCCGACACCGTGCAGTGGACGACACCTAACGTCCATGCAGACATGATCGAGTGGATGTGCCGTCATTTGAACCGGCGTGACTCGGTTTCCGTTTCCCTGCACACCCATAACGACCGTGGCACCGGCACCGCCGCCACTGAACTTGGCCTGATGGCCGGGGCGGACCGGGTGGAGGGCACCCTGTTTGGAAACGGCGAACGTACGGGTAATCTGGATATTGCCAACGTCGCACTGAACATGAACCAGCATGGCATCGAGACGGGACTCGATTTCTCCGACCTGCCATCGATCCGTGCCGTTTATGAGCGCGTGACCCGGATGACCGTCGCCGAGCGCCACCCCTACGCCGGCGAGCTGGTCTTCACCGCTTTTTCAGGCTCCCATCAGGACGCGATCAAGAAGGGGCTCGACCGGAGGAATGAGGAAACCAAAAAAAATCCCGGCACCTCCTGGGAGGTGCCCTACCTGACCATCGATCCCCAGGACATTGGCCGTTCGTACGAGGCGATCATCCGGATCAACTCGCAGTCAGGAAAAGGTGGGGTCGCCTACGTCCTGGATCGTGAACACGGCTTCGACCTTCCCAAGACGATGCACCCAACGGTCGGTATGAGCATCTACGCGCTGGCCGATGAATTGGGGCGTGAACTCTCACCCGATGAAATCCACGATGCGTTCTTCAAGATGTTTGTCAACCTCACCGAGCCCATGGCCTTGCTCGATTACGAGCTCGACCACCATGCGGGTAAAAAAGGTGAAGTGGCCTGCCACGCGGATGTTGCCATCAATGGGGAAACAAAACACATCAGCGGCCTGGGAAATGGTCCCATCAACGCCTTTGTGCATGCCCTTGAGCAGGTGGATCTGAAGAACTTCACCCTGACTGATTACCGCTCCCATGCGGTGCGGGGGGGATCGGATGCGGATTCCGCGGCTTATATCCAGTTGCGGGCTCTCGATAGCCAGGCGCTTGTCTGGGGTTGCGGGGTCGATCCGTCCATTGAGATGGCAGGCCTCAAGGCGCTGGTCTCCGCCGCCAACCTGCTCGCCGCCAAACAAGGATAACCTTACCCCTGCTCACCCATGTTGCGTTTTACGATTTTTGGAATCCCTGTCGAAGTCGAACCCTGGTTCTGGGTGGTGATGGCGTTTATCGGCGGAGGGATGACGGCGCTTTCCTCCAGCGACCCAAACGCCTTTATGGGGGTGGCTCTGTTTGTCCTCGCGGGATTTGTTTCGGTGCTTGTGCATGAACTCGGGCACGCGCTTACGGGTTGGAAACTTGGAGGCGGAACCGTGTGGATCAGGCTCGTGGCCTTCGGGGGGCTTGCCTATCAGCAGGGGGGAAGGTTTGATCGCCGCGGACGATGTGCCATGATCCTTGCCGGTCCGGGTGCAGGCTTGTTGTTGGCCGTCGTCAGCGTCGCCGTTGTGTTTCTTGTTTTTCCAACGGCAGAGGCCCTCGATCGGTTGAGTATCTACGTGCACTACACCAACGTGCCCCACGAAATCATGGTGCGGTTTTTCCCTGACAATAAACCCGTCTATGGATTTCTGAACGCGATGATCTGGATCAATATCTGGTGGTCCGTCTTGAACCTGCTGCCTGTTTATCCCTTGGATGGTGGCCAGTTCATGGACCAGTTTGTGAAATCCAAAAAAGCGATGCATAAAATCAGTATCATCACCTGTGTGGTCGTGGTATTCATCATGCTGTCCATGAAGATGACCATGGGGCTGATCTTTTTTGCCTATTTCGCCTACATCAACTTCAAGGGCTATCAAGAGTCACGCTATTAAAATTTGCGGCCGTTTCTTTAGTAGGGCCAGGCTTTCAAGATTGACCCAAGGGTCGTTCATACTGCATCATGAAGCCAAATCCAAAGAAGGGATTTAGCTATGAAACGTGCCGTATGTATTCTAACAATAATGGCCGGTATGATGATGCCCGCCGTCGCTCAGGCCGACCCCGGGGCCGCCCCCTACACACCGAAACCCGGAGCCCCGGTCCGCAAGGCCATCTGTGATGCCATGCGCAAGTATGCCCGCCAGACGAGTAGTATCGATCCCAAGATCCGCTTCTTGTGGAAAATAGACACCATCAAAGTGCTGGGCAATTATGTCTGTTTTGAAGGGCACGCCGTAAAGCCGGATGGCAGCTACCTCGAGGACGACAGCATGATCGGTGATTTCGTGCAGATGACCTTCCTGCGTCGCAACGAAGACGGCTGGTGGGTGATCGCGGATCTCACCCGGACGGACGTTCCCTCTGCGGAGGAACTCAAGCAGATCCGCGGAAGGTTCCCGGCGGAAATTCCCACGGTGATCATTCCAGATTACTGGAAAAAGAAACTGCGCTAGCTACGGGACAAGTAGCCCGTAGAGGCTGAAGGCCAGCGTCGAGATCCAGAAGATCTTGATGCCTTTGCGTGCCCAGGGAGCTTCACTATGGCGCAGGCCGTCAGCAGCCATGGCGCATCCATGGACCACAGCCAGCCCGATCAGAAAGACCGACAAGGGGTCAAAGTCCATGGTGTTTTCAGCCAGCATCGCGCAAGGCATTAGGATGACGTATAGCCAAGCATGGATATAACCCATCATCCCAAAAAGCTGACCCATGCGGTCGGTGTCCTGAGGAATGTAGCGCCCCTTCACTCTAACAGTAGTGGGCCTTTCTTTATGCCGATCCGGTTTCTGCGCACCCGGAAGACTGTAAAGTCCTCGCTCTGGATTGGTGCGGGTAAAACCTCTTTTTAGTCGGTTCAGGTTCATGGCGTTCCTTGCGGTTGACCACAGACTACCCACTTTCCGCGACTCCAGCCATTATAATAGGGGCTGGTTTTTCCACTAATAAATCGCTGAAGATATCTGGCTTGGCATCCACGGTTCCTGCCCTATGATTCCGCCATGGACTCATTCATGCAGATTATTTCGCAGCCATTCACCTGGGGGCTGATAGTGGGCTTGTTTCTAGTGGGGATGACGTGGAAACTGATGCGTAAGGACATCGTCAACCTCAAGACCGAAAACAAACGCATTTCTGAGGAAAACAAGGAGCTGCAGACCCATCTCAACACCCAGCTCAAGATCAATGCCAAGGGCAACGAGGCGCTCCAGAGCCAGCTCGATGAACTACGTGCGCAGAACGAAACGCTGCGCGGAAACCTGAATGTCGCCAAACAGAAGCCCGGTCGCGCCGAACTGCGACATCTGCAAATGATGGAGACAGCGGTCAGCTCCATGCGTGAGCAGGCGCCCGGCTTTGCCCCGGCCTGGGAAAAGGCGATGCGTGACGCCGAGGCCGCCGAGGAGGCCGCCGAGGGAGGGTTGAAAAAACTCATGCGCAAGGTGCTGCCAAGCCCGAAGGCTACCCCGGCGATCACCACAAAAGCCAAATCGACGGAGGTCGAAACGACAGAGCTGGAAACGACGGATGACACTGAGATCTCCGAATCTTAGTTCTTGTATCTTGTATCCTGATTCCTAATGTGTTTCCCTCCGCCCGTCTCTCGGGGGAACCTGGCGGACTCATTCTTTTTTCAATCCAATACTACCATGAAAATCGTCGTCGCATATTCCGGAGGTCTCGATACCTCAGTTCTTCTTCTCTGGCTCAAGGAAAAGTACAACGCAGAAATCATCGCCTACTGTGCCGACGTCGGCCAGGGCGAGGAGCTGGACGGCCTGGAGGCCAAGGCGCTGCGCACCGGTGCCAGCAAGTGCTACATCGGCGACCTCAAGGAGGAGTTCGCCGCCGACTACATCTACCCCATGTTCCAGGCCAACGCCCTTTACGAGGGTCGCTACCTGTTAGGAACCTCCATCGCGCGTCCGTGCATTTCCAAGGGCATGGTGGACGTCGCCATCAAAGAGGGTGCCGACGCCATCGCCCACGGTGCCACCGGCAAGGGCAACGACCAGGTGCGCTTCGAGCTCTCCGTCGCCTCGCTCGCTCCCGACATCAAGGTGATCGCGCCGTGGCGCGACGCCGAGTTCCGCGCCCAGTTCCCCGGGCGGTCGGAAATGATCGCCTACTGCGAGGAGCACGGTATCGATGTGACCGCCTCGCGCAAAAAACCCTACTCGATGGACCGCAACCTGCTGCACATTTCCTTCGAGGCCGGCGCGCTTGAGGACACCTGGCACGACGCCACCGGCGAGGCCGACCGCGACATGTATGTGCTCTCCGTCTCCCCCGAGGATGCACCGGACACCCCCGAGTATGTGCAGTTCCTGTTCGAAAAAGGTAACATCATCGGACTCAAATACGACGGTCTCGACCAGGTGATCGCCAAGCTCGGCGACTTCAAGGGCGAGGGTGAAAAAGACGGTTACACCCTGCTCAGCCCGTACGGCGTGATGCGGGTGCTGAATTTCCTCGGTGGCAAACACGGCATCGGTCGTATCGATATTGTTGAGAACCGCTTCGTCGGTATGAAGTCGCGCGGTGTGTATGAAACCCCCGGCGGCACCATCATCCTCGCCGCCCACCGCGACCTGGAAACCCTGACGGTTGACCGCGAGGCCCAGGCGGTGCGCGACGGACTCATCACCAAGTACTCCCAGCTCGTTTACAACGGCTTCTGGTTTGCGCCCGAGCGCGAGGCGATCCAGGCGCTGGTCACCTCCACCCAACAAACGGTCTCCGGCGAGGTCCGGCTCAAGCTCTACAAAGGCAACTGCATGCAGGCGGGCCGCCGCTCGCCCTACTCGCTCTACTCCGAGGCCATCGCCACCATGGAGGGAGGTGAGGAGGAAGCCTACAACCAGGACGACGCCACCGGTTTCATCGCCCTCAACGCCCTGCGCCTCAAGGCCAGCGCCCGGCAGGGCGCGTAAACGGGTTTGCGATCATCTGTCTTTGCGTTATACTGACCGCATGAGCATCACGGAAATCAAATCGGAGATGGAGAACCTGCCGGCGGAAGCCCTCAGGGAGCTGACTGCATTCCTGATGACGCTCAGGCACCGCGAAGACAAGGGATACGCCCGGCGCATGGCCGAAAAAATTGACGACACCACACCAGACGGATGGGTCACACTCGATGAGTTTGATAAAAAGTTGGGTTTCCAGTGATGGACTATGTGCTGCTGATTGCCATCGAAGTGGTTCAATTCACCGAGGCTCTGCCGACGCATGAACGCCACAACATCCGTGCAGCGCTTGTTGCCATCGGCAATGACCCTCTGGGGCAATCTGATGCTGAGGAGTATGATGTGAGCGGAAGGCTGCTTCACCACACCATCGTCGGAGATTATGCATTGTCCTACTGGATCGACGATGCCGACATGCACATAAAGATCCTTGAAATTAATCCAGCGGATGCCTAGCTGGCCACCATCATGAACGAAGAAGTAATCTACACCATTCTCGGCGAGGCGGGATTTACCAAGCTGGTGGCCGCGTTTTACAAGCGGGTGAAGACGGACGACCTGATCGCGCCGATGTACCCCGAGCAGGACTTTGCCGGGGCGGAGGAGCGGTTGCGTGATTTCCTGCTGTTTCGTTTTGGAAATGATCCACGTTATCAGGCGAAGCGGGGGCACCCGAGGCTGCGGATGCGCCACGCCCCTTTTCCCATCGGCGACGCCGAGGCCGAACGCTGGCTGGAGCTGATGGATGCTGCGATGGAGGAAACCAAGGTGCCGAAGTCGATCCAGATGGACCTGCGCACCTTTTTCACCATGGTGGCGCACAACATGAAAAACCAGTAGGGTCGGCATCGCTCCCCGTCGCCGACCGGTCATGCACCGGTGGGTAGGCGGCCTTCGCCCTCCTGTTCCTCGGTGCGTCCGTCGCGGATCTGATAGATGCGGCGGAAGGTGGGGATGATTTTCTCGTCGTGGGTGACGACGATGACGGCGGTGTTGAATTGGCGCGCCATGTCGTTGAGGGTGGTGATCACGGCGATGGCGCGTTCGCTGTCGAGTGGTGCCGTGGGTTCGTCGGCGAGAATGACGGGCGGGTGGTTGACCAGGGCGCGGGCGATGGCGACGCGTTGTTGCTCGCCGCCGGAGAGCTGCGCGGGCATGGCGGTGGCGCGGTGGGCGATGTCCAGGGTGTCGAAGAGCTCCAGCGCGCGTTGGCGGGCATCGCGTTTTGAAACCCCGGCGAGCATCGGCAGCAGGGCGACGTTGTCGACCACATCGAGAAAAGGAATGAGGTGCGGCGCCTGGAACACAAAACCTATCAGATCTCGGCGCAGGGCGCGAAGATCGCGGACTTTCCAGCCGTCGTCGTAAATGACGCGCTCGCCCAGGGTCATCCGTCCGCCGCTAGGCTCGATGACGGCACCGAGCGCCTTGAGCAGGGTGCTTTTCCCGGAGCCCGACGGCCCGATGAGCCCGACAACCTCGCCGGGGGAGACATGCATGTCCACACCCTTGAGCGCATCGACCGCGGTCGGCCCCTCGCCGTAGCGCTTGCGGAGATTTTCAATGGTGATGCCGTAGGTTTTCATGGGGAATTGTAATGCTGGGTCTAACCGATAGCTTCCGCCGGATCGACCTTTAACGCGATACGGATGGCGAGCAGGCTGGCGAGGGTGCAGATGACAACGACGGCGACAAAGCCGCGGATGGTGTCGCCGGGGAGCAGGAGCACGTATTTCGGGAAATAGGGTGCCCAGGCGGTGGCGATGATTTTGCCGACGGCAAAACCGATCAGGCCGAGGCCGAGGGCTTGCTGGAGAATCATCGCGGCGATGGTGCGGTTGCGGGTGCCGATGAGTTTGAGCACGGCGATCTCGCGGATTTTTGCCATCGTCATGGTGTAGATGATGAAGGCGACGATGGCGGCGCTGACGATGGAGAGAATCACGAGGAACAGCCCGATCTGGCGGGCGGAGGTGGCGATGAGCTTGCCGATGAGGATTTTTTCCATTTCGGCCCGGGTGTAAACTTGCAGCCGTTTCCAGCGCCGGATGGCGGCGGCGGTGGCGTCGGCGTCAACACCGGGGGCGAGCCGGATGAGCACGGCGTTGACCTGGGAGTTGGTGGTTTGCGAGGCGATGACGGCATCGGCGAATCCGGGGTTCTGTGGCGGGTTGAACGCGGGGTTTGTTAGGGTGCGGGCGCGCTGCTGGTGGATGGCTTCGTTGTCTTTGAGAAACTGGGCTTCCTGGGCGTCGCGTAGGGGGATGAAAATCATCGGGTCGCCACTGGAGGAAACCATGCGGCGGGTCAGGCCCACGACGGTGAACAGGTGGCGGCGGATGCGGATCCGGTCGCCGAGCCGAAACCCACTGGCGAGGTCGGCGACGGCTTCGTAGTGGTTGCGGACGATGGGGCGGCCGGCCACCAGTCGCGGCGCCTGGCCGGGTTCGCCGGGCCCCCCCGCCACGGTGCCGACAACCATGGAGCGGACGTCGCTTTCGCCGTGGCGGACCTGCATGGTGAGGTAGGTGACGTTGGCGGCGCGCTCGACACCGGAAAAACCGCTGAGGTCGCGGTAGAGGTCGTCGGGGATGCTGGAGGGCTCGGCGTAGGGGCCGAGGGTGCCCTGCTGCACCACCCAGAGGTCGGCGCCGCTGTTGTCTAACAAGGCGCGGGCGTCATCCACCATGCCGCGGTAGATGCCGGCCATACTCAGGGTCACCCCGATCAGCAGGCCGAGCCCGGCGCCGGTGAGGAAGAATTTTTTCCAGGCGTGCAGGATGTCGCGACCGGCGAGATTGATCATGGCGTTAGGCTCTCGGTGATGTGCAGACGGGTGTGGCGGGAAATGGCACGGGCACTGTGGACAATGACTTTGGCCTCACCGGCTTGCAGTCCGTCGAGCACCTGGATCATGCCGTTGGCGGAGCGGCGGCCGGTGCGGATGGGTGCGAAACGCGGTTTGTTTTCATCGGCAATCCAGACACCGGCGCGCCCGTCCTGGAGGTGGATGGCGGCGGCGGGAACCACGGGCGTGGCGGGCCCGGCGGGTAGATCGATGTCCACCTCCACCAGCTCCCCAAGCGGCGGCAGGCTCGCCGGTGGTGTTGTAAAAACGACCTTGGCGAGCAGTTCCTCGGTGACCGCGTCGGCAAGCGGCTCAACGCGCAGCACGCGGCCCGCGAGCGATTCGCCGGGGCGCGAGCGCAGGGTGACGCGGGCGGGCAGACCGGCGCGCAGGCCGGCGGACTCGAGCTGGTTGACACGCAGCTCGATCCAGAGCGAGCCGGGGTCGATCATTTCCAGAACCGTCTCGCCGCCCACCGCGGTGCTGCCGGGTTCGATCCGGCGTTCGACCACCAGGCCATCGACCGGCGCAAGCAGGGTGAGTTCCTCCTTCTGGCGGACCACGGCGTTGAGCGCGGCGCGGGCGGCGGCCAGGTCGCCGCTGGCCGCCCTGACGGCGGAGCGGGCGGTTTCGAGGGACGATTGCGCCGCGAGTTGGTTGCGGACGGCGGACTCGTAGTCCTCCCGGCTGGTGGCCCGGGTTTTCAGCAACACCGCGTTGCGCCGCGCCTTGCTGGCGGCATAGTCCTGCTGGGCCTCGGCTTCCGCGACCTGTGAGCGGGCCATGGCAACATGGGACTCAAGGGCCGCAACCTTGCTCTGCTGCGACGCGATCAACTCGCCCAGGTCAACGGGGTCCATCGTGCCGAGTAACTGGCCTTTTTTAACCGTATCCCCGATGTCAACCCCGAGGGTGGCGAGACGTCCGTTGCGGGTGGGGCCGATCTTAAAACGGTAACGCGCCTCGACGGTGCCAATACCGGAGAGGGCGGGGGAGATCGCCCTGTTTTCAACCCCGGCGACCGTCACGTCCACCGGTGCCAGCGGGCCCGAGCGGAAGGCGGTGAAGATGAAAAGCGCGGCCAGCGGCAGCAGAATGGCGACGATCAACAGGACGCGGCGGGTGTTGGCTGGAAGTTTCATGACGGGGAGATGATGCTGTGGCGGAAAAGGTCAAAGGTGCCGGGCGCGGAGCGCTGCAACTGGTCGGGGTCGCCGCTGAGCAGCGTCTGCACGACCAAACCCTGGATGCAGCCGATGAAGAGCGTGGACGCCGCGTCGGCATCGAGGTCGGACCGGAACTCGCCGGATGCCCGACCCTTTTCAAGCCAGCGGCGGACGCGGGTGGCGTGACGGGCGAGAAACTCGCGTGTGATACGCTTGGCCGCGGTGTCGTCCGGACGCTGCAGCTCGGAGAAAAGCAGTCGCGGCACGCCGGGGTGGGCGTGCGCGAAGTCGATGTGGCGGTGAAAGAGCCGCTCGAGAACCTCAAGCGCCGAGTCCGCCCCAAGCTCGGCTTTTCCGAAACGCGCTTCCAGGGTGCCGGTCACCCATTTCATGACCGCTGCCCAGACGGCGGCCTTGCTGGGGAAGTGGCGGAACAGGATCGCGTCGCTGAGCCCCATGTGGCGGGCAATGCGCGCGGTGGTCAGGCGTTCCGGGGCATCCGTGGCGGCAAGCTCGATCACCGCGGAAATGGTGTCGTGCTGGCGTTCCTCGGTCGAGCGGCGGACACGGGTGGCTGTTTTCGGCTTTCTCGGCATGGTGGTAAGTAAGCACTTACTTATTAGCCTTGCAAGAAGAAATCCCTGCAAAATGAGTTTGCCGTGCTATGTTCTCCGCATGGAAAAAATATGGATCGTCGTGGGCATGGTCGCCCTCTATTTCGCGCTGCAGTTGTGGATTCTCCCCGCGTTCGGGATATCCACATGAATGTCCGGAAAATGTTCTCCGGGTGAGAACAAGGAAAAGGGCAGGACTGATAAGGCCGATGAGGAAAAGGCTGAAAAGGCTGATGAGGAAGCTGCCGATCGAGCGGATGAAAAAAAAGAGCTTTGAGCAAGGGGTGACATAGAATCTCCTTGGCGCGCTTGAGTAGAGAGCTATTCTTTACCTTAGTGAAATGCCCGGTGTCCGGTCATTTCAAGGCTACCCCCTGTAACCATTCCGCCACCTGATGTCGCACGAGATTATTATTATCTTTGTCTTGCTGCTTGCCATCGTGGTGCTGTTTGCGGCGGAAAGGCTGCCGGTGGATGTCATTACGCTGCTGGCGCTGTGTGTTCTAACAGGAACACGTATTCTGACTCCGGCCGAGGCGTTTGCCGGTTTCAGCAATGAGGTGATCATCATGCTGGGCGCCATTTTTGTACTCGGGGGAGCCTTGCAACACACCGGGGTGCTGCACTTCGGGGCGGCACTACTATTGCGTCTAGCAGGCAGCAACGCGCGGCGACTCACCGCCTACCTGATGGCGGCTTCGGCTTCGGTGTCCGGTTTCATGAACAATACCACGGTGGCAGCCGTTTTTGTCCCCCCGGTTTCCAGCCTCGCGCAGTGCTCCGGTATCAGTGCTTCGAAGTTACTCATGCCGCTGGCCTTCGCCTCGATCATCGGCGGCACCTGCACCCTGATAGGCACCTCCACCAATATTGCCGTCAGCGGCTACATCGCGCGCGCGGGGCTCGAGCCCCTGGGGATGTTCGAAATCCTGCCCGTCGGGCTGGTGCTGCTGGTGGCGGGTATCGCTTTTATGGTGACGCTCGGCAATAGAATGCTTCCGACGCATGCCAATGACGCGGTCAACGATGCCGCCGAACTCCGCAACTACTTCACCGAGGTCAGCGTGTTGCCGAGTTCGCCGCTGGTCGGCGAGCGCGCCTTCGACTGGGAGCTCTCCCTGGTTGGTTTCAGGTTGGTTCAGATCATACGTGGCGGTGAGTCACTGGCGATCGACCCCCATACGGTGATCCGGGCGGGCGACGGGTTGATCATCGAGGGCGATGCCGAGCGACTGCGCCAGGTTTCCAAAATCGAGGGTCTGGTGTTCAAATCAAAAGTTGACCCTGAGGAAATCGAGTCCGACTACCCGGGCGCCGACCTGCTTGTGGTCGAAGCCATCGTGCTGCCGGGTGGTGAGCTGACCGGGGCGACACTCAAGGAGGTGCAGTTCCGCCAACGTTACGGGGCGAGTGTGCTGGCGGTCAACCGGGGCGGCCAGCCGATACTTGAAAGTCTCGCCACCGAACGCCTGCGCCAGGCGGACGTGCTGCTGCTGCACGGCCCCGCAGAGCGGATCGAGGAGCTGCGGCGGCCCGGTGCCCACCTTCGTCTGCTAGGCGATGATGCCGCCCCCATGTCGCCCGCCACGGACAGCCGACGCGGCTGGGCGGTGCTGGCGATTTTTGCGGTGGCGGTCGCCTGCGGTGGCTGTGGCCTGCTGCCGATGTCGGTGGCATTCCTGTGCGGCGCCGTGCTGGTGATTCTTTCAGGCTGTATTCCTGCCGAAAAGGCACGTGAGTTCATCGACTGGCGTCTGCTGATCCTCGTCGGAGGTATGACTGCGTTCGGGACCGCGATGGAGAAGACCGGTGCTGCGGAGCTGCTGGCCTCGTGGGTGACCGGTGCGCTCTCCCCCTACGGGGTCTCCGCGGTGCTGGCGGGTTTTCTACTGCTCACCATTGTCTTGACGCAGCCGATGTCAAACGCGGCGGCGGCACTCGTTGTGCTGCCGGTGGCGATGGCGTCGGCCGCCGAGTTGGGGGCGGACCCGCGCACCTTTGCCATCGGTGTGATGTTGGCCGCATCCATTTCCTTCATTGCCCCCCTTGAGCCGGCGTGTTTGCTGGTCTATGGTGCCGGCAAATACCGTACGCTCGACTTCATTAAAATCGGTGGCTTGCTGACCTTGCTGCTGGTGGTGATTGTCCTGCTCATGCTGCCGCTCCTCTGGCCCCTCTACCCATGATCACCATCCTGTTTCTCATCCTCGGTCTCGTTGTGCTCACCGTTGGTGCGGATTTTCTTGTGCGCGGCGCGTCGGCGATTGCGGCCCGGCTCGGCCTGAGCGCCCTGGTCATCGGACTGACCGTGGTCGCCTTCGGCACCAGCGCGCCGGAGCTGGCGGTGTCGGTAAAAGCCTCGCTCGCCGGCCAGGGCGGGATTGCGGTCGGCAACATTGTCGGCTCTAACATATTCAACGTCGCCGCCATCCTCGGCATCTCCGCACTGATCTGTCCGCTCGCGGTGAACCTCAACATAATCCGCAGGGACATGCCGATCATGCTCGCTGCCTCGGTGCTGTTTGTGCTTTTGCTGACCACCGGCGGCGAACTGGCGCGCTGGGAGGGTTTGTTGATGTTTGCGATTCTGTTAGTCTATACAAGCTGGTCGATCCGTGTTTCAAAACGGGAGCTCTCCGCCGGGATGGAGATCGTCCTGCCGGACGGCGCGGGCCCGACTCCACCGGGCCGCCCGCTGGTGTTCAGTGTCGGCCTGGCACTGGTCGGGCTGGTGATGCTGGTGGTCGGTGCGAGGTTGTTCGTCGACAATGCCTCCGCCATTGCGCGTGTGCTCGGATGGAGCGAGGCCGCAATCGGGCTGACCATCGTCGCCGCGGGCACCTCGATGCCGGAGCTGGCAACCTCGGTGGTCGCCTCAATACGCCGCCAGACGGACATCGCCATCGGCAACGTCGTCGGCTCCAACATTTTCAACCTGCTCTGCATCGGCGGCCTCGCCGCATCGGTGAACCCGCTGGAGACCGGCGGTGTGCGGCTGGTCGATTTTGGAGCGATGCTGGTCACCTCCGTGATACTGCTGCCGCTGATGCGCAGCGGCTTCCGCATCAGCCGCGCCGAGGGCGCAGTCCTGATCGCCCTGTTCCTCGCTTACCTCTGGTTGGTCTGGCCGTGAACGAGTCGTTGCCAGCTTGATTGGCGGTTCCACTTCGGGGCCTTTGCGACTGAGGTCGCGAAGCCCATCGCGCAAGCGGGCTGGTGAGAAAATAAGAAATTTCTAATGTCCCGGGGGCGGGTTTCTAATGGTACGGTGGCATGATTCACTCACCATGAAACAGAAACTATTCTCCATCACCATCGCCCTCGCTGCCCTCACTGTTACGACAGAGGCGGCAACCACCGTTCAGAATCTCAACCGCACCTATCAGAGTGAGTCCAATGCGGCGAACCGATACCGGCAATTTGCCAGCAAGGCCGATGCCGAGAACCTCAGGCAAACTGCGAAACTCTTTCGGGCAGCCGCAGTGTCCGAGGAGATCCACAGCAAGATCGTCGCGCGGGCCATCGTGAAAATCGGTGGTCGAATCGATACTTTCAAGCTCGATGCAGTCACGCCCGGCACCACTGCGGAGAATCTCCAAAGTGCGATCAGGGATGAGACAGCGGAAAGCGGCACCGACTACCGTGGCTTTCTAACAATCGCCAAGGCCGACAGGGAGAAGTCCGCTGTCCGTGCATTCAACTATAGCATGCGTAGCGATAAAGAACTCGCGACGCTTTTTCAACACGCGCTTGACGACATCCGTGGAGAGACGTCCATCACCTGTTACGTGTGTGAGGATTGTGGTTTGGTAGTGATCAAGCTACCAGAAAAGAAATGTCCCATCTGTCGCGAGGGATTGAAGGAGTTCAAAATCATCAACTAAGCCATCGTCATGAAAAAAAACATACTCGTTTGGGATCTGCCGCTGCGTTTGTTCCACTGGACCTTTGCCGGCTCGCTCACTGTGGCGCTCGCCATCGGATTTCTGGTGGATGATGATAGCCCGGTTTTTCAACTGCACACGCTTTTTGGACTGGTTGCGGCGTTCGCGCTGGTGATTCGGGTTCTCCTGGGGGTGGTGGGGTCGCGACACAACCGCTTCTCCGCCATGCCGCTGAGACCTGGCGCTGTGGTGACTTATTTTTTGGGGACATTGACCGGCAAGGCGCGGCGCTACATCGGGCACAACCCGGGATGTGCGCTGGCTGCCATGGTGATGTTCACCCTTGTTCCCTTACTGATTGTATCCGGCGCGGGGTGGCTGGGTGAAATCGGCGAGGAACTCCACGAGGGGCTGGCGATCGCCCTGTTGGCAACAATAGCAGCCCACCTTGCGGGTATCATCTGGCACACACTGCGCCATAAGGAGGCCATCGGCATGTCGATGGTCACAGGTCGCAAGAAAGGTCCGGAGGAGGAAGGGCTGGCAAACGCCCGCCCAGGATGGGCTATCGTTATGCTGGCCGTCGGCATCGCCTGGGTCTGGGCACTTTTTTCCAGCCACGATCCCAGGGCTGAGACTGTCCGGATTCCCCTCACCGGAATCGTGCTTGATATTGGTGAATACGATGGCGGGGAATATACGGACGACGATGATGATGATTGAAAAACTTCCCACCCAAGCCTCCCTCTGTTATATTCCTACTATGAGGATTCTCGTAGCGGAAGATGATCCCAGGCTGCGTTCCCACTTGGTCGATGCCCTGCGATCGGCGGGGCACACGACCGATGAGACGGGGGATGGCGGGGAGGCGCTGTGGCTGCTGGGCGAGCACGATTATGGCGCCGCCGTCCTGGACATCATGATGCCGGGGCGCGACGGGGTCAGCGTCACCCGCGCCGCCCGAGCGCGCGGTTTGCGCACGATCATTCTGCTTGCCACCGCGCGTGGCGAGCTGAGGGACAAGGTCAGCGGGCTTGACGCTGGAGCCGATGACTATCTGGTGAAGCCATTTTCCACGGAGGAAATGCTTGCCCGCTTGCGTGCGTGTGAGCGCCGCCGCCGTCCCGAGTTGGGAAACATCCTGCGCGTGGCCGATCTTGAACTGGATCTTAAGTCGCGCACCGCCACGCGCGGCGGAGTTGAAATTGTGCTCACAAACCGCGAGTTTGCTCTGTTGGAAACACTGGCCGAGGCATCACCGCGCCCCGTTTCAAAAACCACTCTGATCGAGCGCGTGTGGGACCGGTATTTTGATTCGGGCACCAATGTCGTGAATGTTTATGTGAACTACCTGCGGAAAAAAATCGATACCCGCGGTCACAAGCCGCTCATTCACACGGTGCGCGGTGTGGGGTTTGTATTGAGGGAGGACGACGCGTCGTGAATTTCCGCCTCAGAATTGCCGCATGGTTCGGCGTTTCGCTGATGGGGCTCATCGGGCTGATGATTGCCTCCGCTCACTGGCATCTTGACCAGGAACTGCGTGAGGACCGTCGGGACCGTTCCCACCCGGCTTATCCGGACTGGGTGATCCACGGCAGCTACACCGATGAGGAGGTCCATGACATTCTCGGCGAGCTGATGAAAACCTGGTTGTGGGTGGGCATACCGGCGGTCGCACTTTCGTTAGGCGTCGGTTTCCTGCTGGCCCGCCACTCGGTGCGGCCGATCCGGAAAATCAATGACAAGTTGAATGATCTGACAACAGACACCATGCGGGCGGGCATCGTCACTCCGGAGGATGATCCGGTGCTGACGGACCTGGTGGCGCACATCAATGCATCCCTCGATCGCGCGGGAGCGGCATACGAGGAGATGGCTGGATTTTCCTCGCGGGTTGCGCATGAATTGCGCACGCCACTGACCCTGCTGCGGATGAAGATTGAGCAGTCCAACAGCGGATTGTCCGGCGGGGTGCAGGAGGAGCTCCAGGACGAGCTCGCGAGGCTCTCCCGCTTTGTGGAACGCTCTTTGTTGGCGGCTAAGGCAGCGAGCGGCACGCTTGAAGTTACTGCGGAACGAGTTGATGTTACCACGCTTCTCGATGACATAGGCGAAGGTTACCGGATGTTGGCGGATGAAAGGAAGCTGGAGTTCGTCTGGCACACTGCGCCCGGGTTGGAAGCTTTTACCGATGCTGATCTGTTGCGCCAGGTAATACACAATCTTCTCGGTAACGCATTACGCTACGCCTGTTCCAAGGTCGAGGTCGCGGCTATGTTGGAAGCAGGTGTTCCCGTGGTGACCATTTCTAACGATCGCCATCCCAAGCCCCTGTCCCCGGACGGTCTCGGTCTCGGTCTGCGGCTGGTAAGGGGGATATGCAGCAGCACGGGTATGCGTATTGAAACAGAGACCCAGACGGAGGGGTTCATCGCCGTGCTCCGCGTGGTGGATTTTTCCTAATCCCCAAGGCTGTAAAACAGCCAGCTAAATGAATTTGACTTAGCCCCTCAGCCGAATAGCCTCTAACCGCATGGCTAAGAAAGTCGCTAAGAAGGCAGCTAAAAAGGAGGCCGCCAGGAAACCCGTGAAATCCTTCGAGGAATCGCTGTGGGAAACCGCGACCAAGCTGCGCGGCAGCGTCGAGTCGTCCGAATACAAGCACGTCGTGCTCTCGCTGATCTTCCTCAAGTTCGTCTCGGATAAATTTGAAGAACGCCGCGCCGAGCTGATCGCGGAGGGTAAGGACGACTACCTCGACATGGTCGAGTTCTACACCATGAAGAACGTTTTCTACCTGCCGGAGACCTCCCGCTGGTCCTACATCCAGCAGCATGCCAAGCAGGGCGACATCGCGATCAAGATCGACTCCGCCCTCACCGCGGTGGAGAAGAGCAATGCTTCGCTCAAGGGCGCCTTGCCGGACAACTACTTCTCCCGACTCGGGCTCGATGGCAGCAAGCTCTCCGCCCTCATCGATGCCATCAACAACATCGACACCGTCGCGGACAAGGAGGAGGACACCGTCGGCCGGGTCTACGAATATTTCCTCGGCAAGTTCGCCGCCTCCGAGGGCAAGCTGGGGGGCGAGTTCTACACTCCCAAGTGCGTCGTCAATCTGATTGCCGAAATGATCGAACCCTACAAGGGCAAGATCTACGATCCCTGCTGCGGTTCGGGTGGCATGTTTGTGCAGTCGCTCAAGTTTGTCGAAAGCCACCACGGCAACACCAAGGACATCTCCGTTTACGGGCAGGAAATGACGTCCACCACCTACAAGCTGGCCAAGATGAACCTCGCCGTGCGCGGGCTCTCGGCCAACCTTGGCGAGGTCCCCGCCGATACCTTCTTCAAGGATCAACACCCCGACCTCAAGGCCGACTACATCATGGCCAATCCCCCCTTCAACCTGAAGGACTGGCGCGGCCCCGATGAATTAGTGCACGACGGACGCTGGAACGGCTACGAGACCCCGCCCACCGGCAATGCCAACTACGCCTGGATTCTCCACATGGTGAGCAAACTCTCCGAAAACGGCGTCGCCGGCTTCGTCCTCGCCAACGGGTCCATGTCCACCAACACCAAGGGCGAAGGCGAGATACGGAAGCAGTTGATTGAGAATGGTTTGGTTGACTGCATGATTGCGCTTCCGGGGCAGTTGTTTTTCACGACTCAGATTCCGGTGTGTCTTTGGATTCTGCGGAAGCCTGGGAGCAATGGAGCTCCCGCTCCATTATCTTCACATTCATCATTAAAGGACGGAGCAGGAGCTCCATCCCTCCCAGAAACCCTTTTCATCGATGCTCGCAAAATGGGCAGCATGATATCGCGCACGCAAAAGGAATTGTCGGCGGAAGACATCGCGCAAATCACAGACACTTATCACGCGTGGCGCTCTGGGAGCAATGGAGCTCCAGCTCCGTCGTCTTCAAGCATCACAAAGGACGCAGCAGGCGCTACGTCGCTCCCAGCCTACCAAGACAAAGCCGGATACTGTAAGTCGGCTACCTTGGAAGAAATCAAAAAGCACGACTACGTGCTCACGCCAGGCCGCTATGTCGGTGCGGCGGCGCTGGAAGACGACGGCATCCCCTTCGAAACCAAGATGACTGAGCTGAGCCAGACGCTCTACGCACAGATGGACGAATCAAAAAAGCTCGATCAAACCATCACTGAAAACCTTAACTCCCTCGGCTATGGCAGGAAAATCATCTGAGCGTGTCGGCTAACTACTCAAACAAACAGAGAAATGCATTGGTGCTTTATTGATGAAAGTTGGAGAGACGGGGTTGACGAGAAAATTGGTGTTCTCGCGGCAACGGTCGGCCCAGCCCGGGACTTCCAAAAGCTCGATGCCAAAATGTATCAAGTCAGAAAGAAATACCTCGGTGAAGACCACGCGAAAGACAGGACCAGCGAACTCAAAGGCACTCAGCTTCTCTCCAATAATAGTTTCAAAATGCTCGACCAACATGGTTTCTCCAAAAATCTCTGCGTTGTTCGTGAAATCCTGGAATTCGTCAAAACGACCCAAATTCGCTACATCGGCGTCACGGTTTACGGGAATAAAAAACCCAGCCTCCTTGCCCCTCACGCCCGGGATCTAGCCCGCCCATTCAAAGAACTCTGCTACAAGCTGGAAGCCGCCATTCCTCGCGGACAGGCTGGGATTATCGTCTTTGACCAAAGAGTCGGTGCTCAAGAAGGTATCTCGGTAGCCATCTCAAATTACCTATCAGGGATTCCAGGAAGAAAAAAACTCCATCCTGATCCTCTTGTCGGAGTCTCCAACGTGCACGCCGGTCTTCAGCTGGCCGACATCGCAGCATTTATTTTAGGCAAACGAGCCGCTCAAGATAAGCGCATAGAACCTTTTTACCGCATCCTTTCCGCCTCAAAACTTGAGACCACCAATTCACAGGGAAAAACTATCTACGGCTTCGTCCGCTTTCAGCAGCATGAAGACGGACGTTTCACGATCCGAAAACACCGATGAGCAGACAAAAAAAAGAGAGCCGGGTCCTTTCGGGAAGAAAGGGTATTGGCACCGGGCAGGTCCCACTCCGACTCTGTGAAGACGGATACGCCATCCCACGGCCCCTTGCAAGTAAGAATCTGAAATTTAACTTTTCTTTACCGTCTAATTTAGGAAGTCATAAAAATTCAGCGCTTTGCATTCATCACTCAACATTCGCCGCAGGCGTCAACCTGGAGGGGGGGGTGGAGTATGGGAGGTGATCTAATCCGGGAATATCGCCCCCTTCGTGAGTGCACTTCAACTGGGAGTGTTTCATACGGAATTGTTCAGCCCGGTTCACACGTTGAAAACGGAGTTCCAATCATCCGAGTAAACAACATCAATGATGGGAGCCTTGATGTAACCAGCCCGCTAAAGGTTGATCCTCAGATTGATGAAAAACACCGTAAAACCCGACTAGAAGGGGGAGAAGTATTATTGAGTTTAGTTGGCACCACTGGTCAATGTGTTGTCGCTGGACCGGAGCTGAATGGGTGGAATGTTGCTCGTGCTATCGCAGTGATTAAACCCGCTCAAGGAATCAGCGCCGAATGGCTCAGTATCTGCCTTAAGACCCCAGCAGCGCAGCATTATCTAGACAATCGCGCAAACACCACAGTTCAAAAAACACTGAATCTAAAGGATGTTCGTGAGATCCCAATAATGAGGGTTTCTGAATCTGAAGAACGCTACATCCTTGAGTGGTGGACAACTCTTAATGACAAGATTGAGTTGAATCGGCGGATGAATGCGACGCTGGAAGGGATGGCGCAGGCGCTCTTCAAAAGCTGGTTTGTGGACTTTGACCCGGTGATCGACAATGCCCTCGCCGCCGGCAATCCCATCCCCGACGAACTCCGCCTGGGGGCACGGAGCTCCAGCTCCGTGAATCCCCCTAGCAAGGGCAAAGCTGGAGCTTCGCCCCTCCCGGACCCACGCTTTCCCGCCGCGTTCCAATTCACCGAATCCATGGGCTGGATTCCGGAGGGGTGGGAAACCCAGCCTCTCTACGACATCGCAAATTTCGTCAACGGAGCAGCTTACAAGGGAGCCGATTTTTCAGATTCCCCCGACGCATTGCCAGTCATCAAGATCGCTGAGATCAAAGCGGGAATCACTGCGCAGACGAAATTCACCGAGGTCAACAAAGGCGAAAAATACAGAGTCGAAGATGGAGACATTTTGCTTTCGTGGTCTGGCAACCCCGACACCTCAATCGACACCTTCATTTGGACTGACGGACCAGGCTATCTAAACCAGCACATCTTCAATGTCTGCCTGCACGACGAGTCGGATAGATATTTTGTGTATTACCAGCTCAAGTATCTTCGCTCCACCTTTGCCGAGATCGCCAGAGACAAGCAAACCACGGGGCTCGGCCACTTCACGGCGGGAGACATGAAGCGGCTAATGGTATTCAAGCCGTCAGCGCCTCTGCTAGAACAGTTTAACGCGACTGTTTCATCGATATATCTGAGAGGCTACGAGAATCTACTAGCCACTAAAACCCTCAACAAGCTCCGGGACTCTCTTCTCCCAAAGCTTATCTCAGGAGAAATTCAAACCATTTAGTCCCATGTCTACAGTAAAATCATATTCCGTTGGGAACGGTGACACGTTCTACATTGAACATAATTCAGACAATTTTACGATTATTGACTGTAATTTGAGGAGCGCAGACGAAAATATAGACCGAATTCTCGATGAGCTTGCCGCCCTTTCCGGCAAAAAGGGAATCACCCGATTTATCTCAACGCACCCTGATGACGATCATATTCACGGCTTAGAAAGTTTGGACGAACGAATTGGCATCCTCAATTTTTATTGTGTGGCCAACGAAGCTACCAAGCCATTTCAAGATGAGCATTTTGATTTCTATAAATCACTCCGCGACTCAACCAAGGCATTCAACATCTACAAAGGATGTTCCCGAAGGTGGATGAATGCAGAAGACGACGAACGGAAGAGTGCTGGCATCAATATCAAATGGCCTAAAGTAGATAATGAATGCCATAAAAAGGCACTTCAAACCGCGAAAGAAGGAAAGGGTTACAACAACATGTCGGCTATTGTCCGATACTCCATCAACAATGGACCCTCCTACCTTTGGATGGGAGATCTTGAGAACGCTTTTATGAAAAACATCGAGGATGAAGTCGATTGGGTGCAAACAACCATCCTATTTGCACCACACCATGGGAGAAAATCCGGAAAGGTGCCTCAAAGCATTCTTGAAAAAATTGCGCCAAAAATAGTCATCGTTGGTGAAGCTGAAAGCTCAGGATATTTGGACTATTACGACGGCTACAACACCATCACTCAACTATCGAAAGGCGACATCGTCTTCGAAAATGACGGGGACTACGTCCACATTTACACCTCCAAGGATAGCACCGTCAAATTCTTAGAGGACAAAAATAGAAAAAGGAACGGATACTATTATCTGGGTTCCCAAAAAGTATAGCTATGGAAGAATTACTTAAAAAAATTACCAGCTACAACATTCTCAACAATCTTCTCCCTGGAGTTGTATTGGTTGCGGCATTCCCAGACTCAGAGATTTCGAAGTTTTGCACCTCGAACTCTTTCTTTGGCGCCATAATTTGCTATGTAACTGGTGTTGTCGTGAGCCGTATTGGATCACTGCTCTTAGAGCCTGCCCTTAAAAAAATCGCCAAACACGAACCCTACGCAGACTTCATTGCCGCGTCTACTAAGGATCCGAAAATTGCTGAGTTATCCGAGACTAACAACACGTTTCGCACTCTTGCTTCAACTGGCATTTGTTACATGGCAATCGTTGGTATGTCGGCAGCAGATTCAAACTGGTCACTCTTATCGACCTATCCTGTGACGACAAAGATTGTCTGCGCAGCGCTACTGTCAGGATTATTCGTATTTTCTTACCGCAAGCAGACTGATTACATCTGCAAACGAGTCAGGGCTGCTTGTGACTCTGAGAAGGTGTAAAACCGTTGTCCTTTAAAAACATGGTAGTCTTAAAAACATGAAATTCACCGAAGCCCAACTTGAATCAGCGATCATCGAACTCCTCGGAGTCGAGGGCAGCGAACCCAAGGGGTTCGAGTGATGAATTATGAATGATGAGTGCTGAATGGATGAGATTATTCCCCCTAAATTTTTTCACAAAAAGACCCTTCAATTTGTGAAAAAAAATGTTATTACATAGGCATGCAATCCATTAAAAATAAGACATCTGCAAGGATATACGGCAATCAGAGGGGTTGGGCGTTTTCCAAGATTGATTTTTTGGATCTGGGGAGTGATGCCGACATCCGAAAAGCCCTCTCTGGATTGGCTAAAAAAGGAACCATTCGCAGGGTTTTACGAGGGATCTATGATTACCCCCGGATCAGTAAACTTCTCGATACAGAGATGGGGCCGGATCTGGACCAACTTGCGCGAGCCCTGGCCCGCAGATCCGGTTGGCGGATTCAGCCCTCGGAAAACACCGCACTCAATCTCTTAGACCTCTCCACTCAAGTTCCCGCTCAGAGCGTTTACCTATCCGACGGCCCAAGCAAAACCTATGAGATCGGCAAGCAGCAGCTTGTTTTCAAGAAAAGACCCCTCAAGGAATCGGTTTTCAAACACAAGGAAAGTGAACTCGTGGTGCAAGCGCTGAAGGCATTAGGGCAAGAACGCATCGATGAAGAAGTCCTGCAAAAACTGGCTGGCACATGGTCGCCGAAGTTATGGCAGAAAATTCTTCGTGACGCCAGGACAGCTCCGGCCTGGGTCTGCGATGTGATCCGAAAAATCAAAAAAGAGAAAACGCTATGAAATTTACCGAAGCCCAACTCGAATCAGCCATCATCGAGCTTCTCGAAGCCGAGGGTTACCCGCACGTCTTAGGCGAGGCGATTGAGTTTTAAGATTGCCAAACGTCACACTCTATAGACAATGTGTAACAATTACCGACATCCCAATGCCGTCCCATCTCCAGAAAAAACTCACTGCCCTCGCCTCTGCTCATGAGGTGCTGACGACGGCGCAGCTGCTGGAGGCTGGCATTTCCGACCAGAGTATCACGCGGCTTGTTGCCCAGGGAACGCTGGTGCGTGTGCGGCGCGGGATCTACGAGCACGCAGATTGCCCTGTGAGTGAACATCACGATCTGATTCAGGTGACCAAAAGTGCTTCTCGTGCTGTCATTGTGTTGCTGAGTGCCCTGCGATTTCACGAAGTTGGCACCCAGTCACCGCATGAGGTCTGGATTCAACTTCCGGCCCAGACGCGGGTTCCCAAGATCGACTGGCCACCGATCCGGGTCATCAGAACCCGGGTGACCGCACTTCAGACTGAGGGCGTGGAGCATCACCAGCTGGGCGGCACCGAGGTCGCCATCACAACACCGGCGCGCACCGTGGCGGATTGCTTCAAGCACCGCAACAAACTCGGCATCGATGTCTGTGTGGAGGCTCTAAAAGAAACCCTCAAAGATCGCAAGGCAACGATCGGAGAGATGGGTGAAATGGCCAAGCTGCTGCGGGTCGGCAAGGTGATGAAACCTTACCTGGAGGCGATGATATGAAGAATGTCTCCGCCTCCGTTCGCGCCCGACTTCTCAATCTCTCACGTGCAAATGGGGTGCCACTCCATGCCTTGCTGGAGCAATATGCCACCGGGCGTTTCCTCTATCGGCTCGCCCAGAGTGAATATCGCGAGCGCTTCGTGCTTAAAGGAGCGCAGTTGTTCCGGATTTGGCAGGCTGAGCAGCACCGTCCTACCCGTGATCTTGACTTGCTCGGGTACGGGGACGCCACGGAAGCAGCCGTGCAAAACATCTTTACCGAGCTAACGCAAATGTCCGTGGAGCCAGCCGATGGCCTCGAGTGGGGAGATGTCTCCGTTTCCTCCATTCGTGATGATGTCGCTTATGGCGGCGTGCGGGCCACGGTGATGGTGCATCTGGCGGGAGCACGTCTAAGTCTTCAAATCGACGTAGGATTCGGCGATGCCATCACACCGGCTGCGGTGGAGAGAGACTGGCAAGAACTTCTCGATTTTCCCAGCGCCTGCCTATTGGTGTATCCTCCTGAGACGGTTGTGGCAGAGAAGCTGGAGGCCGCAGTGACACTGGGGATGGATAACAGCCGCATGAAAGACTTTTACGATCTTCACTGGCTGCAGGCGCACTTGAGCTTTGATGGCAACATCCTTACCGAAGCCATCACCAAGACCTTCGCGCGGCGCGACACGGAAATCCCACAAAACACTCCCCTCGCTTTGACAGCAGAGTTCTCATCTGATGCGCAAAAGCAAATACAGTGGCAGGCCTTTCTGCGAAAAGCACAGCTCACCGCCACGCCACTCGATAACATCATCGCCAATCTCTCCAATTTTCTTCTTCCCGTGATCAAGAAAGAAGTGTGCAATCATCACTGGAACCTGTTAGGTGGCTGGCAGCCAACCGATCTATCCCCATGAAATTCACCGAAGCCCAACTCGAATCAGCCATCATCGAGCTTCTCGGAGTCGAGGGCTATCCGCACGTATTGGGCGAGGCTCTGGGAGAACGTAGCTCCCGCTGCGTTTTATCTAAAAAGGATGGAGCGGGAGCTCCATCCCTCCCAGGAGTTCTCATCAAGGCCGACCTGCGCGCCTTCCTCTCCAAGCAATACGCGGCGGACCACATCACGCCGCAGGAAATCGAGGCGGTGATCAAGCAGCTCGAAGCCTACCCAGCTGCCGATCTTTACGAGAGCAACAAGGCGATCATGAAGCTGGTCTCGGATGGTTTTCTGCTGAAGCGGGAAGACCGCAGCCAGAAAGATCTGTATATTCAGTTGATCGATTACTCGGAGCTGGTGGCGTTTCGGGAACCGAGTTCCGGCGAGGTGCCGACCATCGTGGCGGAGGATGCTAGAGAATATAACGCAGCGGGAGCTACGTTCTCCCAGAACATTTTTAAGATCGTCAACCAGCTGGAGATCATCGGCTACGAGAAGCGCATCCCGGACGGCATCCTCTACATCAACGGCCTGCCCTTGGTGGTGTTTGAATTCAAGAGCGCGATCCGCGAGGAGGCTACGATTCACGATGCCTACGTGCAACTCACCGTGCGCTACAAGCGCGACATCCCCGAGCTACTGAAATTTAACGCGCTCAGCGTGATTTCGGACGGAGTGAACAACAAAGTCGGCTCTCTTTTTGCCCCTTACGAATTTTTCTATGCATGGCGTAAGACGGACGGCAGCGACTTGATCGAGAAGGACGGCATCAACTCTCTTTATTCGATGATCCAAGGCTTGTTTCACCCAACGCGCCTACTGGATGTCATTAGAAACTTTGTTTACTTCCCTGATACGTCGCGTCGAGAAGACAAAATAGTGTGCCGCTACCCGCAATACTATGCGGCGACGAAGCTGTATCGGAACATCCTGCAGCACATGAAGCGTCCTGATGGCAAAGGGGGCGATGGCAAGGGCGGCACCTACTTCGGCGCGACGGGCTGCGGCAAGAGCTACACCATGCTGTTTCTGGCGCGGCTGCTGATGAAGAGCGTGGATCTCTCCAGCCCGACGATTGTGCTGATCACCGACCGCACGGATCTGGACACTCAGCTGTCGGGAACCTTCACCAATGCCAAGGGCTACATCGGTGATGAGTCGGTCATCAGCGTGGAGAGCCGCGAACATCTGCGGGAGCTACTGAAGGGGCGCAACAGCGGCGGGGTATTTCTCACCACGATTCACAAGTTCACCGAGGATACGGAGCTACTAACGGAGCGCACCAATGTGATCTGTATCTCGGACGAGGCGCACCGCAGCCAGGTGAACCTGGATCAGAAGGTGTTTGTTGATGAAAAATCCGGCGAGGTAAAGAAGACCTTCGGCTTCGCCAAGTATCTGCACGACTCGCTGCCAAACGCAACCTACGTCGGCTTCACCGGCACGCCGATCGATGCCACGCTGGATGTCTTTGGCGAGGTGGTGGACTCCTACACCATGACCGAATCGGTGGCCGACGAAATCACCGTGCCCATCGTTTACGAAGGCCGCGCCGCCAAGGTAATCCTCGACAACAGCAAGCTGGAGGAGATCGAGAAATACTACGACGAATGCGCCGACGCCGGAGCGAGCGACTACGCGATCGAGCACAGCAAAAAGACAATGGCCAACATGGGCGCCATCCTCGGCGACCCGCAACGCATCGAGGCACTGGCGGCGGATTTCGTGGCGCACTACGAGAAACGCGTCGAAGAAGGCTCCACGGTGGCAGGCAAAGCGATCTTTGTCAGCAGCAGTCGCCAGATTGCTTATGATTTCTACAAAGCGGTGATCGCGCTCCTGGGAGAACGTAGCTCCCGCTGCGTTGATTTTTTAAATAAAGATGGAGCAGGGTTCACCACCTCATTTGGCCTCCCTGAAGAATGGCACAAGGGAAACCTTCCTCATCGGGATAAAAAAGGACTCATCCAAGCCATCACCTTCCGCATGGCCGACAGCCTGCCTCAGAGTCTTCTCAAAGAAATAGAAGCCAAGCTAGCAAGTTTGCCCGATGACCAAAAGCGCCTGGAGCTCCGCAAACAATACCAGACGCAGCTCGATAAAGGCCACGGGTGTTGTGCTCTTGCGCATCGGAGTATGGCAGAGGTTATGTTGGATGCTCTCAAGTTCCACGATGGTGAGATGTATGATCTGTTAGCCTGGAGCATCATGCCGAACCATGTGCATGTATTGATCAAAGCCAACGCGGACCTGCCTAGGATCGTTCAGTTGTGGAAGTCATTTACTGGCAAATGGGCACTTAAAAACAAGGCGAAGTTAGGTATCCCTGCGGGCACGAAACAATTTTGGCAAAGCGAGTATTGGGATCGGTTTATACGTAGCGAAGAGCATTTTAAAAATGCGGTGAGGTATATTCTTAACAACCCTGGCAAGGCTGGATTTGGGGAGGGGTCGATCCCTGTCTGGTACACGGGGCATGCGTTGGTAGATAGGACGAAGCGGGAGCTTCATCCCTCCCAGATCAAGATGGTGATGACGCGAGGCAAGGACGACGAGAAGGCACTCTACGATCTGCTCGGCAACAAGGACGAGCGCAAGAAGTTCGACACCCAGTTCAAGAAGGCGGAATCCAATTTCAAGATCGCCATCGTGGTGGACATGTGGCTGACGGGCTTTGATGTGCCTTTTCTCGATACCATTTACATCGATAAGCCAGTGCAGCGACACAACCTGATCCAGACGATCTCGCGGGTGAACCGGAAGTTCGAGAACAAGCAGAAGGGCTTGGTCGTCGATTACATCGGCATCAAGAAGCAGATGAATCTGGCGCTGGCGCACTACTCCAAGGCGGACAGCGGCAACATCGAAGAGATCGAGGCCTCGATCATCGTGGTGCGGGACCACCTCGACCTGCTGGCGCGGATTTTCCATCAGTTTGATACCAAGCCCTACTTCAGCGGCACCCCCGTAGAGCAGTTGCACTGCCTGAACCGGGCGGCGGAATACGTGCAGCTCACCGACAAGATCGAGAAGCGGGTCATGTTCCTGGTGAAGCGCCTGAAAGCCGCCTACGACATCTGCAGCGGCAGCGATGTCTTCACCCAAACGGAGCGCGACCACATCCACTTCTACCTGGCGGTGCGCTCCATCGTCGCCAAGCTGACCAAGGGCGAAGCACCCGACAGCGCCCAAATGAACGCCAAGGTGCGCGAGATGATCTCAGCGGCCCTGCAGAGCGATGGCATCGAGGAGATCTTCAAGCTCGGCGAAGACGGCGCGTCAGAGATCGATATCTTCGGCGACGACTACCTCAACAAGATCGAGAAAATCAAACTACCCAATACCAAGATCAAGCTGCTGCAGCAACTGCTCAAGCGAGCCATCGAGAATTTCAAAAAGGTCAACAAAGTGAAGGCTTTGGATTTCACGAAACAGTTTCAAGCGCTAGTGAATAAATACAACGAGCGTAAGGAGAAGGACGTCCTGCGCAGTGAGGTTCTGGAGGGCTTTTCTGATCTGATCACTGATGAACTTTTTCAGCTCATCGGGAAACTAAAGACCGAGATGAATTCCTTTTCGGATCTGGGCATCGATCTGGAAGAGAAATCCTTCTACGACATCCTCAAAACCCTCGCGCACAAATACGATTTCGACTACCCCGAGGACAAACTGATCGCACTGGCGAAAGACGTGAAAACAGTGGTCGACGACAAAGCCAAATACACCGACTGGAGCCAGCGCGCCGACATCAAGGCCGAGTTAAAGGTCGATCTGATCATGCTCCTGGCAAAGCACGGCTACCCGCCGGTGGATAAGGACGAGGTTTACAAGGAGATCTTCGAGCAGGCGGAGAACTTTAAGAAGTATCAGACTCAGTGAAGAACATCGCTGAAATTGTCATGAGCCTCAAAGCCACTCTGGAAATATTCGAAGTGGAAGACGCTCTCAACTCTGATACTTAGGAACAGCAATGCCCGAAGAAACATCCCCCAACGAAACCGACAAATCCCCGCCGGAAAGAACAGCCGGTTCGGGTGATGGAGATGAAACCAGGGAGCCCGGGGAAAATACGCTGGAGAACTGGTTCGCAGGAGTTGGTGCTGGCATGAAAGACATGTTCCAAAAGCTCATGGATCAGGTCCCTCCTGGGCAGCGTAAAAAAATCATCGCGCAAGTCCGCGCCCATGGCCCCGGGTCGGCAGCGGTCGCCGTCAATGCCGCAGCCATGAAGGCACGAAGTTTCAAAGTGAAGCTCGCGCTCAAAGGACTGGGGAAACTACTCCAGGTTCTCGATTCCAAAGTCCCCAAGAAGTGACTTTTTCATATGAAAATGGGGCAATAGAAAAAGGCAAAAGAGCCTGACATCAGCAACCACTGAGATATCCACGAGGAGTTCAGCCCGTCTGATGCGCATCTCTAGCATTCACCCTTTCTTTTTCAAGAAATCCACCACGTCCTTGATGCTGGGGATTTTGAGTTTGCCGGATTTGTCCTCGATGACGAAGACGACGCGTGAGGTGGTGCCGTGGGCGACGATGTTGGCGAGGTAGCGGCCGGGGGCGAGGCCAAAGTGTGACCTTTCAACACCGAACCCGCCATTTTGTTACCAATAGGCTTGCTAGAATGGCACTTCGCCATGCAGCTCTCTGATTTCCTCCTCATATCGATCTGCCTCTAGTTGTAGGGACTTGATTTCTTCCAGAATGGCTTCCCTCTGAGCTTCGATGGCCTGACCGACAACTGAGGGGTCTTCCTCGGCACTCTGGTAGAGTTCATAATCTGGGCTGGCTTTGAGTGCATCGAGTGCTTCGATTATCTGGAGTATGCTTGCCTGCAGGTGCTCATAGAGCGCACGGAGTTCTTCCAATCTCTTGGAATCATCCAGAGAGATGGCTATCCACCCCTGCTGAAGGATAAAGGCCTCAGGGTTGCCGGCTATGGTCTCGAGAAGATCAATATCACCTCGATCCCGGGCGTGGTTGATGGCTTGGGTAAGTTTCTCGTAGGTTTGTCTCTTTTCCGGATCGTTGTCGTATTTATCCGGGTGGAACATCCTGACGAGCTTCTTCCAAAGCGATTTCAGCCGTATGGTCTCTTCTTCTGTGAGCGCCTTCTTACCTTCGAGTTCCGATGATGTGGAGTCGTATTCATGATCCTTGGCCTTCTTTTCCTCACGATATTCATTCCCAGCTTCCTCGGCAGCGTCCTCGCCTTCAGAGAGTAGGCGCTCGATAAAGGCGGTCCGATACTGGATGAGGATTTTTAACCGGTCACGCTCCTGATAGATGGGGCGTAAGCTGGTGAAAAGCTGTGCGTTGATTGAATCGACCTTGGATTTTTCCACGCCAAATTCAGCTTCCAGCCCAGCAAGCCGGTCCCGTGCTATTTCGATGAGTCTCTGGTAATGCTCTGCTTCCAAGTGCTGGTAGATGACCATTCCGCGCTCTGCATTTCCAAAATCTGATTGAAAATCCACATCCACATAGGTTTCATTCATAAAATCTCCCGATGCAAGTTGATCGAGATACCAGCGGCCCATGCTCGCGCTTTTTGTGTTTGAAGAATTCGCCAGCCATTCCAGCCAGGACTTGATTGCAGGATCGTTCTGCGCTTCGTAGAACGGTCGGCCTTTGAATTTACCGAAGGGTATGCGCGAAGGATGCCATTCTGCAGTAACATAAGCCTGTAGTTCCTCCCATGAGTCCAGACCTCGTTGGTGCGCGATTGGACGAAGTATATCGAACATGAGATCCGCTACTGTATCGACATCTCCCAGCGCGGTATGTGCGCCACGTTCAGGGAGTTTGAAATACTGCCTGAGGGTTTGTAGTTTGCAGTTACCCGCCGGAACCGGGTCAAGGAGCCTCTCAGTTAAGCGGTAGGCACAGAATCCCTTGTGACCTACTGGGGCAATGCCGAGCCGCTCCCACTCGGGGATAAGCACCTGATCCCAGTCATAGGAAAGATTGTAAGCTACGACCGGGCGACCGTCTACATATTCGGAGAAATCCCGGTAAACGTCTTCTGGCGGGTCGCCGTCACGTTCCAGAATTTCTCGGGTGTAACCATTAACGCGTGATGCCTCGGGCGGGATCTCACATCCATGGTCAATCATGCGTCTGAAGGGCTCGCCCGTTTTCTCCCAGCCCTGCATTTTTTGAGCCGCTATCTCCACCGCATACACAGGCTTTTTGAAACCTGTTGTTTCCGTGTCGATTAGTATCCAGTTGGTGTTGTCCATGGTTTAGAAATTTTGATCGGGACTTTGAATGAGACGAGTTGTATCTGTGTCGTAATCAATGACAATTGGATAGTGAAGAGGTGTTATGTCTAGTTTTTGCAGTTTGTTGTTTTCACATTGAAGAACTTCCAACTGTGGCGCGTAGCTGAGGACGAGTTCGTTGAGTTCGTTGTCGTAACAAGTGAGATGCCTCAGCTTAGGAACTGGTCTGAGGAGGAGTTCGCGGAGTTGGTTATTGTCACATTCAAGATATGTTAACTCAGGCACATAACTGAGGTTGAGTTTGCTGAGTTGGTTATTGTGACATTCAAGATATGTTAACTCAGGCACATAACTGAGGTTGAGTTTGCTGAGTTGGTTATTGTTACAAGCAAGATATGTTAGCTTAGGCACGTAGCTGAGGTTGAGCTCACTAAGTGGGTTATCATTGCAACGAAGCGTCTCCAGCTTAGGAACTGGTCTGAGGTTGAGTTCATTGAGATGGCTATTGCTACAATCAAGATTTTTCAACTTAGGCACATGGCTGAGGTCGAGATTGCCGAGTTGATTGCCATGACAGGTAAGCTTTTCAAGGTCAGGAACCTGGCTGAGGTCAAGTTTGCAGAGTTGGTTGTGGAAACAATCAAGATTTTTCAACTTAGGCACATGGCTGAGGTTGAGCTCACTAAGTGGGTTATATTCACAACGAAGCGTCTCCAGCTTAGGAACTGGTCTGAGGTTGAGTTCATTGAGATGGCTATCGCTACAATCAAGATATGTTAGCTTAGGCACGTAGCTGAGGTTGAGCTCACTAAGTGGGTTATCTTCGCAACGAAGCGTCTCCAGCTTAGGAACTGGTCTGAGGTAGAGTTCATTGAGATGGCTATTGCTACAATCAAGATTTTTCAACTTAGGCACATGGCTGAGGTCGAGATTGCCGAGTTGATTGCCATAACAGGTAAGCTTTTCAAGGTCAGGAACCTGGCTGAGGTCAAGTTTGCAGAGTTGGTTGTGGCTACAATCAAGCACCGATAATCTGGGTAAGGAGCTAATATCAAGCTCACTAAGGTCCATTCCGGTGATTATCAACTCGATAATAGCAAGACCTTCGATTGAAGGGAAGTCTTTGATTTGCCGAAGTGCATGACCCATCGAAGGGAAACCTGTTATTTGCGGAATAGAGCGATTCTCGATGTTAATTTTTGTGAATTTTCCTGTCTCTATCTCCGCATCAAGGTGAAACAGAACCTCCTCGGGGCTTTTATTGCACTGCTCTGCCCAGTAGCAAACAAGCTGGTAATCCGGGGTGCATAGTTCGTGCTCACCAATTCGGTGGAGCTTGCTGAGATCCTTGCTGGTCTTGATGTGAACCAAGGAACGACTTACCATCTCAGACAAAGCACGGGAGTCGTCGCCAACAGGCTTGGCTAAGAAGTTTCCTTTCAGGATCTGAAGTTCGTTGTTAGCGTCTTGTGGTTCCTCTGTCATGGTTATGTGATTACTTCCCTAGCAGGGACGCTAGCAGCAACGCAGACCGCGGAAAAGTATAAAGTGGGGTTGTCACCTGCGCAACGGCAACTTAATCAACATCTTTCCGCACAAAGCACTGGTTGGTTCAATGCAGTGGATTTGACAGGGTTGTTTTCTAACGAATAACAGGCGGCCTCTCAATTCTCCGCTTGACGGCCATAAAGGATCTCATTATCTTGCCACAGTAACTTGATTATATTGTATTCTTGGAAATATCCTCCATTATCCATCTTCACGGAGAGTTGAATTATCGAATAATTCGATCGGAGGAAGAATTCTATTCGATATTTACGCCCCCTTCAAATATGCAAGATTACTTCGATGAGATTGGTATTGAACGGGAATACCCCATAATCCTTCTGGGGAAAATCTCAGTATCTCAGGGTCAGCAAGATCAAGGTATTGGAACAAGACTACTTAAAGATCTAGAGGAAATAGCTAGAGAAAAATCAGTGACTCTTATTTTCCTGAAGGTTGGTTGGCCATCTAATGAGAATAATAAAGAAGTTAGAACAAAAAACATGCACTTTTATAAGAAGTCGGGTTATGATATGGTGGAACCTGTAAATAAGCGATCACCTTCCTACAAGTTGGCACCTTTTGCTTTCAAAGAAATGGCGTAATAGGCTGGCTGGAAATAATCAATAAAAATGGAAGCCGCGGTAGCCAATCGCACACGGCGCCGGTTCTAATCTAACTGCAACACCAAACCCTCTGTCCAAGCTCGCCCCCCCGTGGAGTGGCTATGCTGGGACGATCCAAACATGAAGCCACTAGCACGAGTCGCAATCCCAGAATCATCGCCGCCGGAAGTCGTGGAGGCCATAAAAGAGTGCCTGACCAGGGCATACTCTTTTATCAAAATCGAATATGAATTGAAGGAAGGTATTAACCATCCAATGGCACTCAGCTTTGATCCCAAAGGCGTCGGCTTGGGTAGCATCGCCGGTGACAAGGATGCGCCTTCTCGTGCCATGATTGAAGGGATTCACAGTGCTGCGAATCGAGCTTTCCGAGCGGCAACTCTAGAAGGGTGAATCATGAAACTATACGAATACGAATTACCATAGTAGGGGTAAAAGAAGATGATGAAGGCTATGCAACGCTATCCCATGGTCGGCCAGTCACCAAACGAAAGAATTCAACACCCGTTCCGCCGACGTTGAGCGAATAGTGACATAAAGGATTGTCATTATACCAAAAAACCTCCCGCCTACCCGGTTAGACTGATATTTCTGATGCATCAAAGTCAAATTCAGCCTTGGAGATCTTACAGTCTAAATTCATGTTGCGAATGGTATCTTGGGTCGCCTGAGTAGCGTTAAAGCCTAAAATGACGCGCGTTATCTTACCCACTTTTAAGCATTTTGGTTGATTCGATGATGTAAAAGCTCTAATCTCGCGTTCATATGTCCAAGGCGATAGCTTGAACGAAAGTATATCTTTAACTGCCCTCATGCTTCTGTCTGGTTTCTTTATAAACTGTATATCATCCTTATATCTGATTGGCTCAAATGTAACCCCTGATGATTCATCTAAATCAAGATCTACCTCAATACATACTCCTTTGTGATTATTCGCGTAGTGAGACCAGAGTAACATATCATCTGGAACCATTGAGAAGCAGCAAATTTTTATCTTCCTCTTCTCATTCACAATTTGCAACAAACGGTCTTTCGTGTGTTCGTGGTCATAATAGCGAAAATAGCCCTCCATCGGATCATTCATCTTATCCCACGCAGAAAAATGAAATTCAGAAGATTTCAGTAAATCTGTAAGGTGTTCGTATTCGTCACTTCTGTATTTGTAGATTTTCATTTTTTGAATAACTGCGTATCTAACTTAAGGAAGAAAGTTGCTAGGCTTCTTTAGCTCAGTCCAGTGGAAAAGTGAAAAGTGAATGATCTGGATTTTTCCATAAGATGATTATCCATTTTGAAATCATGTGTAGATGGCTAAAAAAGGTGAGTTTTGGCTGTTAGATAAGATTCCCTTTCAGAAGGGGTGAGATGAAGCATTTTGAGGATGCCGGGTTACTTGATCTCGTAGCATTCACCCTTTCTTTTTCAAGAAATCCACCACGTCCTTGATGCTGGGGATTTTGAGTTTGCCGGATTTGTCCTCGATGACGAAGACGACGCGGGAGGTGCTGCCGTGGGCGACGACGTTGGCGAGGTAGCGGCCGGGGGCGAGGGGTTTTTTGTCCATGGTGGCGTTGAGCTTGGTGGACTTGGTGTTCTGGGCGAAGATGACGGCGGGTTGTTGGCCGGGCTGCATGACCTCGCCTTTTTCATTCACGGCGAAGGCGTTGACGATGAGCATGGGTGCCTCTTTTTCGATTTCCAGCAAGTCGTCCGGCTTGACCGCTTTGTCGATGACGGCGAAGAGGATGTTGCCTTCCTGCATCACCGCCTTCTGGCCGCCGATGGTGACATCGAAGGGGTAGAGCATGGGGCGTTTTTGCTCTTCGGCGTGAAGAGATGCAAAGAGTAAGGCCGAGAGTAAGATGAGGGTTTTCATTTTCGGTTGGCGGTGATTGGTAGGCGGTGACCGGTAGACAACGGCCTACCGGTTACTGCCCACCGTCCACTGGGATTACGGTTCGATGACCGCGTAGTCGCCGTCGTTGCGGCGATAGAGGATCTGGAGAACCCCGCGGCGTTCGTTGGTGAAGGCGATGAAGGGTTTGTCGGAGAGTTCGAGAGCCATGATGGCATCCTCCTTGACCATGGTGCGCAGGCGGTAGGACTCGCGGTGGATGATCATGGGTTCCGGATCATGTTCTGTCTCCTCGGCGTCATCATCCAGGTTGTTGAGGAAGTCAGCCGAATACACTTTCTCATCAAGGTGTTTGATGGTGTCGCCACGCCTGTTAGGTCGGTGTTTTTTCAGAAGCTTGGTTTTGTACTTACGCATACGCCGGGCGATCTTGGAGATGGTTTCATCGATGGCGGCATACATGTCCTTGCTGTCGGACGAGGCATCAATCACGATGTGATTGGCACAGAAGAGGATGATCTCGGCGTGGTGCCGGTTTTTGTGAACATCAAGAATGGCCTTGGCCTCGATGATCTTGGGGTAGTCGAGGTGGAGACCCTGGATTTTTTTGGTGGCGTAATCACGGAGCGAGTCGGTGATGTCCTCGTGACGAACAGTTACGGTTACTTGCGTATTAGCATTGGCTGATTGCATCGTTTTTTTTCCTTTCTGGTTTTGGGTTATACCGCCTGGGGCGGCGTTCTTTGGTTTGTCCTGAATCATCAGGATGAGAAATGGGTATTTGGCGTTGAGGACTTGGAGTTTAGAGGACGAAGTCCTCACCGAGGTAGTGTTTGCGGGCGAGCGGGTTGGCGGCGATATCCTCGGCCTCCCCTTCGAGGATGAGTTGGCCCTCGTGGAGCAGGTAGGCGTGATCGACGATGTGCAGGGTTTCACGCACGTTGTGATCGGTGATCAGGATGGAGAGTCCATCGTGGTCCCGGAGGTCGCGGACGATCGTCTGGATGTCGCCCACGGCAATAGGGTCGACGCCGCTGAATGGCTCGTCGAGCATCAGCAGGCTGGGGTCGGTACAGAGTGAGCGGGCAATGGTGAGTCGGCGTTTTTCGCCGCCGGAGAGGGAAAGTGCTTCGGATTTGCGGAGTCTGGTGATGTTGAAGCGCTCCAGTAGATTATCGGCCCGGTAATGCCTTTCCTTTCTGCTGAGGTCCTTGCGGGTTTCCAACACAGCGAGCAGGTTTTCCTCCACGCTGAGGTGCCGGAAGATGGATTCCTCCTGGGGCAGGTAGCCCATGCCAAGGCGGGCACGTTTGTGCATGGGGAGGGTGGAGATATCATTGCCGGCAAACCGGACAAGACCGGCATCGGCTGGAATCAGGCCCGCGATGATGTAGAAGCTGGTGGTTTTTCCCGCTCCGTTAGGGCCAAGTAATCCTACGATCTCACCTTCACGCACACTGAGGTGGACATCGTTGACCACGGTGCGCCCCGCGTAGCTTTTCATAATGCCTTGCGCTTCTAACAACAAAGGCGAGGTGCGGCGTGACTCGGTTCCCAGATGCAAGGGAGCATGGTCAGCAGGTGGCACATGCGGCGGGTTGTGACCAGTGGCCAGAGCATCTGGATGGGTATTGGACATGGCGTGAAATTCAGGGCGATGGATTGGATGATGCGAGTGGGGAGTCGTTACGGGTTACGTTCAGGTTGATCAGGGTTTGGTGGTGGTCTGCATCACCCATTTGCCGTTGCTGGTGACCAGTTTGCCATTTTTGTGAATTCTGATCCACTGGCCTGGCTCCATGGCTTGGAGGTACTGGTTTTTGCTTTGTTGGAGGCGCGGCATGCCCCCCTTGAGGATCATTTCCCCGGTTTTGGCATCGTAGCTGGCCACGCCGCCGGATGCGATGAAGAGGCGTCCCTTGTCGTCCTTTTGCACCACCTTGACATTACCCGTGGCGACAATGCGTTTGAGCTCACCAAAGGAGGACAGGCCCTTGTCTTTTTTCTCGTCAGCCTTCGCCTTGGGTTGTTGCTTGGCTTCATCCTTGGTTTTATTGTCGGTGGCTGGACTGGTGGGCGCAGGTGCTGTTGCTTTGTCTTTTTGCGCCTTGGGATCTGGTTTTTTTGCCGGTTTTTGCTCGAGGAAGACCTTGAGTTCATCACTGCAAGTGAGGTTGAAACGCGGCTCGGTGAGGCGGACATTCTTCAGGTAGGCCAGCACGCCGTTTTCACTGTCGAAATAGAGACCGTTGTCACACTCCACCTTGAGGATGGTTTCCTTGGGTTTCGCCGCAGGCTTGGTCTTGGGGTCACCGGCTGCCGGGGTAGCCGGCTGTGGGTCGACCGGAGTAGCGGGTGGTGGAGTAACGGGAGGTGTTGTCGCGGGAGTATTCTGTGCCAGGAGCGCCCCATGGCCGATGCTGGTGAGGAAGTCGCGCATGTTGACCTCGGTATTGTCCGACCGGTCGGTGTCCTGCTGGATGATTTTCTGTGCCTGTGCCCGTTCTTGTTCGATTTGCCCTTTCATGGGGGTGGCCAGTTGATCGAGTTCACGGAGCTGCCCGGGCGTCAGGGGTGCCGGGGGCTCGGCTGTTAAGCTGGCAGGAAAGAGGAGAAGGGCCAGTGGGATGGCGCGCTTCAGAGTGAAAGACAGATTGGAAAATTTCAGCGGCATGGCTGTGTGGTTATTTAGAGGGTTGGGTATGGGGCGCCGGGCCGGCTTTTGCGGTCGGTTCGGCCGGGTCGGACTGTTCAATGTGAAACAAAGTGGATGCCGGCCCAAGTAAAAAACCGCGCCCGGTATCCAAATCGTAGATCAGGCCGGTGCCCGAGGCGATGTAGCTGGGACCGGAGTCGGGGTCTTTTTTAGGCCCCCTGATGAGGATGGCCTCGGAGGCCTTGAGCAGCGAGTGTTCATGGTCGGCGTGTTTCTGGGAGTAAACGGCTCGGCGCATCTTGATCGTGGTGGGGGCGGTGACGTTTCCGTTTTTGCCGTAGATCTGCATGTGGATGCCCTCCGCCTCGATTTGATGTCCGTCGAGCACGGTGAGTTTATCCGCGGTAAAGAGGGAGAGGGGGGTGAAGTCCTTATCGTAACGGGGAAACCGCACACTCCGGAGGATACTTCCCTGGGGGAGGATATCCAGTGTCTGGAAGGCGGCCTTGGCCTTCTCCTCCTCCTTGGCGATGATTTTATCTTCGGCCTTTTGCTGCGTCTCTTTCCGGGTTTCTTGCTGGCTTTTCGAACACGATGGCGTGATTGCGACCAACCATGCGGCGGCAAATCCGAGCGCGGTCGCTTTTGTTAGGTATGCCAGGGTATGGACGGAATGCTTCAGTGTGGTTGTTGGAGTTGGAGGTTTGAAATGAGTGTGTTCAATCGCCGCCATGAGCAGCGTGGTGCACTGCCAGGAGCCTGGTGAGAACGGCTTCGATGTCTGAGAGAGGGATTTGGTTGGGGCCGTCCGAAAAGGCTTTTTCCGGATTGAGGTGGGTTTCCATAAAAATACCGTCGACCCCCGTGGCCACTGCCGCGCGGGCGAGTACCGGGGCGAGTTCACCATCGCCGCCGGTCGTACCTCCCTCGCCACCCGGGCGTTGCACGGAGTGGGTGGCGTCAAAAATGACCTTCATACCCATGTCGCGCATCCAGTAGAGCGATCGCATATCGGCCACCAGGTTGTTGTAGCCGAAGGTGGACCCGCGTTCAGTGATGTAGAAGTGTTCGCAGTTGAAGTGTTTCATTTTGCCCGCGATGGGTTTGACGTCCCAGGGGGCGAGGAACTGGCCTTTTTTGATGTTGATGGGTCGACCGGTCCTGGCGCAGGCCTCGAGGAGATCGGTTTGCCGACAGAGAAAGGCGGGGATCTGGAGGAAATCGATTGTTTCCGCCGCGATTTCAGCTTCCTGCGGGGTGTGGACGTCGGTGGTGACCGGGACACCGAGTTCTTTGCCAATTTCACCGAGGATGCGGCAGCCCTCCTTGACGCCGGGGCCACGGAAGGAATCGACCGATGTCCGGTTGGCTTTATCGTAGGACGCTTTGAAAATAAACTGGATGCCGGTGCGGTCGGCTATCTCCTTGAGCGAGCGTGCCATTTGCCAGGCAAAATCCTCGGATTCAAGGGCACATGGGCCGAGAAGAAAGAACGGAGTGGTGGGGTCGAGAGAGAGATTGCCTATTTGACTCATGGTAGCGGGAACTGCTATCTAAACTAAGCACGGATGTGGGATATGGCACGTTAAAATTGCCCTTCGGGTGCTTTTTTATTGGGCTTTTTCTGCTTCTGTTATGCCTGGGTCGACGGCCGGGCCTTTTCAAGGGCAAGTGTGGCGGCACCGATGATGCCGGCGTCATTGCTGAAGTGGGCGGGGAGGATCTTCAAATGGCTGTAAAAAGGTGTGGATAGCTGGGTGCGGATGAATGTTTCCAGGGGTTCGAAAATGAATGCCCCGGCCTTGGCAACACCGCCGCCGATGACAATGGCGTTTGGGTTCAGCAACCAGCAGGCGTTGACGATCGCGCAGGCGAGTTTTTCCGCGACGCCACGCCAGATATCGACAGCGATGGTGTCTCCACCCCGGGCTGCCGCAGTGAGCTCCGCCGGTGAGCACTCTTCCAGCGAACGTGAGATGCCCTGTTTGGCATATTGTGCGTGTGCCTCCTTGGCAATTTGCCGGTTGCCGATGTAGTCCTCCAGTGCGCCCATGTTTCCGTAGGCACCTTTGCGGCCACGGAAGTCGATGGATGTCTGGCCCAGCTCACCGGCGGTGGAGTGGCTGCCGTGGAGCAGGATATTGTTAGAGATGATACCGCTGCCGACACCCGTGCCGAGGGTCAGGCAGATGAGGTGCTCCATGCCTTTGCCGGCACCGTGTTTCCACTCGGCGTAGGCCATGCAGTTGGCGTCGTTCTCGATGATGCATGGAAGCCCTGTGAGCGAGGCCAACTGGTCCCGCAAGGGTACGTGCACCCAGCCGGGGACGTTGGTGAGCTGATAGACGAGTCCTTTGTCGGGGTTGACAAACCCGGGCACACCCACGCCGATGGCACAAATGGCCGGGTGTTTTTCCCGGAGCTCCGTGATACATTTCCCGATGGCCTTGATCAGCTCGGTGGGAGTGTCATGGTCGGCTGTGGGGACAGGGGGGCAGGAGTCGATGATTTTCTGTTGGTCGACGACTCCGATTTTGATGGAGGTGCCGCCGAAGTCGATACCGAGTGCAAGTGATGTGTTGGTCATGATGGAGAGGGAGCGTGGTTGTGGATTAAAAATTGAGGCTTGCGATGATCCGCAGACCATCCAGGGTCAGGTGGGGGGCCAGCTTGGTGATTTCCGGCAGACCACGGGTAATGAGTGCGGCGTCGCCACCGGTCGCGACCACCACGGGGTTGGCGGGTAGTTCCTTGCGGAGGTTGAGGAGGATTTCGCGGACGAGGCCCCGGTAGCCAAAGACGGCGCCGGCGAGCATCGCTTCCTCGGTGGATTTGCCGATGGCGTGTTTGGGCTCCTCCAGTTCAATGTGGGGCAGCAGAGCGGTCCGCCGCGCGAGACCTTCGGTCATGGAGGCAAGGCCGGGGGCGATGACGCCACCCTGGTAAGACGCTTCCCCCTTCGCCGAGGCTTCGGAGGACACGTAAACTCCCTTGTGGTCGTCCGCTGGGGTTTCCTCCGTTACCTGTGCATCAGGGGCGATGACATCGAAGGTGACGGCGGTGCCGAAATCGAGTACGATGCATGGACTGCCGTAGAGGTCATAAGCGCCGGCGGCGTTGGCCAGGCGGTCGGCGCCGATTTGCCCCGGCTGGGGGTAGCTGATGCTGATGGGTAATTTGCTTTGGTAATCGAGCTGGTGGCAGGGCTTGTCGCCGAGCCATGACGAGAGAATGGCGGCTTTTTCAGGGACGACGGAGCTGATGATGGAAACATCCCAGTCGATCCCCTTGAGGGCTTTGCCCAAGGACTCCGGGGAAATCTCCGGGGTCGGAATGATGGCCCGCCATGGAAGCAGCTCACCGGGGCTTGCGAGAGCGAACTTGGTGCGGGTGTTGGAGTTATCGACAATGAGAATACGCATGGCAGCAGTGGGCTGCGCAGACAATAGGGTGGTTCATAGGGTGATGGAAAGCACCCAGATAGAAAAAAACCGGGGAAACCTTGCGGCTCCCCCGGTGACTCACGGTTATGAAAAAAGGTGTTATTCGTTGTAGGCGGGGGCACCGTGCTCGGCGACATCGAGTCCCTCCGCCTCTTCGGCTTCGTCGACGCGGACGCCCATGATGAGCTTGATGACGTAGAAGACGATGAATGCACTGGTGAAGGCGAAGGCCGAGATCGAGAGCGTCCCGAGGAGCTGCACCCCGAAGTTGGCTCCTCCGAAGATGGCCACACAGAGAGTCCCCCAGATGCCGACCACACCGTGCACGGAGATGGCACCCACCGGGTCGTCGATCTTGATCTTGTCGAAGAAGGTGACCGAGAGGACCACGAGGACCCCACCGATGGAGCCAGCGGCCAGTGCCTCGTAGGGCGAGATCACATCGGCGCCGGCAGTGATGGAGACGAGACCGGCAAGCATCCCGTTCAGAGCCATGGAGAGGTCAGGCTTTTTGAGCAGAATCCATGAGAAGAAGATGGCGCCAAGTCCACCGGCGAAGCCGGCCATGGCGGTGGTGACAAACACATGGGAGACACCGGCCGCATCGGCGGAGAGGACGGAGCCGCCGTTGAATCCAAACCATCCGAGGAAGAGCATGAAGACACCGATGTTGGCGAGGGGGAGGTTTGAGGGAAGGATCGGCTTGACGCCATTCTTGGTGAACTTGCCTTTGCGTGGTCCGAGGATGATCACGGCGGCGAGGGCGGCGAAACCACCGAAGGCGTGCACCAGGGACGAGCCGGCAAAGTCGGCAAAGTCCATCTGGTCGAGCCAGCCTGTGCCCCATTCCCAGGAACCTGTGACCGGGTAAAGGAAGGTGACCAGAATCGTGGCGAAGATCATGAAGGAGGAAAGTTTGACACGCTCGGCAACCGCACCCGAGACGATGGTGGCTGCGGTGGCGGCAAACATGGCCTGGAAGATGAAATCCGACCAGATGGTGTAGGCACCCTCACCGGATTCGGAGCCGTAGAAGCGGGTGAGGTCCGCCGCCGCTGCTTCATTGGTGAGTGGTGATCCCAGGGAGAAGATGCCATTCCAGTCGACGCCGACGTCACCCGGGTACATGCCGTTGAAGCCCCAGAGCATGTAGCCGACGGCACCGATGCAGACGATATAGACGTTTTTGAACATGATGTTCACGGTGTTTTTGCGCTGGCACATACCTGCTTCAACCGAGGCGAAGCCAAGGTGCATGATAAAGACGAGTGCGGCGGAGATGAGGATCCACAGGTTATCAATGATGAATTTCACATCGGCAATTGCTGCTGAAGTGTCATCGCCTGCGTAGGCTGTGCCGATAAGGCCCAGTGATCCGATTACTGTAGTGAGGAGTAGTTTTCTCATAGTATTAATATCAATGTGTTGACGGACTCCGTGGTCAGCATGCCGCGTGCCAAGAATGGCCGGGTAGGGGTGAAAAAATAATTCCCGAAGTTGGCACGGTCTGTGCTGGATTCTACTCGCGCGTGGGTCACCCATGGCCAGGGGACAGGGAAAATTTTTCCAGGAAACCGGCCTGAGTGCTCTGCGGACGTCTCAAAACCACAGACAAAAACCATGAAAACACTTAAAACTTATCTAATGCCCCTGTTCTTACTGATGCTGGGTTCATCGTATGCCCTTGCCGGAGCCGGAGAAGAAGCACCCACCCTCGACACCGGGGACACCGCCTGGATGCTGACCTCGACAGTGCTCGTTCTACTGATGTGCCTGCCTGGCCTGGCCTTGTTCTACGGCGGCCTGGTCAGGTCGAAAAACGTCTTGAGCCTCTTTGTGCAGTGTTTCGCCATGGCCGGTGTGATGTCGGTTTTATGGGTGGTCTTTGGATACGCCGTGGCTGCCGGTAGTGGCGGTTGTCAATATTTCGGCTGGGACAAAACGTTTCTTTTCCTGAACCATATCCAGGAGGAAACCCTGAACGGAACGATCCCGGAGAGTGTCTGGGTGACATTCCAGATGACCTTTATCATTATCAGTCCGGCGATCATTGTCGGGGCCTTTGCCGAGCGGATGAAGTTTTCCGCGGTGTTGGTTTTCACCGTGGTCTGGACCGTGCTCTCCTACTTGCCGATGTGGCACATGGCTTGGGGGGGCGGATTGTTCCACCACTGGGGCGCGATTGATTTCGCCGGAGGCAACGTCGTGCACATTAATGCCGGTATTGCCGGACTGGTCGCCTGTATCTTTGTGGGTAAGCGGTCGGGCTACCCCGGGCCGGCCTTGGTTCCTCACAATGTGCCCTTTGTGTTGATTGGTGCGGCATTATTGTGGGTGGGGTGGTTTGGCTTTAATGCCGGCTCAGCCGCAGGTGCGGGCGGGAGCGCGGGTATGGCGATGCTGACCACCCAGGTGGCTACAGCGATTGCCGTGGTGGTCTGGATGGGACTCGAATGGGTTATTTCCAAGAAACCGACCGCCGTGGGTGCTGCCACGGGTGCGGTTGCCGGACTGGTCGCCATCACCCCGGCGGCTGGCTCCACGGACGTGGCCGGTGCCCTAGCCATTGGTGCCATTTCCAGTGGCGTTTGTTATTTTGCCGCGACCAAGCTGAAACATGCCTTGGGTTATGATGATAGTCTGGACGTGTTTGGAGTCCACGGTGTCGGTGGCATCGTGGGTGCATTGCTTACCGGCGTCTTTATTCGCGAGGGCTATGATGCAAGCGGGGGTGTTGCCCAGTTGATGGTGCAGGCCAAGAGCGTGATGGTAACCATCGTCTGGAGTGGTGCGGCTGCGGCGATTGCCATGATGGTGGCCAAGCTGCTTTGCCAAGGACTGCGCGTGGAACAAGAGGTGGAGCATGGAGGCATCGACCGTGAGGAACACGGGGAGGAAGCCTACAACTGGGATGCGTAATTCCGTCTCGCTCTATCCAAACAACTGACCGGCCGGGACCCTGCGAGGGGTTCCGGCTTTTTATGCGATGACATATCCTAAAGTTGGCACGATGCTTGCTCAGCATAAGGTGATTATGAAACATACAATCAAATCACTAATGATAGGCGGAAGCATGTTGGCAGCAGCTCCTGCATACGCAGAGTTAGAGACCGAGATTCACGCTGGTTACCATACTATTTATGAGTTCCGTGGAGTTGATTTCGGCGATGACCTCTACGAAGGCGGCCTTGATCTCAGCTATGAACTTGCCGAGGGCCTGTCCCTGAGTGGGGGAGCCTGGTATGCCGACACCAACGGTGGTGGCTTCGACGAGCTTGACCTCTACATCGGGCTTACCAAGACACTTGGAGCGGTGGATGTAAGTGTGGGTTACACCTACTACATGTTCCCGGGTGCCAGTGGCGCTAACACGGATGAGCTCTACATCGGTGTGTCTACCGAGTTTGAGAACGGCATCGGTCTTTCACTGACCTACTACGAGGACATTGACGTGATCGACGGTGGTTACCTTGAGTTTGAAGCCAGCAAGAGCTTTGAGCTAAGTGCCTGTGTCAATCTTGACCTTGCTGCCGGCGCGGCGTGGAGTTTTGACTACAATGCGGACGTTGACGGCAGTGCCCTTGACGGCTTCAACCACTTCTACGTTTCGGTAGGCGCTCCTTGGGAAATCCGTGAGAACATGACCCTGACACCTTACATCAAGTATGTGGGTGCGAGTAGTGACCTCGACAACGATTTCGACGCAACCGCGAGTGATGACCTCTTCTACGGTGGTATCACCCTGAGCTACTCATTCTAGTTTTTTTCTAGCTGAATATCAATAATTCAGTTTGTCTGGAGAATGGGGATCCGCTTCGCGCGGGTCCTCATTTTTTTCGGTGCGCCCGGCAGAGAGAACCGCTGGTGGAAGGCGAGGTCGACATCGCGAGGTGTCGGCTGAAGGAAGCTGGAAGCAAAACACCGCCCCGACGAGCAGAACCGGAGCGTAGCGGCTGGATCTTTTGACTTTGAGGTTCTTGCCAGGTGTTGGGATGTTCTGTTCAGCTCAACGCCTCGTCCATGGAGAGGTGTGTTGTTATTGATCCGGGGTGGTGGCTGGTGTGCTGATGTTTTCAGGGTAGGTAAGGATCATCAACAAAGCGTCAGCCATATCGTTTGGCGAATTCACCTGTACCCTGAAATTGGTTCCCTTCTGTGGAAATGACACCAGTAACAAGCCGTCTTTACAGTGCGCCAGATGAACCGGTTGGCCATTGATTGTTTGCTCCCGATACCACAGAAGCTGTTGCTTTGGAGTGAGTTTGGCCCTGTCGGAGAACTGTCCGCCGAGTCCAGGTGATCCAGGTTTTGGTATTGAGCCGATCTCGTAGTGTATCTGTAATCCGTCTTTTTTGCTGATGATGCCTACTCGACTATCGATTCCCTGCAGCACTTTGTGTTCATAGCCTTTGAGGAGTTGCATGCCGCCCAGGGCGGGACTGGCAGCCTCTGCCGGACTGTTTACCGTGAAGCAGAGTAGGGCACTGCCAGCGATTGAAATGATTCTTAATTTGAATGGATGCATAGCTGTGTTCTGATGTTGGTTGAGTATTGGGTGACTTTTTTTTGCTCAGCGCAATGATGGTTTTGTTATTTCTTGTCCTGCACCTGGATCTTCATCTCGTCGGAGTTGGCCTTGAGTTCGGGCGCGTACATGGCTTCGGCCATGGTGGGGAGCGCGGAGAAGCTGCCGGGGATCTCGGCGCGGAGTCGGTATTTCAGGCTGTGTGAGCCGAGCGCGAGCTGGCGGACGAAGAATGAGGTCTTCTCGTGGTGCATTTCCATGTAGGCGTGCATTCCGTCGCGTGTGTAACCGCTTTGGACATCGACGGCTTCGAGACCGGCCGGTTTCCAATCGTTGAACATCAGGTATTCGTAGTCGTTTTTACTATGGATGTGCAACTCGACTTCAACGAGGTCGCCGCTGACTAACAGATCGCCGGGCTTGAGTGGGATGCGTTTGTACTTTTCCACTTTATGGCCGACGACCTGACCACTGGTTCCGGCGGTGTTTTCGGTGGCTTCGATGCGTTCGAGTTTGTAGTAGGCGCGGTCGACTTTCACCTCGAGTCCGGCCTTCTTGATGAAGTCCTCCTTGGTAAACACCGTGAGATAAGCGTTGGAGTAGAGCGGTCCATCACCTTTGCGTTTGAGCTCGACTGTGTGGTCGCCGGTGCCGAGGGCGTCGCCTGCGATAACGACTTTGTTGTCGTAGGAAAAGAGATTTTCTTTTGTGATCTTCACGGTTTTGATCTCCTTGCCGTCGACGAGCACGGTGACTTCGGCGTCGGGATTGTTTTCCCCGGAGGCGCGCATGTAGTCGGCGATCGCCTCGATGCAATAGGCGGTGTCACGGGTCGAGTTCCAGTAGGTGGCGTGTTTGCGGTTGTTGATCAGATACTTGACCAGGCCGCGGGCTTGTTTTGACTTGGGATTGGTGGCGGCAAGCAGCTTGAGGTACCACGCGTGGGCCTCCATCTCGGAGCCATACCAGCACCACCAGTAGGAGCCGTTGCCGAGCTTGAGGTGGGCGGACTGGTTTTCATCGTCGTAGACGAGGAACTGCTCGATGTTACGGATCAGGGCGTCACGTTTTTCGGTGTCCTTGGCGAGGTGGGCCGCCATACCGGCCATCGCCTTGGCGTAGACCGAGAGCTGGTTTTTATCGCGGAAGAGATAACCTGACATTTCTGGGTTGTCGTGTTTGGCTTCGGCGAGCACCAGCCGGACAAAGGCATCCATCGCAGAGGCGTATTGCTTGGTGTTTTTCTTCCGTTTCTCCCACATCCGGATACGTTCGGTTTCCTCGGCTTCGTAGTTTTTCAGCCAGGTGACACCGAGGTCGAGCATGCCGTCGTCCACCTTTGCCCCATTGGCCTTGGCGATGAGCAGACCGTGGACAACGACAGCGGTGGTATGCGGGTAGGAGTGCTCGCCCCAGCCGGAGAACCACCCCCAGCCGCCGTCGGAGAGTTGCATCTCACGGAGTTTTTTAATACCTGCGGCGGTCATCTTGTTGACCTCATTTTCGTTGAAGACGGGGTTGCGCTGCCAGCGTTGCCACTGCGCCATGCGGGTTTTGTCGTCGCCGATTTCCTGCGGATTCAGGTTGGCGCGTTTGTTTCTAACATCCTCGAGATCGATGCCCATTTCCTTGATCAGCTTCTGCGCGATGACCGTAGGCACAAAACGGTTGAGCGTCTGTTCGGTGCAGCCGTAGGGGTATTCGACGAGGTAGGGGATGGCATCGACGATGCTGCCGGCGATGGTCGGGGAATAGCGGACTTCGAGGCGTGTCTGGTCGGGGCTGCGTTCGGCGGGCACTTTGAAGTCGATGACGGTGTGCCCTTTTCCAGGCTCGATCACCCGGCTCCAGGCTTCTTGTTTGAGGATGCCGTGGACGTAAACGGGGAAGGTCATTTCCATGGCATCGGAGTCATCGGCGGTAATCACCTTCATGCGGACGATGGCTTTGCTGCCATCGGTGTGCGGGCGGGACGCCCACGCTCCCTTGACCTTGGTGCGCCAGTCGATGCGGGTTTCGCCGCCTGCTTTGATCGTTTGCTGCTGCTCAAGAGGTGAACTCGATGTTAGGGTGCCGCCTTCGAGTTCCAGGCTGATCTTGGCGTCTTGGTCGGTCTTGAGGTAGTTGTGGACAACGGCGCTGAGCACGACCTCGTCTTTTTCGACAAAGAAGCGCGGTGCCTGCAGTCGGATGATGAGGTCCTTGCTGGTGATGACCTCGGCGGAGCCTTCGCCGACACGGGTGCCGTGCGCCATCGCCCAGGTTTTGATTTTCCAGGTGGTCAGGTTATCCGGGAAGGTGACGGGGACTTCCGCGACACCATCGGCATCGGTTTCGACCGCGCCGAGCCATTTGATCAGGTCGGCAAAGTCCTTGCGGATCATCACTGCCGGGCCATCTCCGGAATCTCCGCCCTGGTTGTCGGATTTATCTTCTGGAGCTGCATCGGCGGCCATTTCCATGGCGGGTGCGGCCATGGGCAGGGCTCTTGCGCTTTTTCTCATCAGGCCACCGGAGCGGGAATTTCCAAAACCGCCACCTCCGTCATTCTCTTCCATGTCGGCGAGGGAGTGCCCAAAGGCACCCAGGGTGAGCATACTTTCGGCGCGGCCTTTGAGCACCGTTGGCTCGTGGTGATTGAGTGAATGATCGAATCCACCATGGAAGTGACGCCGCCATTTCCAGAAGTGGGACTTGATATCAGCCACATTGCTGCCGCCGGAGATGTATTCCAGCGACTTGTCATAAATGGTGAGGGCGAGCGAGCCTTGCACGGGCTCGCCATGCTGGTCGGTGATGCGGACCTTGACCTTGCCCTCGGCGCGGGGTTTGAAGCGTTCATCGCTGGGGAGGACCTCGACGTTGAGGATACGTTTTTCCGGAGGCACGATGATTTCCCGCACGGCGGTGTGGACTTTGGCGTCGGAGACGGTGGCGGCCTCGACAAAGAAATTGGGCATGTCCTTGAGGGCAACGGGAATATCCACTACGGTGCTTTGTCCTTTCAGGTGGATGAACCTATATTCCATGCCACCCCGGAGAGAAAGCAGGACCGTGCTGTCAGGCCGCTTGGTATTGATGAGCAGCTTGACGGTGGAGCCATTCGCGTAGGTGCGTTGATCGGGGATGAGCTCGATATCGGAGTATTGGAAGCCGCCGTCTGCTTCACCCTGGCCTCGGACGGTGAACAGGATGGCGCCCTCGATTTTCCTGCCTTTGGAGTCCTCCATTTTGGCGGCGAGACGGAACTGGCCAGCACTGCCGGCCTGGAATTTAAGCTGACCATCGCTGTCGTCCGTGGTGTTGATATCCCAGCTCTGGACTTCTTTTTCGGCTAGCTTATCGTCTTTATCGGTGCTGATGCGGTAGAGAACGGCTTTGCCTTTGGTGGCTACCTCTTTACCGAGGGCGGTGCGGGCGGCGACCGAGACGTTGACGGGGTCTCCAACGTGGGCGTAACCACGATCCAGCCAGACGGTGACGGTGTAGGGTTTGCGGGCGGCGACGATGCTGCCTTTGCCGACAATGGTGCGGCGTGATGCATCGACGACCTCGGCGATGATTTCGTAGCGATGGTCGGTGTCACCGTGGACCGCCTTGGCGAGCGCGGTGTCGACCTCCACTTTGACCGTGCCGTCGGGACTGATATCGAGTTCTTGTTCTAACACAACCTCGGGTTGCTCACCGCCACGGTGCCACCAGAAGGGGAGGGGGCAGTAGCAGCCCCAGCTTTTCCAACCTGGATACCATGGTCGCTCGACATCGAGCCAGCCGTAGCCACCGCCGTAGAGCCAGTCCCATCGACCGTAGGGGAACCAGAGGTCATTGTGACGGTGGCGCAGCACCTTGACGCTGACCTTGGCCTCGGTGACGGGGGCACCGTGGTAATAATTGGCCTTGATGGTGGCGTTGAATTTTTCCCCGAGGCTAACAGGATCTGTCGGGGCGTCGACCGCGACCTCGTATTCAGGTTTTTTGTATTCCTCGACCCGGAAGGAGTGGTTGCCATACCATTGGTTACCGACGCGCAGGCCAACCTGGTAACTGCCGAGCTTGGCGTCTTCGGGGAGATCGTAGCTGTATTCGATACCGCCGTAGGCATCGGCACGGAGTTGAAGGTCCTTAACGACCTCGGTGCCGGAGGCATCACGGATGGTGATGGTGAATTCCTTGCCTGCAAAAGTGGAGACATCCTTGAGGTCATAGCGCGCCTCCCGGATCCAGAATTTGCCGTAGACCTTTTGTTTCGGCTGATAGACGGGGCGATCGGTGATGCCAAATGACTTCCGGCCACTGAGGTTTCCTCCGTCGTTGATATGTGAGTTGATGTGGCTGAATCCGAGCAATGCTGTCCCCGCTTCCGAGGTGGCACGGATCATCCATTGGTAGTTGTTGGGAAGCTCATTGTTTTTGATGAAAAGCGTGCCGTCTTTTGCGGATGTTTTGGTAACACGTTTGGTGAGGATGTCGTATTTCTTGAGTAGTCCCGGGTTTTTGCGATGCTGGATGTCGAAGCCAAAAAATTCGAATCTGGCATTGGGTATGGGTTTGCCGGTGATGGCCTCGGCGAGGTAGTAGAGTTCTCCGCCATTGACGTCTTTTTTTACGATGGCGGTGGATTCGAGCCAGACAACCGTGCGGGTGGTCACGCCATTTTCGAGTTTGGCGGAAACGAGGTAGGCACCCGGCTTGGTGATGGGCACGCTGAGAGACTCGCGGGTATCCCAATGATGGGCGCGGGGTTTGAGCGTATGGATTCTCCGTCCCACTTCTTTGCCGACGTATTTTTTTCGTGATTCATTGACGAGAGAGTTGCCGAGGCTTCCCCAGTGGGTGAGGTTGTAGTCGAGTTTGGTGGGGTTGCCTTCCATGTATTTCCAGAGATTGTCGACCAAACCAGTCAGGTCGACTTCGTGTGCCACCAGGGTGACGCTCTTGGCATTACGGAAGGTGTAGAGGACCTCGGGTTCCACGCCTGCGGGTGAAGATCCGTTAGAGGTGTCAAGACGACCCCAGTTTCCGACGATTTGGTGGAGCAGCTTTTTGCGGTTTTTGGTCGAGTTGCTTCTGGCAAATTTCCCGATGGTTTTCTCAAGCAGCACGGCGGCTTTTTCATGTTGTCGGCGGTCGAGGTAGATCTGGATGAGTCGGTCCGCTGCATATTCGTCGCGCTGACTGAGATCAGTGTAGATGCTGATGAAGTTCTGGTCTGCGGGCAGGGTGAAGCGTTTCACGCCGGTGGCGAGTCGGGCGACTGTTTCATCATCTGTTAGTGTGTGGAGCTGGAGGATACCTTTTTGATCGTCCATATCCATACTGCCAAACCACCCGTAATGGGCCATGGTGGTGACACCAAACTGGGAGTGGAGGAAACTGGCCCAGTTCGATTGGTAGCCATCTTTGAGTGCGGGGTTGAGTTTGACGGCATGGTTGAGAGCATAGCGCCAGCGTTCGCCATCGTTTTTGGCGGCGTCCCATGAGTCGGGTACCTGATAGAAAAGGGCATTGCCTTCGGCATCGACGGGAGCACCGTTGGGGTCCCTGCCACCACGGTTCCATCGATTGCCGGGTTCATGGTCCGGGAGCTTTGTCAGCTCGCTGAGGATTTGCAGCCGCCATGCGCCGTTGCCTTGGCGAGCCATGGAAATGGCACTGGCCAGACGGGTGTAGAGATTTGCTTGATCGAAGTTTTTTCCATCCTCTTGATGCGCGGGCCAGTGTTTGATGGCTTTGAGGTAGAGCTGGATGGCACGGATACGGTCGCGGTCGGTGCAATCGGAATACTGGCCACCGCCGCGATGGTCACCGCGGTGGAATTTACCCGCTACAATGTAGCCATAATGGGGCAGGCTGGAGTAGATGGAACCAGCTTGATCGAGAAGGGCGGCATTGGTGGGTTGTTTTTCGAGAGACGTTTCGATCAGCGCATCGACCTCTGAGATCCGGTTCAAATTTTGCAGACAGGAGCGGGCATGGTTGAGGTCCGCGCCTGATTCAGGACCGTGTTGTGTATCGAGAAGTTGCTGATAAATATCGAGTGCCTCCTTATAATTGCCGTTTTTTTCAAGATTGGCGGCTTTGGGACGTAGGGAACCGACGTTGTCCTGGGCTGATGTATCCATGGTCATGAGGGTTATAAGCACGCTTGTGAGGATAATCAAATTTCCTGGTTTCATGGTATTGTGATGCTGGTAAATGATTGAGTGCTAGTCTTCTTAGCACAGACTGGAGTTGTTCTCCAACACTATTGCCGGGTTAAGCCGGGTTTGTGACAAAAAAATGACGGCCCGGGGGGGATCCCGGGCCGTCAGGGGAAAGGGGGAGCTCTCTTTGCCCTTACTTGTCTTTTTTGCGTTTGGGCTTTTTTTGCGGGTTCTTGAGATTGCGCTGCTTGGCTAATTGTTGTGCGAGGCGTTGAACGTAACTCCCGGCCTTCCCGTCGTTTAAGGTGGCAGTGATCCAGCTGTCGGGGATTTGGTTGATGGCACCGATCCGGGTAAGCGCATTCATCGCGTATTGTTGGGCGTATTCGTTATTACGTTGATTGAGTTCGGCAAGGACGGCAGCGGTGCCCTGCTCTTTTTTACCGATGTTGAACAGAAACTGTCCGGCGGTGACCCGGATGGTCGACTGGGAGTCATTGAGCAGCAGGGCCACCTGCGGCGCGGCGCTTGATGCTTGAGAGCCGAGGATGAGGAGACCCTGGGCGGCCCAGTAGCGGGTGATGGGGTCCTTTGCGCCGAGCTGGCGGATGAAGAGGTCAAGGTGTTTCGGGTCGCGTGCGGAGGCCGCAAAAGCGAGATCCACGATGGAGGGGAGGTCGTTCGACCGGGAGCTTAGATAGTTTGAGACAGGTTTGTTAGGCGCGAGCTCGGCAAACATGGGTTCAGGAATGACGCCGGTGTCGCGGGTCTCGATCATTGTCTTGCGTAAACGATCCCTCATGTCGGCAAGGCGTTTGGCATGGGCGGGATCGGCGGCGAGGTTATTGACCTCCCAGGGGTCGGACTTGAGGTCGAAGAGTTCCTCGACGGGTTGGTTAGCTTCCCAGATATCGTGAGACCGGCCCTTCAGTTTGCCGTTTTTCCATGCTTGTTGCCATGCCCTCCATCCCGCCTGGCCAAACTGATAGTAGCTGTAGGGGGCAGCTGGTAGATGGGGGGTGAAACGGCGGATGTATTTCCACCGGCCATCGGTGAGCCCCCGGCGCATGCCGTAGATTTCATCAAAGCGGTCGGCGTAGAGGAAAACCATCCGGTCCTTGGCGGGTTCGGTCCGTTTGGTGCCGAGGAAGGCTCGTCCCTGCATTTGGCTGGGTTTTTCCAGACCGACCAGCGAGAGCAGGGTGGGGGCGAGATCGACAAATGCCACGGGTTCATCGACTTTCTGACCGGGTTTGAAGGGGCAGAGGTGCTGCCATTTTTGGGGCATGTGAACGAGCATGGGGACGTGGGTGCCGGAGTCCTTGAGGTAGCGCTTACCGCGCGGGGTGATGCCGCCGTGATCGCCGTAATAGAAAACGATGGTATTGTCAGCGAGACCTTCTTTTTCGAGTTCATCGAGCAGCTTCCCGACCTGGGTGTCGAGCCTGGTGATGATATCGTGATAGTGCGCGACGTCGTTGCGGATTTCGGGAAGATCGGGTAGGTAGGGACGCAGGGTGACATCAGCCGGATTGATCCGGGTCTTACCTTTCTTCTTCGATACGTTAAACAACGAGCTTTCATGGGAAACTCCCAGATTGAATATGGCAAAAAACGGAGAACCTTCGGGTCGGTTTTTGTAATGGGCTTTTCCTGAGCAATCGTCCCAAAGGGATTTATCATTGCCTAGGAAGTTGTAGTCTGTTTTTGCGTTGTTGGTGCAGTAGTAACCCAGTTTTCGAAGGTAGGTCGGGTAGGGGGTGTAGTCGGATGATAACGGGTGTCGACTGCGCATGTGCTGCGTTCCCTGGGTGACGGCGTAGGCACCGTTGAGAATCGTCGATCTGGCAACTGCGCAGACAGGGGCGTTAGAGTAAGCACGACTAAAGAGCAGCCCGTTCGCCGCCAACTTGTCGAGTCGGGGGGTTTGCGCCTCCTTATTCCCGTAACACCCTAACCAACCGTAGTCATTGTCTTCGGATGTGATCCAGAGGATGTTAGGTTTTTCTGCCGCGAAGGCAGTAGGGAAAATAACGAGAACGGAGACCAGCAGAAGGAGTGCTTTCATGCGGGTAGTCTAACCCCACCCGCAGATCAGAAAAGTATTTTACACCGTCTATTTTAGTTTGGCTAAAGCCGCAGCCAGGTCTTCGAGAGGTGGGCGTTTGTTGATATCGTGAACGTCGATGTAACGGATGATACCCCGTTTATCGATAACGATCAGAGCGCGTTCGGTGGTGCCATCACTGCGCAGGATGCCGAATTGGCTAGCCACTTTGCCGTGTGGCCAGAAGTCCGACAGTGCCGGGAAATCGAGTCCTCCCATCTGGGTAGTCCACGCGTGCAGTGTCGGGATATTATCGGCGGTGATGCCAAGCAGCACGGTATCGTATTTCTTAAACAGGTCGAGAGAGATATTGTAGCCTGGCCATTGCTTGGAGCATACCGGGGTGAAAGCAGCCGGCACAAAGGAGAGCACGACGTTTTTTTTACCACGGAACTGGGCAAGGGAAACCTTATTGCCAGCAACTGAGGGGAGGGTGAAACCAGGTGCCTGGTCGCCTACCTTGACCTTGAGCGAACTATCGACAGGTTTGAGAGTGCCGGGGTGGTAAACGCTGGCACGGAGGCTGGCGGAGGCGGGGGGAGTGACCTCGGTCTTGGTGGAACATGAAACGGCGAGGGCGGCTACCGGACCAAGGAGAAAAAGGGAATATGATGTCATCAACGGAATGGGTTAGGGTTGGATGCGACGAAGGATATCTTCAGATTTTCCACGGACACCATGGAACCGTGCGGCTTCCTTCCATTGGCCCCCTTGTTTCTTGAGGACAATGAGCAGGGGCGGTTTGATTTTCCCAAAGCGCTGGGAAATGGTGAGGTCTTTGTCAGCGATAACGGGGTATGGAACATTGAATCGTTTGCGATACATCTCGGATTCCAACGGGGTGTTGTTCCAGCCGATGGCGAAAAAACTGGTTTTGGCACCCAGGCCACGCTGCCGGGTGGCGGCATGGATCTGGTTGACATACTTGGCATCTTTTTGGCACTGCGGGCAATACATGTCAAAAAAACTGAGCACGACGACATCAGCTTTGGATTGTCGATAATCCACCCCGGATGTAACGTCGGGTGTCGTGGTCGTTGTTCCCGATGGTGAGCATGATGGGATACACCATGCCAAGGGAAAAAGGGTGAGTGCTAGAAGAGTCTTCATCATGGCATCAATCATAACACCGATTGTCTGTTTTTCCAGAGGTCAGAAAACAAGGTTTGAGAAGCAGGCACCGGGGCCTACTCCTCAAACCTTCAACCCGACTAAAATCTCCAGCTGAATGCTACGTCGATGGTGTCTTCAGAAAGGGAAGACTCGACGCTGGCGCCAGGGACGGATGATCCCATCGTATTCTCAAAGGCGTGGACCCATGAGACATTGACAACGAAGTCGTCGTTGATTTGATACCCGATTCCGAGTCCAGCGTGATGCTCGACAATGGCTGGGAAGCCGACAATACTCATCACATCGGCATTGAAGCTGCCGGTTTTACGGAGTGGGTTTTTGCCGTAGTTGTATCCGGCTCGCACGAAGAGCTTGTCCTGGATCAGTTCATACTGCATGCCAAGGCCGAAGGTCCATTGGTCTTTCCAACCAAAGTCACTGTAACCAGCGGCGTCACTCCAGTTGAGCCATTTGACGTCACAGGACAGGGTGAGGCGATCATCGGCACCTACCCAGGCAATGCCGAGTCCGGCCTGTTGTGGAGACTCGAGATCAAAGTCCACGAGCGCGCCTGTGGGGCGTCCAAACTGGTCAAAGCCGGGCATCACACCCTCGAAGGTATTCTTCTGGGCTGTCGTGTAGGAAAGACCGAGTGTTAGGCACTGTGATGCTTTCCATGTGGAGCCGACCTGGACACCGTAGGAGAGGTCAGCATCATCCTGCTTGTAGTTAAACATGGTTGCCGGGCTGCCAATTTCCAAACTGGCGTAGTTCATGTGGGCAGATAGGCCGACAGATAAATCCGGTGTGATTGAGTAGGCAATCGACGGTGCGACCTTCATGATCTGGAGTTCGGTGAAGTTAAAAGGAACAACGTTACCGATGGGCTCTTTTTCGTAGTCCACACCCAGACCGGAAATACCGTAGAGGGCAAAACCAGCGCGCCAGTGCGAGCCTTCGCCACCGATCGGCAGGGAAATACCCAGGGCCGGGATGAAGTAGAGGTCGCTTGCGCTGTCACCCTTGAACGTATTCGGTCCCATCGTCATGGTCGCGCTGGTACGCGGCATGAACGTGGTCAAGGAGAAATCGAACTGCGGAGCACCGCAGGCGTCACTGATGCACATGGCGGCCGGGTTGGAAAACACGGCGCTAACGGCGTCTTGCGGAGCTGCAAGTCCAGTGCCTCCAAGGGAACGCGAGATCGGCCCAATACCGATCAGGTTGACTCCATTGGTGGCGGATACATGGGAGCTAAAGCCCAGCCCCAGGGCGGTCAGGACGAGTCCTGTTGTTTTTATTTTCATGGTTGTATGGGTTAAGAGAGAATGGTTGTCTGTTAGGTGAAGATGATTTGTGAGCCCGCTGCTTTTTCGTAGAAGTCGCCGACTGTGAGGACGCCATTCATTTGAGGGCAGAAGTCATCTTCGGTGAGATGGAACATATCGACCGTCGCTTTACAGGCGTAAAGGTTGGCACCGGCGTCGGAGATCATTTCGATAAACTCGCCAACGGGTGGGATATCGATTTTCTCCATTTCCTTTTTCATCATGTGGGTAGCAAACGCGGACATGCCGGGCAGTGATCCCATCCAGGTTGGAAGGGGGAAGCCCTTGGCATCCGGGACGCGCATGGCGGGGTTGCCGACGGTGGCGATTTTGATGTCATTCATGTACTTCGTCAGCACTCCATAGAGGCCGAAAAAGGTGAAGAAAATGTCGGCTTCGATACCCTCCATACGGGCACCGTTCGCCATGATCAGTCCGGGGTAAATCCCTTCGAGAGATCCACGCGAGATGATGATCGATACTTTTTTAATGGGTTCTTCGTTCATAAGGGTTCCTTTCTAAACGCAGCTTGCGGGTTTTGGAAAACCGGCGATTTTGGCGGCTTTCTTGATCGGCCCACCGGGGAAGAGGGCGTAGAGTTCCTTGGTTGGGATTCCTCCCACCTTGTTCATCCGGCGCATTCCGGGGACGGTGCCTTTCTCCGCATAGTCGGTGGCGATATAGTCGAGCACTTTCCAGTGGTCGTCGGTGAGGGTGATCCCCTCTGCTTCAGCGATACCTGCGGCGACTTCTTTGGTCCACTGGGAGTGGTCGGTCATGAAGCCGTCGTCGTCGACGCTGATGGTGGTTCCATTGATGGTTGTATCAGGCATGGTATTGTTTGGTTTGGTTTGGATTTGGTTTCGATTCGGTTGTTCTTGCTTACTGGTTAGTCGGATTGGGGACGGGCCACCCCATCAGGGATTTTTTTGCCCGCGAGAGTCATTTGGTGACCGACCATGGGGATCGGGTATCCGGGTAGAAGCACGTTCCAGTAGACCCACTTGAAGGCCATCTTACCGAAGTGGTTGAGTCGGGATTCACCGAGCAGTGACATCGGGCCGATGCCGGGGACGGGGAACTTTCCAGGAACGGGTTCGAGTTCATAGTTGAAGTCGAGCAGGAAGCCCTTGCCGTTACCTGACTCGATAAAGCAGTTGGCATGACCGTCGAATCGGGCTTCGAGAGGTTTGCCGGCGATGAATGCCTCGATGTTTTCAGTGAGGACCTCTGCTTCGAAGTGGGCCACGGAACCGGCTTTGGAGGTCGGGACGTCGGTGGCGTCACCGATCACAAAGATGTTGTTGTGAGCCTTGCACTGCAGGGTGTGTTTATCAACGGGAACAAAATTGAGTTCGTCACCGAGTCCGGAGCGCTCGATCATGGGATCACCCATGTTGGTGGGGACGGTGACCAGCAAATCGTAGGGAACCTTCTGTTCGTCCCAGGAGACGATTTGGTGAGCTTCGTTGTCGACACTGCCAATGGCAAAGTCGGTGACAACCCTGATGTTTTTTTCCTCTAACAAACGGTTCAGGATTTTGGTGGCGACAGGTTTGGTGAAGGCGCCGGACAGGGGTGTGACGTAAATGATCTCGGTTTTGTCACGCAGGCCTTTTTCCCTTAGCCAAGAATCGGCCAGGAAGGCAAACTCAAGCGGGGCGACAGGGCATTTGATGGGCATCTCACAGATGTGGATGACGAGCCGGCCGCCTTGCCACTTGTCCAATGCTCCTTTGAGAGCCTTGGAACCCTCGAAGGTGTAGAATTCGTGCACCTTGTCCCGCCAGTCGGAGCCGGTCATGCCCTCGGTCTCCTCCGGAGCCGGATGAGTTCCGGTGGCGACGATCAGGGTATCGTAGGGGAGGGTTTCGCCGTTTTTGAGAAGCACCTGATTGGCTTCCGCGTCCACTTTGTCGATGGTGGCCTCGATGTAATGGACCCCCTTGCCGACGAACTTGCGTTTGGGTTTGACGATGTCCTTTTCCGTATAAATCCCAAAGGGTAAAAAGAGGAAACCCGGTTGGTAATAGTGATCCTCCTCTTTGTCGACGATGGTGATCGCCCACTCGTTCCGATCTACGCGTTTCCGCAGATGGTTTGCCATCATGGTGCCAGCAGTGCCGGCACCGAGAATTACGATGTTTTTCATGGTTCTGGTATGGTTGATGCGCATTCAGCTTCTAAAAACTCTGCACGGAGAAATTTGATCAGGTGCGCGACTTTGGGGTCGGCGATGGAATAAAGGATTTGTTTGCCCTCCCGGCGTTTCTGAACGACGCCACTGAGTCGGAGCATCTTGAGTTGTTGGGAGATGTTAGACATTTTCCCCCCGGAAATCACAAAGGCAATGTCCTGCACGCAGGCCTCGCCGTGCATCAGCATACAGGCAATCCGGAATCGAGGTTTGTTCGATAACAGGTGAAACAACCCCACCACTTTTTCACACACCACCCGGTTGTTATCAAACTGCTCCTTGATGTCGTATAACTGTTCTTTGTTCATTCCGTTAATCGTTAAATACATCATATTAATAATCGTTGAACTGTCTCTGCGTTTTCACTTTATGACTGCGCATATTCTCTTATCCTGCGGGCGGGTAGCCAAAAAAAAAGACGACCCGAAGGCCGTCTCTGATTGGTATGTTAACGCTGGTGCTTGAATAGGTTAGAACGAGACTTTCATGCCAATATTGAACGTGGTGAATATGTCCGAGCTGCCAATGCCGGGATTACTGTAGCTGGCGCGGTGGACACCAGCGTTGAGCGAGTATTCGGTGTTTTCGTTTTGCTGGTAGGAAACTCCGAAACCTGCGGTGTAAAAACCCAGTTCACCAGTGGCCATTCTGGTGGAGTCGGCTTGGAGGTGTTGACCTGTGAAGTTGGCGCCGAGCCGGATTTTATCGGTGGCCTGATAGGCGAGGGCGATTCCGGCCTTGGTGCCAACGGGGTCGACAAAGTTGCCGCCGCCCCAGTTGACCAGATCGTGGTGGATGCCGTGGTCGATGAAAATGCGATAGAAGACGTTGGCCAGATTTCCGTAGATGGATCCATGGAAGTAGAATTCATCACGGGTATCGTAGTAGCTGTTTTCGTATTCGAGGCGATGCAGTCCCCCGGAAATTCGATAGTGGGCTCCACATGGGAGCCTGCCAAACCGGCCTACGCCGATGCGGATGGAATCCGAGTTATAATCCCCCATTTCGGTAAAATCACGTATACCGTATTCAGCCGAGCCAAACCATGCGTGGCCGGGGCTCGTGATGTACTCTGCCTGGTGGCCAAGGTTGATGCGGTAGGAATCATTCCAGTTGTCCTTATCCTGGTTGAAACCACCCCAATACAAGGTTGTCCGTTGTTGCCACCCGGTGGAAAATTCAGGCTGACCGTCAGGACGCCATGCGAGCTGGGTCGAGGAGCGCCAATTCAGCGCATCCTTTTGCTGGACACCGGGAAAGATGAAATTTTCTTCCAGGGAGCCGTGGCCACCCCAGTGGATTTTGGTGTTGTTGTAGATGACCGATCCCTGATCCAGTTCGTGACGAACCCTCAAACTGGCAGCGACATCATACATGCTTTTGTCGTGACCCTCACGGTAGATGCCATCACTGTAGCGAGTTCCAGTGACGCCGACTTCGTAGCCGATGCTGGTGGGGCCGCTTTTCCAGTGACCCTGCAATCCTGCATACCCCTGGTAGTAGGTTGAACTGGTCGGATTAAAGGGCTCGAAATTAATATTGCCGCTGGAGCCAAGGTTGAATCCCACGGAAAACCTCCGGGCACTGGTACCAGGAAGATCCCAGGGTTCGTTGAGATAGTTTTCGACAGCAACAGGGATATAGTAAGTCGGGGATATATAGCCCGGTGTGCCGAAATCAGAGGGGAACAGGCCGCTTGGGGTTGGTTCGTCAGCTCCTTCACCTGCCTGAAGGGCTGTTACAAAGGATAGGCTTGCTGCCAATGTGCAGATAACTGTGTGTGTGTGTTGTGTTTTCATAATGGGTAGGATAATGATTCAAACGTTAGTATGAATCCTGTGCCGGGTGGCGTCAATGATGAAAATTCAGGTATTTAGAACTGGCCGAGACAGGACCTGGTCATAACCTAAGCCTGCAACTACCTAGCATTGTTGATGACAGACGTTCTTATCCACTCTCCTTTTCCCAGGACATCCGGCCAGGGGAACTCGGTGACAGCGGATCGGCTGGAGCGTATCCTTTTGGAGAATGGACTCAGCGTTACGATGGAAACGGAGGCATATCACGCTGCGGACGCACGCTGTCTGATTGCACTGAATGCTCGGCGTAGCGCGGAGGCCGTCGCTGTTTTCAAAGCCAAACATCCCGACCGAAGAATCATCCTCCTCCTTACAGGGACAGATATCAACCATCCCGATGCGGGTGAGAGGTGTTCTTCCTGTTGGCAAAGCATGGAAGCAGCCGACCGCCTTGTGGTATTACACGATGCTTCCTATGCGGTGGTGCCCTCCTTTTTTCAAGATAAGTGCAGCGTTATCCATCCAAGTGTTACATTGCCCCCGGGCCTTACCCACCTGCCTGACGGAGAAGGGTTTGATATCGTGATGGCCGGTAATTTCCGGATGGAAAAAAACCCCGGCCTGGCAGTGCGCGCCTCACGCCTGCTGCCTGCCTCTCAGAGAATCCATGTTTACGGAGAATTTTCCGAGCCTGGATCTGGTCGTATGACCATACATGGCATTGTACCTCACGAGGAAATACTCGTCGCGATGTCGAAGGCCCGGATATTGCTGAACACCTCAACCCAGGAAGGTGGAGCCAATGCCATCTGTGAAGCGATCAGCATGGGCTTACCAGTTGTAGCCAGTGCTATTTCCGGAAACATAGGCATGCTTGGTCAGGATTACGCGGGTTTGTTTCCGTCCGGGGATCTTCAATCGCTTGTTGAAATCGTGGAAAAGAGCGCTACGGACCGGGGGTTTTACAGCGTGCTCAAGGCACAAGTCTCTGCCCGGGCACCTCTCTTCGCCTATTCCACCGAAACCAAGGCCTGGACCGATCTTGTCCACACCCAGCTATCCTGATAAGCCTCTGTGCTTTACTTACAGGCGATCTTTGCCTATCAGCGCAATCCGCGCAGCGGTTCACTACCGACCACTGCCTACATTTAACTGCCTACCGAACCTATGACCGCCTCTGAAATCCGCCAAAGCTTCCTCGATTTCTTCAAGGAAAAGCAACACAGCATCGTGCCCTCGGCCTCGCTGATGCCGCAGAGCCCCGGACTGCTGTTCACCAACGCGGGCATGAACCAGTTTGTGCCCTATTTCCTCGGCACCGAAAAGGCACCCTACTCCCCACCGCGTGCCGCCGATACCCAGAAATGCATCCGCGCCGGCGGTAAACACAACGACCTCGAGGACGTCGGCTACGACACCTACCACCACACCATGTTCGAGATGCTCGGCAACTGGTCGTTTGGTGACTATTTCAAAAAGGAGGCCATCGAGTGGGCCTGGGAACTCGTTGTGGAACGCTGGGGCTTTCCCGCCGACCGGCTTTACGCCACGGTTTACATGCCGGGTGAGGGTGATCCCGGAAACTTCGACCAGGAGGCCTACGACATCTGGGCTGCGTTGTTTGAGAAACAGGGACTCGATCCGAAGCGGCAGATCGTCAACGGCAACGTCAAGGACAACTTCTGGATGATGGGTGAGACCGGCCCCTGCGGTCCGTGCTCCGAACTCCATGTCGATCTAACACCCAACGGCGACAGCGGTGGCAAACTCGTCAACATGGACTCCGACCTCTGTATCGAGATCTGGAACCTCGTTTTCATCCAGTACAACGCCGAGGCCGACGGGTCGTTCCGCGACCTGCCCGCCAAGCACGTGGACACCGGCATGGGCTTCGAGCGTGCTGTGTCGATCTATCAAGGCACCAACGGCTTCAAGGATTTTTCCAAAAAGCCGACCAACTACGCCACCGATGTGTTCCAGCCGATCTTCCGCAAACTGGAGGAACTCAGCGGCAGGAAATACAACGACATCTACCCTAAATCCGTCGAGGCCGACAAGTCAACGCTATCCGCCGAGCTCAAGGAGGCCGTCGCCTTCCGGGTGATTGCCGACCACATCCGTACGCTGTCGTTTTCACTGGCTGACGGGATTTTGTTAGGAAATGGTGGCCGCAACTACGTGTTGCGCCGCATCCTTCGTCGTGCTGTCAGGTATGGACGCACGCTTGGTTTCAGCGGTGACAAGCCGTTCATGGCGGACCTCGTCGATACTCTGGTCGGGCAGATGTCCGGCGTCTTCCCCGAGCTCGCCGAGCGCGCCGACGCCATCAAGGAAAACCTCCAGCGTGAGGAAACCAGTTTCAATGAGACCCTCGACCGCGGGCTTGCGATGTTCGAGGAGAAGGTCGCCAGCAGCGAGGGCAGGCTCGACGGCGCATTCGCCTTCCAGCTTTACGACACCTTCGGCTTCCCCATCGACCTCACCCAACTGCTCTGCGAGGAGCGCGGGTTGAAGGTGGATATGGAGAAATTCGAGCAGCTGATGGAGGAACAGCGTGAAAAAGGCCGTGCCGCCCGCACCCGCGAGCTGGTCCGCGCCGCGGACATTTCCACCGATCAGGAGACCGCGTTCACTGGCTTTGAATCGGATGTGACGGAAGCGAAGGTGACCGAGATCCACCAGCAGTCCGACCACCTGTTAGTCATCACCGACAAAACCCCGTTCTACGTCGAGATGGGTGGCCAGATGGGTGACCAGGGAACGCTCACCCACGAGGGCGAGACGTATGGGGTGGCCTCCGTGCAGCAGCTCGGCAATGCCCGCGCCCACGCCGTGGACATTTCCGCCAACATCATCGTGGGCGACACCGTCACGCTGGCGATCGACCCCGCGCGTCGACGCCCGATCGAGGCGCACCACACCGCCACCCACCTGTTGCACTGGGCGTTGCACGAGGAAGTCTCCCGGGATGCCGCGCAGCAGGGGTCGATGGTCAGTCGTCTCCGCCTCCGTTTCGACTTCAACTCGGGTGCGGTTCCGGCTGAGAAACTCGAGGCCATCGAACAGCGCGTCAACGCCTGCATCAAGGCGAAGGACCCGGTCTCGTGGATCGAGGTGCCGCACGAGGACGTCAAGGGGCGCAAGGACGTGCAGCAATTTTTCGGCGACAAATACGGCGACCTGGTCCGGGTGGTGCAGATCGGTGGAGATGAGCAGGCGCTCAACGGCTACTCGATGGAGCTTTGCGGTGGCACCCATGTTAGAAACACCGGCGACCTCGGTATTTTCAAAATCAAGTCCGAGGGTGCCATCGCCTCGGGTATCCGCCGGATCGAGGCCGTCTGCGGTGACGCCGCCTGGAACTGGCTGCGTGAGGAGGTGGAGAAATCCGATGCCGAGGGCAAGGAGCTGCGCGCCAAACTCGACGCCGCCAATGCCGAGCTGGCAGCCATCGGCAAGGAGCCGGTGAAGATGAAACAGTTCCCCCACATCATGGGGGCACTGCTGATGGAGGGCGGTGACTTCGAGCAGATCAACACCACCTTCAAGCACTTCCGCGAGCATATCGAGGCGCTGCGCCAGGCAGGGGTCAACGCCGAGAAAAAACTCAAGAAAGCCCAGGCCGGCGCCGCTGCCAGGATGGCGGACGAGGCGCTGGAGTCGTTGTTGGAAACCGGCGGCAATATCGCCGAGATTTTCCAAGGCAGTGCCAACTTGCTGCAGGAGCTGCTCAACGGACTGAAGAAAAAGCAGTTCGCCGGCGCCGCCTTCCTGATTGTTGACGACGGCGACCGACTCCACCTCGGCGCCTACTGCGGCGATGCCGCCCAATCCAACGGACTCATGGCCGGTAAACTCATCCAGCAGCTCGGCCCGGTCGCCGGTGGCAAAGGCGGCGGCAAACCCGACATGGCCCGAGGCGCCGCGCCCGAGCGTGACAAGGCGGAGGCACTGAAACAAGCGGCTGCGGCGAAGCTTTAGGGAATAGGGAGGGTGGACACTCTAGTCCACCTTTGAATACATTGTGGACAAGAGTGTCCACCCTCCGTTTCAAGGTGACACCGTCACCTTCACGCGCATGAACAGATTGCCGTCTGGGTAATTTGCGATGGGCTGGCTACTGCGGTAGCGGCGGATTTCCGTGCCGTCGCCCTGGTCGATGGCGTCGATGAGAACCGGCGTGCCCGATGTGTTCCATCCTGCCAGGTCAATGGATTCCTGGACCAGGAAACTGACGTCGTCCACATACAGATCGCGCTGGAAGGTGATGACGAGGAAGTCGGCGTCACCGCTGCCCGGGTTGATGGTCTGGATGCCGGAGGTGGGTGCCTGGTCGCGCGAGGGAACGTGGGGATCGGTGCCGAGAAAATACTCGATCAAGAGGCCAAGGGCGTCGTAATCGGGGTCGTCGTCCGCTGCGGCGCCCGGGATGCCGAACGCAACGAGCCAGCCGTCGTAGCTCCAGTGGTCGACCTCGCCCGGCTGGCCGCCGGTGACGTAGCTGGCGCGCCAGTTGGAGCCGGTATTGTGGTTGGGAACACTCCAGGGATCGACCAGCACCATGCTCGGGCCGCTGCCGTCGGGATCGGTCGGCCATGGCGTGGTATCCTCGTAGGTGAACTGCCTGATCAGGTTTGCGGCGGCGTTGCCATCGCCGTAGGCAATCTGGACAAGCTCGCCGCCGTTGGAGAGTTTGCCGGAGTATTCACCGGCGATGGGACGGTTGGCTCCGTAGCGTGCCTCGAACGCGTTGATGTCCTTGACCACCAGAACCGTCGCCCCGGGTGCGAGCGTGGTAACGGCGGAGCCGGTGAAATCAAAACCAATGGCATCGGCGATACGGACACCATTCAGGTCGAGAGTGGTCGTGCCGACATTCATCAGCTCGATAAATTCAAAATCCTCACCATCGAGAGACGCGCCAAGTTCATGGGAGGTGGAGGGGGGCAGCGGGTGGTAATGCACTTCAGAAACGACCAGTGCGTTACGATAAACAGTGATATCTGGTGCGGTGGTTAGAAACTCAAGGGGCTCTGACCATCGGCTCCAGCGTCCGGTGACATCCTTGTGTCTAACACGGGCACGGTAGGTGTGACCGACCTTTAGCTTGACCACAGGAACATCCATGCTGGTCACTGCGCCGTTCCAGACGATCTCGCCACTTTCCCAGACGGCATTGATTTCGTATTTCCACGGTTCACCAGTCGTGTAGTTACTGACGTTGGGATCGTAGATTTCCCCCACCCGCCATTGGATGGCGGAAACACCACCGGAGGAGTCGCTGAAGGCAGAGGTTTGCAGGCGGATGCCGTCGGTGGGATAGCCTGCGGTGCCGGTAAATGTAATGGTCGGTTTGTCGGGAATGTTGGTGTCGGCGTCGGCCTGGGACTTGCTCTCTAATTGATTTCCGCCGAAGCCGCCTGGTTTGGCAAAGGCCTTCATGTAGTCCACCATGGCGGGGAAGCCGGACCAGTAGGTGGTGTTTTCAACACGATACCACACCCCCTTGTGTACTTTGCGGGAGTGGTTATCCCACTGCGCCTGGTTGGCATCGACCAGGGTGTTTGCCGTCACGCCACTTGCCGATCCTGTGAGGATGGTTACGATTTCATCGATGCTGCGGTCGTATTGTCCATTCCAGAAAAGAAGGTCCTGGAGTTCCCTGACCCGGTTTTGGTATTCGATATTGTATTGGGTGTGATTCAGCATGCGGTGCAGCCTTTCCCAGGGGAAGCCGTAGGGATCGCGGTTGTGGTGTTGCCGGTCCTCGAAGAGCAGATCGACATCCCAGACGCAGGGGTGCCAGCGGTCGGTCTCCGCATTGTGCCAGTAAATGACGTTTTGCTCCGCCCGCAGATCGGAGTTGTTGAGGGCGAGATTGAGTGTGTTCCAGGTGTAGTAGGCGTGCCGTTCCAGGTTGGCGGCCCACCATGCGGGGTCATTGGTGTTGGTGTAGCCGCTGATAAACGCGGACAGGTCGGACGCGTCGTCTGGCTGGGTGCCGCTCAGGTTCCATCTGGAGGCGGATGAGGCATCGCTGTTGTTGAGTTTGAACAGGTTGCTGTCCGGCAGGTTGTTTTCATCGAAAAAGCTGCCGTCGGGGTGTTGTTGGGCTGTGTAGATACCCCAGAAGTCGCTGTTGTATTGATCGCCGGTCTTGCTTTCATCGGCATCATCGATGACCCGGAAGTGAAAATGGATCATCTCGGGAGCAGGGACACCGGCGAGGTTGTTGAGCCGGTTCATCAGGCTTTCCTGAAAGAGCATACCGCTCATCGGGTAGGCGTCGTTTCGCCACCACGGCGACTCCCCGGTCTGGATACTGAACTTGTCCCAGACGGTGTCGAATTTCTTGCCGTAGTAGTTTCTTGCCTGGAAGCGGTGTCCCCGGCCGAAGTTGAGTTTCCACTTGTTGTGCCCCATGCGGTAGGTTGAAGCCGATCCCTTGTTGCGGAACTTGATGTGGTCGTAGACCTTGCCATCATAAACCAGGGTGCCTTCGAAATACTGTTCATTGTAGCTGCCGTTCCACTGGCTGTTTTCCACGTCGGGGTTTCTGGCGATGAGTTGGTAAACCGGCAGCCTTGTTAGTTCCGCGCCGGTGTAGGTGACGGAGGGGGATGATGAGTTGATTTTTCCCGTCCAGTCCGGCACGCCGTTATAACAGAAATAGGCGAAGTTGGGCTGGGTGTCATCGCTGTACGGCAACTGCATGCAGTTATTGTCCGTGTCGGTGACGGTGATGCGGTAACGGATCAACCGGCGGTGGCTCTGCACGCTTCCCGGAACCGTGACGCTGTAGATGTCATCATTGGCAACGGCGTCCCCACTGGTGCCGTCATCAACCATGGTGAGGATGGTCCAGTTGGAGGTGTCCTCGTAGCTGCTGTCGGCCCTGCGGATGTAGCTGCCGGGGTCCACCGTCTGGTACTTGAGAACCACGGACTGCACGCCGTCCGGATCGGTAACCTTGGCAGTGACGGTGACGGCTTGTCCGGCGGCGGGGGTTTCGGGGCTGTGGCCGACCTGCCGGGTTTGCGGTGCCGCGATCGTCGAGTAGGAGTGGTTCCGGGCTGCCGGTGAGGGGGTGGATGAGCCGCCGCCACCGCTTCCGGTGGTGTCTTCCTCCAGCTTGCAGTCGAAATGGCAATCGCTGCTGGTGAGGGTGACGTTAAACACCTGGACGGCGATGACATTGGTGCCCGTGACGAGGTAGCTACTTGGATCCGGTAATGTATGGCTTGTGTAGATGTGGGCGTTTGATTCGTTCCGGTTTCCAGACGCCAGGGAAGTTTCGGCCGAAGGCGTGGCGGGACTGCCCGGCGCGAGTTGGTTGAACACAGGAGTCCCGTTAATCCAGACTTTGACACCATCGTCAAAGCGGGCCTTGAGCGTCAGGGAGGCGATCGACGGTGCGTCTGTGACGGTAAAGGTTTTGCGCAGGAACAAAGTGGAGTAGTTGCCCCGCATGTCGTTGATCTCCGGATCGATGAAGCTTTCCCCGTATCCGAGCGATGCCGTTCCTGTCAGCCAGTTGGCGTTTTCGATGTAGTCGGCGTGCTGCCACCAGGTTTTGCCGTTGGTATCGGCTGCGGGGGACGAGGTGCCCTTGTGGTATTTCCAGTTCACGGATTCCTCGGGGATGAGGGTGGTGACCGAGCCGCTTCCCGGGCAGACGGCCGCCTCCCCGGCGGCTCGCCAGCTGCCACCGAGGTCGTTGTCCAGCGACGGGTGGATCAGCTCCATGGACGAGCCTGTTCCCCTGGCACCGAGCGGCCATGGAAAACCGACACCATAGCCGACCTTGTCTACCAGCGTACCCAGATGGTCTTTGAGGATGATGTCCTCGCCATCGTTGCTCAGTTTTCCTGTCCACGGTCCGAGGGCTGTGCTGCCGAACTTGGCTTGAAGCGCGGCGGGGTCTTCGCTGATGACGAGGTATCCGCCCGCAGGGATGGATGTAGCGGCAGGAAAAGTGTAGGCGACCCCTTCGGTAAACTGCCAGCCGCTGATATCGACCGCACTGGTGCCGGTATTGTGGAGTTCGATGAACTCGACAGGTTCCGTATTGGGTTCCGGGTCGTAGTGGATTTCGTTGATGACAACCCCGGCCGTCAACGGGGCTATCGTGATGGCCAGAATGATGTGGCACCATTGGGCGTAGCGATTGGAAACCAAGGACATGCCGAGTCAGCTTATAAAGCGGAAGGAGAATGTAGAGTTAAAAAACAGGCAAGCATTTTGGCAGGCGGGACGCTGCCAAAATGCCTGGTAGGGAGTGTGGACACTCCTGTCCACGTCTTTGCATGGGTTGTGCCTGGGTTGCCGGGCGACAGGAGTGTCGCCCCTCCCTAGGTGAAGAGTTTGGTCAGTGGTTTGCCTTCCCGTGCGCTCATGCGGAAGGGGCGTTTGGAGGCTGAGTAGATGACTTTGTCGTGTGGTAGTCCGAGGGCGTGGGCGATGGTGGCGTTGAAGTCGGGGGCGATGACTTTGTCGTGGGTCACAGCGGACCCCGTGGCATCGGTGGCACCGTAGGCCTGGCCACCCTTGATACCGCCGCCCGCCATCATGCAGGAGAATGCCTTTGGGTAGTGGTTCCGACCGGCGTTGTCATTGACCTTGGGGGAACGACCGAACTCGGTTCCCAACACAACAAGGGTGCTGTCGAGCAGGCCTTTCAGTTCTAGGTCGGCGAGGAGGGCGGAAAGGGCCTGGTCGAGCACCGGAATTTTTTCCTCCATGGAGCCGAAGTTATCAGCGTGCCAATCGAAACCACCGTATTCCACCTCGATGAATTTGACACCGCGCTCGACCAGGCGCCGTGCTAACAGAAGTCCCTTGGAGAAACGGTCGTTGCCATAAAGTCGATGCATCTCCTTGTCTTCCTTGCTCAGGTCGAAAGCTTCCAGGTCCTTGCTTTTCATCAAGCGCACGGCGGCGTCGAAGGCCTCATTGTAGTCGCGGACGTTTTTCTGCCCTTTGATGTAGCGGCTGTCGAATTCGGCATCGAGTTGTTTGCGGAGTGCAAGTTGCTGGTCGAAGCCACCTTCGCTGATGCCCTTGCGTGTGCTGTTTTGCAAACCCGACATGGCATCACCCAGCGGGAGCGGGGCGTACTCGGCTTCCATAAATCCGGCACCCGGGTGGCCGCTGCCGCAGTTGACGGTGATAAACCCGGGCAGGTCACCCGACTGTTTTTCAGAGAGTCGGTTTACCCAGGCACCGGGTGATGGGTGGACGATGCTCGAGCGTTGGGCATATCCCGTCCTCATGTAGTATTTTCCCTGGGCGTGGGCGCCCTGGGTGGTGGTCATGGAGCGGATCAGGGCGACCTTGTCCATCTGTTTGGCGAGTTTGGGCAGGCAATGGCCAAGCTGGATACCATCCACATTGGTGCGGATAGCCGTGCAGTCCCCTTTGATATCGCTGCCAGCCTCAGGCTTGGGGTCGAAGGTGTCGAGATGGGTCATACCGCCGGACATAAAGAGGTAGATCACACTCCTGGCCTTGCCTCCCCCGGAGGCGAGCACGGCGGGATCGGTGGCGTAGGCTTTCTGGTTGAAAAACCGGGCTGCGGCACCACCGATGGTGAGTCCGAAGCAGGACTTGGCGGTAGTGGCGAGGAAGCCACGGCGTGAGGTTTCGTTCAGTCTGTTGGTGTTCATGGGGGAAAGGGGTTATTCGTTATTGGTGATCAGGAAATCGGGGGGCTACTGGATGAAGAGGAATCGTTTCGAGTTCATCATGGCCCTGGCCAGTGTGGTCAGCTGGGTGGCATTGCTGATCATGGGTTGGTATTGCCGGCGTTCAGCGTCAGTGGGCATACAGCCGTAGACAGAGAGGAAAAGGACATCGAGCCGCTCGGACGGGGAGTCGGCTTTGCGGAGGGCGTTGGCTAGCACCCCCCTGCCATCGGTGAGTTGCACCACTTCACGACCGTTCAACAGCGTGAGAGCCTGGGGGATGGAAGCGCCGTAGTCAGAGGCGTCCGGCGTCATCCGGTCGGATGCTCCGAACTGTTGCATAAAGCTGCCGGGTTTTGATGGCGCGGCTTGTTCGGAGGCCCTCATGAAGGGTCTTGACCTGGTGCGGAGCTGGCGTTCCATCATCATCATGACCATCGGGTTTTTTGCTTCACGCTGTAGCTTTTTGGCCTTTTTGAAAACCTCACCTGCTTGCCTGTTGAGCTTGTTGGCTTTTTCCGTATCGCCTTCGTTTCTTGCCTTGTCCGCAGCCATCTTGAATTTCCGGGCTTCGGCCATAATGGCATATCGTTCTTTCTCAGCGGCATCCGATTCCTTATTCAGCGCCACCAACTGCGGGATGGGCATCTTGAAGAGCCCTTCGACACTCTTGACGTAGGTGTCCCACCGGTATTTGAGGATGTTGTTGGTGGAGTCGTCACGGTCGCCAAACTCCAGGACGAGGAAGGAATCGTGGATTTCCTCGGCTGACATACGGCGCAGGACCGGTCCACGGAAGTCATACTGCCCACCCATTTCAGCCTCATCGGTGGCCACGGCACTTTCAAACAGGCGGGTGTGGTAGAGGACACGCATGAACTGCCGGACATCGTAGTCGGTGGCTTTCATCACCTTGCAGAGGTAGTCGAGAAGCTCAGGATGGGAAACCCGGGTGGTCTCCGACCAGTCGTCGAGGGGGTCGACGATACCCCGGCCAAACACCTCGGCCCACAGGCGGTTGACGATGACTTTGGTGAAATAGGGATTGGCGGGAGAGGTCACCCAGTCGGCAAAGGCCTTGCGGCGTTCATCAGGTGGCACATCTGTGGAGATCGACTCGCCGAAGAGGGTTTTCGGAGTCAGGATGTCACCCGGTTTGCCGTCGTTGTATTGATAATCCTGAGGCAGGCGGAGTGGTTTGCCGCTGTTGTCGCTGATGGATATTCTTCTGAAATCCTTAAACATGGACGCATAGTCGCGGTAGTATTTTTTCGCCACACCCATGCGCTTCTGATTGCCTTTGCGGGCATTTTTTCCCGGTTGCATCCTGGGCACGCCTTCCTTGTCCATGGTGTAGAGGACGAGCCGGCGTAACAAGTGGTCAGCCGAGTCACTTTTATACTGGGTGCCTCCGGTAAAGGCGGCGAGTTCGTAGTACTGCTTCTGGGTCCAGTCGTCGAACGGGTGGTCGTGGCACTGGGCGCAGCCGATCTGGGTGCCGAGAAAGACCTGCACGGTGTTGCTGACGTTATCGAGCAGCATATTGCGGTCGCGAAGGTAATACCCTACCGCCGGGTTCTCGGTTGCCATACCGCTGGAGGAGAGCATGGCGTTGACAAACTTATCGTAGGGCATGTTTTGCTCCACGGCATCACGGATCCAGACATGCCAGCCGAGGCCATGTTTATCGAGTCCGGTCTGGAGGCGGAGTAGATCGCCCCAGAAGTTGAACATACGGCTTTGATAGCCATTGGATTGTACCAGGGTATCAACCAGGGTGCGTCGTTTGTCCTTGGCGGGGTCGGTGATGAAGGAGCGGGCTTCCTCTGCGGTCGGGATGCGTCCTGAGATACTGATGTAGGCGCGGCGGGCGAAAGTGGCATCGTCGATCACCGGGTTGGCCTTCACCTGTTTTTCCTGTAAATGGGCGGCCAGCAACTGGTCGATCTGGTTACTGGTGCTGCGGACCGTTTCTTGGCTGAATGGTTTTGCAAGCAGGGTAGCTGCCGGGAAAAGGCAGGACAGGCCGATGGATGTGATGAGGGTTTTCATGGCTAAAGAGATCGAGGACCAAGGATGTAACTCAAAAAGCGCGTGGTGGTTGCACGTGAAATGAGGATGGAAACGCAAAACTACTTCATCTATGTGCGCTTTTCAATGGCATAGCTTCAAATCATCGGCCTCGTAGCCCGTCCCCGTCGTTATCCCGGTGCGCCGCGTTGGGAATCTCTTTTCATATCGGACGTGTCAGTTATAAGGCGTCTGCACCCACTTGCTTGAGTTTGGGGTCGGTTGATGAGAATTTCATCTGTCCCGTCAGTAGTCCGTGTATCTTCAGGACAGGCTGGTGGATGCCGTCGCTTTCGTGGGCCGGCAAGTCGGGTTTGCGCGATCCGTCCAGCTCAAACCATGCATTGCGCCGGAATGTAAAGCTTGTGGCATCGGTGCCGGGGCCAATGTTTGCGAACACTCTAACATTTTTATTGAAAACCACCAGATTGTGCTCGAACACACCGCCGTGGCAGGGCTTGAACCTGGGGTCTTTGCTCTCCTGGAGAATCCTCATCACCCACTTGTCCGGCAGGACAAATGTATTGTGATGGACGTGGCCTCCATGGGCGGTGACCCAGGCGATGGGGGCCTCGCTACCGAGAAAGCGATTGCCAGCAATGGTGATGTCCTTCGCTTCATAGTCGGTTACACTGGGTCGGAAATAGGTCAGTCCCGTGCTGCCGCCAAGGTTGATGGCCCGCTGGCCTGCCCGGTTGAAAAAGCACTTTCTAACCATGATCTTTGTGGTGCCTCCTTTGATCTGGATTCCACTCGACTCGGTGAATTCTTTGTCACCTGTTAGAGTGCAGCCCTCGATGACGCCGCGGTGGCAACCCACCATATCGATCGCCGATCCCGCCCAGCCTCGGAAGGTGCAGTTTTTAATTGTAAAGTCAGTGAGGCCGGAGAGTTTCAGGGCATCGTGGTTGCCCTTCGGGCCGGTGTTTTCAATGGTGACGTTTTCCACCGTGATGTGATGGCTCGGTGTCCCGAAGCTACCGCCATCATCGATATTGATACCATTGCCCGGATAGCCGCTGATGTGGAGGTTGCGGAGTGTGACGTAAGTGCAATCGGACAAATGCAGAGCCTCGGTCCCGCCGGTGAAACGGGGCGGGTTTTTGAGGTCGGCACCGGTGATGATGACAGGGGCGCCGGCCTTGCCGCTGAGTCGGGTGAGCGTGATGCCGCCGCGGTATTTTCCTGGTGCCAGGGTGATGGTTGTGCCGGGTTTAGCCGACTTGATTGCCGCACGAAGCTCATCCTGGTTCTGTGCGGTGACGTTTTTCCCAAGGCATGGATGGGCCAGTGTCAGCAGCCCGGAAAAAACCAGTAAGGCGGATGGTGGATTCATAAGGTTCCATACCCTACGCTCTGATTCCGAAGGATCAAGACCCGTTGTTGCCATTTCCCCCTTTGGGGCTGGCGCCTTGGGCTTGTGAAAAAAAACAGTCCCAGGTTTTACTCGAGATCGATACGGCGGAGGCATTGTCCGAGAAAATCAACCTTCTGTTGGAACTTTGCCTTTTTCGCGGGGTCCCGTGTCGCGTTGAGCTGGCTTTCGGTGCCCTGTTTCTCCTGGCTGAGCCAGCCGCGGATCATCACGTAATACCGGCTGTCGGTGCCATACGCCGTGATGGTTTCCAGGGACGCCGGTTTTTCCGGGGCCTTGAGTGCCGCCGCGATGGCTTGGACCATCACGCCTATCTTGTATTCCTCCGATTGCTTGACATCCTCCGCGGTCTCGGCGGCGGGGCAGGCAGGGGGGAGTGTGGTTAGAAAAGTGAGAGCAAGCGCCAGTGTCAGGATGGGTTTCATGGTAGCTGTGGTGGGGGTGGATTTTTGAGCTGATGGGTGCGTTTATAGGCCACTGGCCAAACTTTACCAACCACCATCTTCACATTCCGGGAGGAGCGCCTGGCTCAATGAGGACCGGAAACCTAAGTCAGGCTACTCATGATGGCGAGCAGCAGGTTGACGCCCACGACCATGAGCAGTAGGGCGGCCGGGTAGGCGCTGGCGTAGCTGAGGATGGGAGCCTGGGCATCGGTCTTGGACGAAACGGCACCCAGTCCCGGAGTGGAGGTCATCGCTCCACAGACACCGCCAAGTGCGGTGAGGACATCAAATTTATAAATCAGTGTGGCAATGGCGTAGCCAACGATAATAGGCAACAGGGTGGCGATGATTCCCACCACAAAAATACCTACCCCCTGGCTCTGCAAAGTGGCCGCAAAACTCGCGCCACCCTTGATCCCCGCACCTGTCAGGAAAAGACACAGACCCAGCTCGCGCAGCAGCAGGCGGGTGGGGCGCGGCACGTAGCCGGCGACCGCACCAATACGCCCGAAGTGACCTAACAGAAGCGCCACTAACAACGGCCCGCCTGCCATGCCGAGTTTGAACCCGCCAAAGGGAATCATCCCTACCAGCACACCGAGTGCGATACCGAGCGATAGCGATAGCAGGTCCGTGGCATCGATCACCGAGGGCCGGTGGCCGACGGCTTCGGCAAAGCGGGCAAGGTTCTCGGGGTTGCCCACGGTGACGAGTTGGTCGCCGATGCTGAGGACAGTGCTGTCGGTGGGCACAATTTCATATTCATAACGCCGGATACGGGAAATAGAGACACCGTGGGTGCGCAGCAGCCGCAGCTCGGAGAGCGACTTGTTAGCAAACGCGCGATTGGTGACCACGAGTGTCCGGCGCTCCATATCCGAGTTGATGATGGCCGGTGCCTGCGCGCGTTCGCCGAGCACGTCGAGCATCGCCTCGATGTCCTCTTCACGGCCAATCACCCAGAGCAGCATGTCCATCTCGAGCTTGTCGCCGTGCTGGATGGGCACCAGCACATTGCCGATCATGATGCGGGTGACGCGACAGTGCAAGTGGTCGATGATACGCAGCTTGTCAATTTCGCGCCCGACAAACTTCGGGTTGGTCATCTTGACGAGCACGGGGACAATTTGATGTGTCTGCGCTTGTTCCGCCTCAAGTTTCTCACCAAGTGCGTGCAGGTCCTTTTTTCTCAGTCGTGGCCAGAGCTGGACAAAAAGCACGGTGCCGATGACACCGAACGGGTAGGCGATGGCGTAGCCTGCCGACGCGAGCCCCTGGTCGGACAGGCTGGAAAAATGTTCCTGTGCCGCTGCCAGTCCGGGGGTGCTGGTCAGCGCACCGGCAAAGACCCCGGCGGCAACACTCGGGGATATGTCAAATGCCCTTGCCGCCAGTGCCGTGGCAACACCTCCAGCAAAAACCACGGCGCAACTGATCACCGCCAACTGTACCCCGGATTTTTTCAGTGAACTGAAAAAGCGGGAGCCGGCACCGATGCCGACGCAGTAAACAAAGAGCACCAGCCCTACCGTCGTCAACGTCGGGCTCAGGGTGACGCCATAGTGGCCATAGACCAGTGCCACAAACATGACGGCCGCACTCCCAAGGCTCACTCCGTAGATGGTGATCCGACCGAGTATCAGCCCGATGGCAATGACGCTGAACACCACAAACATGGGATGATGCATCAGCGGGTATTCGAAGAGGTGTGACATAGCGGGCTCGATGGTGGTGGGGTGGACTGAAATACGGACAGGCCATACAGTTGACCCGCAGTTCAAGCAAGCCCTACCAATGTGTCTGTGTCATGCAGAAAAACTTCCCCGTGCGTAAACCGTGGCATGATTCCTGCCTGCTCTCATCAATTGCCGTGCCCATGGCGTGATGCATCCTCGTCGATGGGTGCCAGCAGGCGTGTCAATACATCATCGTCAAGCTTGAGCTGGGTCAAGGAGGCGGTGAGGATGGAGTCGGATATGCCGCTTTTCTTTTTCTGCATTTGTTGGATACGCTGTTCGACCGTGCCTTTGCAGATGAGTTTGTGGACGAAAACGGGTTTGTCCTGCCCGATTCGATACGCGCGGTCGGTCGCCTGGTTTTCCACTGCCGGGTTCCACCAGGGGTCGTAATGAATCACGGTGTCGGCGTTGGTGAGTGTGAGTCCGGTGCCTCCGGCTTTGAGCGAAATGAGGAACACCTCGGCTTCTCCAGCCTGGAACCTTTCCACCAGATCCTGCCTGTTTTTACTCGCTCCCGTGAGTTTGAGGTAAGTCGTTTCCTGTCCGATTAGATATTCTTCAATAATATCCAACATCGAAGTGAACTGGGAAAAAACCAAGACCTTCCTGTTTTCCTCCTTCAAGGTTTCCAGGAGATCCGTCAGGTAGTCAAACTTGCTGGATGTCTGAGGATTGGTATTTGGAGTTTGAAAATTGGAGTTTACAAGGCTCGGGTGACAACAGATCTGCCGCAGCTTCAGCAACGCATCGAGAAACACGATCTGCGCTTCCTGACCACGGATGGCGAGCGCCTGGCGGACGTGTTTGTCCATGGTCGACCGCACGGTTTCGTAGAGGTCTTTCTCATCGGTGCCGAGTTCGATGAAATGGGGGATCTCGGTTTTGGGCGGGAGCTCGGTGGCAACCTGATCCTTGGTGCGGCGCAGGATCAGTGGGCCTACTTTGGTGGCGAGGGCATCGGCGCGCGACTGGCTGCCGGCTTTTTCGATTGGGGTGCGGAAGGTTTGAGTGAAACTTTCCGAGTCGCCTAACAATCCTGGCATGAGGAAATCAAACAGACTCCACAGTTCGCCGAGGTGGTTTTCGACCGGGGTGCCGGACAGGCATAGTCGGTGCCGTGCATTAAGCTGGCGAACCGCCTGTGAGACTTGCGCCCCGGGGTTTTTAATGTGCTGCGCCTCGTCGAGGACCAACAGGTGGAATGCCTGGTCGGAAAACCGGTCAAGGTCACGGTGCAGTAACGCGTAGGATGTGAGCGCGATGTCGGTGCCGTCGAGTTCGGTGAACCGATGGTGCCGATGGGCTCCCTGAAGGATGGTCACCTTGAGTGACGGTGCAAATTGGGCGGCTTCGCGCTGCCAGTTTTCCACCACACTGGTCGGAGCGACCACCAGGTTCGGCAGCATGTTGCCTTTTTCCTTTTCCGCCAGAATATGGGTCAGCGTCTGCATGGTTTTTCCCAGCCCCATATCATCGGCGAGGATGCCGTGGAGTCCGTGGATGGCCAGGAACTGCATCCACTCATAACCCTCGCGCTGGTAGCTACGCAAGGTGGCACGAAGTCCTTGTGGGACTTCGGAATGGTGAATAGTGAATGGTGAATGGTGAATTTTCAGAGATGCGATTTCAGGGGGCGGGGAGAAATTGGGATCGTCCTCGCTGAGGGCCTCGGTGATGGTGGCGGCTTCGACTTTGTGCAGCTTGAGCGGTTTGCCGGTGAACTTGTAATCCACCAGTTCACCGAGGTGGGTGAGGATGCGGCGGAAGCGGCCGATGGGTAGGGTGATGCCCCTGCCGTCTGCCAGAAAAACAAGGAATTCCTGTCCACCGGGCATGTCCTTGGTGAGTTCGAGGAAGTTGTACTCCACGAGGGTGGCGAGGATCGGCTGGAGGTCCATCCGTTCGCCATTGATTTCAAAGCCGGCGGAGAGGCTGAACCAGCCTTTGCCCTCGTCGACGAATTCGGCCCGCCAGCTGGAGGCGTTGAACCTGAGCGGTTTGAGCGCTGCGTCATGAGCGATGGTGACCTGCCAGCCACGGTTTTCGAGTGCCGGGACGGCTTCATGTTGAAACCTCTGCCAGTAGAGTGTAGGCTGCCATTCTTTATTGTTAGGCGACCACAAAGTGCCTTCATGCGGAGGTGGCGAAAGCTTTTTGAGTGATGGTGGTGGTTCCTCGGCACCGGGCAGCAGGTCGAGGGCGTAGAGTGTGTTCAGCGCGGTCATCTCCGCTGCACGATCACGTGGTTTGCCAATGTTTCCCGCAGGGTCGAGTGGATACTTGTTAGCATCGTAGACGGCATAAGCCGTGGCAAATGTCTCTGGCAACCAATCGTAACCGTCCCCCTCGGGTCGGCGCTGGATGTGAAGTTGAAAGGCGGCTTTTTTCCCGATACCAGTGCCAGGCGGGCTGTCCTGGATGTTTTCTGTTAGTGTGGCGACGGTCGGCTCCCCGCGCAGTTCGCCAAAGGCCTTTTCCAGCCTTCCGGGACGTGCCAGGTGTTCCAACGCGGCGGCGGCATGCTCACAGCAGGTGCCTACCGGGCAGGTGCATGAGGTATCGACCTGAAGCCTCCCGTTTTCGAGCCAGAGCGCGATGGTGGTTTCGTTCTGGTGACCGGATTGATCGATGACGGCAGCGGTGATTTCAACATCACCTGTGTCCAGGCGTTCGGCCGTGCAACGGGTGACCTGGCGGGCGCGTGCCAGTTTGTAACCAGCCGCGACGACCGTACCCGAGAAGGTGACTTTCCAGTCGCCTGAGGTCAGAAATCCATGGATGGTTTCAGTGCTGGGGTCACCTTCGGTCATTATCGGTCATCGTCACGGCGTCGACTGCCCGGGATAACCCGTTTTTCACCCAGTTTGCTCTTTTTGAGCAGGGATTCTTTTTTCCCGGAATTTCCAGCCTGGGGGGCGGGTTGGGTGCCAACGGGCTGGTGTGTGGCGGCTTCATCACCCGAGCCAGGGATTTTTCCCTCCTGGGGCACGCCGTAAAACCGGCCTATGTCAAGTAGGGCTCTATAAGCATCGGCCTGGCCTTGTTGCTTGGCCTCCTCGCTGATGATGTCTTGAAGGGTGCGGTAGTAAACCTGCTCGTCGTAGTGCGTGGCCAGGTCGATTTCGGAGACCGGGGATAATTTCCACATACGATAAGAAGCGGCAAATGCCTTGTCGTGGTGCTGCTCCGCCATTTGGCCCAGGAAAATCTGCGCATCGTGGCCGTAGTTACTCGCCTGTTCGATAAATCGATCTTTTTCCTCGCTGCTTTTATTGGCGCGTTGGAGGAATTTATTGGCGGTCCAGCTCCCCCCGAGGAGGATGACAACAAAGAAAATGAGGGCCTTTTTCATGATGGGGGATTCTTGCATGCGCGGGCCCTTCGCGCAAGTAGCTAGGTGACGTACCCGAAGTTACCTGCCAATAGAGCCGCATTGCGGGGAAACTACAGATTATTAAGCATTTAGGTAAGATTAAGTATTGCTGTATGGCCCCCTTTTCCGCATAATAGGCCAGCGACGGTGGAGTAATGGCTGCACGCGGATAACCGAGAAGACCTGACACGAAAATGCCTGGGAAAATGAATGTATTAATCGCCTGTGGAGGCACGGGGGGACACTTGTTCCCAGGCATAGCCGTGGCGGAGGAGCTTGAGAAACGCGGGCATTCGGTGTTGTTGCTCATTTCTGAGAAAAAAGTCGATGCCCAGTCGTCGAAAAAATACACCGGGCTGGCATTCCAGACGGTGCCGGCCATTGCCAAGCCTGGCACATTTTCACCGAAGATGATCCCCTTCCTCTTCAAGCTGTGGAAAACCGTGCGCCAGTGCCGGAAGATCCTTGCGGAACACCAGTGTGATGCCGTGCTCGGGATGGGGGGCTTCACCTCGCTGCCACCGGTGCTCGCGGGCAGGAAAATGGGTTTGATGACCTATGTACACGATTCCAACGCCCTGCCCGGCAAGGCCAACCGCCTCACCGCACGCTGGTGTCGGAAGGTGCTCATCGGGTTTGAGGCGGCCGGGAGGTTTTTCCCCCACTCCGATGTGGTCGTCACGGGCACCCCGGTGCGCAAAGAGCTCGCCGCGCTGCCGGACAAAACCGCGGCCAGGGCGAAATACGGACTCTCGCCCGAGGGCCGGGCCGTGCTGGTGATGGGCGGCAGCCAGGGCGCGAAACGACTCAACACCCTGGTCGTCGAGGCGGCCAAGGCCATGCCCGGTCTCCAGTTTCTTCATATCACCGGCGCCTTTGACCACGACCGGGTCAAGGAGATGGCCACCGGTCGCGTCGGCTATCACGTGCTTTCCTTCTGCGATGACATGGCATCGGCATACGCCGCCTGTGATGTCTCGGTCTGTCGCTCTGGGGCATCCAGTATGACCGAGCTGTCCTACGTCGCGATGCCCGCGATCCTGGTGCCCTATCCCTACGCCGCAGACGATCACCAGACGGCGAACGCCAGGGTGTTTGCAGAGGCCGGCGCCGCTGTGCTCAGACAGGAATCCGACCTTGACGCCGGGGAGCTGGTCACCGACCTCACCAGAATGCTTGAGGACGAGGAAACCTGGATAGCGATGTCCGCCCATGCAGATGCACTTGCGGTGCGTGATGCCGCCGCTAAAATCTGCGACGAAATATCGGTTGATGTGATGACCGCTTAACGGCAAACGCATGCCCACTGAACATTTGATACCATGAAGATTGATGACCTAAGTAAACGGCTGACCGACCGGGGTAATCCCGTGAAGGTGCATCTCATTGGTGTCGCGGGGTCGGGTATGAGTGGTCTTGCGCTTCTTTTGTTAGGGATGGGGCACCGCGTCAGCGGCTCGGACATGGTGACCAGTGGCGAGACCCAACGGATGCAAGGTTTGGGACTGACTTTTTCAAGCCCCCACCGCGCGGACGAAGTGCACGGTGCGGATGTGGTGGTTTACTCCTCGGCTATCCGCGAGGAAAACGTCGCCCGGACCGAAGCCCGTGAGCATGGTATTCCCTGTATCCGCCGTGCCGAGTGCCTGGCCGCTATCCTGCACACCCGGCAAGGGGTGGTCATTTCCGGAACCCATGGGAAAACGACCACCTCGGCGATGTGCGCCCACGTCTTGCGCCGGGGCGGGATCATGCCTTGTCACTACGTCGGCGCTGAGATTCCCGTACTGGGCACCAACGCCCACTGGGAGGAAGGCTGCGAGCTGATGGTGGCGGAGGGGGACGAAAGCGACGGCACCCTTGCCCTCTACAAACCCCGGCACGCGGTGATCCTCAACATCGAGGAGGAGCATCTCGATTTCTACCGTGGCATCAACCATATCAAGCAGGTCTTCACCACGCTGCTCGAGCAAACCCGTGGCAATAAAATCTATTTCTCCGGCTGCCCTGTCGCTGCCGAACTTTGTTCGTCCCGTGAGGGTGCCGTTTCCTACGGTTGGGAAAATGCCGACTTCACCGCCAGCGACATCCATGAGACCGGCGGCACCGTTGCTTTCGATGTCACCCGGCGAGGTGAGTCCATGGGGCGGGTCGAACTCGGAATCCCCGGTCGACACAATGTCCTGAACGCACTGGCCGCCGTGGCCGTGGCGGACGCCGCGGGTGTCGATTTCCAATTGGTCGCCCGCGCCCTCGCTACCTTCGCAGGAGCGCGCAGGAGGTTTGAAAACAAGTATCTCTCGCCGAACCTGCGCATCATTGACGACTACGGTCATCATCCTACGGAGGTCGCGGCGACCCTTCAAACCGCCCGCTCACTGAACCCGGAGCGGCTGGTGGTCGTTTTCCAGCCACATCGATACAGCAGGACACAGAAGCTTGCCGATGACTTCGGGGTCGCGCTTCAAGCGGCCGACCGTGTTTTTGTCACCGATATCTACCCAGCCAGCGAGCTGCCCATCGAGGGGGTTACGGCGCAGACCATTGTCGATGCGGTAAAATCTAACGGCGACACCCGGGCAGATGCCATAGGCCCGGTGAAGTGGGCCCATCATGCCGTTGGCAATGCCTTGCAACCCGGTGACCTGCTGGTCACGCTGGGTGCTGGGAATGTGCACGAAATTGGAACCAAAATCGCCCGCGACATGACGGTGGTCGAGGAAATGATGCGCTACTGCAATGAAGGCACCGGTCCCGATGACGGTCCCCAGGCCAATGCCAAGCTCTACGAGCCGATGAACCGGCACACGACGATTCTATGCGGTGGCCCCGCGCAATTCTGGTTGGAGCCGCATAGCTTTGTTGCCTTTTCCAAACTCGTTGCCTACTGCCGTGATCGCGGTATCCCACAACGCATCCTCGGGCGCGGCTCAAACCTGCTGGTGCGCGACGGCGGTATCCGTGGCGCAGTGATCCATCCGACGGGTGGTGAGTTCTCCGCCGTCCACGTCGAGGGAAACATGATCATTGCCGGCGCAGGCGCCCGGTTTAAAAAAGTAGCCAGCGTCGCAGCAGCCCACGGACTAACGGGAATGGAGTGGATGGAAGGCATCCCCGGCAACGTCGGTGGCGGTCTGCGGATGAATGCCGGTGCCATGGGTACGGAAACATTCGATCAGGTCATCAGCGTCACTTTTCTCGACGAGGATGGATGCGTTCGCGAGCGCACACGCGAAGAAATCACCGCGCACTACCGCAATGTGCCGGAGCTGCGCCGGAACTACGCCCTCGCTGCCAGGTTTAAAGCCGAGCCGGCATCCCCCGCAGTGATCGAACAGCGTATGGAGGAATCAAAACACAAACGCCGCACCAGCCAACCGATTGCTGCGAGTGCCGGTTGCGTTTTTAAAAATCCGGAGGAGATTCCCGCAGGCCGGTTGGTCGATGAACTCGGATTCAAGGAAGCCTCGGTCGGCAAGGCCCAGGTGTCCACCGAGCACGGAAACTTCATCGTCAACCGTGGCAAGGCAAGCGCGTCCGATGTGCTTGGTCTGATCGACCAGATCCGCCGCGAGGCAAAATCCAAACGCAATATCACCCTGGAAACCGAAGTCCAGATCATCGGAGAAGATGAATTCACCTTTTAATCTCACCAATCAATCCCAATCAACTATGGATAACAAGTTACTCATCGCCGTCCTCATGGGCGGACCTGGCTCTGAACGCAAGGTTTCCCTGGCATCGGGAAACGCGGTGTTAGAGGCACTCAAAGGGCAGGGGCTGAACGCTGTCCCGGTGGATGTCACCGGCCATGCCCTGGATCTACCCGTGGGCACCGGCCTGTGTTTCAACACCATCCACGGCACCTTCGGTGAGGATGGTGAACTGCAAACCCTCCTCGAGAATGCGGGTATCCCCTATACCGGCGCAGGGGTGGAAAGCAGCAGGGCCGCGTTTGATAAAGTCGCCAGCAAGGAGGTTTTTGTCAGGCATCACGTGCCGACCCCGGCATCGGAAATCGTCGATTGCTCGGCAGGTGCCAAACTTCCCGGTATGCCGTTACCCTATGTTGTCAAACCACCGCGCGAAGGCTCCAGCGTGGGGGTTCATATTGTGCACAACGAATCCGAGGCTCTGGCAGCCATGGAGGACGCCGCCAAGTACGGCGACGAGGTTCTTGTCGAGCAATACATCGATGGTCTCGAACTCACCGTTGGGGTACTCGACGGGGTGGCTCTTCCTGTCATCCACATTGCGCCACGCAGTGGTTTCTACGATATGAAGAACAAGTACCCGTGGCTTAACAATGATGGGGGCACCGATTACTACTGCCCCGCCGACCTCGATGAAGCGACCACGGTTGCCGTCCAGGACGCCGCGCTGGCCGCCCACTGTGCTCTTGGGATTGAAATTTACTCCAGGGTCGATGTATTGTTAGACAAGGAGGGGCGTCCTTATGTGCTCGAAGCCAACACGATTCCCGGGATGACAGCCAGCAGCCTGCTACCCAAGGCGGCTAAAGTAGCTGGATACGACTTCGGTCCCTTATGTGAAAAAATCGCCGACCTCTCACTCACCCACCGTAGTTAGGAGATTATCATGCCTCGATTCAGATCACGCAAGAAAACAACCCGTGCTCCACGCAACGCCGGTAGGGGGGGAGACCTCCAAAAGCTCCACATCAAGGTGAGTTCTCCACGCATCGTGATGCTTCAGGTGATGAGCGGCATTAGCAAAGGGATCAAATGCGCGGTTGTTTTGGCATTGCTGGGTTTGATCGGCTTTGGTGCCTACCGTGGGATTCAACACCTGTTTTATGGCAATGAAAAATACCGGCTGCAAGAGATCGATTTGCAGACGAATGGTAACCTCACTCACGCCCGGGTGGTGGCTGTCACCGGGATCGATCTCGATGCGACCATTTTTGCCATCGACACCGATGCGGTGTGCGACTCCTTGCATGCCTTGCCGGAGGTGATCGACTGTGACGTGGAACGTCGTCTTCCCGGAACGCTCAAAATCAAAATTCTTGAGCGTGTCCCCGCCGTATGGATCGAATGTGAAACGCTGGGTTTTCCGGGTCGGCGCAATGGAGGTATCCTGGCTGATGGAAACGGGATCACCTTTCCCTGCGAGGGCGCCCTGTGGGAAGCGGCCAGGGATTTGCCGGTCATCGTGGTCAAAGGGGCCAAGAGCGATGCGTTCCGTCACGGAAAAAAGATGAAACACCCCGACATGCTCCGTGCTTTGCATCTGGTGAAAATCTTCGAGGCTGGCAATGTCCGCGACCAGTGGCTTCCAGAGCGAATCGTACTCATTAATGATTACTCGATGGAAGCGGTCTGCAACGATGGCTCGCGCGCGATTTTCGGTATGTACGACCATGAGCGACAGCTGGATGACTTTATCTCCATCCGCGAGCACACGCTGAAGACCCGCCGAGTTGTCAAGACGATCAACCTGATCCCCCATAAAAATATTCCCGTCACCTTTATTAGCGATCCCGTGTTGGTGAAGCCCATGCGCAAACCCACCCCGGTGAATCCACACCAGCGCGAAATTCAATCCATACTCGATCGTAACTAAGGTCGATCGCCCCAGTATCCACAACTCAATTCTTTTCCTGATTTTCCTTATTAACCCCTATCTGCCCCATTTCTCTCCATGGCGAAGTCAAAAATACACGTAGGACTCGAGATCGGCACCACCAAGACATGTATGGTGGTCGGCGAGGTGAAGCCTGATGGCTCGGTGAAAATACTCGGCCTCGGCGAGACGCGTAGTGCAGGTGTTAGAAAAGGGGAGATCACCGATTACCCCCAGGCCCGCGCCGGCTTGAAAGACGCCTTGCTCAAGGCTGAGGATGTCTGTGACGTCGATATCAGTAGCGTGCTCCTTTCGGTTACCGGCTCGCATATCGCGGGGGTCAATAACTGCGGGACTTTCCGTCTGCCTGATGAAGAGGACGAGGTGCATGAAGGCCACATTGATGAGGCCACGGAAATAGCGCGCGACCTCGCCATTCCAGGTGACCATGTTTACCTGCACAATTTTATCCGCCATTACCGACTTGATGATCACGAGCATACCGTGAGTCCGATAGGTCTGTTAGGTCGCTCGCTGGAAGTTGATTTTCATATCGTGCATGGGATACGCACACGTATTCAAAACAGCATCAAGTGCGTCCGGGAGATTCCCTTGGAGGTGGATGACGTTGTGTTTGCACCGATCGCTACAGCCCAGGTAGCACTGGAAAGGGAACAGAAAGACGCCGGTGCGCTGGTGATTGATATTGGTGGTGGTACCACCGACTACGTGCTCTATCTCAAGGGGGCCATTGCAGCCTCTGGAAGTATCCCGGTAGGAGGTGACCACATTACCAATGATATCCACCTCATCACCCACATCCCGCTGAGTAGGGCCGAGGAACTGAAGAAAACCGAGGGCGACGCATCCGGTGACCCGGCCCGTGGGATTGGTATGGTCGCTGTCATGGACGACCACGGTCTGCTGGAAACAGAGATCAAGCGGTCACTTCTCAATGCCATCATCCATGGTCGACTTGAAGAGACCCTCTATCTTGTTGAGGACCGCCTTCCTGAAAACGCCTTGCGCGGTGTCGGTGCCGGCGTGTTCCTCACCGGCGGCACCAGCCGAATGCGCGGCTTTAGTGAGCTGGCTAACGAGATTTTCGGACTGCCCATCTATCTGGCGGAACAATCCAATCTCAGCGGCGTACATGCGAATTTCCGTGATCCGCAGTATTCCACCGCAGTCGGACTGATCCGCTACGCCCAGATTCTCGACGCTGAACGCATGTCCGCTACCGGTGGCGGTGTGGTTAGCCGCGCCATCAAGTCAATATGGCCGTTTCGACGTTAATCATCCGATTGTTGGTAGAAAATCACCTCGCTACTTGCACCCAGGTGGATTGTATTGTCTAGTAGCACCATGAAACTCAAGTTCTGCGGCGCCGCCGGTACTACGACAGGTTCCCAGCATCTGCTGGAGGTGAATGGGAAACGCATCCTGCTCGACTGCGGGCTCTATCAGGGTCGGCGCAAAGACGCCTACAAGGTGAACTGCTGCTTCCCGTATTTTGACCCGCAGGAGATCGATTGTGTCGTCCTCTCACACGCCCACATTGATCACTCGGGCAACCTGCCCAACCTGTGCAGCAAAGGGTTTGAAGGCAACATCTACGCCACATTCGCCACCCGCGACCTGTGCCAGGTCATGCTTGCCGACAGTGCCCACATCCAGGAAAGCGACACCAAGTGGCTGAACAAAAGACTCAAAAAGAAAAACCAGCCGCCTGTCGAGCCGCTCTACGACGCACGTGATGCCGAGAAGTGTCTCAAGCAGTTTGTCAACGTCGGCTATAATCGTCCACTGGTGATCGCCCCCGGTGTCAGTGTCCGGTTTTTTGATGCCGGGCATATCCTCGGCAGTGCCCAGATATTGTTAGAAATCGATGATGAGGAGGACGGGAAAAAGAAACGCTTCCTCTTTTCCGGCGACGTTGGCAGGGGGGGGAATGACCTGCTCAACGACCCCGTTGCTGTTGAAAACGTCGACTACCTGCTGATGGAAAGCACCTACGGCGGACGCGAGCATGAGCTTGGAACCGGCGCCGATGATCGGATCGCAGACGTCCTCAACAGGGCGATTCAGCGGGGAGGGAAAATCATCATTCCCTGTTTCGCGGTCGAGCGGACCCAACAGATTCTGTACGTCCTGCACCAGCTCTTTGAAGACGGTCGGATTCCCGAGGTGCCGGTATTTGTCGATAGTCCGCTCGCGGTGAATGCCACCGAGATTTTCCGTCTCCACCCCGAGTGTTTCAATGAGGAGGTGCACACGTTCCTCTACGAAAAACGCAACCCCTTCGGCTTTGAAGGCCTGACCCTGATCCGCTCCGTCGCCAAGTCCAAGGAACTCAACGATAGCAAGAAACAGGGGATCATCATCTCGGCCTCCGGCATGTGCGAGGCGGGCCGCATCCTGCATCACCTGAAAAACGGCATCGGCAATCCGGCCAACACCATTCTCTTTGTCGGCTACTGTGCCGAGAACACCCTCGGTTGGAAAATCCGCCACCGTGAGCCGGAGGTGAATATCTTTGGCCAGCCGTATCCATTACGTGCCCATGTCGAGATCATGGACTCCTTTTCGGGTCACGCCGATCACTCGGAGCTCATCGACTACTTCAAGGCGATGACCGGCAGTAAGAAAAAAGTCTGGCTCGTCCACGGCGAGCGAACCCGATCGGAAACCTTCTGCGCAGCCCTCCGCGAGATCCACAACGGCGATGTCGAGGTTGGTGTGCTCGGCAAAGAGGTCCATTTTTAGCCGACCAATTATCGCTTGCATTCCACCGGTGGCTGCGCTACCAAATCCACCCAAACCGCTGCCCGGGCTGCCCGGCGCTGCTTTTCCGGTAGTGGTTTTGATCCATGGTATTCAAAGCGCGATTAGCTCAGGGGTAGAGCGCATGCTTCACACGCATGATGTCGCAGGTTCAAATCCTGCATCGCGCACCATTGGTTGATCCCTCCGCAGGGGCGGATAGGTGGGAGGGGATTCGGGGGCTGCACCCAGCTCCGGGGGCTACAGCAAACTGTCGGACGGGTATCAGTTGGCCGCCTTGTCTTTTTTCTGGGGCCGCTTCCTGCCTTTGTTTTTCTTGTCCTTTTGAGGGCCTTTGGAGGCTGTGGGATTGTCGATATCGAGCTTATCCCCCATTTGCTTCTGGAGTTCCTTGAACTCGGCCTTGAGTTCTTTGAGCTTGGCGGCGTATTCGGGTTTGCCCGCGAGATCGACCATTTCGTCAGGATCCTTGGCGGTGTTGAAGAGGCGGATGACTTGCGCCTTCGGGTAGGAGATCATTTTCCAGTCGCCCTTGGCAATCATACGCTGCCGATCCAGGTATTTTCCATAGATACTCTCATACTGGACTTTTTGGGTGCCCTTGATCAAGGGCATCAGGCTGTTGAATTCAACTTGCGTCGGTTTTTCGACCTTGGCGAGGTCCAGGGTGGTCGCCATGGCATCCTGGAGGTAGATGGGCATATCAAATCGACTGCCCGGCTTGATTCCGGGACCGGCTATCATAAAGGGGACACGCATGCTGTGGTCATACATATTCTGTTTTCCTAACAGACCGTGATGACCACAGGCGAGACCGTGGTCGGCGGTAAAGATGATATAGGTGTTATCGGCTTTTCCGGTTGCCTCCAAGGCATCGAGGATCCTGCCGATCTGCGTATCCATGTGGCTGATGATGGCGAAGTACTCCTGACGGTGCACCTTGACGGCAAACTCGGTCCGTGGAAATGGGGCCAGTTTTTCGTCACGCAAGCTCGGACCGCAGCCCATGGCGTCCTTGTGGGGATAGAGGTCGAGGTAGTTCCTGGGCACCTTGATCTTGTCGAGAGGATACATGTCGATGTATTCCTTGGGTGATTGACGGGGGTCATGCGAGGCGTTGAACGCGAGATACATGAAGAATGGCTTGTCGTCGTCCTTCGCCTGTTTGAGGAAATCGAGGCTGTGGTTGGCGACCACCTCACTCCAGTGGGTGCCGCCCTGCCAGAATCCTCCCTGGCTTTTGTCCCAGGGTTTCCAGCCGTTTTCGTAGTCTTCCTTGCTCTTGGGGCGGTTGTATCCCGAGCCTTTTGGCATGCCGGCACGGGGGTCCTTGACAACGTCAAACCTGGGGGCTCCCGGCACGTGCCATTTGCCGGTCATATACGTTGCGTATCCCGCTGCCTTCATCATCTCCGACCAATGGGGTTTGTCCTTGATGGCTGCCTCGGCGCGGTTGACAAAGGCACCGCTGTTCAGCATCGCGCGGCTCGCCACACAGACGGCACCACTCCAGGAACCCATGTTGTAGGCCTGCGAAAAGGTGGCGCCGTTTTTGACCAGGCGGTCGAGATTGGGTGTTTTGCAGTCGGTCAGCCCATACGCCCCGATACTCTCGAAGGTCATGTCATCGGCAAAAACAAACACAATATTGGGTTTGTCCGCAGCGGATGCGTAGGTGAGGGAAACAACGCAGGACAGGATGGTGGTGAGAAATTTTTTCATGGGGTAAGTGGTTTTTCAGCAAGCAAGGAGCTGTCTACAAGACTTCTACGAGATGATCGTTACATCACTACGGCGCACGTGCCAATTTCTTTCCCGGCCTGGCCAAAAATCCGCTCCGGGACAATGGCCGGTGATATCAACACCGCCCTCCTGCCTGTGCCCGGACGGAATCACTGACCCTGTGCAGGTGCCTTGGCCGACGACTCCCTCTGCAGGAAATGTGTCGGGAACTTGGCATGACGCACGGCTTCACCGGCTTCTCCGATGATGCGTTCGTGTAGAAATTTTGACGCCTGCTGCACCATGTCCAGATGCGGCATCACAATGGTGGAGAGTGAAACGGGCAGGTGCGCCGCAAGCGGCACGCCGTCAATACCAACCACGGAAAGATCCCCGGGCACGGACAAGCCAAGCTCTTTTGCAGCACGCATGACGCCTATGGCCGAAAAGTCGTTTAGCGCGATGACCGCACTAGGCCGGCTATCGCTGGAAAGCAGGGTTTTCGCAGTGGCAAGCGCATCTTCAATCGTTGCACCGCACTCGACGACGGTCGGCTTACTACCAAGTAGTTGCTGGAAGATCCTTTCAAAAATGGCGGGTCTGCCCCCCACACGTTGGCCTTTGGACCTGGCTGCCAGGAACGCCACATTTTTGTGCCCCTGCTGCATCAGGACTTTGGCGGCTTCCTCCAACCCGGTTTCGAAATCAGGCATCACGGCATCCACCGGTATATCCTTCGCCCCGGGCATCGCCATGATTACGATCGGGTAACCGGCCTTGGCCTGGTATTCAAGAAAGTCACGGTGAATCTCCACATCACTGACAAAGGCCACCACCCCGTCCACCGTACGGTCAACGAGATCCTTCATCTGCTTGACCTCTCGGTCGACGTCGGTGCGCCAGCTTTCAATCACCAGATTGTATCCCTTTTGCTCAAGATCAATCGCCATCATCTCCGCGAAGTTCGTGAAGTAGGGGTTATTGATGTCTGCGATCAATAGCCCCACGGCATTGAATTTACCTGCTTGCAGGCTTTTCGCCGCCCGGTTGGGGCGGTAGTTCAGCTCTCTTGCCGCCTTGAAAACACGCTCCTCCGTTTCCTTGGATGCCCAGGAATTCGGCTTGCGGTTTAGAATGGTTGAGGCGGTATTGACCGCAACCCCGGCTTTCTCTGCTACGTCCTTGAGTCGTGCCCTCTTTGGTACCATACACACAAAATGTTCACAGATTGGGATAAATAAAAAGCATAAAAAACCATGAAACGTTTCGTGTTGGCTTGACGTGGTTCGCGCCGCCACGTTCAATGTGCCACGGACAATAGGCGCGTGTCCTGGCAATGGTCGGTCGCCTCGAAACCAAACTTCATTGACACTTATCATGTACCAGTACGCCCAAGAAAAATACGCCCGTGTCGGGGTTGACACCGAGCATGCCATGGAACGTCTCAGGAAAATCCCTGTCTCTATCCATTGCTGGCAGGGAGACGATGTGGCTGGATTCGAAGATCCTGCCGGCGGCCTTGGCTCGGGCCTGGCTGTGACAGGCAATTATCCAGGCTCGGCGCGTAATGCCGACGAGTTGCGCATGGACCTGGAAAAGGCGTTGGGCCTGATCCCGGGAAACCACCGGCTCAATCTGCATGCCATCTATTTGGAGTCCGATGGCAAAGTGGCTCGCGACCAGATTGAAACCAGGCATTTCCAGGGCTGGATCGACTGGTGCAAATCGCAGAACCTCGGCCTCGACTTCAACCCTTCCTGCTTTTCCCATCCGCTGGCTGATGCAGGCTTCACCTTGGCATCGGCGGACGATGGCATTCGCCGGTTCTGGATTGACCACTGTATCGCCTGCCGGAAAATCGCGAACGACATGGGCGGCCAGCTTGGCAGCAAAGCGGTCACCAACATCTGGGTGCCCGATGGCTACAAGGACACGCCGGCCGACCGCGTGGCTCCCCGGCTACGGCTGAAAAACTCCTTGGATGAAATTCTCAAGGATGCCACACCGCACAACCTGGACGCCGTTGAGTCGAAGCTGTTCGGCATTGGCTCCGAGGCGTTTGTCGTCGGGTCCCACGAGTTCTACTTGGGATACGCGATGGAACAACAAATTGTGCTCTGTATGGACGCCGGTCACTTTCACCCGACGGAGATGATCTCGGAAAAGATTTCCTCCTGCCTGCTCTACGTGCCGGAGCTGCTGTTGCACGTTTCGCGTGGCGTGCGCTGGGATTCCGATCACGTAGTGACCTTCAACGATGAGCTGCAAGCGATCGCCCGGGAAATTGTCGCGAACAGGGTGGAGGACCGTGTCCACATCGGGCTCGATTTTTTTGATGCCTCCATTAACCGGGTCGCCGCCTGGACCATCGGGGTGCGCAATACCCTGAGAGCGCTGCTGGCAGGACTTCTCGAGCCGACGGAAATCCTGCGCCAGGCCGAGCTCGAAGGTGATTACACCACCCGCCTGGCACTTCAGGAGGAAGTCAAAACCTTCCCCATCGGCGCCGTCTGGGATGAGTATTGTCGCCGTCAGGAGGTGCCCGAAGGCCCGGCCTGGTTGCAGGACGTCCAGCAGTATGAAAAGGACGTGCTTGCTCACCGCTAAGTGGTGTCCACGGGTAGCGCTGCCGCAGGCCTGCCTCTCCAATCACCATTGAACAACCACATATACGCCCCATCCACCCATTCCTATGAAATTGAGATTAAGCATTGTTCTCCTTGTGAGCCTGTCCTGGATCGCCCCCGGCATGGCGCAATCGGGGCTCGATCCTAGCAAGCCTAACATCCTCTTCATCCTCGCCGATGACCTGGGTTACGCGGATACCACGCTCTACGGCTATACCCGTCTCTATCAGACACCCAATATCGAGAGGCTGGCCAGGCAAGGTATGACCTTCACCCGAGCTTACGCAGCGAGTCCGCTCTGCTCTCCCACCCGTGCGAGTATCCTCACTGGTCAGACCCCGGCACGGCTTGGCCTGACTGTACCAGAATGCCACCTGCCGCCGGTTCGCCTTAAAGCGGCGCCTGGTAGCAGCAGTGCAGCTAAAAACAAAGTCATCCAGCCAAGCTCCGCCACACGTTTGGATACCAAAATCAACACACTCGCCAAGGATCTAAAAAAAGCGGGGTATGTGACTGGGCACTTCGGGAAATGGCACCTTGGCCGCGAGCCATACTCACCTCTTGAACATGGGTTTGACGTGGATATCCCCCACTGGCCCGGGCCTGGCCCGGCCGGTGGTTTTGTGGCACCCTGGAAATTCCCCGACTTCGACCCACAGACACCAAACGAACATATCGAGGACCGCATGGCGCAAGAGGCGGTGGCCTTCATGAAGAAAAACAAAGACCGGCCGTTCTTCCTGAATTACTGGATGTTCAGCGTCCACGCACCATTTGATGCCAAAAAGGACGTGATCAAAAAATACAAGGACCTGGTAAATCCCGCCGACCCACAGCGTTCACCCACCTATGCCGCGATGGTCGAAAGCATGGACGATGCTGTCGGAACACTGTTAGACGCGGTCGATGAACTCGGAATCGCCGATAACACCCTCGTGATCTTTTTCTCCGACAACGGCGGTAATATGTATAACTGGGTCGACGACACCCGGCCGACCAGCAACGCCCCGCTACGCGGCGGAAAAGCCACCATGTATGAAGGTGGTATCCGCGTGCCGATGGTCGTCAAATGGCCCGGCAAAATCGAACCCGCCACCCGCTCGGACGCGATGGTCCAATCGATCGATTTCTATCCGACCATTCTCAAGATAATCGGCACCAAACCAGACCACCCGGAAGTCATCGACGGTATCGACATCACCCCGGCCTTCGAGGGTAAAGCTCTCAAACGTGAGGCGATCTTCACCTATTTCCCGTATGATCCACCTGTGCCCGACTGGATGCCGCCAGCCATTTCCGTGCATCACGGAAATTGGAAACTCATCCGCGAGTTCCACCAGGGGGCTGATGGTGCGCATTTTTACCACCTCTACAACCTCGCCAATGATATGGGGGAAAAACACAACATCGCCTACAAGCTACCGGGTTTGGTTCAATCCATGGACGCGATGATTACCAGGTTCATCAAGGAAACCGACGCAGTCCTTCCCATTCCCAATCCGAAGTTCGACCAGGACAAGTACGCACCGGAACGCGAGGGGGTCACGACTATGAAAAAGCCCAAAGCTAAAAAAAATCCACAGCCCAAGCTGAAAAAGCCCCGCTGAAGGCCGAAATAATCATAGCATGGAAGCTGCCAGCTTACCTGGTGGGTAGCGGTGGTGACGCCGGATTGTCTCCGTAGCCGTGGTCGGTTCTGCCCGGTAGCAATGAGTTATCGTCATCGGGCAACCAGGGCATGGGATTCTCCTCATCCGGAATGGGTGCCATCTTGCTGCCGTGCACACTGTGGAGTCTGCGCGGTTGGGCCTGCTGGTCAATGACCTCCCCCTTGTAGAGCAGCTCCACCACGTAGCCGTAGAATTCCCGCCGCCCAAGCAGGTGCTCATCAGCGAGGTCAGCCTCCGGTATGGTGTAGGAAACACGCAGCGACTCCTCGTTGCCCGGGTCCTGCCAGTCGAGCTTGGCATCCCCCCAGGTCGATTCAATCTGGGCAAGCGAACTCGCTTTCTTGATTTCCCCTCCATTGACTTTGTCGTAAAAGTGAATCTGCACATGCACGTCCGACGGATTGATCGGCTTGTCGGGTCGGGCAAGGATGGTGATACTCACATCGGCATGTTTAGCACCCATCGCCCCCTTGCTCTTGCGTGTGGTCATAGGGCCAATGGAAATAACCGGACGGTGGGCGTGCGCCACGTCCATGCCCTTGGTCAGTTTGTTGGCCGCGAGGGTAAAATAGACGCCTGCCTTGACACCCATTTGTTGGACTTTCTGGTAGTGGTCTGCCGCTTTGATGTAGATCCCCATGTCTTCAAAGAGCAGGGCTTTCTGATAGATGACAGCGGGTTCGCCAGGGTCGAGCCGTTCGGCTTCGTCCAGCTTGAGCATGGAGCGCATCATGTCACCATCCATGTGCAGGGTGCGCGACTCCATCACGAGCCGCTCGACCACGGGATCGGCAATCGTTGGCAACTGCGGGCTGTTGCTTGTTGCCGCGACAGCCGGGGGCGTTGAGGGGGGGGTATGGGCCGGGACACGGATAGAGGGGGAGGTGTCTGCTGCATCCACACCATCCGGATTCGTCTCCGACGGAGTGTTGCCAACACTGGCCAGGATCTCCGACAGGCTGCGCGGCTGGATAGGTTCCTGGGGGGCGCTCACCACGGGTGCTGTCGCGTTGTTGACAACCTCATCCGGATGTGGACCACGCACGGTGAGTGCCGTTCCCACCGTAATGAGCTGGGTAAACGCCAACAGAGCGAGCAGCCAGCAGGCGACCACAAATGTAGGCCTTGGGGCAGTCTTGTGGGGACCTGGGCCTGGCGGGCTGGAGTTTCCCGAACCCCCGGAGGCCGGAGTGTGGGATGGGATCGTGTTTTTCATAGGTGTCCTTCACGGTAGAGAATGGAAGGCCGCAATGTCAATCAGGGAAACGAGGTAGGAAAGGGGGATGCAAGGGGTAATCTTGGCGGCGACTTCGGGTAGCGGAGGGCAAGCCCGGGCACGCGGGAAATCAGGAATACTTCAGCTCCTTGGAGGGATCGGTCTGGAAATCGAGTGCAAAACGTGCCGTGGTATTGGGCTTGATCACGGTTTCCACGTACTTCAGGTGCACGGGGTCCTCGATGTAAATCCGCAGCTTTTCCAGCGTCTCCACCTCCACCGTCAGGAAAAACGGCCATTCAGCTGTTGTGTCAATATTACGTCCGGAGCGAACACTCAGCACTTCCGGGATCTTCAACAGCATGCTGCGGGTCGACCGGATCATTTCCTCAAGCTTGCGGTCGTCAACCTCCGGCTTGAGCTTAAAAAAGACTACGTGATGAATCATGGTAAATTAAGCTCTCCAGTTGAGGGCACCTTTTTTCAGTGCATACACATAGGCAGCGGCAAGGATGCCGACAAATCCGCAGATACTCCAGAAGGCCATGGAACTCTGGGCAGTCAGATCGCGGAACTGCACCGCCCACGGATAGAGAAAGACAACTTCGATGTCGAAAATCACGAACAGCATGGCCACGAGATAGAACTTGACACTGAAACGTGGCGAGCCGTCGCCCACAGGCAGCATACCACACTCGTAGGGACTGTCTTTGGTGGCGTTTTTACTGCCCTTTTTTCCGAGCAGGACACTCATGATCAACATCGTGGCGCAGAAACCGAGGGCGACCATGGCCTGCATGATGACGGGAAGATAATCTTGTAACATGGATCAGGGAAGGAAAGGTGTGCAGGAGGAAAGTGTGTTGGATGACTTGGCAGGCGGGTCGGCCGTAGAGCTAAAAACCCGCGGCACCTTCATGGTGACGCGGGCTTTTAAAACAATTCGTGCTGGAATAACCAGCACGAAATTTAATGGTTTCAATCAGAGTGTGCTTATTTGACTGTCAATAGACAAGTCAGTCTAGGCAGACTCCTGTGCAGCGAGGAAATCGCTATGAGCTTCAGACAGCTTCGCCAGTCCCTTGTATTCCTTGCCTTCTTTCTCGATCATACCCCGGGTAACCAGGTTCTGGAGCTTTTCATAAGCACGGAGGCGGAGCATTTCTTCTCCACCACTGACGGCGTTGCGTTCTTTGAGTCTAGCGTAAACAGCTTCGAAGAGATCGTTAAATCCGAAGAAGCTGTCATCATCTCCCAGCACGTTAACGATTTCATCTGTTACGTGATCCGGGACGCGGCGAGAGAAACGAGTTCTTTTCGTAGTAGCCATGTGCGTATTGTACCACAACTAGCAGCATTGTGCGATCTGAAAATAATAAAAAGCACAAAATTTCTAATTTTTTTGTCATACAGGGATGACAAATTCTTAAAACCAGAGAGTTGACACAAGTCATCATATCAGCGATGTCGGTACACGTCATGACCACATCACCAGGAAAACATGTAGCAGTTGTAGGGGCTACAGGCGCAGTCGGGCAGGAGATGCTCGATTGTTTGGAAGAGCGTAATTTCCCTATCAGCGAATTAACTTTGCTCGCATCCGCCCGATCGGCGGGGAAAGAGATTTCGTTTCGTGGAAACTTAATCAAAGTTAAGGAATTGACACACGACAGCTTCGAAGGAGTGGAGATCGCCCTGTTTAGTGCAGGTGGAGGGATTTCACTCGAATACGCGCCGAGTGCAGCTGCCGCTGGTGCCGTGGTGATCGACAACTCATCCGCATTCCGTATGGACGACGAAGTCCCGCTGGTCGTTCCGGAGGTGAACCCGGAGGCTGTCAGGAACCGTCCCAAAGGCATCATCGCCAACCCGAACTGTACCACCATCATCACCCTGATGGCACTTGCTCCGCTGCACAGGCTTTACGGACTGCGCAGTGTCATCGCATCAAGCTACCAGGCTGTCTCCGGCAGTGGTGCCCAGGGGATTATTGAACTTGATGCGCAAATCAAGGCGCTCGGCACCGGTGGCGAGGTCACCGGGGACCTCATCAATGTCTATCCGTGCCAGATTGCCTCCAACGTCATCCCGCAAGTGGATGCATTCACGGAAAGCGGTTACACCAAGGAAGAGCTGAAAATGCTCAACGAGAGCCGCAAAATTCTCAACCTTCCCGAGCTCAAGGTCACCTGCACCTGTGTGCGTGTGCCCGTGCACCGCTCCCACTCCGTCAGTGTCACCGCCCAGTTCGACAAACCGGTCGACGTCGCCGGCGCCCGCGCCGCATTTGCTGACACCCCCGGGATCAAGGCCAAGGACGACCCTGCAATGGCACTCTACCCGGTGCCGCTCGATACCACCAAGAAAGACGACTGCTTGGTCGGGCGCATCCGCAAGGACATGGTCTTCAACAATGCGCTCACGCTCTGGGTGGTAGGCGACCAGGTCCGCAAGGGAGCCGCCCTCAACGCCGTGCAGATCGCCGAGCTGCTGTAGTTCAAACTCCAAGTTTTAAACTTCAAATACCCAAGTAACAAACTTCCGTGTATTCCGTTCCTTCCGTGGTTCCCATCCTGATCAAGCAGTACTAGTATATATTTTCCATGGACGACCTCAAACCCTGGCTCAAAGCGAAGCAGAAGGAAGTGGACACCGCGCTGGCTAGGCTTTTGCCCCGCGAAACCACCGCGCCGCAAACCATCCACAAGGCGATGCGTTACAGCGTTTTTGCCGGTGGAAAACGCCTGCGCCCGATCCTCTGCCTCGCCGCTGCCGAAGCCTGCGGTGGGGAAACAGAAAACGCCCTCGCCCCCGCCTGCGCCACCGAGGTCATGCACACCTACTCGCTGGTCCACGATGATCTGCCGTGTATGGATGATGATGATCTCCGCCGTGGCCGGCCCACCAGCCACAAGGTCTTTGGCGAGGGGATGGCGGTGCTGACTGGTGACGCCCTGCTCACCGAGGTGTTTGCCATCATCGCGCGGACTCCCGCCACCAAACGCTACGGGGTCAAGGACTACGTCGAGGAAATAGCCAGCACCGGCGGCAGTAGAAAACTTATCGGTGGCCAGGTGCTCGACCTCGAAGGGGAGGGCAAAAAGCTCACTAAAAAGGATCTGATCAAAATCCATGAGGCAAAAACAGCAGCCCTGCTAACAGCCTCAGTCCGCCTCGGTGCCATGACCGCTAACGCGACTCCCGCAAAACTCGAAGCCCTGACAACATTCGGTTACAACCTGGGCCTCGCGTTTCAAGTCATCGACGACATCCTCGACGTGACTCAGACTACGGAGGTGTTAGGAAAAACCGCAGGCAAGGACGAAGCGGTGGATAAATCAACCTACCCCGCCATCCTCGGTCTCGAAGCATCCCGCAAGGAAGCGGCCCGCCTCACCCGCAAGGCACTCGGTGCCCTGGAAGCCTTCGGCAAAAAAGCCAAACGCCTCGAACAAATCGCCCGCTACCTGCTGGAGCGCGAGTATTAGAAAGTAGGATCCCGCGCCTGCGGGATCGGCAACCCAAGCTCTCATCCTCTGCTCATATTCTGCCGACAGCTTGCAAAGCTGTCCTACCTGGCTACCCGGGAAGCAGGGCAATCAGGTCGTTGTGGGGGCGGGCGATGACGTGGGCGGCGATCAGCTTGCCCAGGTCACCGACTGCGGCGGCACCTGTATCGATGGCGGCTTTGACGGCAGCCACATCCCCCTCGATGATGATGGTCACGTAGGCGGCGCCGATTTTCTCTTTGCCGACGAGGCTCACATCAGCCGCTTTAAGCATGGCGTCTGTGGCTTCGAGGCTGGCGGTGAGTCCCTGGGTCTCAAGGATGCCGATGGCTTTTTGTGGTTTGCTCATGGTGGTGTTGGTTTCGAGTTTGTTTGGTTGGTAATCGGTGGGTTTGAGTTCCTCGCGGCCACCGTAGAGGCCGTTGATGATCATGTCACCTTCGTTGAGCGAGGGGATGTTTGGATCAGGGTTGGCCATCATGGTGGTGGTGGCCTCGCCGCCGAGTCGGGCGGCTTCGGTATGGGCTTCATCGAGAGCCGACTGCACGTCAGCCGGGCTGTCGCCGCTGATACGGATCAGTGTCAGCTCGGTGCCGGCGGGTTCGAGTCCAAGCAGGTGGACATTGGCGGACTTGGTGACCGTGTCCGCGACAATGGCGGCGATGGAAAGGTGCCGGACTTCAATAAATCCGAGTGGTCTGTTAGTTGAAGAGCTCATGAGGAGGAATTACTTGTTTAAATTACGCATGACCTTGCGCACGATTTCCTCCACATCACTTGGGTTGACCCCTCCCGCTTGGCTTGGAGCTTGGCTTTGTGTTGGCGGTCGGGATGCCGGGCTGTAGGTAGCTTGGGCTGCAAAGTCAGGGATGGGACATGACTGGGCCAGGTCCCCCAGCCCGCAGTCGCTGAGCAGGCAGGCGATCTTGTCGCCGATGGCCTTGAGGTCCTTGACTTCGCTGGGGGCATTGGGAAAGCGGACACCGCCTGGAGAGAATCCCCGGGCTTCGTAACCGAGCCTGAATCCCGTGGGGAAGTTTTTGGCTGTGATCATGATCTGGAAGAGTTCCAGGAGCTTATACTGGTAGTCCTTGGCCCGTTCCCAGTTTCCTGCGACACAGTCGTTGTAGATTTTCATGATGACCTCGGGGGCCACGCCCGCGGTGGAAACGGTTCCGCCGTCGCCCCCCATCATCATGGTGGGGACAAGCAGCTCTTCCCAGCCGACCATGACACTGAAGTCGGGGCGTGTCGGTTTGATGGCGTTCATGACGTGGAGGAAGCGGCACATGTCGGCGCTGCTGTCCTTGGTGCCGATGATGCGCGGGTATTCCAGCGCCAGGCGGGTGAGCACCGGCACACTGATCTCGGAGGCGAGGGTGGGGATGTTGTAAATGACGATATCGATCGGCGAACGCTCCGCGAGATCCTGGAAATAGGCCTCGATGCTCTCCTGGCTGGGTTTGAAGTAGTAGGGGCCGGTGATGGAGACGGCGCGGCAGCCGAGGTCGGCGCAGTGGTGGCACATTTCCAGAACCAGGTCGGCGTTGGGTTCGGCGGCTCCGGCGAGAATCGGGATGCGGCCATCGACCTCGTCGGCAATGATACTGATGACTCTTTTACGCTCCTCAAAGCTGAGACGAATAAATTCACCCAAGCTGCCGTTCGGGAAAATGCCGGAGACCCCCTTGTCGATCAGCCAGGAGACGATCTTACGTAGCTCACCCTCGTTGAGGGTGCCGTCGGCGTGGTAGGGGGTGATGTTGGGGACGAAGATGCCCTGCAGTGCTGCGCTCATGGTGATGTCATAAATCGATTATCGAAGATAGTAAAGCTCCTTGGTATCGGCCCACATTCCTTTGGCCTGTGGCAATGGTTTTTGGCAGGGGTCGGTCTCCTTCCACCAGCGGATGGTCTCGGGGTCCTGCCCCATGGCCTTCATGTCGGCCTCAAAGTCCTTGCCGGTGTATTCAAGGTAGGCGATGAGGTAGGTCTTGCCGTGGATATCGACTTCATGGATGGAGAAGTTCTGGATGTTGGACTTCTTGATCTGCTTGTTGACGCCCGGCCACGGGTTGGCGTGGAGCTTGCGGTAGTAGTCGGCTTTTTCAGGTTTGAGGCCGGTGACCCAGCAGTAGCGCTTCGGTTCGGGCGCCAGGTTCGAGCAGCTTGTGAGGAGGGCGACCAGTGAGCCGAGCAGGACGAGGTGGATGGTTTTCATAGACTTGTTTTTTACGTGGTTATTGACCGAAATGAATTTCAGATAGAGAGGGGCCGTCGGATGCCTTGATGATGCGCAAGCGCGCAGCGGTGGCATTTTGGCCAGGGAATGATTGAGTAAATGTGGCACCGATTTTCGTGCCTTGGATGACCGTTTTCCATGCTCCGTTGACCATGAGATCAAGTTCCCATTGCTCAATGCGTTGATAGACTTCGGAGATGTGCACATTGGCGACATGTTGTTCCGTGGAAAACTCAACGGTTAGAGTGGTCTCGCTGGTTTTTTCGTCAGTTGCCCAGCGGGTGGCAGGGTCGCCATCCACGGCTTTGTCAGCCGCGTACTGAGCCTCGTTTTTGTAAACATTGGATGCCTTGGCGGATTTCGCCCAGCTGAAAAACTTCTCTGGCTCCAGATCCATCGCCGAGCGAGTCAGGGTGAGTTCCACGACGGCGGCAATTTCCCGGGTGGCGTCTCCGCCCAGGGTGATGGTGGTGGTGTCACGACCTCTCACGGAATCAATCGTCGCCGACCCACCAGTCATAACCTTGCTGGTCTTGATCAACGACTTCGACATCGGCAGGGTCACGGACTTGCAGTTGTCTAACATGTGGATGAAAATCTTGTTTCCTTTCCGGGTCGAAAGCACTTGGTTGGATGGCAGGAATGGACCTCCGCGTGTGCCGTAGATGCTTTCACCATACTGCTTGATCCAAGTGCCCATTTCCTTCAGTCGCTCGACCTGCCGAGGCTCGATCCGACCGTCGGGCATGGGGCCGACGTTAAAGAGGAAGTTGCCATTGCCGCCGTTGGTTCTGATCAGCGACTGGATACACTGCTTGGCGGACTTCATTTTGTCGTTGGGTTTCCAGGCCCACTGGCGGCAGATGGTCATACAGGTTTCCCATGGGTTTTCATTGTAGGCTCCGATGTGCTGTTCCGGAGTGTCGTAATCGCCGGAGTGGACGGCGGGGTCCCAGCCTTTGCCACCCATTCCTTTCCTGCCCTTGCCGACACGGTTGTTAATGACAAGGTGGTCTTTTTGACTTCTCAAAAACCGGTAAAGTTTCGCGCCTCGCTCAGGTGTCCAGGTGTTGAACCATTCGCCGTCGAACCAGAGCAGTTTGGTGTCGTAGTTCTTGATGAGCTCGGCACATTGCGCATTCATATACTCGACGTAGCGATCCATGTCGGCTCCTTCCGTAGGACGTTTGTCATGGTATCGTGGTGTCCAATCGTAGTGATACCAATCGGCCACCGAGTAGTAGGTGCAAAACGCGATGCCGTGTTTTTTACAGGCTTCGGAAAGCTCTTTGCAGATGTCGCGTTTGAAGGGTGTCCCGGCAATGCTGTAGGGTGTTTCTCGCTGCTCGGTGGCGGAAATCCATGGGCGCTGTTGGGTGGGCCAGAGGCAAAAACCATCGTGGTGTTTGGTGGTCAGCACGAGGTATTTCATACCTGCCTCCTTGGCGGTGCGAGCCCACGCGTCGGCATCGAATTTCTCCGGGTTGAAGTTTTTGTAGAGGTTGTCGTATTCCTTAACCGGAATCTGCCTGCCACGCGACCAGCCGATCTCAGTGCCTTTCAGCGCAACCGGCCCCCAGTGGATGAACATACCGAACCGCCAGTCCTGGAATTCCTCTATCGCCTCCGGGTGAGTCTTGAGATCGGGTGCCAGTTTGCCGCCACCAGCATAAACAGTGAGCGATGCAATGGCGGCGGCGAGAAGTGGGTAGATGAGTTTTTTCATGGCTTGAACATTTGAGGTATGAGAGTGAAATCTTTTAGCTAAAAAAGCGCCTAGGCGTGGATGCCTGGACGCTTTGCAAAAGTGTTCTACAGACAGTTTATTTTCTGCGACGCAGTATCAGGGCCAGCCCGCTAAGTCCGAGAAGGGTAGTCGTGGAGGGTTCTGGTACAGCAATGGCGGCGAGTTCAGCGACATGCAAATAATTGACGCCATCAACCTTGATGTACCGCACATTATTATAGCCAGCCGTCATGGAAAAACTGCCATCTCCAGCACCATTGTTAGTCAGGCCGCTGATGGTGTCTGAGGCGATGACGGTTGATCCATCCTCACCCAGAAGCGTGATTGTGCCGGTATTCGTACGATCTGCAAAGCCTGCACGTCCCACGATCGAAACCCAGTCGAGGTTTTGAGCCGAGCCGAGATCGACTTGCCAAAAATCGGTGGTGTTGTTGCGACCATGGCTGAAGTTGGTAAAAATACCATCGTTGCCATGGCTCGTAGGATAAGCGCCGGATAATTGCTGGCCACTGGTGCTTGCACCGGTAGCTACTGAGTCAGCCAAGACGCGGACCTCACGGAGATTCATGTAATCTCCCTTACTGACCCGCACTGAGGCGACACCTGAAAAGCCCAGGCCTCCGTTGTCGAACGTGAAGGTCTCACCCAGTGTTGCCGTGTCTGTGAGAGTTGTTGTGAAAAGGACGTTGTTGGAAGCATCGAGTACATCGAGTGTAGCTCCCGTGACCCTTGCATCTGTAGTCGTGGTTCCGGCCTGTAAGTCGCCGCGGTTGACTATCTCGATACTTGTAACATGGGTGGCCTTGGGAAGAGCCACGGTCCATTGTCCGGTGCCGTTGTTACCGGTGTTATACATGGTGTTCAAATTGCCGTCATTGCCTCCGAATGGGTTCTTGACGGTGTCGAAGGGGTAATCTGCAGCATCAACCATTGAGGATGTGCCGAAGGGGGCGATGTTTAGGACGGCGGCTTGAGAAAGGGCTGTACTCAGCAAGAGGCTCGTCAATGTGTAAAAATGATGTGTTTTCATGTGTTTTGTAATATGGGATGTCTGTCGTTGAGATTAACTCTGACGGTTTGAGACTTAAAATCCCATGGCATTTTGAGACATATAAATGGCAAATACAGACACGAAGCCATGGTGGATGGTGTACTTGATGATAATGTCAGTTGCTTCATGGGGGAGGGTTATTTAGCCTCCGTCTTGCCGGGTAATTTCCGGGGCTCCATGTCCATCGCCGATTGGGTCAGGATGAGTTCCACAATGGCGTCGATCTCTTGGGCGGCGTCCTTGCCGAGGGTGAGGGTGGTGAGGGCGTGATCCCCGGGGGCGGACAGCGTGACTGTGCCGCCGGTGAGGACCTTGCTGCTTTTGATCAGGTGCTTGGAAATAGGCAGGGTCACCGTGCTGCGGGAGTCGAGCAGGTGGAGGTAAATTTTGTCGCCTTTACGGGTCGAGTAAACGTCGTCGACGGGGATGAACGGACCGCCGCGTGTGCCGTAGATGCTGTCGCCGTATTTTTGCAACCAGTCGCCCATTTCCGCGAGCCGGTCGGCCTGGCGTTGCTCGATGCGGCCGTCGGGCATTGGGCCGACGTTGAAGAGGAAGTTGCCGTCGCCACCGCTGGTGCGGACGAGGGTTTGCAGGCATTGTTTGAGCGACTTCAGCTCGTCATTGGGTTTCCACGCCCACTGGCGGCAGATGGTCATGCAGGTTTCCCACGGGCGTGTGGTTTGGAACTTGCCGACTTTTTGCTCGGGGGTCTCGTAGTCGCCGACGTTTTTCTGATAGCCGTAGCGGTTCCTCCGTCCCGGCTCGGAGTAGGCGCGGTTGTTGATGAGGACATTCGGCTGCAACTGGCGCAGCTCCCTGACCATCGGCACACCGTGTTTCACGCCGTAGGACTGGGGTACGTCAAACCAGAAGGTGAAGATCGGACCGTAGTTCCTGGAGAGTTCGCGGAGCTGGCCACGCATGAAAACGTCATAGGCATCCAGGTCGGGATTGGGTTTCCTGGTTGTGCCGCCGGGGCTGCCGAGCGGGAACGACGGGTGGTACCAGTCGCAGGACGAGTAGTAGATGCCGAAGGCGATACCGCCTTTTTTGCAGGCCTCGGCGAGTTCCTTGACCACGTCCCGTTTGAACGGGGAGTGCATGATGTTGTAGTCCGTCAGCTTGCTGTCCCAGAGGCAGAAGCCGTCGTGGTGTTTGGCGGTGAGCACGATGTACTTCATGCCGCCGGCCTTGGCGACGGCGACCCATTTGTCGGCGTCGAACCCGGTGGGGTTGAACTTTTTGTAAAGGTTGTCGTATTCGTCGATGGGCACCTGCTTGCCGCGTGACCAGCCGATCTCGGTGCCCTTCAGGCTGACCGGGCCCCAGTGGATGAACATGCCGTAGCGGGAGTCCTTCCAGTTTTCAACGGCGGCGGCGGGTGCGTGCCCGGGCGAGAGCGGTTTTTCCTGCGCTAGCAGCGGGAGGGCGGAGAAGACGAGGGCCAGGAGGGCGGAGGTGGTTTTGGGGATGCTTTTCATGACGGATGGGGTGGTTATCTGAAGATGTAGTAGAGCACGGTCATGATGACCAGGAGGAGGACGGAGAGGAACTTGTAGTTGCCGATGCCCTTCCAGCCGGGCTGACGGATCGGGTCGAGCGGTGAGTCCCAGCAGAGTTTGGCGCTGGACTCGGGCACGGCTTGGCCGGTGGCGTAGGTGATGACGACTTGCACGACGACGCAGAAGACGAAGAGGTAAAATGCCATCATCATAAAGCCACCCGTGATGTGGGAGGCGGTGTCAAAGCCGTAGGTGATGACGCCGGCGAGTGCGCCGATGATCATGGTCCATTGCGCGGAGAGGGCGTTGGCTTTTTTCCAGAACACGCCTAACAGGAACACGCAGGTCACCGGGGCGGCGATGTGGGCGATGATCTGGTTCAGGGCGATGAAGATGCTTTCCTTTTTCAGCAGCAGGGGAACCAGGCCGATGGCGAGAACGAGGGCGGCGCCCGCGGCGATGCGGCCCACGAAGACCAGCTTGTGGTCCGGGGTGTCGGGTTTGAAGCGTTTGAAGAGGTCGAAGGCGGTCAGGGTCGAGATGGAGTTGAGGGCGCCCGAGACGGTTGACATCAGGGCGGCGATGAGCGCGGCAATGATCACCCCCTTGAGGCCCACGGGCAGCAGCTGGGTGATCATCGCGGTGTAAACCCCCTTGGTCTCGTAAACGGGTTTGCCGAACTCCCTGGCCGAGGCGATGGTGCCGGCGTCGAGCAGGTTTTTCTCCTGGGCCGTCTTGAGGTCGATGGTGAGGTGGCGTTGTTGTTTATGGCTGAGAACACCCGCCGCTTGAAGCGAATCGTAGGTCGCTTGGTCGATCTTGAACTTGTCCTGGGCATAGGCAACCCGGACATCCACGATGTCGGGTTTGATGCTCTGGCTCATGTCGAGTTTACCCGTCTTGAAGAGGGTGAAGGCGAGCAGGCCGGGAAGGACGAAAATGAAAACGGGGATGATTTTCACAATGCCGGCGAAGAGCGGACCGACGCGGGCGTGGTTTTGATCCTTGGCACCCAACACACGCTGGACGATGGTTTGATCCGCGCACCAGTACCAGATACCGAGCACCGGGTAGCCGAGCAGGATGGCAAACCAGGGCATGCCGTCCGGGTCGCCGGCGGGACGCAGCATGGAGAGCCGGTGGCCTTCGGTTTCGCCCAGCTCGTTCGCCTGCTGAAGAACATCGGTCATGGCGCTCCATCCGCCCATTTTCTGATAGGCGATGTAGGAAATGATGGAGGCACCGATGAGCAGGACCACGGTTTCGATGGTTTCTGTCAGCACCACGGCCAGCAGGCCGCCGACGATGGTGTAGACGGCGGTCAGGGCGGCGATGGCGATGATGGCAACGTAGATGTTGACGCCGAAGATCTCGTGCAGAACGATGCCGCCTGTTAGGAAGGAGAAGCCGATGTGGACGATGACGGCGGAGACCAGGGAGAACACGGCCAGCATGTCACGGCACGGCCTGTTGTAGCGTTTTTCCAGGAAGTCCGGCAGGGTGGCGACCTTGGATTTGATGTAAAACGGGGCGAAGAACAGCGAGAGCAGGATCAGGGTGAAGGCGGCCATCCACTCGAAGTTGCCGTTGAGCAGACCGGTGTCGAAGCCCGACTGCGCGAGCGAGACGAGGTGGACGCAGGAGATGTTCGTGGCAAAGAGCGCCAGGCCGATCATCGGCCACTTCAGGGTGCCGCCGGCGAGGAAGTAATCGCGGCTTTCACCGGCGCCTGCCTGGGCTTTTTTCTTTTTCATCACCGTGCCTGCGTAGAGGCCGATGCCGACGATTCCGAGCAGGTAGGCAACGATGATGACGACGTCCAGGGTGGCTATTTTACCAGCGTCGGTGGCTGCGTTGGCGATAAGGGGATGGTGCTGCATGGTGGTTTTATGGTGTAAATTTATTGCGTGATATTGATCAAAGCTGAATCGAGTGGCGATGTTTTTCCTTGGATTAGAATTGTGTCAGGGAGGGTGCCGGCGCCTTTTTTGATCGTCGCCTTGGTGAGTTTGCCGTCATTCCAAGTGAGATCGATGGTGTGGCCGCCGCGTGCTTTGAGACCTTTGACGGAGCCGCTGGACCATGCGTCGGGCAGCGCGGGGAGGAGGTGGAGCTGGCCGCCGTGCGACTGAAGGAGCATCTCGGCGATACCGGCGGTGGCGCCGAGGTTGGCCTCGATCTGGAAACAGGGTCTTTTTCTGCCGAAGACGGAGTTGAAACCGTTGCCCAGCGTCTGGGTGCGGAGCATTTCATGGAGGTGGTGCTCGGCGGTGTTGCCGTCGCGGAGGCGGGCGTAGATGGAGGTCGCCCACGCACGTGACCAGCCGATGCCGACCGAGCCGTGTTGCTCGCGGAAGGCGATGGATTTTTTCACCGCCTCGAGAATGTCGGGGGTTTTTTCCTGAGTGACCGAAATGCCGGGATGGAAGGCGTAGAGGTGGGACAGGTGGCGGTGGCCGGGCTCCGACTCCTTGCGTGGGATGTCCCATTCGAGCAGCCTGCCGTCGGGGCCGATATGCAGTCCGTTGTCGAGCTTGGGCAGGGCGGCGGCAATCTCACGGGTGAGGTCGTTGTCGATGCCGAGAACCTTGGCGGCGGCGAGCGTGTTGGTGAGCTGTTCGTGGATGATTTGCTGGCCCATCGCGGCCTTGGCGCAGACGGCGGTAAACTTCCTGCCCTCGGTGAGGAAGCCGTTTTCCGGGGATGTCTCGGGGTAGGAAATGAGCACGCCGTCCTTTTCCGTCAACCAGTCGAGGTAAAACCGGGCCTGGCCGGCAAGCAAGGGGTAGCCGGTTTGTTTGAGAAATTCGCGGTCCTGGGTGAAGGTGTAGTATGTCCAGATGTGCTGGCACATCCAGCCGCCGCCATGGATCCAGCCGCCCCATTTCGCCTTGGCGGATTGCATCACTGCCTGGGCGTTGAGTTCCGTTGCATGGTGCGCCATCCAGCCACGCAAGCCGTATTGTCGGCTGGCGGTGACCTTGCCGTTTTTAGCCAGTGTTTTCATCCAGTGGAAAACCGGCAGATGGGTTTCGGAGAGGTTGGTGACATCGGCCGGCCAGTAGTTCATCTGGAGGTTGATGTTGAGGTGGTAGTCGGAGTTCCAGGGGGCTTCGATGTGGGGGTTCCACAGGCCTTGCAGGTTCGCCGGGTTGCCGTTGCTGCGGGAGGATGCGATCAGCAGGTAACGGCCGTAGTGGAAAATGAGCGCCTCGAGCTGCAGGTCGCGCTGGCCGGATTGCAACGCGTCGAGCCGCTTGTCGGTGGGCAATTTCTCCTTGGCGGGGGCCGCGGGCAGGGTCAGGGCGCAGCGGTTGTAGAGCGACTGGTGGTCGGCGATGTGCGCTTTCTTTGCCGTCTGATAGAACTCCGGGGTGACGTCCCGGTCGGTCATGTGGCGCGCCTGGTCGGCGGCCGGCCAGTAGTCGGTGGTGGCGGTCAGGCGGAGAACCACGGACTTGGCGCCGGTGATGGTGAGTTTGCCCTTGTCGGCGGTCGAGGTGCCACCGGATTGGTAGGCATCGAGGCGGACGCGGAACTTCACCCCGAGTATGCCCTTGATGGGTTTGTCCTTAAGCTTGGCGCCTTTTTGAGTCACCTGCCCGGTCATTTCGAGTGTCCGCTTGTTAGTGGCGGTGGTTTGGTGTGTCACCGTGCCTTTGTCGAGTGGGCGGTCGAGTGTGAGGTCCAGGTTGATGGTGTCGGGGCCGTCGGCGGTGATGCTGACCATGATGGATTCGTCCGGGTGCGAGCAAAACACCTGCTGGGTGAAAGTGGTGGTGCCACGTTTCCAGGTGGTGGTGGCGAGTCCGGTTGTTAGGTCGAGCGCGCGTCGGTAATCGGTGACGCCGGCCGTGGTGGGTTTCCAGCTGAGGTGCAGGTCCCCCAGGGTCTGGTGACTGAAGACGACACCGCCGCGCGAGAAGCGGCGGATGATCTCGCTGTCGGCGTCGACCAGTTTGTTGTCATCGATCAGTTTGCGGATGTGGGCGAGGTCCTCCGGGGTGCCGATCGAATGTTGGATCTGCCCAGGCTCGCCTGCCCAGAGCGAGTCTTCATTCAGTTGGATGCGTTCCTTTTCCGGGTTACCAAAGACCATCGCCCCCATGCGACCGTTGCCGACGGGCAGGGCCTGGTTCCAGTCTTTGGCGGTTTGTTGATACCAGAGTTCGTGCTGGGCGAAAACAGTTCCGCTGAGCGCTGTGAAAATGATGGCTTCTTTGAGCATGGATCTTGAGGTTTATTTCTTGTTAGGGTTTTCCCACGGCAGGTGACGCCACCAGATTTGGCCGTTGTGATTTTTCTGTTTGGTGCCTGGAGTTGAGCGGCCGTTCTCGACGTAGCGGCGCAGGATGGCGGTCAGTTCCTCGACTTTTTTGTCGTGCCGGGCGATGACATTGTTGGTTTCCTTGGGACCGGTTTGCAGGTCGTAGAGCTGCCACTGAGGGAGTTTTTTCTTGCGGGCTTCGGGGTCTCTGGGCGCGCTCCAGCCGCCTGAACCTGGGCAGTAGAGAAGTTTCCAACGGCCTTGGCGCACGACGAAGCGACCGCTGATCGAGTGACAAATCACCGCTTCGTGGAGAGGTTCGGTGATCGATGAATCTTTCAACAGAGGCAACAAATTGACGCTGTCTTCCGCCGCTGATTCCGGGTAGCTGGTGTTGGCGGCATCGGCGCAGGTCGCCATGATATCGACCAGTGAGATGGTTTGGTTGGTGGTGCTGGCGGGTTGGATCACGCCTTTCCAAGTGGCGATGAAGGGCACGCGGTGGCCGCCTTCGAAGGCGTCCGCTTTGTTGCCGCGCCAGTGTTCCTGGAGTTCGGCTCCTGAGGCGCGGAGTTTATCAAAGTCCGCTTTGGGCGAGGTGCCGTTGTCGGTGGTGAAGATGAGCAGAGTGTTGTCGGCGATGCCGTTGCGCTCCACTGCGTCCATGATTTGGCCGACACACCAGTCCGTTTCCATCAGGAAATCGGCGTAGTCCGAGATGCCGCTTTTGCCCTTGAACGGTTCCGAGGGAGCGATCGGTGTGTGGGGCGAGGTCATCGAGAAGTAGAGGAAAAAGGGGTTTTCCGTTTTTGCCTGTTGGTCGATGTAGTTCACCGAGCGTTTGGTGATCTCGGGAAGCACGGCCTCGAGTTTCCAGCCTTTCACGCCGATACCGTTACTGGAATGGTAGTGAGCGGGGAACGTGAGTCGGGTGTCCGGGATGCCCTGGGTCTTGCCGTTTTCAATCCAAACGAAGGGCTGCCAGTTGGGGATATCGTCGCCAAAGTAGTAGTCGAACCCTCTGCCGGTGGGGCCGCCTTCGATCTTCCGGCTGAAGTCGACTTCGCTGAGTTTGGTGGTGAACCCGCCGCCTTTTTTCGGCCAGTTCCAACCGAGGTGCCACTTGCCGATGCAGGCGGTGTGGTAGCCTACCTTCTTGAGCATGGCTGGGAGAGTGAGTCGGTCTTCCTCGATCAACGGGCGTTCCCATTCGCCGACGATGCCTTGTTTCAATCGGCTTCTCCACGAGTAGCGGCCGGTGAGGACGCCGTAGCGGGTGGGGGTGCAGACTGCCGAGCCGGAGTGGGCGTCTGAAAAGGTGATCCCCTGCGAGGTCAACGTGTCCAGGTGAGGCGTTTGGATGCCGAGTTTGTCATTGAGTGCGGCGACAGAATCAACCCCCATGTCGTCGGCGAGGATGACGATGATGTTGGGTTTTTGTGCAGCGGATGAGATGCCCGCGGACAGTCCGAGGAACAATGTGAGGAGGGTTTTTTTGAACATGCTGTGCATCACGTGGTTAGTACGAATAAGGTAATGTCTTGGGCTGAAGGTAGGGGGAATGATGAAGTGGGCTGAATCGCTATGATTAGGAACTAACGCATGATTTTCAATAATGGACTGACGGATTGGATTTCTTTGCCGAGTGCCAATATTTTTCCGGGGAGCGGCCCCGTGCCTTTTTGAATGGTGGCGGAGGTGAGCTTTCCGTCTTTCCAGGTTATATCGATGGTGTGGCCGCCGCGTGCTTTGAAGCCTTTGATGTGTCCGCTTTTCCATGCGGTGGGCAGGGCGGGCAGGAGGTGGATGGTGTCGGGCTCGTGCGACTGGACGAGCATCTCTGCGGCGGCCCCCGTGTAGCCGAGGCAGCCGTCGATCTGGAAGACCCCCCAGACGATGGTGAAAAGGTTTTGCGTGGTGCCGTCGATTCCCGATTGGATACGGCCGGGGGTGTTGAGGATGGGTTTGAGTTTGTTGACTAACAATTGATGCGCGTGTTCGCCGTCATTGTAGCGTGCCCAGAGAGCGGCTTTCCATGGCAGTGCCCATCCTGCGCCACCGTCGCCGCGTGCGATGAGGGATTTTTTGGCTGCTGCATAAAGCTTGGGTGTGGTGGAGTTGATTTGTCGTCCCGGGTAGAGGCCTACGAGATGAGAGAGGTGGCGGTGCGCTTCTTGTTTTTTATCGCGGTCTACCAGCAGCCACTCTTGCAGCTGTCCCCATTTACCGATTTTCAGCGGCATGAGTTTGGCCCTGAGGGCGGCGACTTGAGCCGCGTATTCTTTTTCCACGCCGAGGATTTCACAGGTTTCGATGTAGTTGGTGAATGCGTCCCAGGCGAATTGCTGGTCATAGGTGACGCCGTCCTCGGTGGGGCCATGCTCTGCGGACCAGCCTTGTGGTGAGACGAGGGAGCCGTCTTTCTCAATGAGGTAATCCTCCCAGAATTCACAGACACCACGGAAGGCGGGCAGCGCTTGTTCTTTGAGGAATTTTTGATCGAGTGTGTAGGCGTAGTGCGTCCAGAACTGCTGGGCGAACCATGACGCGCCGGAGTGATTCCAGCGATACGAGCCGCCGCCGTGGATGCCGTTTTCGTATTCGATCGCCCAGCCGTCGGTCTTGTATTGTTTTTTGGTGTTCTCTTTTGCGACGGGAATGTAGGCGGTGACGTAGTCGAAAAACGGTCGGTGAAGCTCGGAAAGGTTGGTTGTTTCCGAGAGCCAGTAGTTCATGTCCACGTTGATGTCGGAGTGGTAGTCACCGCGCCAGGGTGGGTTGTCAGAGTTGTTCCAGATGCCCTGCAGGTTCGCCGGGAGGGTGCCTTCACGTGATGATGCGATGAGTAGGTAACGACCGTAATTGAAGACGAGTTCCTCGAAGTCGGCGTCGTTTTTGTTTTTCCAGAAATTGAGGAGTCGCGCCTTGGTGGTCTGCTTGGCCAGCTCTGGAGCGGTGGTTCCGAAATCCACCGAGGCGCGCTTGTAAAACCTCTGGTGGTCCGCGACGTGTGTGAGAAGATGTTGATCGACGTCGGTTTTGACAGCTGCCGCGATGTCTTTTTGGATTTTTGGCAGCGGATCGCCCCCTCGCCAGTTTTTTGTCGAGTCGGCCAGATAGTTGGTGTCCGCATCGAGGATGAAGGTGATGGTGTCGGCGTTTTCGATGCGCAGGGTGTTGTCTTTTTTGGTGCTTTTCCCGCCTTTGACGACGACTGTCACCTGCGCCGCGTACTGCATGCCGTTCTGTTTGAGTGCTCCTGTAAACTGAATGGTATCGTCAGAAATGGCGACCGGTGCCGTGCCGTGGTCGTCGATCAGTGTGAGCGTGCCGGTGTAGGAAGCTCGCTTGTTGGCGGTGGCATGGAGAATGATGACTCCGGCCGGGTTCGAGGCAAACGCGCTGCGCGTGTAGCTTGTGCCGCCGGACTCATAAGTGACGCTGTGGGTCGCTGTCGAGAGGTCGAGTGTGCGCCTGTAGTCGCTGATATTTTCATGTTTCTGGTCGAACTTGAAGCGAAGCTGGCCGAAGCTCTGGTAATGTCCGGTATCCTGAGCATCACCTGTCCAGAGCGAGTCCTGGTTGAACTGAAAATAGATCTCATCCGTGCCGCCGAAGAGCATGCAACCCAGGGAGCCGTTGCCTATCGGAAGCGCCTCCCTTTCCCAGTTCGCAGCAGGTGCGTCATGCCAGATCCTGTGGGAATCGGCGCTGGCCGCGGAGCTTAGTGCGAGTGATAGAATGAGAGCTGCTTTCATAGAGCGTTTATTTGAGGTCTGAAGACATGCCCGGCTCCTGCGGGGTTTGGTAAACACCGTCCTGCACGACGCAGGGGTTGACGAAGTGTTTTTGCAGGTGCGGGATGTGTTCTAACAATAATGCCTCGTGTCCCATGCCAATGTGGTTGAAAAGCACGAGGTGCTGGTGGATCTGGCCCATGTCGCCGACGTGGGGGACGATGGGGATGTTGCGGTTTTTCGCCATCAGGCTGACGGCTAAAAATTCGCTGACGCCTGCGACGCGGACGGCATCCACCTGGCAGAACCCGTGTGCCTCGGCCTGGAAGTAGTTTTTGAAAATGATGCGGTTGGGCACGTGTTCGCCGGCCGCGACCTTGGTGTGCGGGGCGTAGGCCTTGGCGAGGGTGGCGTGGCCGAGGATGTCGTCGGGGTGGGTCGGCTCCTCGATCCAGAACAGGTTGAAACCGCGTGAGCGTCGACCGTATTCGAGGGCGCGGGGAACGGTCCACTGCTGGTTGCAATCGACCATCAGGGTGGCCGCGTCCCCGGCTCCTTCACGCACGATCTCGGTGCGGCGGAGGTCGAAGTCCATGTCCGGTGAGCCGACCTTGAGCTTCATGGCGGTGAAACCGGCGGCGACGGATTTTTTGACGTTCTCCTTGATCTGCTCGTCGGAGTAATTGAACCAGCCGATGGAGGTGTCGTAGCCGGGGTAGCCTTTTTCGAGGATTCCCATGCGGGACCCGCGGGTTGATTTTGCGTCTGTTAGGATGGCGAGCGCCTGCTCGCGGGTGAGCTCGTCCTCGAGGTAGGAGAAGTCGATGGTGGCGATGAGCTGCTCCGGTGTGAGGTCTAACAGCAGCTTCCAGAGTGGCACGCCGCGTTTTTTCGCCCAGAGGTCCCAGCAGGCGTTGGTGACGGAGGCGAGGGCGAGGTGGGCGAGACCTTTGTGAGGCCCGAGCCAGCGGAACTGCTGCTCGTTGGAGAGCTGGCGCTGGAACTCGCCGAAGCCGGCCATGAGTTCCTCGATGTCCCGGCCCTGGAGGCGCTGGGCGAGGAACTCGGCCCCCTTGCAGACGAGGTCGTTGCCCTCGCCGAGGGTGAAGGCGAGGCCGGAGCCGGTGAGGCCCGAGTCATCGCCTAACAAGGTAACGGCGTACGAGTATTCCGGGTTTTTATGAATGGCGTCGGAGCCGGCCTGGGTGCCGATGTCGTAACGGGCGTCGCGGGTAAGTATTTCAGAGATCACAGTGGGTTGGGTTTAAATGGATCAGCAGTATGTCAGGACTGATTATAGCTGTCGTGGCCATCTCGAACATGGCGAATTTAGCCAAAGATATGGCGTATCGGGCTTTACCGGGGTTCGGTTTAGCGGAAATCAGAGGGGGAGGTGCCCACGGATTTCTTGAAGGCACGGAAAAAGGTTGTGTATTCGGTGAAGCCGACAGTGTAGGCGATCTGTTCGAGAGTCAGGTTTGAGCGTTCGAGGAGTTTTTTGGCGGCCCGGATGCGGGCATCCAGGATGCTGGCAGCCAGGGCAGGGTGCCCGTGCTCCTTGAGAAGACGATTGAGTGAGCGAACGCTAAGGCCGCAGTGTTTGGCTACTGAATCTGCATTCAGTGCCTGGTTTTGGAAATCAGTGTTGATTTTCTGGAATACGAGACCAAGTGCGGGGTGTTTGGTCTGTAACTTGCGTGCAAGTTGATAGCGATTGTGAAGCTCGAGCGGAGGGACTTCGATGCAGCTGGGGGATTGGCTTTTTTCCAGGCAATGTTGGTGTAGCAGCTGGGCGGCGAGGTATCCGGTCTGGCGATGGTTGACATCGATACTGGAGAAAATGACGGACCCGTTTTCATAATAAAACGGGTCATTGTCCACACCCAGGATAACCAGTGAGTCTTCGATGTTTGAATGCCTTCTTTCCAATAAATTCAGCAGTGCCCGTGCGCAGCGGTCATTCACACAAAATACACCCGAGAGCTTGCCCGAGGTGATTTTTTTCTGCAACCAGAGAGCGGCAGGTTCCAACGAATCTGTTGAGATGCATTCGGCGCGGCGACCGTTTTCCTCCAAATGCTGTGAAAACCCCTCTTGGCGACGCACCGAGTAGTAATGCAGGGGCACGTCGGTGATGTAGGTGAAGTCCACGCAATTCAGCCCGAGGAAATACTCGGCAGCCATCCGCCCGACGGCGTGTGAATCCGCCCGCACGCAGGAGATCTCAGTGTGGTTGAATACACTGTTTACACAGACGGCCGGGATGGATCCTTCACGTATGCGATCGAGGTGCCATGGTTGGTGAAAGTGGCCGATCATGGCGTCGGGGTTCACGGCCAGGGCCTCGTCCCATGAGAGTGAGTGGTTGCCATCAATACAGACGACTTCAATTTCCGGGTGTTCTCTAACATAATCATGGATACCCAGCTCGGTCACAAACCGCTGCGCGGATGAGCGGCGCAGTGCGAGAGCTAGACGAATGGTTTCCACAGGATAGAATCTTGGTTGTCCCCAACTACGGGGAGGTAACGCTAATGCAATAATAACGCGACGGCAATCAACAAGCCGCGGGTGGTTAGCTAGAGGGCCCTGTAGCCGATCTCCGCGCCGCCACTCACGGGTAAAACATGTCCGGTGATGAAACGAGCCATGTCCGAGAGCAGGAAGACGCAGGGGTCGGCGATGACATCACCCTCGGGGCAATCGCCGAGGGGGTGGATGTCATCGAGGTATTTTTCAATGGAGGCGGCGTCCGGCTGCTCCGAGCACCATTTTCTGAGCATCGGTGTCCAGGTGCCGGCGGGGCTGACGGCATTGACGCGGATTCCGTACGGTGCGTAGTCGAGCGCCATGGATTTCGTCAGTGTGTTGACGCCGCCTTTGGTTCCCGTGTATGCGGCGTGATTATTCTGGCCGATTTCACCGACAAGTGACGAGGTGTTGAGAATGCAGCCTTTGTTTTTTTTCAAGGCTTCGAAACCGTGGCGTGTGGTGAGGAAAATGCTCTTCAGGTTGATATCCACCAAATTTTGCCACTCATCCAAGGTGGTTTCGTGCAGTGGTTTGGAGGGGGTGCCGATGCCGGCATTGTTGTGAATGGCATCGATTTTCCCATACTGGCTGAGTGTTGTTTCAATCGCGCTGGCCACCTGGGTGTCGTCCGAGACATCACAAGCGATACCCAGGTGCCCTGTGCCAAGCTCACTAACAGCTAGGTCGACCTTGTCCTGCGAGCGGGCGAGAACAACAACTTTGGCGCCGTGTCTGGCGTAGGCTTTGGAGCATTCCCAACCGATTCCCTCGGAGCCGCCGGTCACAATAATTACCTGGTTTTCTAAAAGCATGGTCAAGCTTTAGTGTATGGTGGCCAATGGCGGCAATACGATTTTTTCATTTCAGTCCACCGATGATTGCTTCCGCTCGGTGAGCAGGAGGTGTTCGCAGACCATGACGAGCTCGTTGTGCTGGTTGAAGACCTCGAGTTTTTCGACCACCACGCCGTGGGTGTTTTTCTTGTGGTCGCGTTTGTCGCTGATGGTGACCTTGGAGGTGATGGTGTCGTTGATGAAGACCGGTCGGATGAAACGGAGGCGGTCGTAGCCGTAGGACATGGCCTTCGGGTTGATCAGATGGGCGGTGGAGCCGACCGCGATGGTGAAGATCAGGGTGCCGTGGGCGATGCGCTGTTTGAACGGCTGGCTCTTGCACCACTCGGCGTCCATGTGGTGCGGAAAGAAATCGCCGCTTTGCCCGGCGTGCAGTACGATGTCCGACTCGGTGATGGTGCGGCCCATGGTGCTGCGCTCGTCGCCGAGCTGGTAGTCCTCGAAGTAAATGTCCTGGATCATAGTAGTATTTGTTAGATGGGTTGTGTTTGTTAGGGGTGGTAAAAAACCGACTGCATGGGTGCCCACACCTCACCCTCGGGCAGGGCTTCGACTGCGGTCAGGCAGGGTTTGCAGACGTCCCACCAGCGGCGGGTTTCTTCGTCCGCCGCCATTTTTTGCACGTCTTCCTCCCAGTTGTCGCCGGTGTATTCAAAGTAGCTGAACAGGACGTGGGTGCCGTCGGGCAGTTGTTTCCAGAAGATCGAGTAGTTACGGATGTGGCTGGCCTCGATCATGCGCAGCACCCCGGGCCATGGCTCGGCATGCAGCGCCTTGTATGCCTCCAGCTTGTCCTCCTTGACCTGGGTGATGCTTGCGTAGCGTGTCATGGGTGTTGTCTGTTAGGTTGGAAAATGACCGTGGTCTCAGAGCGCGGGGATGGAGTAGATGGCTTCCGCATTGCGATGGAAGACGGCGTGTTGCTCGTCGTCGGAGAAGCTGGAGAAAAACCCGCGTGCGATGTCGAGCCAGGCGGGAAGTCCCTTGGTGAGATTGCAGACCGGCCAGTCGCTGCCGAAAACGATGCGGTCGGTGCCGAAGGCCTCGACGCTGGTTTCCAGCCACGGCCGCAGGGTGTCGAGCGTCGCCTGCTCCGGGTCCGGGCAGTAGGCGATGACGCCGGACACCTTGCAAGAGACATTGGGCAGGGTGGCGAGCCGGGACAGGTCCTGTTTCCACGCGTCAAAATTCTCGGCGGCAATGGTCGGCACGCCGCAGTGGTTGAGCACAAACCGGTTCTCCGGGCAGGCGGCGGCGAGATCGTAGGCGAGCGCAAGCTGGCGTTCGAGAAAACACAGGTCAAACGGCAGCCCGCGCGCGGCGAGGGTGCGGATGTTGTCGCGGAACAAGGAGCTCTGCGACAGCTCGTCGGGCATGGTGTGCAGCACCCGGCGCAGGCCGCAGACGGAGTCGGTCAGCGTGGTTTCGAGCTGCTGCTCAAAATCATCCCGCTCGGGTCGGCAGGAGGCGATGACGGCGGTCAGCGGGTTGTCGTCCGCCTTGGCGAGCTCGGTGAAGAACCGGGCTTCCGCTGCAATCTCGCCCTCGGCAACGTCCACCTCCATAAAGATGCTCGCCGCCACTCCACGGCCCTCGACGAGCTTCTGGTAATCGTGGAGGTGGAAGTTCTTGTTGAGCGCGGGGATACCGGCGCACCAGTCGTAGCTGAAGTCGTCCTGATAGATCAGGTGCAGGTGGGTGTCGAGGATGGGGATCATGGCGGAGTCGTTGGATGTTAGGATGTCTTGGTTGCGTCGGCAAACTTTTCCGGCTCGCGGTAGAGTACGGTCTGGATGTGCTCGCAGTAGAGAACGAGCTCGCCGTCGTTTTTATAAACCTCGTAGGCCGCGCGGTAGAGGCCGTGTTTTTCATACTTCGGCTCCTTGTGCAGGTCGGTCTTGATGGTGTAGATGGTGTCGCCGATGAACACCGGCTTGATGAAGCGCAGCTTGTCGTAGCCGTAGCTGAAGGCATGGGTGCAGTTGGTGGCGACCAGGCCGAGACCCATGGAAAAGACACAGGCACCGGCGACCAGGCGCTTGCCGAAGATACCCTCCTTCTCCGCGAACATCTGGTCGGCGACGTACGGGTGCATATCGAGTACCAGGGCGTTGAACTGCATGCTCTCGCCTTCGGAAATGGTGCGCCGGATCGAACGGATTTTCGTGCCGACCTCGATGTCTTCGTAATACCAGTCCTCGGCGTTCCAGATGGCGATTTCCGCGTGTTTTTCCAGGGGTGTGTTTTCGGGTTTCATGGTTGTTTTAAATGGAGAATTCCTGATTGAGTAAATCGTTGTGCTGGCCGACCGCGGGGGCGCCTTGCGGGCACTTGTAAATCTCGCCGTCGATGCGGACCGGGCAGCGCAGGGTGGGCAGGGGGGTTCCCTGCGGGCAGGTCACCGTTTGCTCCATGTCGAGCGCCTTGTAGCCCTCGGTCTGACGCAGGGTTTTCCAGTCGAGCACCTCGGCGCACCAGACGTCCGCAGGCTCCAGGATGTCGAGCCAGTGCCGGGTGGTCTTGGAAACGAGGTGGTCTTTGAGCAGGGTCTTGATTTCATCGCGCTGGTCGAACCAGGTGTCGGGGTCCTGGTAGGCACCGAGTCCGTCGATGTCTAACAAATTCCCGAGTTTCGGGATTTGTCCCATTGAGAGCGCGAGGTAGCCGTCGGCGGTTTGGTAGATGCCGTAGGGTGCCGCGACGTAGGCGTGGCCGCTGTTCACGGCGGAGCGCTGGGGCAGTTTGCCGCCGTCGTTGAGGTGGGTGGTGATGACCTCGAACTGGAGGTCGAGAATGGACTCCATCAGGCTGACCTGCACCCTGCCGCCCTTGCCGGTGACGCCACGGCGGACTAGGCAGGCAAGAACCCCCTGCACCAGGTGCGCGCCCGCGGCGAGGTCGGCGACGGCCAGACCCATCGGCGTCGGGGGGTCACCATCGTTGCCCGACAGCCAGGTGAGGCCGGACATCGACTGCGCGAGCAAATCCTGGCCCGGCTTGCCGACCCACGGCCCCTTGTCGCCGTAGCCGGTGACCGTTGCGTAAACGAGCGACGGGTTGAGCTCCTTGACCGCCTCGTAGCCGAAGCCAAGCCGGTCCATGACGCCGGGGCGGAAGTTTTCGATCATCACGTCCGCCTTGGCGATCAGGGCGCGGACTTTTTTCAGGTCGTCCTCGTCCTTGAGGTTGGCGGCGTAGCTTTGTTTGTTGCGGTTGATCGAGTGGAACAGCGTGCTCTCGCCCTCGATGACGAGGTTGGAGATGTAGAGCTGGCGGCAGATGTCGCCGGTCTTCGGGCGTTCGACCTTGATGACGCGGGCGCCGAGGTCCGCCAGGCGCATCGCGGCGGAGGGCCCGGCGAGGAACTGGCTGAAGTCGAGAACGGTGAGGCCTTCTAACGGTTTCATGGAATAAGTCTAGTGGTTAAAGGATTCGCGGTAGATCGCGTTTAGTTTGTCAACGGTGTCGGCGACGCTGGCTTTGCCGGTGATGCCGTCGTGGGCCACCGGGCTGCCGTGGTCCTGGAAATACATGTAGCCATGGTACTGGGGCCGCAGCAGGGCGCGGTCGAGGGTGGCCAGGGTGTTGCGGAAAAAATGATGGGTGTCCTCGTTGAGGGTGTCGTCCAGCCAGGCGGCGCGGTGCCCCGGCTGGCCGCCCGCATGATAGAAAACGCCGCGCTGCACATCGGGCGAGGCGGTGAACCCGGCGTAGCGCATGGCCGCCTGCGCGTGCTGGGTTTTTGACGACACCGCGATGCCGGCGCCGCCGAGGGCGGTGCGCAGCGGCTTGCCCTGGTAGCTGACGACGTCACCTGCTGTTAGTCGGTTTGGTGCGTAGTAGGCGCGGGAGTAATTCGAGTAACCGTAGCCTAACGGACAGTAGGCGACGTCATCGGAGGTGGTCATTTTTTCCGCCGTCTGGATCGGGTTCAGGGTCTGGAAAATAGGATCGATCAGCGACACCGCCTCCTTGAGCGTCTCCAGTGCCCGGGTGAGGGCATCGGTGGTGGCGAGTTGTTCTTTGTCGGCAAAGAGGTTCCCCTGATGCGCGTCGCAGAACGCGTAGGTGTGCATCAGCAGGTCGATGGGGATGGCGGCAAAGCCAACGTGCCCTTGGGCGGCCATGGCCAACATGTCCTGCCAGGTCTTGGGCACTTGCAGCCCGAGTTTGGCGAGCAGGTCTTCGCGCCAGGTGGCGATCGGGGTGGCGGCGTCGATGGCCAGCGTCCATTGTTTGCCCGCGAAGTTGTAGCTCGGGTGCGAGCCGCCGACGCTGTGCTCCGCCTGGTCCTCGAGGAATCCGGCGGAAAGGTAGTCGTCATAGGGCAGCAGCAGCGCGTCCTCCGCCGCCAGGGCGACGTGCGGGTGGTCCATGACTAACAGATCGTATGCCGCCGCCAGTTCCTCCAGCGAGGCATCGGCGAACGCCTGCAGCGAGCGCTTCTCCCAAGTGATGCGCACCTCGGGGTTGAGTTCCTCGAATCGCTGCGCGGTGGCGACCACCGAGGTAAATCCACGCGAGTGGTTCCATGCCATGCCCTTGAGTTCAATCATGACGTTGTAGTGAATGTTAGATGGTTTAGTGTCCGGGAGCTTGTTGTTCGGTTTTACTCGCCTGCTCGCCCTGGTAACTGCCGTAAACAATCAGCGCGAACGAGGTCAGTAGCACCGTCAGTCCAGCGGCGAGCATCGCCAGGGTGCTGGATTTCAGCCCCTTCCACTCCTTGAGGATCAGTCCGATGATAAAGCTGAAAAAGATCAGCATCGCCATGTGGACCCCCCAGCTGATGAAGCCGTAGTTTCCCATGCGTGTGTGGCCGAGACCGTAGAAGAAAAACTGTCCGTACCACAGCAGCCCGGCAAACAGGGCAAAGAGGTAGTGGCTCGCCAGGCCGCCGCCGCCCCGGGTGTTGCGCGCGGTATCCAGTCGCTTGTAATCCTTCCAGGTCCCGCAGCGGGTGTGCACCACGCCCCACCAAACCAGGTTGGTAATCAGTGCCCCGCCCATGGCGAAAATATACTTTGCACCGGCGGCGAACTGCCCGGCGCCATGCGCGGTCGCCAGTTTGTCCATCGGCTCCCCGGCTGCCAGCGAGAGTCCGAACACCGCCGAGAGAACCCCGGCGAGCACCACCAGCGTCAGGCCGAGCTTGGCATTGAAATGCACCTCGCTGCCGGCGAGCTGGGATTCCTTCATTTTCCCGGCGATACCGCAGAGGACGATGCCGCCGAGCGCCATGAACCCGGCGGTCACGATCATGCTGCCGCCCGGCACGCTGAAGGTCTGCAACAGCGTGCCTGTCTGGAGCAGCGGCAGGATCGTGCCGAGCACGGCCGAAATGCCGATCGCCACCGCGTAGGTCAGCGAGTAACCGATGTGGCGGATGGCCACGCCGAATGCCATGCCGCCGAATCCGTACACCGCGCCGAGCAGGGTGACCTTCAGCAGCACCTTGCCCTCCGTGCCGGCAATCACGCCCCACAGGTTGGGTACGGTCAGCGACGCCACGATGACGGGCACGATCAGCCACGCCGCCAGGCACATCAGCAGCCAGAAGTTCTGGAACTGCCAGCGGCTGGTTCCCTTCTGCGGGACGAAACAGGAGGCGGCGGCAATGCCTCCGACGGCGTGAAGGGCGATGCCCAGAAAGATGTTGGCTTCCATAATGGTGTGGTGTTAGTTGACGGGGATTCCCCCTGCGAGTGATGAGCGCTCGGCGGCATCCACCGCCCGCATCGAGTGGTAAACGTCCTCGACGCTGTGCGGCAGGTCGGCGTCCGCGTTTTCAAGTTTATACATCAGGCTGCCCATCGCGCCGATGAAGGCGTGGGGGAACCACGAGCCGTTGACGGGAAGCGACTGCCAGCGCGGCTCCCCGCCCTCCTCGAGCACGCAGATTTCAAACCAGTCCGGCTCGCCCTCGGGGTAGTCCATCAGCAGGCCCATCTGCGCCTTGATCGCGCCCTTGGTGCCCTCCCACTTGACGTAGCTGTCCTGGTGCTTCTTGCCAAAACGATGGCCGTGGTTGGTGTGGATGTTCACCCGGACGTCCGGGCCGTAGTCGAGGATGTAGGCGGAGCGTGTGCAGTCGATTTTTGGTGCGCTGTGCGAGCCCATGCTCCTGCACTGCACACTGTTAGGGTTGCCCAGGAACGAGCGGATCATATCGACGTAATGGATGCTGTGGTAGTAAATCTCCGCGGCGTTGGCCTTTTCCAGGAAACTCCACAGGTGCCAGGGCGTCTCGACGTTGACCCGGACCTCGAAGTCCACCAGCTCGCCGATGAGCCCCTGGTCGATGGCGTCGCGCGCCATGGTGATGAAGGGGGCGAAGCGGAGCTGGAAATTGACGGCGGCGGTCAGGTTCTTCGCGCGGCACACCTGCAGGATCTCCTCCGCCTCGCGCAGGCTCTCGCCCATGGGTTTCTGGATCAGCACGGCGGCGTTGTCGGGAAGCAGCCGCAGCGTCTCCGCAAAGTAGTTCGCCGGCAGGGTGAGGTCGAAGACGGCGTCCTCCGGCGCGTCCGCCACCATTTCCTGCACCGTGTCGTAGACCTGGCCGATGCCGTATTCCCGTGCCAGCTCCTCCGCCTTGTCGCGGCTGCGGTTGGTGATGCCGTGGACCTTGAAACCGGCGATCGCGTAGGCCGGGAGGTGGGCGTCCCTGACGATGCTGCCCGCACCGATGATGCAGATGGGCCGCGTGCGCTCAGGCAGCCGCGGCTGGTCGTTGAGGTGGATGGCTGGCATGGTGTGGAAATGGGAGGTGACTACACTCCCAACCTACAGAGATCCGCCGTTTTGGGTAGGAGAATAATCAACTGAATCATGGACAAATCACTTTTTGGTTGAAAATGCGATCGCGTGCAGGAGAATGGATTTCCTGTGAAGATCGATGTAAACCACCTGAAGATAAGAGTTTACGCATTTGACATGGTAAACGTCGGGGATTGGTGGAACTTTAAAAATCACATCAGCCCCTTCGCCCGCATCTTTCTCATCAGGCAGGGTGAGCAGATCGTTTCCTTCGGAGGAACGGACTATCGGCACCGTGCTAACAGCCTGGCGCTGGTGCCGCCCTTCACGCCGGTGAGCTACCACTGCCGCGATGCCTGTCTGCAAGACTACTTCGTTTTTTCCTGCCGACTGCCCAACGGCAAGGACCTGTTTACCGACTATAAATTCCCCTATCACCTCGAAGCTGAAAAGTGGCACTATGCGCTATGTGATCAACTCATCCAGGTTCTGCCGAATTTCGGACTGCAGAACGTCAATGCGGATTCGGATAACTTCAACCAGCTGATCTTTGAAACCAAGTCCAAGGACGCCACCCTGCACCAGAAATTTGCCGCCCAGGGCGTGGTCAGTCTGCTGATGTCCAGCTTTGCCGTGGGGGCTGAAATAAGCCATCAGCTGATACGCTTTGCCAGGGCCTTCCAGTATATCGAAAACAACCTCGCCAGGGATCTCAGCCTGAGCGCCCTGAGTGAAATCGAGGGGATGAGCCGCACCTATTTTTCCGATCAATTCCACCATCATACGGGTGTCAGACCATCAGAATACATCGCCCAGAAACGGGAAAACAAAGCCCGGGAGCTGCTGACCACCACCAATCTCCGGCTGCCGGAGATCGCGGAAAAAGTCGGGTTTCCAGACACCGCCTATTTCATGCGCTTCTTCAAAAAACGCACAGGTGTGACCCCGACGGCATACCGTCTTCGATAACGCCCGGACCGTCTGCGATAGCCGTCTAACGGCAAAGTGGTTTGCAAAGCGCAACCAGTGCGGGGTCGACGCTGGCGGGGGCATCCGTCACCTTATGGATGGGAAGGGTGCCGAAGCTTCCTGAGCGGTACACCATGATATTGTTGGTTTCTCCACGGTGCAGGGATTCGACGGCGCCCACGGCAAACTTGAAGGCCATAAGCCGGTCGCGCACGGTCGGTGAGCCGCCGCGCTGGATATGCCCAAGAATGGTCAGCCGGGCATCCATGTTCAGCGCGTCATGAATCCATCTTGTTAGGTAATCGCTCATGTTGCAGCCCTCGGCGACGATGGCGATCATAAAATTGCGTCCGTGCTCGAGTTGTTTGCGAAGCCGCTCCCCGATTGCGTCAAGGTCATACTCAAGCTCGGGAACCAGGCATATTTCAGCTCCGCTGGTCACGGCCGATGCCATGGCAAGGTAGCCGCAGTGGCGACCCATGGTCTCCACCACAAAGGCTCTGCTGAACGAGGTCGCTGTGTCGCGGATACTGTCCACATTTTGGCGGATCATATTCAAGGCCGTGTCAACACCGAGGCAATAGTCGGTTCCCGGGATATCGTTATCGATGGTTGCCGGGATGCCGGCGAAGGGCACTTTGAAATCGGCGTAAAACTGGTTCAGCGCCCGGAACGAGCCGTCACCGCCGATGACGATGAGTTTGGTAATGCCATGGCTCTTCAGGTTTTCGTAGGCCAGCTGGCGTGACTCGTATTCGAAAAACCGCTTCGAGCGTGACGACCGAAGCACGGTGCCGCCGCGGTGCATTATGCCGGACACGGCAGCGGGCTTGGCCTTCTCGATGTGGTTATCGATCAGCCCCCTTAGGCCATTGAAGACGAGAAACGGTTGATAGCCCAGGCTACGAGAGTATTCTACGGCGCATTTAACGGCTGGATTCATCCCAGCGGCATCGCCGCCCGAGGTCATGATTGCTATTCCTTCCATAATAAAAAGTGGTTTGTGTAAGCCTTTGAAAAACAGCTTGGTTTGGTGGCGGATGCTCCATAATCGGAAACATTCCCTTTGGCAAGTAACTCTCAGCCAAAACAATTGGTTAATTGTACGGTTGACATCGTCTCGCTTCGCCACTAATTACGTGCCGCCTTGCGGGGGAATCCTCACAAGCGAGAAATAAAAAAGAGGCGGGATGGCCAAGTGGTAAGGCATCGGTTTGCAAAACCGATATTCGCGGGTTCGATTCCCGCTCCCGCCTCCATTCTTTTAAGCCACCCATCAACCACCCGGCGAGGTGGTTTTTTCATCTCCCTGCTTGCAGTGAGGGCAAATGGGGATTAATTCATTCCCTGATGAAATTAATGACTAAAAACTTCGCGTTTACAATGATGATGGCTCTGGCCGGGTGTTTGGCATCCTGTGCAGAGGAGAAGAAGGCTGATGGGAATACTGGGGTCGCGAGTACCGATTCGCCTAAAGTCGAAGCGAAGGTGAAGGATATCCGGATCGAATTGGAAACCAGCAAAGGTAAGATCGAGGCGACCATTTATGCATCCAAGGTGCCGATGACCGCTGCGAACTACCTGAACCTTGCCAAGCGTGGTTATTATGACGGGTTGAAGTTCCATCGCGTGATCCCCGATTTCATGATCCAGGGGGGGGATCCGCAGGGAACGGGAATGGGGGGGCCGGGTTACCGTTTTGAGGATGAATTTGATCCCTCGCTCAAGCATGACGGGCCCGGGGTGTTCTCCATGGCGAATGCCGGACCGGGGACGAATGGCTCCCAGTTTTTCATCACCCACAAGGATACGGCATGGCTCAATGGCAAACACAGTGTGTTTGGAAAAGTCACCAAGGGTATGGATGTGGTTAATGCCATTGAGGGGGGCGACACCATCAAGTCGATCAAGGTGCTCGATCCCACGGATGCCCTGTTTGCGGCTCAGAAGGCTAAGCTCGACGAGTGGAATGCCGTGCTCGATGCCAAGCAATAATTCTCATGTGACATAATTCATGACTTGCACCATCTCACGACTTGGATAAGCTGGGATGCAGTCTATCTACAACCAACCTTAAATTATTATGTTTGAAATCTATCAAAGCGAAAAAACCAAGAAGTATCATTTCCGCCTCAAAGCTGGCAACGGCGAGATCATCCTCACCGGCCAGGGGTACAAAGACAAGCCGGGCTGTGAAAACGGCGTGGCTTCCGTCGGTAAAAACGGCACGGACGAATCCCGTTTCGAGATCAAGGACTCTGCGGACGGGAAAAAATACTTTGTGCTCAAGGCAACCAACGGTCAGATCATCGGCCAGAGCCAGATGTATAAAACCGAGTCCGGGCTGAAAAACGGTATCGCCTCTGTCGGCAAAAACTGCGCAGGCAAGGTCAAGGACCTCACGGTCTAAACGTTTCCCCGATCTATCTCACGCCACCTTTTGCATCAAGCGGAGGGTGGCGTTTTTGCTGTCGCTGGGTGGTGCTCCCGGAGCCACTGGGGCGGCTCCATGTGTTCAAGCTCTTTCATGAATCAGCCTGGCAACTTGAATAGCTCTTTCTACGGCCCCGGAGCGGTCCCGGAAAATTCACATGCCAAGGTGGCTTCGGGTTTGTGCAAAGGCTCTGGAAGGTTGCAGGAAAGGGGGGAAGGGTTTACCTGCTGATGTGTTTGAGGCTGTAGAGATCGGGGCGGCGGTCCTTGAGGTTTCTGACGCTGCCGAACTCGTGCATCTCACGCAGCAGGTCGAGATCGACATCGGCGATGAGGATCATCTCGGTATTGGCCGTGGCCTCTGCCTTGACGCCGTTGGTGGGGAACGCAAAATCGCAGGGGGTAAAGACCATCGACTGTGCAAACTGGATGCTCATGTTGTTGACCTTGGGGAGGTTGCCCACGCTGCCTGCGATGGCGACGTAACACTCGTTTTCGATGGCGCGTGCCTGGGCGCAATGACGGACGCGTGAGTAGGCGTTCTGGGTGTCGGTCAGGAAGGGGACAAAGAGGATATCCATACCCTGGTCCGCCAGCAGCCGGCTGAGCTCGGGGAATTCGACATCGTAACAGATGAGGATGCCGATTTTTCCGCAGTCGGTATCGAACACCCGCAGCGTATCTCCGCCTGCAAGGCCCCAGACCATTGCCTCGTCCGGGGTGACGTGGAGCTTTTCATAACGCTCGCTGGTTCCGTCCCGGCGGCAGAGGTAGCCGACGTTGTAGAGTCTGTCATCGACCATCTCGGGCATGCTGCCGGTGATGATGTTGATGTTGTAGGAGATCGCCAGCTCGGAAAAACGTTTGACGATGGCTTCCGTGTGTTTTGCCAGCTCCCGGATTGCGTCCGCCTCCGAGAGGTGGTTGTTTTCCGCCATCAGCGGCGCATTAAAATACTCGGGCAGCAGTGCGAAGTCAGACCGGTAGCCTGAGACGGCATCGATGAAAAACTCAATCTGGTGCAGCAGGTCGTCCAGTCCCTTGTAGGGGCGCATCTGCCACTGGACCAGACCAAGTCGGACGACGGTTTTGGTCGGCGAGATCGGCTTGTCGTCTTTTTCGTAATAAATGTTATCCCATTCTAACAGGACGGCGTATTCATTGGAGTGGTCGTCACCCTCGAGATAGTTCTTGAGGATTTTGGTGGGGTGAAAATCATTCGATATCTGGAAGTTGAGGACCGGATCGTGAATCTCTTTACGCTTGACGCGTTCGATGTATTCCTTGGGCGTAATCTCATCGGAGTACTTGTGGTAGTTAGGAATACGCCCGCCGAAGGCGACGCCCTTGAGGTTGAGTTGCTCACAAAGTTCCTTGCGGTAATCGTAGAGGCGCCTGCCGAGCCGTAGTCCGCGAAACTCCGGTTTAACGAAAATATCGATGCCGTAGAGCGTGTCACCCTCCGGGTCATGGGTACTGAAGGTGAAGTCGCCTGTGATGTCGCTGTAGGTGTGTCGCCCGCCGAACTTATCGTAGTCCACGATGATGGAGAGGGCGCAACCTGCAAGCTGTCCATTCACCTTGATGACGACCTGTCCCTCGGGGAAAAGCCCGATTAATGTTTCGAGTTCGTGTTCCTTCCAGTAGGCGTTGTCGAGGCCGGCATAGGCTTCGATCATAACCTGCTTCATTTCCTGGTAGATATCCAGATCGAGAAGCACGAGCTCAATGTTTTCGATGTTTTGCATGGTGGGCGACGCGCAACCTATACTGGAGCATAGCACTGCACAAGACATCAGAATGCCATCTTTGGTGGGAATGGCCTGAAACAATCAGGCCATGAATAGGAGAAACTTTTCTGTGCCGGTGTTGTTTGATCCGTTATGAAATCACTCATCGTCCTTTTGTCCCTTGCGTCCGTTCTGCTGGCCGAAAAAGCATCTTACGTCCCTACTGCATCGAAATCCAAGGTGCCTACCGAGCTATGTTCGTTTTCCTACAATGGTCGCGAAGTTCCGCTGAAAATCTACCTGCCTACCACCGGGAAACCGGCACCTCTTATCCTGTTAAGCCACGGGCTTGGAGGGTCGCGTGAAGTGGGCACCTACCTGGGCGAACGGTGGGCGGGAGCCGGTTATGTAGTGGTCGCCATGCAACACGCTGGCAGTGATGAGGAGGTATGGAAAAAGTTACCACTCACGCAGCGAAAACAAACGCTTGCACGCGCCGCCAACATCAAGACTTTTCTCGCACGGATGAAGGATGTCCCCGCCACGCTGGATCAGTTGGAACGATGGAATGTTGAAAAAAAGCATATCCTGGAGAAGCGTATCGATATGGAGCACATCGGCATCGCTGGCCACTCGTATGGCGCGGTGACCACCCAGGCCATTGCCGGGCAGTCGTTCGGGCCGATGGGGCCCGCCTATTTGGACAAACGCATTGACGCCGGGTTTGCCATGAGTCCGAGTATTCCGCGCAGGGGTTCTGCGGAGAAAGCCTTTGCCGGGATAGCGATCCCGATGTTGTTGATGACAGGGACGAAAGACGGCAATTTCATCACCAACGCGCCACCGGCATCGCGTCGAGGCGTTTTTGCAGCCTTGCCCCCATCGGCTGGAAATGCCAGGACGAAGCATTACGAACTGGTGCTCAAAGACGCCGAGCACAGCGCCTTTTCCGATCACCGGCTACGTGGAGAAGGTAAACATAATCCCAACCATCACCGGGTCATTAAGGCCATCAGTACCGCCTTCTGGGACAGTGCCCTCAAAGGCAATAGCGCTGCCAGCGAGTGGCTGAATGGCAAAGGTCCTTATACCTGTTTGCAAAATGGTGACCTTTGGCAGTGCAAGTAGCCAATCGTTGGATGGCGTCATGCCGCCTTGACCAGCTGAAGTCATCGTCTGGAGTTCAGTCGTCGAGGGTAAAGCCGATTTTGATGGTCACCTGCCAATGATCGACTTTGTTGTCTACAATGTGCCCCCGCGTCTCGACGACTTCAAACCAGCGCAGGTTATGGACACTCTCGCCTGCTTTCCTGATGGCATTTTCAATGGCCTCGTCGGTGCTTTTGGTGGAAGTTCCGGTGATCTCGATTTTTTTATAGATATGGTCGCTCATAGTACTCCCACTATAGCTTGGGATGGCATTGCCATCAAGTGCTCGCTTCAAACTTGTTGATCAGAAAGCCCTCGACGAGTGAAGTCCGGAGGGTGCCAGCAGAGTGGGAGCTATGGTTTTGTGGCCGATCCAAAGACTGAAAGGAACTCCCGTTCGGCTTCAAGTGATCCCACCAGGACCAGGCTGCCGTCTTCAGGGAGCAATTGGTCGGGCCCGGGATTGAGCTGGCGCTCACCGTTGGTTTCCAATGCGATGATGGAACATCCGGTCCGCGAGCGAACTTCCGACGTAGCGATGGTTACACCAGCCAGGGAACGGGGAACTTGGGTGGTGAACACATTGACACCGTCACCCAACGGCACGGTGCCACTGCCGCGAAGGTAGGTGAAAATCGTGTTTGCGCCCATGGATGCGTAGGAGAGCACAAGATCCGCCCCGGCACGATGGAGCCGTGTGGCATACTGGGGTCGGGTGCAACGCGAGATGATTTGAAGGTCGTTGCGCAGGCGTCGGTAAAAGATGGTGAGGAAGGTATTTATGGGGTCATCATGCGTGGTGATGATGACCGAAGCCGCCTCACGCATTCCGGCCGCCACCAGCACTTCGAACTCGGACGCATCTCCTATAATTGTGTTTTCGATACCTGCAACGCGTGCCGCAAGCTTCTCAATGATAACCCACTCGATTCCTGCTTCAGTAAGAGCACGGGAGAGCACGCGACCGACTCGACCACCGCCGACGATGACCACCTTGCAGCTTTTCTCGGTCGTGACACCAAAGACCTGGTTGTAGACCTCCACCTGCTCCTTGGTGCCTGCTAGTAGGAGGATCGATTTTTGTGTGAGCGGTGATGTTAGATCGGTGGGGTAGTAGCTTCCCCGTTCCCACCGGCCCACGACCACCATGCCCGTCTGCTCGAGGATACCGCTTTCGGCGACGGTTTTCCCAGGCAGGGAGGTGCGTGCAATACCCGTCTCGGCGATGCGGAGGTCGTAGATGGCTCCAATGACATGCGCCTTGGCGTCATTGCCGATCACCCGTCGGGCGAGGGTTTCTCCCATCAGTTCCTCAAGTTGGAGGATGTGGGTGACGCCCGCGAGTTCGAGGGCATCACGCACGCCGCTGGTGGATGCGGAAGCCACGATGGTGACACGATCCGAGAGTTCGCGTGCGGTGAAGGTAATGTTGGTGTTTGTGACGTCGTCGCGGGTGGTGACCACCATGCTCGCCTTTTCGATGTTGAGCTTTTGAAAATTATCCGGATCGGCCCAGTTGCCGAGGATGACCGGCACTCCCTGGTGCTGTAAATCGAGTGCCTGCTCCAACTTGGAAGTGAGCACGAAGTAGGGGTATCCGTAATCGTCGAGCAGGCGGGTAAGTGAACGTGCGACGGGACCGTAATCGGTCATGATCACATGGCCTTCGGTGTTTGGGGGCACCTGCGTGGGGGCTTTTGCCCTTTCCTGAGCCCTGATGTAGGGGGCGTAAAAGAACTCGATAAAGGTGAAGGGAAGGAGGACCAGTAGAAAAACCACACCCGTAATGAGCACCACCACCGAGAATAGACGTCCGATGTCCGAGTGGAAGGTGATATCACCGAATCCGAGTGTCGACATCACTGTTAGAGTCCAGTAGAAACCAGTGAGCCAGCTATGTTCCTGGCCTTCGCGCAGCATCAGGATGTGGAAGAGGATGCTGTAGGTGATGACTAGTGACATCAAAATCAGCAGAAGCTTGGTCAGTGCCCTCAGGTTGATGCGGCCCATCCGGTTTTCCCGGAACGCAGCGAAGATAGTGGGAAGTGATTTCATCAATGGTGCATCGAGCGATGTGATGGGGGATTTCTACGGGTGGTTCCTGACCAGGTCCAAAATGATTAAGTTGCGGGATTGATAAAAACAAAAAATAAAACCCAGGCAGGGAGGCTAGCATGAGGGTAGCCACATCAAGTTTTTTCGGCCAGCTTCTTTCTTGCCTTAACGGGTATTTTCCACATGATGATGCTCATCACCACTTCACTCAAAAAACAAGTTTCCAGCCATATTACTCTGGGTTTGTCCTCCGTTTTGCTGCTGCTCGCAGTCGCGCCCGCCATGGCGGAAATGCACTGGCTTGAATCCGGTATGAGCGTAAAAACTTTCGGCAACCGGCCCCATCATCTGGCACTGAGCGATACCGCGCCGGCCTCGATCAAACGCGCGCCGGAAGGTCTGCGCTCGCCGCGTTACGCCACCCTCATTCTCGGACCCAAGGCCGCGCCCGCCAGGATCACAATCATCCTCGACGAGGTAAAGGGCCGCCCGGACCGCATTCATGTTGATGCCAATGCCAACGGGGATTTTACCGATGATCCGGCACTGACCCTCACCACCGCCGAAACCTTTGATCCGGACAACGCCGCAGCCACCCAGTATCAGGCCCGCGCCACGGTGGAGATTCCCTTCGCCTCGGGCATGAAAAAAGGCCGCATCGAGTTCTTTCAAACGCGATCCGACACGAAGTATGACCTCACATTCCGCAAGTCCATCAACTATTACGCCGACTACGGCTGGTTTGGCGAAATGGAAATCGGTGGCAAAAACATTCCGACCGGGCTTTCGGATGCCGGTGGCTGCGGGGATTTTCGCGAGGATGAAAACGTCATGAACACGCCGATCTTGTGGTTTGGAGTCGGTAGCGGACCAAAAGCAAAATACGGAACCTCCGCCATCGCTACCAAGCCGTTTGAACTGGAGGGCAAGTGGTGGCGGGTCAAGGACCTCACTCCGGACGGCCATTTTTCCATCGTGGCAACCGTCAAGCCCGCCGACGCGAAACCGGTGAAGGCCCAGGCCAAACAGGGCGGGCCTGACCTGACTACGGGCAAGCCGGCCCCGGTATTCACCGGGAAGCTACTTGGCGGCAAGGCTGTCAATTTTCCAGCCGACTACAAGGGCAAGATCGTACTGCTCGATTTCTGGGCCACCTGGTGCGGCCCCTGCATCCGCGAAATTCCGCATGTCCTGGAGGCCCACAAAAAGTTCCACAGCAAGGGCTTTGAAGTGCTCGGCGTTTCCCTCGACAGGGCCGCGGATGAAGCCAAGCTGGCGAAGTTCACCAAGGCTAAAGGAATGGCCTGGCCGCAGGTTTTCGATGGCAGGTTCTGGGATGCCGAAGTATCGAAGCTCTACGGCATCCGGGCCGTGCCCTACATGATCCTCATCGATGGCGACACGGGCCTGGTGATCGTAAACGACATCGCCGGACACGAGTTGGGCGGGATCGTGGAAAAGACCCTCGCCAAGAAAAAGAGCACCACACCCTGAGGCACTTTGGTGCCTGAGGAAACGTGAACAGGACTCGTTCTTCTGCTAGAAACTATTCCTTAGAACTTTGAATTTGCGGATCATTCACTCCTCCACGGATCCAACCATCCATTCCCCTACTCATCCTCCTCAATCACCATCGCCTTGGGAGGCTTGCCGGTCCTGTTAGGTTCTGCAGGGGCGGGGTTTTGCCCTTCACCGGGTTGGTTTGTGGATGCCGGGGAGTTTGGCTTGTTGCCTTTATTGGAATCGCCGTCAGTGGTTGACGGGTCATTTTTTGCAACGAGAGGAGGAGTTTGTGTGGCATCGGACGACGGATTGTCCGTGGATGGAGGCTGCGCAGCTGCGGTGCCGGGGGATGGGTTGTCACTGGTATGGTCATTGGTTTCCTCATTGAGGGCACCTTTGAGCATGGGCTCATATTTTTGATAGGCATAGATCCCACCGCCAATAAGGAGGGCGGTGACAAAAAAGACCGTCAATGTCTGCAGCATGGACGAGCCGCTGTCGGATGAGGAATCCTCGCGCCGGCTTGAACCACGGCTGCGGTGCCGGGCTGGCTCGGGGTGATGACGGTGAGTTCCTATGTGCTCGTTATGCGATTGCAGGTAGCCGTGGTCGTTGACGTTGGACAGCACGTCGCCGGTTTCGAAGGCGTCAATCCATTCGTGGGCATCAACGTCGAGAAACTGGCTGTATTGTGAGAGAAAGCTGCGGGCGTAGGAGGGTGAGGGGAAAATCGAGTAATCGCTTTCCTCAAGCGCTGTCAGGGTGGACAGCGGGATACGGGTGGTATGGGCGACATCCTTTAGGTCAATGCCCTTGCTTTCGCGGGCCTTGCGCAGTTGTTCGCCGATATCTGTCCATTCGCTCATGGATGGTGGTTTTATAAATGGTGGTAAGGGTGGTCGCGGGGTATGATAAGCGCAAAACGATGCAACCTCAAGCGTGGATACGCGAAGTATTTCCGCAACACGCGCCGTCAATGCCAGCGATTAGCTTGCCAGTTTTTGCAGGCAGCGGGAGACAGCGAAGAATCCGAAGGTGGCGGTCATGTGTGTGATGCTGCCATAGCCTGAGACGCAATTGAGCCGGGTGCCTTCTTCACCCATGGTTTTGGGTTTCTGTTCAGAGACCTCACCATCGCATTGGGGGTAAACGGGACGCTCGGTTGAGAAAATGCAGTCGATGTGGAATTTGCGGGCCTTGATTTTCTTTTGAGGGTCGGCGCCCATGGGGAAGCCGTATTTTGCCCGAAGGTTCCTGCGAACCTGGTTCATCAGGCTGTCATTGTAGCAGCGTGAAATGTCATCGATACGGATTTGTGAAGGATCGCGCAACCCGCCCGCACCACCACAACTGATCACCGGGATACCGCGCTGATGGCAGCCGTTGAGAAGGAGTGATTTTGACTGCACGCGGTCGATGGCATCGATGACGTAGTCAAACCCCTGGTCGAGGATTTCATCCGCGTTGCGGTGACTGAAGAAGGCCTCCAGGCAGGTGACCTTGCAGTCCGGATTGATCGCCTGGATGCGGCTGGCCATGGCTGCGGTTTTTTGTCGGCCGATCTCCCCATCCATCGCATGCAGCTGGCGGTTGATGTTAGTGATGCAGATCTCGTCCAGGTCGATCATCGTGATGTGGCCGATTCCTGATCTGGCAAGAGCCTCGACGATCCAAGAACCCACACCGCCGATGCCGACCACGCAGACGTGGGCACGCTGGAACTTTTCCATCGCCTTCTTGCCATACAGCCTCTCGATACCGCCAAAACGCATAATCAAAAACGCATGATGCCTTGTTGGTGCGCCAGGCACAAACACGCATGGATTTTAAAATCAATGAGCAGGCCGTCTGATTGCTTGGCTGCCAACCAGTCCTGGACTTCATCGAGCCGGACGTGGTGGACAAGGATATCCTCATGCTCGGTGCCGCCACCTTGATGTTCACGGGTGAGTCCGGTGGCAGCAAAAAAGTGGGTTGTCTCGGAGGTCATTCCGGCTGAGGTAGGGGAGCTCAACAATGGGGTGACGTGCTCAGCGAGGTAGCCGGTTTCTTCCAGCAGCTCACGTCTGGCCGTGCCAGTGAGTGACTCGTGCACAAACTCGGCTTCGTCACCCACGAGGCCAGCCGGGATTTCAATCACCCTCGCTTGCACCGGAACACGGAACTGTTCGACGAGTACAAGCTGCCCGTCATCTGTGATGGGGAGAATACCGACGACTCCTGTGCTGTTAGGACGTGCAGCGAACTCCCAGGTGCCACTCTCGTAAAGTCCAAGGTATTTGCCTTCGGCAAGTGTTTTGGTTTCCATGGTTCTATTGATCGACATGCTTGTCGAGTTGATCGGCGTGTTCTGCTAGGAAATTGCGGGCCTCATCAAGTGAGGGCAGGCTTTTGTCGGCGCGAGCAAAAGCGTTGAGGAATTTTTCATAAAACCCGCACGCCATGGCAGCGTTGTTATCACGGCGGTAGCTACGGGCGATACCAAGGTAGGCATGGCCGGACTGTCGGCGTTGCAGCAGGGATGCTTCGAAGTATTTCCTGGCCTGGGTCGGGTGCCCTGCATGGAGTGCGAGCCAGCCGAGGGATTCTTCAACGGGAGTGATAAGGAGTGGCGGTTCGGTGTAGCCGGCCCGGTAGTAGTCGCGGAGGGCGATGCTGGCCCAGGTTTTTTTGAATTCTTGGTCAGGTTCCGAGTTATCGATCCATGCGCGCGCCTCACTGTGTAATATTTTGCACGCGGTGTATGCCAGGGCCCATGGTTGCGACTCGAATGAGGTTCCCGGATTAGCCTCCTTGAGTGCCTTGAGGTGTCGATTCAACCCGAGCTTCTCCCGCTGGATGATGTCCTCATTGTTAGTTTCCCCGGGGTGAGTGAAAGCATGGCGGAGTCGGCAGTAGGAACGCAGGAAAAGGATGTAGTGACGCGCGGCGGAGGTTTCGGGCACGGCATCGGGCATCAGGGAGGCTGCTGCGAGATCGTAGTTCCCCGACCGCATGTGTACCAAGGCGGTTACCGTTGGCGAGAGGTAATAAATCTGGTGGGCACCAACCGCTTTGTCCCGGTTGGCCGGAACCTTGACCTCGGCCAGTCGGGCGGCGGCTTGAAGAGCCTCCTGGTATCTGCCTTGGTCGGATGCTGCGTAGGCCATGAAATGGAGGTTGTGCAGGTAGTTGTTGTTATCGACCGCCGGGATGGCCTCGGCATTGAGGTAGGCTAGCTCCACCTGGTCACAATCACGGTATGCCCGGCAGGCTTTTTCGTATTCGCCCGCCAGGTAATAGATGTGGCCAGGCATGTGTACGAGGTGGCCGGCACCCGGAGCGGCCTGGGGCAGGGCGAGTGCAGCGGACCGGGCTTGCTCAAAGTCGGGTCCCTGTTCCAACACATGGATGTAATAGTGGTTCAGGCCAGTGTGCATGGGGTGCTTTTCCAGAGCCTCCTTGAGAAGCTTCGCAGCTTCGGCAGAGCCGGGTTTGGCTTCTCCTTTGCCGGCGCTGTCCGTTTTGTAGCCGTCACGAAGCCACAGGCTTAAAAAAGCGATGGCATCGACATCGTCAGGAAACTTTTGAATGATTTTCCTGAGATTGGGAATGGTGGCCCTACTGCCCTTATGGATCAGGCTGTCCACCATTTCGATGTAAAGAATTTCCTGCTCACTGAGCTTGTGTGTGGGGTCGGAGGCCAGATCCTTGGCTTTTTGTAGCGCCACTTGGCGTTCGACGGATGACTCGGCATTTTTCCCGGGGAGGGCCATGCAGATACCCCAGTAGGCCATGGCGCAGTCAGGGTCCTCCTTGGCGGCCTGGAGGAAACAGCGGTAGGCCTCAAACTCCCAAAACGAGTGCAGCAGGTTCAGTCCCTGATCGAACCACTCCTGCGCGGCTTCGGAGCCAGTGGTGATCTTGAGGTGGCTGTTGCCGATGTTGTCGCGTTTTTTCGGAGCTGGTAGTTTTTTGAGATACGGTGCGTAAATACGGCCAAGGTCGCAGCATCGACAGTTCCCGGCGGTCGCCTGGGCACCAATGGCGGTCTCCGGTTCCTGGGCCGCCAGACCCAGTGGCATGGCTAGCAGGAAAGTGGAGGTGATGATTTTTCTGCTGATCATGGAGCGCGCTTCTCGGGGTTCTGGTTTGTAGGCGTGGATGTCCTGACTACTCCGTTTCCGGGCGGGTGTCACGGGTGAGCAGTTCCTCGAGTGCATTCACCGCAGGTTTGTTTTCGTAGAGAATCTGATAGACCGCATCTATCAGCGGGGTGCGGACATTGGCCTTGCAGCCAGCATCGTGAACGGATTTTGTGTTTGGGACCCCCTCGGCGACCATGCCCAGGTTGGCGATGATGTCGTCGAGTTGCCCCCCTTTGCCAAGTGCCTTGCCGACACGGTTGTTACGTGAGTGCGGCGAGTAGCAGGTCGCCATCAGGTCGCCGACTCCCGAGAGCCCGATAAAGGTTTCCATGCGACCTCCCAGGACCGTTCCGAGCCGGGTCATTTCCGCCAGTCCGCGGGTAACGAGGGCGGCGATGGCGTTATCCCCCAAGCCAATGCCATCGGCGATGCCGGCGGCGATGCCGAAGACGTTTTTCATCGCCCCGCCCAGTTCCATGCCGGCGACGTCGTCACTGGTGTAGCAGCGGAAAAAATGGGTGGTGAATATCTTCTGGAGCTGTTCTGCCACCGCCATATCCCTCGAGCCGATCACGGCACAGGTGGCCAGGGTGCGGGAAACCTCCTCGGCATGGTTGGGCCCTGAAAGTACGGCCAGCGGATGGTTAGGAAGGTGGCGATGGATGATCTCGCTCATGCGTTCGCCGTCATGTGAAATCCCCTTGGCGCATGAAACGATGATGGTTTCCCGGGGGAGATTGATCTCACCAAGTGCCCGGGCCATGGCCTCGGTGGCAGACGTGGGGACGACAAACAATACCAGCGGATAGTCGGCTGCTGTCGCTATATCGGCACTGGCGATGATATTGGTAGCGAGGGTTTCGTCCGGGATGTAGTGGTGGTTGGTGTGATGCTGGTTGATTTCATCCACGGTTTTTTGATTCCGGCCAATCAGGCAGACTTCGTCGAGTTTACTGGCGAGCAGGCAGGCGAGGGCGGTCCCCCATGAGCCGGTTCCCAAGATGGCAGCGCGTTTGATCATGATTTCTTTTTGGCGAATTGGTGTTCGGTGCCGTTCATCAGGCCCTTGATGTTAGACCTGTGTCTCCAGACGGCAAGTGCGGCGATAATGATAGTAAAGATAAACAGGGGTTTGTTCCATGTGCCGTTGGCCAGTTTGCCGTGGTACCAGGATCCGAAGATCGTGAGGAAGGGCAGGCTTACCGCAGCACCCATGCTTGCCACGGACACGTATTTGGTGGTGAAAAAAAGCAAGGCCCAAATAACCAACAGGATTACCACGGCAGCCGGCATCAGGGCGATCAATGCACCGCCTGATGTGGCGATGCCCTTGCCTCCTTTGAAGCCGATCCATGGCGAGTAGTTATGTCCGAGTATCGCAGCGAGGGCTGTGACGATTTGCAAAATCTGCGCTTGGGTTTGGGGGAGTTCGACGGCGTAGGGAGCCAAGGCCTTGATGGCCATCGGGTTGCTGTCACCGGCATAGGTGAACAAACTGATACCGGCCATCGTCGGGATGAGCCCCTTGAGTAGGTCAAGGACCAGGCAGCTGATGCCGTAGGGTTTGCCGATCACGCGCAGCACATTGGTGGCACCGATGTTGCCGGAGCCATGTTCGCGGATGTTGACTCCCTTCGCCTTGGCTATAAGGAGTCCGAAGGGGATCGAGCCTGCGAGGAAGGCGATGATAGGTGGTATCCAGAGTGGCATGATTGATCGTGGCAGAGGTGCACTGCATCGCCATGATAGTTTGAGAATTCAATATTCCAAATGATTTTTCACCGGATGATGATCATGGGGATCACCGGGCAATGCCTGGGGAGGAGTCTGGTTTATATGACGACAAAGCCCAATCTACTTGGGTAGACTGGGCTTGGTTGGAAATCTGGCAGAGGGGGTGGGATTCGAACCCACGGATCGGCTCGTGGGGTGTCATGGATGTACACACATGCTTTACAACGTATATAAAATAAGGCTTATCGAGGTTTTAGGATTTTGATGAACATGAGTAAACATTGACAAGGTGTATTAGAATGTGTATTAAAACGGCATGGCTTTTTTATTCAAACATCCGCAGTCGCAGTATTGGTATGCAGGCTGGAAAGACGAGAATGGTAAGAGGGTGAACCGTTCGACCAAGGTAGAGGCGAAAAGGGGGACCCGGAAAAAGGCTCAGAAGATAGCCGATTCTTATGAGGACACGGCCAAGCAGAATCGGACAGCTCGTCAGGTGAGGCAGACGATTATAGACCTGCACCAGGACATCACGGGAAGAGAGTTGCCCTCTGCTACTGTCAGAGAGTATTGCGCGCAGTTCGAGGCGATGAAGGCCGGTGAAAGTTCCAAGGCGACCAAAGATCATTACCGTAACATTGTGATAGGGTTCACTGAATGGTTACGGGAGCGAGCCGATGCGGATATGAATGACATCCGTCCAGCGGATATGGCTGCCTATAGAAACCACCTATTGACCAAGGTGACTGAGGTGACAGCGACTAAGAAAATGAAGGGGCTGCGTACCATCTTTGCCACAGCTCACAGGGAAGGAGTCATACTAGAAGACCCGACAACTAGTATGCGCTTCAGCCGTAAGGGGAAAAGTGACTCAAACCGACTCGAAAAACGTCCATTCACTTTGGATGAACTCAAGCTCATACGTGAAGAGACTGATGGTGAGTGGCACAGCATGCTGATGTTTGGCCTCTACACGGGACAACGCATGGGGGACTTGGCTACTCTACGCTGGAGCAATGTGGATCTGCTCAAGGCGGAAATGCGGATTGCTACCAGGAAGACAGGCCGAACTGTTACCATACCATTGGCGGCTCCCTTGTTGAAGCATGTTCAGGAAATGCCTAGTTCTGACGATCCGACAGGGTATGTGCATCCTGAGCTGGCAGATACCTATGAAAATAAAGGAGCATCAGGATTGTCCAACCAGTTCGCATCTATCCTTGCCCGGTGCGGTTTGAGAGATGCGGTCAGTCACCGCAGTAAGAAGAAAGGGCGGGGTGCAAAGCGTAAAGGCACGGGCGTTAGCTTCCACTGTCTACGGGCTACTGCAGTTACTATGCTGCACGAAGCAGGCATCCCGGCAGCTACGGTTGAGGAATGGGTAGGTCATGATAGCGCCGAGGTTCATAGAGCTTATGTAAAGATTGGGCGTGAGTCATTACAGAAGGCATCGGATGCGCTGCCTGAGCTGTAAATATTGAGGCTGGGCTTCCATCCCGGTGATGCAAGCATCGACTTCGTTCCAGAAGACATCGGTGTGGTTGCGGGGCTACAAATTCGCCCTTGTTCTTGTCAGATTAGAGGGAAACTGCTTTGCTAGGAGCTTGCAAGTCGGTGTATATTTTCTCATCGGTAACGACGACGGTGGAGAGCCCAGCGTTTACATTGGTCAGACCGGGGAGCTCCGTAAGCGTTTGAATCAACATCACAAAGATTCCAAGAAAGACTTCTGGGAGCGGGCACTTGTCCTTATTTCTCGCACTCATAGTTTAACCCAGACCCACACGCTATTCCTAGAATGGCTCAGCTTGCAGGAAGCCAAAAATGCAGGTCGCTATGCTGACCAGAATGGTAACAGCGGCAGCAAGCCGCATACACCGGCGCCTCTGGAAGCCGGCTATTATTTAGAGGCCGTTACCCTGCAAAATCTCCAATGCTTTATCTCGAAGATCCTCCCAAAGCGATGGCAATTGCTTTTTAACATCCCATTCATAATGCCGCTGGTAAACCGGAACGATCCATTGGAGACGCTCGGATAATAGATTGTTTAATGAGTTTGGGTTAGCTTTCATGAATGTTGTATTTTAACCCGCCTCCTTCAGCTCCAAACCTTTCTGGATCACTGTGTATGCCATGATGTCAAAGATGGCCCCCCTGTCGGTGTATTTTGGATCGCCTAACTGCTCGAACAGGGCTCGCAGGGCGTAGGCGTCTTGGATACCCGAGTTGATCTGGCCTTTGAAGACATTCTCAAGGAAAGCCAGGTCGGTTTTGTGAGCTGCGACGGTTTGGAGGATCGATTCGTCTTGTAGTTTTTCCTCTGACACTTCCCGGATGTGAAGCGCTTCATCCTCGCTGATGTCGAAGGTCTCGCGGATCTTGGTTATAATGTCCTGCACGGAGACTTTCTTGATTGGTGGAGCTCCGCCGCCGCCTCCCTTGCTGGCCTTAGGCTTTTTGAGGCCGCCTGGCATTTCGACTTCACCTTCGTAGGTCACAGCGGCTTTCTCGACGACGGTGGCGCGGACGAGTTTCATGAGTTCGGAGATTGAACCCGCTTTGATGAGCTGGGGGCCGATGAGATCGCAGAAGGCTACGAACTCCCGCACGTGTTCCTCGTAGCTGAAAAAGCTGCTGAGGAAGTGGTAGCTCTTCGTAAATTTAGCGAGCAAGTAGACGAAGCTCTTGCGCTCCTCTGGGTCAGTGAAATGCGTCTGGAATCGCTGGCGCAATTCGTTCGCGCAGGTTTGGAGATTGGCGTCGTTGTTGGCCTTGATTAGTTCCACCACGGGAGGCGCGTCCTCCTGGGTGAAAAGCCCGACGGAGAGAATCTCCTCGTAGAGTTCGAGGCACTTCTGCGGGTCGGGTTCATCGGGTTCGTGCGGCGACCCGTGCCGATACTTGTTGAAGGCCTTGAGGATCGCCTTGGCGTTGTTGGTGAAGTCCACAACCACCACCTTGTCTTTATCGGCATGACAGCGGTTCAGTCGGGAGATGGTCTGCACCGCGTTCCGGTCGGCCACGGCCTTGTCGAGGAACATCCCGGCAAGCAAGGGCTGGTCAAAGCCCGTCTGGAACTTGCTCGCCACGATCATCAGCCGGTAGCTCTCCTCCTCGAAGCGGTCTTCAATCAGTTCGCCATCGTTCAATCCGTTGACGGCGTGTTCCGTGAAGACCTTGTTGTTGCCGGGATGCACGAAATCACTGAAGGCGTAGAGTGCCTTGTAGTCAGCGCCGCGCTCCTTGAGCTTTCGCTGGATCACGCGGAAATACTCCAGTCCTGCAATGCGGGAGGTGGTCACGATCATTGCCTTGGAGCGGCCTCCGATCAGCGGCTTCACCTGCTCCTCGAAGATCCGCAGCATGACTTCCGCCTTATACTGGATCAGCTCGGAATCCTGAAAGGCCACGTTCTTGAGGGCCTTGGCCACCACACCCTGCGGGTAGAGCTTCTCCTCCTCCGGCATAGGAATGATCGGGCAATGGAGGTTGTAGAGTGTCTTGTAGGAAATAATGCTCTGTGCCACATCGACGATGTAGCCTTCCTGAATGGCCTCCGCCTCCGAGTAGGTATCGAAGGGTTCGCCGAAAAGCTGCACCGTCGCGGGCGATGGGGTGGCGGTGAAGGCTACGAAAAGCTGATTCAGATCATGCTCGCGGATCACATTGGCAATCTGGTCCTGTGGGTCTACCGGCTCTTGGGTATCTTCGGCATCTGGTGTCTCTGCGGCATGTGTGTCTGCGGGCGTCGGGGGGGCTGCGGGCTCTTCGTTCCCGGCCATCGCATACGCCTCCGGCTCTTCTGCAACTCTTGCCAGATCCTCCCTCACGTGCGTTGGCGGTGTGTCGCGAAATGGCGTGCGGATGGCGGTGGCCATGCGGCCTTCCTGCGAGCGGTGGGCTTCGTCGATCAGGAAGGCCACGCGCAAATCCTTGAGTCCTTCGTCGCTCGCGATCTTGTCGAGAATGTAGTGAAACTTCTGCTGGGTAGTGACGATGATCTGCTCGCGGTCGCGGAGGAAGCGTCCAAGGTCGCCTGACCGCTTGGCATAGCGCACCACGTCCTTGAGGTGGGAAAACTTCTCGATGTCCTCGCGGATGTTCTTGTCGAGTGACTTCCGATCGGTGAGCAGGAAGACCATGTTCACCATCTTTTCCGAGGTGCCCGGCTTGTAGAGACTGTGCAGACGGTCAGCCAGCCAGCACATGGTCAGCGTCTTGCCAGATCCGGCGGAGTGGTTCACGAGGAACTTCCGACCTACGTCGCCATGTTCGGCGAAGTGCCCTTGAGTCTCCCGGGCGATCTTCTCCACGCAGCGGCGCTGGTGGTAGCGGGGAAAGAGCGTGAAGGCAGGGCGTTCGGGGCGATCGTCAGCGGCTTCCTGCTTGGGAGCCTGGACAAGGTAGAAGGAGACGGCTTCCAGCAGGCTGTCCTTGGAGAGCACTTCACGATAGAGGAACTCCACCGGGTATTCGCCTGCCGTCTGCGGCTGGTTGCTTAAGCCGGTATTGAACCAGCGGAAGTTCTTCTCCGCTCGTGGATCGGTGGCCACCTGCACGTCTGCGGTATCGGCAGCGATGTGCAGGAAGGGCAGCTGGAAAATCCGGTTGCTGTGATCGCGGGCGACGTATTGCGCCACGGCATCATGCACATTCTGGTTGGCCTCGTGCTTCAGCTCCATCGTGACGATGGGCAGGCCGTTTAAGAAAAACGCGAAATCAATTTCGAAGTTACTCGTGCCAAAATAGAGGCTCGGCTTGAACGTGATCCGGTTCTCTCCGTAGAGCTGGTTGGCGACGCTCTCGCTGGAGCGAGCCTTGGGGAAGTAGAGTTTGAAGTCATGGCCGCGCACACTCAGACCTGTGCGGATGATCGACCACAACGGGCGGCGGCCGATTTCCTCGCGCAATGCCTTGAAGATTTCATCGCGGGAGTCGCTGCCGTAGTTTACCTTCAGCCGTTCTAGAGTTTCGTTCTGGGTTGCCTTGAGAAAGGCGTAAAGGTGATCCTCGGCAAAGCAGAACTCCGTGTCGGTGATCTCGTCTTGGGTGAGGACGGCAAAGCCATGCTCGCGGATGAGAAAGTCCGCGATGTGCTTCTGAAACGTCTTTTCCGGTCCTTCAAACATGGGCTTCAACTTTGGTTACATCCGCGTCGGAAATGCGCCGCTTGCCAGTGACGCATTCGTGAATCAGGGATTTGCGGTAGGCGGTGAGGGTGGAGATTTGGTCGTTTAGGATCTTCTCAACGTTCGCCAATTCGAGTTCTTTGTTATCCAAAAACTCGCAAATCTCCTGCTGCTCGCTGATAGGCGGTCGTAACACTGGCAGGTAACCCACCTTGGTCTGATTAAGAATGGGCAAGGTTGTATACTGGGCGAGCTTGGGAATAATCGTTTCGTAGTTCTTCAGTTGGTAGGCGAGGAATCGGCCAATCATCCGATGGTCGCAGGAGATTCCTACGATTTGCTGATTGGATGAACCTTCTTTCTCAAGGACAGCCACCTTTCCAATTGTGGCTCCAATCCCAACGAAGAGAACTGTCTCTGGCGCAAAGATTCTGACCTTCTTGTCTTCAAAGGCCTGTTGGTTGATGAGTTTTTTCGGGGTTCGAAGTTTGATTGTCTGGCTAAAGCACTCTGGAGCGAACCACTCGATGGTTCCTTCCTCATAGTAAACCGGCTGAGACGTTGGAGGAGTCGAGCCTGTCTGAATCCGTGACGTCGCTCGCTTCAAGCTTTCGCAGAGCCAATGTTTTGGCACCCGCCCCAGCCAATCCACCCCCGACTCCTTCATCTTCACCTTGGGGTTGAGGCCTTGGGTGACGGCGCGTTGGATGATGGATTTGCGGAGGGCGTCGAGGGTATCGAGCTGCTTCTTTTTCGTCTCCACCGCCCGGTCAATCGCCGCGCACCTCGCGTCCAGATACGTCGCAATCCGCTTCTGCTCGGGGAGCGGCGGGAGTGGGACTGGACAAGTTTTGAAATGTTTTCGCCCGATCGCCCAACGAGTAATACCCGTGGCGTGCATCTCGTAGTGAGCCCGAATGGTTTGGGAAACGTGTAGCCACGAAAGATAGGGGCCAAAGAGATGCCGCTTTTCCGCCCGCAAAATCGCGAGATGATACCCGCATAGCACCCCATCAAGATCTTCCGCCACGAGTGAAGGGATGGCGATGTCGAGAGGGTTTTCGGAGTCCTTCGTTGTGATCACATCTTCCCGTTGGAGAGTGAACTTCGTGATTTCGTGCGGCGTTGCGGATGCCTCCATGAAAGGGATGTCCGCGGTGATTCGGTCGTTCTTGTAAACGTCAACGTAGTTACAAAGAAGCACCGGATCTTCACCGTCCTCAGTCTTTTTATCGACGTTGCTGACGATGATGTCCGCGAACTTACTGAGGCGATCAGACCTCCAGTGTTTGGGGACGAGATCGCGCCAGGTGTCTGGTCTATGTGAGCTGGGCGATTTCATTTAACGAGTCCTTTCAAAAGCCCTTCCGCCTCCTTCTCCAGCGACCAGAACTGCTTGAGTAGGTCATCGGCGGCGGGAGGCGGGGTGTAGCGATAGAAATACTTGTTGGGCAGGATTTCGTAGCCGAGTTGCGGGCGATCCTGCCAGCGAATGATGGGCTTCTCGATTTCTCGTTCGAGGAAGGCGGGGATGTAGTCCTTCGGTTTTCCCTGGGCATCGAAGGGGATGTATTCGTCGTCCTTGATGTAGTGGCGGTGGGTGTAGCTGACTTCCGTTTCCAGCCTATCGAGAGTGGCGGCGGTGAGCTTGCCCATTTCCTCGCCGAAGCGTTTCTCGATCTCCGGCTTGTAGAGTTTCACGAAGCTGTCGTCCGGGTCGAGGGTGAGGTCGAACTCGTGGACCTTCCGGCTCTTCGGGCTGGTGACGCGGATGTGGAGCGTCATCTCGCTGTCGTAGAAATCCTGCTTGGACTTCACGTTGGCGTTCTTGAACTGCACAGGGAAGGGTTCCGTAATGATTGCTGGCTCGTCGTTTTCATCGGTCTGCCAGAAGACGACCTCGACCTTGTGGAAGGCGAAGTCCGCCCTGGTGAAGAAGCGCACGTCGTCATCCGCGAAGCCCTTTTTCCAGCCGCCGTGGTAGCGCTGCTCGATCCACTGGCGGTGGCGCTCGACGATGCGGTTGCGTTTGTTGCCGAAGGATTTGGGTTCCTTTTCGAACTGTTGGCGTCCGTCGATGATCATGATGCGGCCTTTGCGCCCGATGGCGGCGCGGTCGTTGCGCAGTAGCCAGATGTAGGTGTAGATGCCGGTGTTGTAGAACAGCTCGTTGGGCAGCATGACGATGGCGTCGAGCCAGTCGTTTTCGAGAATCCAGCGGCGGATCTCGCTCTCGCCCTCACCGCAATCGCCATTGCTGAGCGGGGAGCCGTTGAAGATGATGGCGGTCTTGCTGAGGCCCTGCTCGGGTTTCTTCTGCTTGGCGAGGATGGTCTGGAGAAAGAGCAGCGAGCCGTCATTCACGGCGGGCATGCCTGCAACGTAGCGGGTTTTGCGGAGTTTTTCGGCCTGATCCTGGTAGCCGTCCTTGCCGCCCCAGGTGACGCCGAAGGGAGGATTGCTGAGCATGTAGTCGAAGTGGTTCGACTTGTCGGTCTCCGGGAACTGGTCGCCGGGTTCCTTGCTCTGTGGATTGTGGGGGATGAGGGAGTTTCCCCAGCAGATGGTGGCCAGCGCTTCTCCCCGGATGAGCGCCTCGGAGCGGGCGATGGCGTAGGTCTCCGCCATGATCTCGGTGCCGTGGAGGGTGATGAATTTCTGCACGTGCTCGCGCTCTTCGTCGGTCTTGGCCTTGTCAAGCAAGTGCTCCTTGGCGACGTAGAGCATGCCGCCGGTGCCGCAGGCAGGATCATAAATGGAGGTATGGCGGTCGGGAATTGGAATTTCCAGCAGCTCGACCATCAGACGAATGACCTCGCGCGGGGTGAAGTGATCCCCGGCGGCCTCGGCGTGGGCTTCCGAGAAGCGCCGGAGCAATTCCTCGTAGATGTAGCCCATCTCCAGGCTGGACAGTTTGTCCGGGCCGAGATCGAGAGTGGAATACTGGTTCAGGATCGGGGCGAGCCGGGCGTTCTTGACCATCTTGCCGATGACGGCGCGGTAGTCGAAGCTCTCAAGGATGTCCTGCACCGTCTCCGAAAAGCCGTTGAGGTAAGCGCGGAAGTTCTTTTCGAGCAGGGTGTGATCCTCCTCGTAGATCTTGCGCAGCGTCCAAGTGGTCGCGTTCGAGAAGCCGGGTGACTGCTTGGGGTTCAGTTCGAGCGCCTTGACGAGTTTCTCCAGCTCCTCGTCGGAGATGGATTTCCGCTTTGAGCGGATTTCCTCGGCCTTCTGCTCACGCCACTTGATCAGCACACATTCGAGGCGGCGGATGGTGATGATGGGGAGGACAACGACCTGATATTCGTGCGCCTTGAATTTGCCGCGCAGGCGCTCAGCCGATTTCCAAATCTCGTCGGCGAGATTCGTGAGGCGGGCTTTGTCGAGATGTGAAGTAGGTTTGGTCATTGATGAATAATCTGAAGAGTTTGTTTGGCGTAGGTGACGAGTTCCCGGGCATCGGTAACGTCGGCAATAACACCAGTGGAACGGTGATGAAAGCGTTTACTGTAGTTGTTGACTTCGTTGAGATCAGTAAGAAGCCCCCGACAAGAGAACAGAGGATCGCCTACTGTGGAACCCTCGATTTCTCCGATCATGGTGCCGAACCAATAGTCTTTGTCAGTCCAGCGCAGGGGGAATTTGAGCTGAAGATATTCTTCCAGAATCGTCCGAAGGATCAACGCGATGCCAGTGAGTTGGTCAGCATAGTCGGCAGGATTGATAACAAAGTCCGCGAGTTTGGTATACTTAATTTCGTAAGCTCGACTCGGCAGCATATCAAGTTCCTTGCATTCCAACGTCGTCCGGTCGGTTAACGGATCGAGCTTGAAGGTGCGGGTGCGTATGCCATGGATCGGAGCAACGGCCCGGGCGAAGTCGAGGTCGTGAGAGAATACAAAGCACTGCTTGGCGGTGCGGGTGATCGCATGGATGCGCTCAATGGTGCGGCTTTGGCGGGAGCGATCCTGACTGTGGAATGGATCGTCGAATACGATGATGCTGTCGGCCAAGCCGGGCTCCTGCTCAACCTTCGCCAGGAAGAAGGCAAGTGCGAGAGCGCTCCGATCTCCTCCGCTAATGGTGTTAGCCAATGATGGACGGGCAGGATCGGCAGCATCGGCAGGTGACGAGGCGATTTTATGTCCGAGGATTTCGATCACCAACTGGCCAGAGGGTTGGCCTCCGGGAAAGGTGACGTAGTTGTTGTCGTTGCCACCGCAGACGATGCGGAAATTGGCGGCGAAGAGGTCAAGCAGTGCATTGATCCGTTCCCCATATTGGGCGAGCAGAGCGTTGGCATGATCACGCAAGGCATTATTGGCAGCCTCCTTGGCTCGCTGGGCAGCTGTCTTAGCGAGCACTGCAGCGTCGTAAGCAGAGTAGGCATCGATCACATCCTGTTGGTGTCGTTCCTTGCTGGCTTCGAGTGATGCCAGGGCTTGTTGAAGCGGCGCAAGATCGATGGTGCCTGCTTCCGCCTTCTTTTGGGTGAGCGTTACGTTGATGGATTGGATGCCAGTGTTGTATCCGTCCAGCGTCACAGCCATGCACTCCCATGCATCGATAGCTTGTTGTTCGGTCGCGGTGATTGTTGTGGCGTTAGCAGGGTCGGCCTGCTTTCGGTCCAACGCCCCGATGATTGCCTGATAGGCGGCTTCATGGGCTTCCAGGACCGTGGCTAGATCGAGATCGGTAGGGAGCGTGAAGGCAAAGCCTGCCGCATCAGCCCACCAAGTGCGTTCGGTCATATGCGAGGTGATAGTCTCACGTATTTGGGTTCTTGCCTCCTCGCCGAAAGCCTGTGTTGTGGTAGTTCTCAGTGTGCTCCGCGACAGCTCTTGAGCTTGGAGTTCTCCCGAGAAGAATGCGTTGTATGCATTGAGGATATCTAAGCCTGTCATGCATTGCCCGCAGTGGGGGCAACCGTCACCTGTTTTAGCTTTGTGCCCTTGTCCTAGCCAATCCAGGCTAAGGCCTGTGGTGTGCGTATGGAGATGCTCTCTGATTTGTTCCTCAGCAACGAGTGCTGCTTGGTCGAGAGTTGAGGACAGGACTTCTGTGAGATTTGTCGGAAGCTGTGCGATGGAAACTGCTGAAAGTTCGGGGCGCTGGCGAATGGCGTCGGCCTTGGATTGCGTTTGTGTTGCGGATGCAAGTGTTTCCCTGGAGGTGGCAATTTGTTGATCAACACCAGTGACTAGAGGAACCATTCGAAATTCCTCAATGCTATCCAACGGGGGGATAAGTCGATTCAAATCACCCTCAGCCTGCTTTGCAGCACTCGAAGCAGTGTTAAGATTTTGCTCGGCTGCATCAAATGCCTGCTTCAACGCTATTGCCTTAGCACCTATCACCAACTCATAAAGATTCCGACGCTGATCAACATTAATGTGATGACCTACCAACACGTTTTCAGCAACGAAACGATCGTCGTAGATGTGAATTTTTGGACTCGCTGCGGCGTTCACCCAAGCGCCATTTTGAAAACGGACTATCGGTTGCGGATGCGTTCCCTCCAAGGCAATCACAATTTCAGGATCATTCCCCGCATCTAGGCGCTTCCGCCCAACAATGTAGGACGATTCTCCCAGAGTCATGGCACGAAGAATATCGCAGAGCGTGCTTTTACCCGCAGCATTACTGGCGAACACAACATTGAGTTCGGCGAAGTCGTGATCCGCGCCGGCGGCACTGCGCAGTTCAATGAAACGACCTACGCGGTTGAGTGTGTTAATACGCTTAATCATGCGGGAAGCGGTTGAAATCGCTGAGTGTCGCGGCCCTTTTTTGGACATTGCTGTATTTTCCTATCAGCGTGATTCAGGGACGACAAGGGTGAATTGTGTTTCATGCTCATGATGAGCGATGAAAATGTCATTCCCGGGGAGAGGACGGCGCATGATGCGAGAGCTAAAAAAACGCCCCATTGGTGGTGGTGCGTTTTCTTGGGGTTGCTTAGCACTACGCATGGCGTTCTGCCATCATGCCTTGGCTGGTATGACCCAGGTGACGCTCACGGGCAGTTCGCAGGTCGGATACCCAGCCGGGGCATACACCGTCCAGAATACGCCTGATGACATCGGAACCAAAGAACTCAATGAGATCCTCAGCGATACGAAGTTTCAGATTCCTTGCGGCGCTGTCTTTCAAACCACACCGTTGACCTGCTTCACGCATCGTCCCGCCGGCGGCTAGCACGTTGATGGCGGTGCGGTGGCGACCTGAGTGAGACGCAAGGAATGCCTCCCAGTCCAAGTTACGGGCAGCCTCTTCTGCGGGGTCAGTTTCGTTACCTGCCTCATCGTAAGGTCCGATGACGTCATGCAGGCAACCCGACTCACCAGTTTCTGATGTGATTTCATAGTCGAGTGAGTCATGCTTCGCTTTACCATCGAGCTGACATCCTGGGGATAGAGCGTCGCTGCGTCCAGAGTAGCCACTACGGCGGCCACTACGGGCAGCTCGATGGGTGTAGTAAGCGATGTTGCCCGGCGTGAACTTACGGCCGTTTCGTTCAGCCGAGTCGATCATTCGTGCCGCCATCAACGTGGAGTCCTGAACAATTTCCTCGTCGTCTTCGTGGCCTATTTTTGGGACGGAATGCGCACCTGCACGAATGCGAGGCACCACATCATTCATTAATATTTCTTGTGCCATGGGGCTCATGTGTTTTTCCTTTCTGTTTAGGTTGAAAGGCAACCGACATGACGGCCCCGCACGGGAACCGATCATGGCGATAGCCAAGGGTTCCCGCGTCCTCTGAATGAGTGGTGGCGGGGAGAGTGTAGTAATAAAAATGCCCGTTGGATGTTTAGTCCAACGGGCGGTCTAGTGAAGTGGTAGCAGGTGAGGCTCAACGAATCAGTTTACCTGAGAGCGGGTAACGGTGCTGTCCTTCACTATTATATAACACGGAATGGTGTAAAATTGCATGCTGCCGTAAGTCAAACAGCCAGACTCCATCTAGGAATCTGGCTGTGATAGGTTTTACCCGTATTTTTTATACTCGCCGTTTTTGTCGGCGAATAATTGGAAGTGTGTGTGGGCTGTGAGTTCATTGAACTCGACGATGTCGATCCGTGGTCGGTCGTTATCGTAATACACCTGCAGTAGATCATTCCTGATGAGCCCAGATAAGAACTCCACGGTAAGGCCAGATGCCTGTGCGACAGACGGTAGGCTCATTACCGTGTTACTGCGAGTTTCATGTAATCCGTAGGTATTAACATGAGTAAGCTCGAACATTCGGTGGTTGGGTTAAATGACGCTGTCGAGATTGCTCGTAAGTTGATTCCTTAAACTGAGGCGCTGGCCTACGGGTAGGCTCATAGCCATCTTCACGACATGATTCAGGTCAGTCTTGAACTTTCGCTGAGGACGTCGGTTTTTCTTTTTTTGAGAACCTCGTGGAGGTTTAGCTCCTTCCTTTTGGCGTGTTTGATGTTTGTCCGAATGTTTCGCTCCCACGCAGTTGGCTGTAGCGGGTTTGCTCTGTGTTGTTTCCTCAGGTGGGAAAGGCTTCGTTAGATAAACCTTGTCATCTTCAGTGGTCTGGTTCTGTGGTGATGTGACATCCTTGGTGGTAGGATGTGATGTCACATCAGTATCACCGGTAGTGTGTGGTGTGACATCATCTATCTTCGCCGGGTGAAAGATGCTTGTGACATGTGACCTGAGTTTGAGCATGCGTTCAACATGCTCCGGGTCAACAAGGTAAGCCGACCGTGGTTTGATTTGGTGGCTTTTCAACTCTTCAGCTTTGATCCAGCGTTTGAGCGTGCTTTGGGCGCATTCGTAATTCTCGCTGGCTTGTTTGGTTGTAATCCAAGTGGACGTGTCTACGTCTTGGATGTTGGTTAATGTTTCGGGCTTCTGCTGAACGGAATCGTCAGCACCATCATGCGATGGCGCATCTAGCGCCTTGGATGTGTGTTCCATGATATTTATGGTTGGTAATTTGGGTTGTGCCTGTACCGCTCCTCGGGCGGTATAAGGCAAGGTTAACGTCTGCCGGGACAGACTCCTTTTTAGGTGTGAGGAAGAAGCAAAACCTCTTGGCATAGATGCCCCTTTCGGAGCTGAAACCCATCGGGCCAGTTTCCCAGCAATGGGCTTACACCAGACGACCTACTATTGAAGTAAGTCAGCTAGTCAGTGTGGACATGTGCAGTGAACAAGTAAGGATGTATCCTTAGCGGTGACTTCTTTAACTTTATCCCCCTTAGAGAAGCGGGACTTGCATAGGGAGCATTTAGCTCCGGAACGTCTAAGGGCTGAAGCATAGATCGTATCGGGTATGCCCGGGTAGTTGTTCTGCTTACTGCCCCAGTATAACCAGTCGTTATCGTAATAGCGGCTGGTGAGTCTGGTCATCGTATGTGTGCTGACTCTACGGTCGGCAATCTTGATGAGTGTTACGTGATCTTTCTCATTTGCAACGAATGGGCTTTTGAATGCCCAGTTCCGCTCACGAGGTTCACCATCTTGCCTAAGCAGTGGGTTACCGTCTTTATCGGTTTCTATACCGGAGAACATCCGTTGGTATCGCCAGTCAGCGGTCTTGCTCTTAAACTGCCGCTTACTCCATTTAAGGAGTTTGTTGAAGATGAGGTTGTCCACTTTCGAGAACGTCTCTTTGGCGTTAATGACGGAGTGGTATTGACTCCATCCGTTGAGTATTAGGTTGAGATCCCTGATCATTTTGGTGACCGGATCACGCTTACCTTTACTCATATTGTAGCGTCGCTTGCCTTGGCGCTTCCTGTTAATGATGGAGCGGTCAATACGCTGGCAGCATTTCTTGTAGATATGCTTAATGTCATCTCTGCTGGGGGTCGCTAGTAAGTAGGGACGCTTGCCTCCTTTCTTGTCGTCCGTGAGGACGTGTTGGAAGTGAGCACCTAGGAAATCAAACCCACGTGTCTTTGTGTCAGGATCTTTATCCCGGGTGTGACAGATGCGAGTTTTGCTGGGACTCAGTCTGAGACCGAGTTGGTGGAGGTAGGAGTCGATACTTTCTTTCGTGTGTGCTATCACATCACGGTCAGGGTGTATGACTACCATGTCATCAGCATAAATGATGATGATGGGCGGTTTGCTCTGGTACTGTGCCCTATGCCGAGCTTCGACATAGGGTATCAGTCTGGTCATAGCAATGTTGGCCAATATCGAGCTCAGTGGGCCGCCCTGTGGCGTACCATGTTCTGAGCGATAGATAACCTTTTCCGCCATGTGCCCGGCTTTAAGGATACGCTTAATGGCATCCTTGATGGATTGGGGAGCGTCAATGCGGTTAAGCAGTTCTTCATGATTTAGAAGATCAAAGAACCGCTCGATGTCGGCATCGAGTATCCAGCGTGGTGCATTCAGGAGACAGATCCGGGTATATGCCAGAGCATCCTGTGCCCCACGTCCTTTTCTAAAGCCAAACATTTGTTCTGAATATCGAGCCTCCCATTGAGGTGCGAGAGTCAAGGCGATCAGCGCTTGTTGTGCGCGATCCTTCATGCATGGGATTCCCAGTGGCCGCTTTTCCTTCTTCCCTGGCTTGGGAATGAGTTTGCGGCGAACTGGTGACGGTTTGTGGTTGATGGTCAGCGTACTGGCCATCTCGAACATCTCATCTTCAGAGAGGTTCTTCACTCCGTCGATCCCGGCAGTTTTCCTGCCATGATTATCCTTGGCTACTTTCTTTACGGCCAGGACTTTGGCGTAAAAGCTGTTGGCTAGCTTGATTTGTAGTTTGTTCGTTTTGCACGTGTCTGAACACATCGTGGCTTCGAATATTTTGACCTGCATGCGGTGGACGAATCGTATCGCCTCCCGGATGTTAATGTCCTGCCATCTCTTGTTTGAGTTATTATTGGTATTCATTGGTTTGGGTTTTATGTTCGAGTCTGTTGAGCGAATTAGGCATATCCCCGCCATTACAACGGAGCTTTTGCTTGGTCGCCGACCTACCCTGAGCAGCATTAGGAAGATGCCCGTCCCCACACCGGTATCGGCATGGTTAACTACTCAGGTTTCCACGTTTCCGTGCATACTGTTACGTCAGGGGTTGGGTGGGCTCATCCCGCCGAAGAAATGCCTGAATGATACACATGAGTCTCACGGACATGTGCCAGGTGTGGCCCAGTTACAAACTGAGCCACTGTTCTTGATTTCCTCATTACGACGGCTTGTTATAGCCTTTTCGGTAGGCCCAAGTGGGCCAGCTAATCACCCGTTCCCGACTTCGGAGTGTTCTTCTGGAAGGAGGAACACATGCTCTCCCGCTATGCCGATAGACCCCTCTAAGGTCCGCGACAGGGAGATTGCCTACGCGTCGATCATCACGACGGCCAGAATTGCCTCAGGTAGTCCCTCGGCTCACTGGTGTATTGCACGACTTTCAGAGCAGGGGTTGGACCTGCATCCGCGATTCATCCCCCGGGCTTTGTGAGAGCCCGGTTTCGAACCGACGTGTCGCTTGTGCGATTATGATGTGGTGTGTGTTTACACGTTTAGCATGTCAAAGAGCTGGTTCAGCAGACTCATCACCGCCGGCGGCAGTCAGGAATCGAACTGTGTGCCATGTGGCACATGGTTAAGGTTATGGACTAAGCGGGTTTTGACGACCCACTCGCTCCGTTGTCTGTTGCCGGATACTTTCGGATCCAACGGACGATGCTGTTATCGTCGAGTAGAAGCATACCTTTACGGGCTCCCTTGAGCCTGGGTCGGAATGCCTCGATCTCACCGCTATCCACCAGTTGCAGCAGCTTGCTGCGGCTGATGGAATACTTTTTTACAGCGTCAGCAATCTTGATGAAAACCGGTGATGCTTCGACTTCAATCGTGACGGTGTTTGGAAGTTCTTGGTCGTTCATTTCGAGTGGATACTACGACTGACCCACTTGATTAACAACATGTAACTCACACAACACCAGTGATGTAGGTGTAGATCAGTGCGATTTACAAAAGGTCGTATTAATAAAACCCTAACAATTACGTATACGCGTTTGATTGGCCTGTAAGGGATTTGTCACATCATGGATGTAACAGCTCTGTAGGGAGCAAAAAAATGCAAATTGTGCCAGAAAATTTCCCTGCATGCGTGAGGAGACCCGTTAATGCTCTAGAAATTCAACGGTGCGGGCTGGATAATTATTCCGTCAACTCTCTCGTCCAAGCATCGGCACTTTTATCTCTGTTGGTTTTTTCTCGGTACCGTTGAACGACTCCTTTTAGGCTTCCCTTTCCGCCCGCTTTGAGTGCCTTGATCCACTTTTTGTTTTTACTGGCTAGGATGTAATCCCTCACCTTGGCAGCTGTGGGCAGAAAATAGCGGTCACCATTATTTGCCGACTTTACGTATTTGTCGGTGGCGTCCTTGAGGTGTCCTGTGTGGGTCTTGTAAGTATTGCCTGCCTTGAGTCTGGAAGTGGAGAATCTCTGCCCCTCTTGTATGAGAGAGAATAGCTTGTGGTGCAACTCATTGCCTTTGTCTTCTCTTCCTGCTAGGAATGATAAGTAAACCAATTCTTGAATGGATTCACGTAGGGCTTGCACGTCATCGATATGGAGTTCTCTGAAATCTCGCCAAATTCTTCTTGGATCATCAGGGTGCAGGCTCTGGGGGTCATCTTCATAGGTGCGTTTGCCTTGTGTGAGAAGTCTAAGACCCTCTGTTGAATCAGGCAGGCCGCACCCTACTGGTAAATATAGAAAATCTGGATCGCCGTAGTCAGTGTCGCAATCAAGTAGGCCCCATTCACGCAGCCTTTCGATTACTTGAGGGCGGAAGCTGTCGCGGAGAAGCTTTTGTTCAGGGTCATAATGAAAATCGTCCCTGTTAAAATCCTCCGTGCTAAGGGGGAAACCGAGCTCCCCGGAGGCTTGAAAGTCGATCCTCATGATTCTTACTAATTGGTCAATGGGGGAGGCATAGGAAGCAGGCAACACAGATACCTCGCACTCTGACCGGTTTACGATCTCATGCCAGTTTTGATCCAACTTCGCCTCAAGCTCATCGCTACTTGCTAACGTTCCTGGTGGTGGTGGCACGGGGTAAACCCTCAGTGTATCATCCGCATAGTAGGCAGGAGCTTTCCATATTGCCAAGGTGGAGGGGTTTTGCTTGATGTGCTCAATGCCTATCGAGCTGCATTGACTATCCAAGTTGTGGATGAGGTATTTACCAGATGCGCTGCGTTCTAGCCATAGGTGTGATTCTATTATTTCGAGATACCCAATTCGTTGTAGTTCTAGCTCGGCACTTTTATAAGTATGTAGCCCAGGCGTAACCTCAAGGGTAGTTTTCCCGGTATCTGGGTCTAGGCGTCTAGCTGCTCGCATCAGGTGTTGAACATCCGCTTTGGAAATTTTCCTGCGTTGCTTACGCTTCTTCCTCTTCGCTGAGTCCTCTGCCTTTTTCCTTTCTTCTTCTTTGGCCCTAGCTTTCCTTTCAGCATTCTTTGCCTCCAGCGCTTTTCTGGCTGGAGCAGTTTGGTCACGAAGTTTATCCTGCTCGTTTTGTTGTTCTTCCTCCTCCTGCCGTTGCCGTTCACGATGGCCCCACGCACTCTCATCAGCAGGGATACCCTCATCGTCGTGGGGCGGAGTAGTATCGGGATGGGTCATAACTGATACAGTGACTTACCTAAAATTGAGGTGCAAAGCAATCGATCTCCCTGAAAATACACATGGGTAAATCTGAGTGAACATGCATCGTTAGTGTATTAGATTGTGTATCATTTTCAGATCACCAACAAACAAAAATCCCTGTAACTTATTGGGTTACAGGGCTTTGTGAAATATGGCAGAGGGGGTGGGATTCGAACCCACGGTGACTTTCGCCACGTCGGTTTTCAAGACCGGTGCATTCGACCACTCTGCCACCCCTCCGTTGGTTGCAATGGGCATTGCAGTCGGGGAAAAGTTCAATGGTTCCGGGTGTTTTGCAAGAAGAAATTCGTATGTTTTTGTAAGTTTATCGAAGATGCGATGCGGGCTTGCCTGATGGGGGTGGGTGGCATAGAAGAAAAGCACTATGAGTAACGTTGTTGTATTATTTTCAGGACAGGGAGCCCAGAAAGTGGGTATGGGCAAGGATCTGGCCGAGGCCTATCCGGTGGTCAAGGAGTTGTTTGCCAAGGCGGATGCCGCGTTGGGTTACTCGCTTACGGACATCATGTTCAATGGTCCCGATGAGGAGCTGACCAAGACCTCCCGCTGCCAGCCGGCTCTCTATGTGCATGGTCTCGCTTGTCTGGCGGTGTTGCAGGAAAAAGTGCCGTCGCTCAAGCCGGTGGCCACCGCTGGTCTGTCGCTGGGCGAGTTTACCGCCCACACGCTGGCGGGCACCTTCGATTTTGAAACGGGTCTGAAAATTGTCGAGCAGCGTGGTCTGTTCATGGGTGAAGCCTGTGATGCGACAAATGGTGCCATGGCTGCGATGATTGGTGGTGATGAGCAAGCCGTTGCCAAGCTTGCGGCCGACTGCGGGGTGGATGTCGCCAATTTCAACACCATCGGCCAGATCGTCATTTCTGGTGACGAAGCGGGGATCGACAAAGCAGTGGCTGGAGCCAAGGACGCCGGTGTGCGTATGGGTAAAAAGCTCAACGTGGCCGGCGCCTATCACTCGCGACTGATGCAGAGTGCCCAGGACAAACTGGCCGCAGTCCTGGCTGGGGCGGAACTCTCCGAGCCGCGGATTCCCGTCATTTGTAACTTTGCTGCACGTGCCGTGGACGGGGCTGATGATATCAAATCGATGCTCGAGCAGCAGGTGACCGGTTCTGTGCGCTGGACGGAGTCGATGCAGAAGCTCATTGCCGATGGCCACACCACCTTCCTGGAACTTGGACCGGGCAAGGTGCTGGCGGGGCTGATGGGACGGATCGACAAGTCGGCGACGGTTATTTCGGTCGAGGATGTGGACAGTCTGGAGGCCGCGGTGGAGGCTCTGGGCTAGGGACGTTCAAGAAAATGCCATTTTGGTAAAAAAATGTATTGCCAGCGGGCGGGAATCTTCCTAGGTTCCGCCCGCCCAAGCAAAGCAAAGGGGTGGTAGCTCAGTTGGTTAGAGCGCCGGCCTGTCACGCCGGAGGTCGCGGGTTCGAGTCCCGTCCATCCCGCCACTTTGCCTTACTTGGTAACAAGCTCCGTTTGAAGCCCCGTTTATCGGGGCTTTTTTTGTCGCTGGCAGCCCCGGTTATGGTTGCGGTGTCGGTAGCAGTGTCGCTTTCAGGAATGGGGCGGTGCGGGAGTTTTTGGATTTGGCGACCTGTTCAGGTGTGCCTTGGGCGACGATTCTGCCGCCCTTTTCCCCGGCTTCGGGGCCGATATCGATGATGTAGTCGGCCTCGGCCATGATGGTGGTGTGGTGTTCGATGACCACCACCGTATGGCCCTCGTCGACGAGCCGGTGCAGGACGTCGATGAGTTTATCCACATCCTGCTGGTGTAAGCCGATGCTTGGTTCTTCGATCAGGTAGAGGTTATTGTTCTGTAGGGCGCCCTTGGTAACTGATTTTCTTCCTTTGGTCAGCTCGGAGACGAGTTTGATCCGTTGGGCTTCACCGCCGGAAAGCGTCGGGCTTGGTTGGCCGAGTTGCAAATAGCCAAGCCCGGTGTCGGTCAGCAGGCTGAGCGTGCGATGTATCTTTGGAACTGCGGAGAAGAACTCCGATGCCTGGCGGATATTCATCCGCAGGACCTCACCCATGTTTTTGCCGTTGTAGCGGATGTCGAGGGTGGCTGCGTTGTAGCGCATCTCATCGCACGCCTCACAGTGCACCCAGGTGGTGGGGAGGAAGTCCATCTCCAGTTTGATCCTGCCGTTGCCTTTGCACTCGGGGCACTGGCCTTCTGTGTTGTTAAAGGAGAATCGGGAGGCGGTGAATCCCCGGGTTCTCGCTTCAGGGAGCTGGGCAAAAAGCTGGCGGATGGCATCGAGGAGTTTGACGTAGGTGGCGGGACAGGAGCGGGAGGTTTTTCCGATCGGTGTCTGGTCGACCTCGAAGCAGTGTTTGATTTTTTTGTGGCCGGTGACTGCCTTGAAGGATTGATCCGATTTCTTTTTGTCAAAAACAGTAGCAAGACAACCACGCATCAGGGACGACTTGCCGCAGCCCGAAACCCCGGTCAGCACCGTGAGCCTGCCCAGGGGAATACGCACATCGATATTCTTCAAATTATTGGCATGGCATCCTGTTAGTTTCAGCCAGCCTGTTGTCGCCTTCACCTTGGGCAGGGTTCTCCGGCGGTAGTCGGCTTTGGTTTTTGGAGTTTGGTATTGGCAACTTAATACTTCCCCACCCTCGACTCCCGCCCCCGGTCCGAGTTCGATCAAGGTGTGTGCCCGGGAAATGGTTTCTTCATCGTGTTCCACGACCAGCAGGGAGTTGCCGCGCTGGCGTAGCGACTCTAAGGTGTCGAGCAGTTTTACATTATCGCGTGGGTGCAGGCCAATGGTCGGTTCATCAAGCACGTAGAGGACGCCGCGCAGGTTGGAGCCGAGCTGGGCGGCGAGGCGGATGCGCTGGGATTCACCGCCGGAGAGCGTGTCGGCTGAGCGATCGAGCTGAAGGTAGCCGAGTCCGACGTGGTCGAGGAAGTGGAGGCGCTGGATGATTTCCGGGAGGATGTCGCGCGCGATGAGTTTTTCCCGGCCCGTGAAGCGCCACTTTTCTAACATCGCGATGGCATCGACCACCGAGAGGTGGTTGATGGTCTGGATCGGCGTCTGGTGGATAAAAATGTGGCGTGAGTCTTCGCGGAGACGGGCACCGTGGCAGTCCGGGCAGGTGATGCGGGTGCTGCTGTCCAGTGATGACAGGGTCTCATGGATCTCGGCTTCGAGCTCTGAGTTGAAATGATGGGAGTTTTTGACGAGGCGGTTGGAAACCGCCGTCACGGTGCCGTAGCCCCGGCAGGTGGGGCACCAGCCCCGGTGGGAGTTGAAGGAAAAGTGGTGGGGGTCTGGTTCATCGAAGGATTTTCCTGTGACGGGCGATACGCGGGCGGTGCTGAAGCTCCGCATTTGTGATGGGTAGCTGGGGATTTGTGATTGCAGGATGGCGGAACAGCTGCCCTTGCCGAGGGTGAGAGCCTGTTCGGCGCTGTCGCAGACGGCGAAAATATCGTGGGGTTGGAAGCGTTTGAGTGGTTGAAACCCCTCGGTGTCGATGAGCTTGCCATCGACGAGTAACTGGGCGATCCCTTTTTTGGCGGCGGCAGCGGCGACGTCCGTGTGGTAGCCTTTCCGGGCGCGGATCAATGGGGCGAGGATGAGTAGGTCCTTGTATTTTTTGCGTAGCTGACCGATTTGTTTTTCGATGGATTCCGTGGTTTGTGAAATGACCGCTTCGCCGGACTCCGGGCAGTGCTGGATTCCGAGTTTGGCGTAGAGGAGGCGGAGGAAATGATAGATTTCTGTGACGGTCCCCGTGGTCGATTTTCCACCGCCACGGGAAACCCGCTGCTCGATGGCCACGGTCGGAGGCAGCCCGGTGATGCGGTCGACGTCCGGTTTTTCTAACTGACCAGCAAATTGGCGTGCGTAGGGAGACATGGAGTCGAGGAACCGGCGTTGTCCCTCGGCAAAAACAAGATCGAACGCGAGGGTTGATTTCCCCGAGCCGGAGAGGCCGGTGACCACGACCAGCTCGTCGCGCGGGATATCGACGGAAATGTTTTTCAGGTTATGTTCGCGGGCGCCGATGATGGAGATGCAGTTTTTGGGTGTTGGCGGGCTTGTTATTTTGGTGCGGGTTTGGCGACCGGAGGTCACCGCCACGAGGGCTTTGGATGTTGCCGTATTGGCTTTGAGGAGCTCATCCAGGGAGCCGGCAAAGACGATTCCCCCCCCGTCGATACCGGGTCCCGGCCCGAGGTCGATGATGTGATCGGCTGAGCGAATGACATCGAGGTTGTGTTCGATGACTAACAGACTATGGCCGGCCTCGGTGAGCCGATGGAATACCTCGAGGAGTTTTTCAATGTCGGTGAAGTGCAGACCGGTAGTTGGCTCGTCGAGAATGAGCAGTTTGGCTGTCGACTGATGCGCCTCGGCGAGGATTTTACAGAGTTTGAGTCGTTGTGACTCACCGCCGGACAGGGTGTTGAGAGGCTGGCCGAGTCGAAGGTAACCCAAGCCGACGTCGATGAGGGGCTGGAGAGTGGTCCGGATTTTCTTGAGCAGGGACTTTTCCTTCGGGGTATTCGCTTTATGGCTCGCGGCATCTGAAACCGCCTCGGTCACTGTGAGATCGAGGGTTTCGGCAATGCTGCGGCCACGGTATTTGATTTCCCGGGCCTTGTCGGTGAAGCGTTTGCCATCGCATTCCGGGCAGGTGATATAGAGATCGGAGAGGAATTGCATCTCGACTTTTTCAAAGCCGTTGCCGAGACAGCGCTGGCATCGGCCTGTGCCCGAGTTAAAGGAGAAGTATCCGGGGGTGAGGTTTTGTTCCTTGGCTTCGGGTGTCAGGGCGAAAAGCTGCCGGATGGCTTCAAAGGCACCCGAGTGCACTGCCGGGGTGGATCTGGGGGTCCGGGTGAGGGGTGACTGGTCGACCTGCTCCACCGATGAGAGCTGTTGGTGGCCCGTGAGAGACTTGATAGGAGCCGCTTCATGGGTGGCGGTGATCCCGAGTTGCCGGGCCAGGTTCAGGTAGAGGATATCGTGGGCGAGGGTGGATTTGCCCGAGCCGGAAACGCCGGTCAGGCAGGAGAAAACACCGAGCGGAAGATCGAGGCTGAGATTCCTGATGTTATGTCTGCTGGCACCCGTGATCTGCAGGTGGTGACTGGCTTTTCGGTGCGTCGTCGGTGGTTTGAGCCGTGTGAGCCCGGAAAGGTAGGGCAGGGTTTTTGACCTGGGGAATTTTCTGGCAATGGATTTTTGTTGGGCCTGGCGACCGGTGGTCTCCGCCACGATCTCTCCACCGTGTTCTCCGGCGGCGGGGCCGAGGTCGATGAGGTGATCGCAGGCGCGCATAACCGTTTCCTCGTGTTCGACGACGACGACTGTGTTCCCCTTGTCGCGGAGATCGTGCATGACCCGGACCAATTGATCGATATCACGTTGATGAAGCCCGACCGTTGGTTCGTCTAACACAAAGAGGGTATTGGTCAGAGCTGCGCCGAGACATGTTGTTAGATTGACGCGCTCAATCTCCCCGCCGGACAGTGTGTTAGCGGGCCGGTCGAGGGTGAGGTAAGTGAGGCCGACCTCGCACAGATAGTGGAGGCGGGATCGGATCTCGGTGAGGGCGTGGGTGATTGAGTTTGAGGTTTTCTGTTTGAAATTGGCAGAGAACCAGTCGGAGAGCTCATTGACAGGCATTTGCCAGAGGTCGGGCAGGGTTTTGCCATTGATTTTGAAACAAAGAGCCTCGGGTTGGAGGCGGGAGCCTTTGCAGTCCGGGCAGTTGGTGTAGGCGCGGTAGCGCGAGAGAAAAACGCGGACGTGCATTTTGTAGGAGCGGCTTTCACACCAGTCGAAGAACCCTTTGACACCATACCACTCATTGTTTTCCCAGGCGTCCTGGGAATCCTCGCGCTCACCATAGAGCAGCCAGTGGCGTTCGTGGTCCTGGAGTTCGTAGTATGGAGTGTTGATATCGATGCCGGATACCCTGGCGGCGCGGAGCAGGTCCCGCTGGCACTCCGCACCCCGCGAGGTGGTAAAGGGGGTTACGCACCCCTGTTTGATACTGAGCGACGGGTCGGAGATGGCTTTGGTGAGATCGATGCCGATGGTGCGGCCAAAGCCCCGGCAAGTAGGGCAGGCACCCAGCGGGGAATTAAACGAAAACAGGGACGGGGTAGGGGGCCGGAGGGTGAAGCCCGTGGCCGGATTGGTCCACGAGGTGGAAAACGCCATGATTTGTCCGTCATGCACAATGTGCACGTTCCCTTTACCCAGGGTGAGCGCGGCATCGATGGCTTCGAGAAGACGAGCCTTGTTCTTTGGCGTGACCTTGAGCCGGTCCTGTACCACCAGCACCTCATGGGTGAATACCAGAGGGTTGTCAGGCTCCTCGGTACGGTGGGTTTTACCGTCGTGGAAAATGCGTGGGTAGCCTTGCTGGTTGAGAATCGACAGGACGTCACCGGTTGTTGCCCCTTCAGTGACCGGAACGGGAAACACGACCATGATGGTTTCGTTCAATTGCTGCTTGCAACACCAGGCGGCAATGCTGTCGGTGCTGTCGGGTCTGATTTTCTCGCCAGTGCGCGGATCGAACGCCTCGGCGAGGCTCGGGTAGAGCAACTTCAGATAATCATTGAGTTCGGTCAGCGTTCCCACCGTGGAGCGGGTGCTGCGGATCGTGTTTTTCTGTTCAATGGCGATGGCCGGTGGGATCCCGTCAATGCGGTCGACCGCAGGCTTATCCATTCGGTCAAGAAACTGGCGCACGTAGGGGGAAAAAGTCTCCACATAGCGTCGCTGCCCTTCCGCGTACAGGGTGTGGAAGGCGAGGGATGACTTCCCGGAGCCGGAGGGCCCGGTGATCACAGTGAGCTTGCCCAGAGGAATCCCGAGGTCGAGGTTTTTTAAATTGTGTTGCCGGGCACCGTGGATGGTGATCGCATCCGTGTTTTTTGTGGCAGCTGGTGGGGTCGTCTTGGTTGGCACGCAGCGAATATGCTACCTCCGTGAAAAATTGCCAACAAGGACTTCGTGCATGATTTGCTTTATCGGTTTCCCGTCGGTGTCGTCGAAGTGGGTGACGAGGAAGCGGGTAAGCCACCGGTCGCCACAGGTGGCTGACTGCCCTGTTTCTGCGAGCTGATCAGAATGGTAATCACGGCCAGTGCCAGAGTGATGCAAGCGGCCATGATAACAACCATCGATTTGGCGTTGGGCAGGGAACTGTTTGAGAGTGACGGCAGGGGAGTCGACAGTCTGGTCGGGCCCTGGGTGACGCGCCTGCCGGGTGTGGAAATGGGTACGACGTTAGTGGCCGGGATCGGGGGCGCGGCCAGGTAGGCGGTTTGTCCGGTTGCCATCTCGGGAAGCGTCGCAGGGGTGAGCAAGAGAGGGGAGGAGATGAGTTCCTTGCCAGCGAGGATATTATCGAGATCAATCGCCAAGGCATCGATGCTGGTGTAGCGCATGGCAGCCGTTGGGTGTATGGCGCGCATGACAACAGAGTCATAACGCTGGTCCACGGGTGCCAGGCGGGAGGGCGGGATATAGGGTTTTTGTGGCAACTGACCGGTGAGCAATTCGTGGAAAAGAACCCCGATGGAGTAGACATCCGCCCGCTGGTCGGCGCTGTAGGGTGGGACAAGGACTTCCGGAGCGGTATAGCCCGGCGTGCCGTAAACGGTTTCCCCCTTCATGGTGGATTCATGGGCGTGATGGGCCAGGCCGAAATCCACGACCACCGGGTTAAGCTTGGAATCGATCAGAATATTGGCCGGTTTGATGTCGCGGTGGAGGATACCCGATGCGTGGGCGTGCCCGAGAGCCTTGCTGATGCTGGAAACAAGTGACGCTGCTTCGTTCTGGGTGACGGCCCGGCCATTGGCGGCCTCGTGTAGTGACCGGCCTTCGACAAACTGCATCACGATGAAGAGCATGCCATTGACCTCGCCGTAGTCGTAGATGGATGCGAGGTTCGGGTGGTTGAGCTTGGCCATCACCCTGGCCTCACATTTGAAAATCTCGCGGAACTGCGTGGAAGCCGAACATGCATGGGTGAGCACCTTGATGGCCACAGGCCGGTCCAGGGAGATCTGTCGCGCCTTGTACACAGCTCCCATGCCGCCTACGGCGAGCAGTTCAATCCTGTCGTAGGAGCTGAGTTGAGACTGGAGCTCTCCAGGGGTCGGAGAGGTGCTGGATGCCGTCGCCGGGTGTGTGTTGATCATGTGTGTTGAGGGTGAACAGCATGATCGTAAGTATTTTTAAACTATACAGCAAGGCTAAACTTTATTTTTTAATAAACGGGGCATTCCTGCCTGAATCAGTCCTTTTTATCATTGTTGCCGGCATTTTTATTGTTTTTCCTGCCCCGTTTACCCTTTTTGTCCTTTTCATTTTTGTCCTCAGGATCGGGTTCTGGCTCGGGATCCGGCTCCTGGCCTCTCAGGATGCGGATGAATCGCGCCATCTCTTTTTGCGTCAGTGAGATTTCCTCCTCCAGCGAGTCGGCGTGACGGTCATTGCCTTCTTTTCTCAGAATCGAGATTTGTTTGTCGAGTCCCTGGATGTAGGTGATGCGTAATTTGGTAAACTGGGTGAGGAATTTGGCATCAACCTCCTCCTGGTCAAGCAGAGCCGCCTTGTAGAGATCCTTGATGTGTTTCGGGGTATCTTTGTCGGTTTCTTCGGGTAGGCGGCCAAGAAGTCGGAATTTTTCAAAAGTTTCTTCGGCAGAAAGTTCAGCCGGTTTGCGGAGGTTCCGGTCGAGCTTGCGGATGACACGTTTCACATCGCGCTCGAAGCGGTCAATGTTGGCTAGCAGAGCCTTGTCGTAGTCGGAGAGGATATACCGCCCCTTGTTCTGCATATAGTCACGCGCTTTCAGCAGCCATGCGTCGATATCAAATTCCGGGGGGGCTGGCTTTACGGGGGGTGCCGGGGCCACGGGCGGTGGGGTGTCAGCCACGCCGGTGTCTTTTGGCTCCGGGGGGGTGACTGGTTCAGGTGGACCCTCTGGTTCCGGGGGAGTGACTGGTACGCGTGGTTGATGGTTGGTGATGTCCCGGTCGTGCTTGGGACGTTTTTTGGGTTGAACGGGTTTCGGTGGTCCGTCGTGTTTGTTTAGTTGAGAATTGTTTTGAGCTCCGGATGGCTGGGTGGTGGATTTCCCAGGCTTGCCATCCGGTGTTTCCGAGGCCGAATTGATGACGACGGCAGCGATGCCGATGATGACGGCGACCGTGAGCAGGCTGACGACAATGGCGGGCGTATTGGATGGCTTGGCAACATGGATCGCTGTGGCGGGCCTGCGTGAAGCAGATGAAGCAGCGGCCGAGGTCATCATGGTCTTGATGACTTGCTGGGTGGGGGCGGCCCCCATTTTTTTTAACATCTCCTCGATGGACTTGGCCATTTCACCCGCGGATTCAAAGCGATTGGCCGGATCGGGCTGGATGGCACGGTAGATGATCTGGTCCAGCTCGGGGCGGCAGTTCCTGACTTGTGAGGGAGGTTGATAAGGATTGCTCGGCAGCTGCCCGACAATGAGTTCATAGAGCATCATGCCGGCTGAATAGATGTCGGCCTTGGCATCCACCACGCCCCCATGTTGGAAAAGCTCGGGGGCACTGTAACTAGATATCTCGTCACCGGTATCAACGCCTGTCAGGCCAGCGATGCCGAAGTCGACGATTTTTGCCTGCGCCTCGTTATTGATCAGCACATTGTGGGGGTTGAGGGCCCGGTGAACAATCCCGGCCTGGTGGGCATGTTCGAGACCGTGACAAAGGTCGGCGACCAGGCGGGAGCTTTCCTTCTGGTCCACATGATGGCCGTGTGTTGTCTCGAAGAGGGACCTGCCTGGGACGTGCTCCATGATGATGTAAAGCATGCCCTGGATGTCGCCAAAATCGAAGACATCGACCAGGTTGGGGTGGTTGAGGCGGGCCATTGCCTTGGCCTCGGTTTCAAAGGCGTTTCGGAGGGTGGCATCCTGGCCGATTTCAGGGGGCAGGACCTTGATGGTGACCGTGCGATCCAATGAAATTTGTTTGGCGTGATAGAGAGCGCCACGGATACTGGACGATACAAGTTCGGTTACCTCATAGCCGGGTATCAGCCGGGCGAGTTCTGCCGGGCTTGGGCAGTTGAATTCTAGTTGGGGCGACATGATTGCGTATGTTGTCCTGATCCGTTAGCTGGTGGATACTTGGTGGGCGGGGAGAGGCTGATACGGGTCATGTATCCATAAATCCATGACGATGCTAGATCCCGGGCTGCTGCAGTTTACCTTGCATGACTCAAGGGTTTCAAGCTGAAAGTATGGTATGAGATACATTCAAGAAAGCCTAAGCTCTCAAGTTGGAGGCGTGGGCAAGGTGGGGGAACTCACCGGATTTGGCTAACCGTTTCCCAGCATGTAGTCGATAAAGCTCTGGCCTCCTGACTTGGTCTCATCGATTTCCTCCTGGACTTTGCGGAGTTGGAAATTGAGGCCCTTCGCCTTATGTTCATTGGCGATGTTGAACAGGTTGGTCCTGTATTTTTCACGCAGGGTTTCGATTTCCGCGAGGCACTTGGCCTCTGTCTTGCGTTGCCTGAATAGTCGGGAATCGAGTATCTCCGCTAATTTGGCTGGCATGGCGGCGCGTGGGATATCTTCGGGAATGCGGTTATTGACGTAGCGGCTTTGCATTTCCAGAATCCCAGGTCCGTAGGCTTCCTGGAGGCTCTTGGGGAGGGTGCGATGAAAGGCCCGCAGCTCTTGTTCGTAGCCTTTGATATTGTTCGTGAAGTCTTTCTCGTAGCGGGCGATGATTGAGCTGACCAGGAGGGCGCATTTTTTATGCAGTTGGCCAATACCTCCTGTGCTGGCAGTGGCTGTATGTTTGACGGTGGTGTGGCCCTCTCCGTCTTTACTCCATTCTATGAGAAAGCAGGGGAGGGCGGTATCGACCGGAAAGTCGTCCCATGTACGGGTAGGCAGCACAGCGCAGGCACTGTCGGTGGATTCGTCTTCATCGGGTAAACCCTTACCCCAGCGTGCGAATTGCCATGGTTCACCCGTGGCCCAGCTCCAGGCGTGGTTGGCCTTACGGAGGCCACCGATCCAGCACGCCTGGTCTTTATTCATTGAGGAGGCGAGCAGCCCGAGCATCCATTCGTTTTCGTCCGCATTGGATGGCACCGCGAGCACACCACCACCGAGTTTGGCAAGTGCGCGTGCAGCGTTCCAATCGGAGTCCTGCTGGATGAGAAGGAAATTACGGTTGTCGTAGGAAATGGTGCCCGCAGGGTACTGGGCCGATCCCTTTGCGATGGATTCGGCGCAACGTTTCAGCTGGTTTTCGAGGGTAGCCGGAGTCTTGCCATCCAGATACCATTCGATGAAAAAGCTGTGTTTGGTCCGACCCGGCTGGGGGTCGAGGACACCTGTATCGTTGACGGCAACGTAGGAGGCTTTGGAGGTATTGCGGATCGCCAGTTTCCACGGTGAGCCATCGATCCATCGCCAGGCGCCATTGCCGGCACTGCCTGCGCCAAGCCAGATGGTATGTTGGTTACCCAGCTTTGAGCAGAGCCACTGAAGATCGGTGTTTTCAGGAAGCACGGCCAGATGGCCGCCATAGCGCTCGCAGTATTGTCGCGCTTGATGCCAGCTCATGGCATCCTCAATAAAAAACCTGGCGCGTCCCGCCTGGGTCAGTGTGCCCTTGGGCATTTCGTCGCGTTTTCCAGCCCTCAGGGCTTTTCTAAGGCGATTCAACGACTCGCGCGCGGTTTCAACCTTGGGGGTAGCGGGGATGTTTTTTGGGGGAGGGACGGGGGGGGGGACTGGACGGTGTAACTTTTTGGCTTCCTCGGCTTTTCGTTTGCGCTCAGCCTCGGCTTCCTGTTTTTGTTTTTCGTTGAGTTCAGCGATGCGTGCGTTTTCCTTCTCACGTTGGACCCTGACTATCTTGAGCCCTTCCCATGCGATATAGATGGTGGCGAGCAGGGCGATGATGATGATGATATTGCGGACAAACGGGATGTTGGAGCCCACTTTCACCGGTGGGGTCGTCGAGGTGGTGGCTGCTGGTGATCCAGTGTTACCCGGGGTGAGCGCAGTGTTGAGCGCGGGCTTGCCTGTACCGGGAACGGCGGTGAGCAGCGTTTTTGCGGTTGCCGTGGTTGGCTTGGAGGCTGGCTGGAGAAGCTGGCCGACCGGTGGTTTGTTGCCACTGATGACGCGCTCGATTTCCTCGGCCATGGCTTCTGCACTGCGGTAGCGCAGGGCGGGCGTCGGGTGCATCGCCTTGCGAATGATTTGATCGAACCTCGGGTCGCAGTGGACGAGTGTTGCTGCCGGGATATAGTTACTGTCGGGCAACTTGCTGGTGAGGAGTTCGTAAAGGATGGCGCCGACGGCGTAGATATCCGTGCTTTGGTCCACCGCGGTAGGGTTGTGCACAACTTCCGGGGCTGTGTATCCCGGCGTTCCAAAGGATGAGTCCGCTTCGTGGTCCCCTACGGGGCGGGCCAGTCCGAAGTCACCGATTTTGGGGGATGCGCTGGGGTCAAGGAGGATGTTCGCCGGTTTGATATCGCGGTGGAGAATACCGTATTTGTGTGCATGGGCCAGGCCGTGGCAGATACTCGCAACGATGCGCGCGGCTTCGGTCGGGTCGATGGTTTTTCCGTAGGATGAATGGTAGAGGGATTTCCCCTGGACCATTTCCATAATGATGTAGAGCAGGCCGTCGATTTGCCCGAAATCATAGATACTGATCAGGTTGGGGTGATTGAGCTTGGCCATGCTCTTGGCTTCTGCTTCAAAGGAGGCGCGGAAATCGGCGTCCTCGCCAAAGTGGCGTGGGAGGACCTTGATGGCGACCTCGCGGTCAAGGGATCTTTGACGGGCCATGTAGACGGCGCCCATGCCTCCTTTGGCTATGAATGAGAGAATATCATAGGCGGGCAGGAGTTTGGCGATTTCTTCCAGCTCAGGAGGCGTGAAATCTGTTGGTGTGGGATCGGTGCTCATGGTGCTAGCTGGCCAAGACCCTGAGTATACTTAAACAGGCATGCCTGCAACCACAATACCTTGTAATTCAGGGCGGGGTTGTGACATGAGGGATCATTCTTTTCCAAAGAATCCCTCTTTGCGACGTTCGATCTGTTCCTGTCTGATGATGGCTAACGGATTGGGTGAAAGCGAGTCGGTGCGAGCTGTCCGGTATGTCCGAATGGTCTCGCCAGGGCAGATGGATTCGCCGGGATCGGATGTGTAGCCATGGCCGATGTGGATGCCGGTGCTGTCCCTCATTTCCAGATGCAAGTGGGCCGGGTAGTTGAGGTTTGCGGTGCCAACCGTGCCGATGACCTCCCCGAGAGAGACAAGATCATTGAATGGGGAAAAACTCTTGTCGAGGTGGGCATACATCGAGAGCAGGATGGTCCCCTCATGGTTCTTGTGGGCCAGGACCAGGGTTTTCCCCCAACCTGGCGACGGTTCGCCGCGGTAGACCACCAAGCCGTTGGCAATGGCGTAGACGGGGTCGCCAAGATCGGTATTCATACCGCCGATACCATTGAGGTCATCGCCGGTGTGATGACCTCCCCTTTGCGGGTTGTTGCTCCAGTAGGGTTGGGCGTTGTAGGTGAGAGCGCCCGATTCGGTTCCCATGGCGGATGCCATGTGGGTAGCCAAGGGCACAGAGGCTCGCTCAAAAGCGCTTAGTTGGATAAACCGCGGATCGAATGGGGGGGCGGCCCCTGTGGAGGGCAGGGGAAATCCAAGGGGAGCATCCGCCTGCTGAGGTGATGCCAGGGATTTCACCGGCACGCTGCGATCATTCTTGCTACGCATGTAGCCCAGGGTAGCCATACCCAGGACCGCAATGAATATGGCGGCGACAAAGCAGTAGAGGATTCTCTGTCGTGTGCTGATGGGCTTGGCTCTGGCCATGGTTAGAAATCGAGAAGTATTTCCGCACGCCGATTGGCGCGGCGCCCGTCTGGGTCGTCCGATCCGTCTTCAGAGGTATTGGGTAGGCGTGGTTTTTGTTTGCCGTAGCCGATGATTTTCATCTGGCTTCGGGCGACACCTTTGTCCACCAGGAACTGCATGACCTGCTCCGCCCGCTGTTTGGAAAGGGAGAGGTTATATTCATCTGACCCAAGGGCATCGGTGTGGCCGGAGATGGTGAGGTTTTTTTCAGCGTCTGTTTTGAGTAAATTGGCAACGATGCTGAGTTGGCGTTGGGTCCGGAGTGTTAGATCATTGGAGTCGAGGTCGAAATAGATGACCAGGGAGTCGCCGCCCTTGGGGTTTTTGATCAGTGGTGTGTAGTGGATATCTCCACCCGATACCCGGTTGGCGTAGTCAGCGAGTAACTTGTCGAGATTGACCTCGGTGATTTTCCAAGGCGACTGGTTGTCTTTGCGTTTTGAGTTCAGGGCAAACATGGCGGATTCCCCGGTGCCCTCTGCTTCAACGCGGGCCAGCCAGCCCGCCGAGGTATCACGCAGGAACATGTTGCGCAGGGCTTTTTCCTTGATCAGGCTGTATTTGCCTTCTTCGAAAATGATACAAAGGCCGGCGATCCTCGCATAAGAGACCTTGGTGGGATCGATGTATACGCGAGCCGAGGCGGGGTCGAGCTTGATGATGGCATCCAGGAATCCCTGGACTGCGGCGGCAGCCTTTTGTTCCTCGTCGGGATTGACCTGGTTGTCAGGGTTGGTAGGATCACCTGTTCCACCGGCGGTTGCCCCCGGAAGCGTGATGCGGTTCACCTGCCATTTGCCGTCGCTGGTTTTGGAGAGGTCGAGGTAAATGCGTCTCCGGTCGGCCATGTTGAGAAACCACCGGTTATCGACTCCCTGCACCGAAGAGAACGGGGTTGACTGGTTTAGTTTCAGTCGGGATGCAGCGGCAAGTTGGCGCAGGTGCTCCGTCTGTGCGGGAGTGAGGGCGTGTTGTCCAAGGATGTCGACCAGAGGTTGGATGTCACCGGTATCGTTGGCCCTGATCGTAACCTCGCTGATGCGACCGACCAATTCTTCGGGGGTTCCGGTATGGCCGGTATTAACGTCATCAACGTGTTTGCCATCGGGCGTGAGTGTGATGCTTGAGCTGTCTCCAGAGTTAGCCGAGTTGTCAGCGGCAGTAGTACCGTCGTCAGTCGTCGCCTTGTCAGAAGAGCATTTACTGACGAGCAGAAAAACCGCGACGATACTCAGTAGAAGAACTGCGCCGAAAAAAATCAGAGGTGTTTTGGAGCGTGTCTGTTCCATGGCACACATGTTAACTCCAAAATGCGGAACTCCAACTTAAAAAACCGAGGCTGCCGTTGTACGGACGCGTACCGAATGGAGCGGGGCGCGGTAGGTGTCGTCGCGGGACTTGAAAATGGGAAATTGATGACCTTCTATCTGGCGCGGGCGTTGGGAGCCTCGGCAAACGGGGTGGCACCGTGACGCTGCTGCACGGCAGAGCGGGACCACTTCCAGGGGTTGACTCCTTTTTCTGTGAACACAGCCATGCCGATGACACCGACATTGCGTGTCGTGCCGTGACGTTGGTTGGAGTATGAGCCTGCCACGGATGAGAATTTAAAGGTTGCAACGGCAGATTCGCTGGTGCGAAAACCTTTGATAGTCAGCGTTTTACCCGGCTGGATGATGTAACCGCGCTTGCTGACCGAGGCGGCGCGCCCGTCCATGACATCCAAACCGTCAACACTCAGGACAACCTCCAGGCGTGAGTGGCAGATGTTTTTGACCACCAGGGCATAGGTGGCCCCTTTGCGCCCAACCACATATCGCCGACTGCCTGCGTTATAGTTTTTTAACGTCCCCCAGCTTCCCTTGACACCCCACTCCACGAGCCCGTTGGCGGCGCGCTGCATACCGCTGCCGGTGTAACGCCATGCGCCGGTCATGGCGGCAACCCCCTCCTTGTCGTTGTAATAAATGGTGGCGACGCTTTCAGGTTTTGAGCTGGCACGCCGGAAGCTGGTGTACCCGATGTTAGAGCTGACCTCCGAGCCCCATCCGGTGCCAAGACCTGGGCGGGTCTTGGGATTGTTCTGCAACGCGTCGATGGAATTGCGTGTAGTGCCATAATCGCCACTGCGCATTCCGGCAGTGGCTGTGTTGCCTGCCTGGCTCCTGGCCGGACCGTTCCAGGGCATCTCCGCGGTCGGAGCCACAGGAGCAGGCGCGCCAGTAGGTGCGCAGGAAGAAAAGAAAAACGGGGTGACCAGCAAGGTTCCCGCGACGACTAGGTTGATGCATGTTGAGCTTTTCATTTCGGTGCTAAAAAACCAGCAATTGGGGGTGGTGTCAAACCCTTTATGCTAAAAAATCAGCATTTTTTAATTGCGGGATTTCCAGCACTGTGTGAGGTTACGGTCATGAACCGAATTGAAAAGGGGCAGATGTCACGTCGTGAGCGACAGATTATGGATATTCTCTATCGTCTTGGTCAGGCATCGGCGAAGGATGTCCTGGACAATCTGCCGGACCCTCCCTCGTATTCCGCCGTGCGTGCCCTGATGGCGACACTCGAAAACAAGGGGATGGTGAAACACAGCAAGGAGTCCCGACGTTATATCTACAAACCTGCCATCACCGAGCAACGCGCGCGTCGCTCGGCAATGAGCAATCTCCTGAGTACCTTCTTCGATGGTCGACCGGAGAAGTTGGTGGCTGCCTTACTTGACCCCAATGACATGCAGCTTAACAAAAAGGAAATCGACAAGATTCGCCAAGCGCTCGACGATGAAGGTTAGGGGTGCGTTTTTCCATTTATTCAATCATTCACACCTGCATCTCCCATGGCTCTTTTACTGACCAGTATTTTGATTTCGTTGCTAGCTGCGCTGTGGGTGTGGATGGCTGGTAGGAAGGACCCGCGGGGACGGCCATGGTTAACGGGGTTGTGTATGGGTATGTTGTTAGTGTTGCCGTTGATGACCCTGCTGCCCAAGTTTCATTGGGAACTCGTGGCTGTGGGGGATAGCTTGGCTCAGAGCCTGCACCGGGATGGCAGCCAATGGGGGGTGGTGGCATGGTTGTTGGTTGCCTGGTCCGTGGGTGCCGGTTTGATGGCTGTGCGTTTAATCCGCAGGCAGCGTCTGTTAGTCAGATGGGTGGCCGATAGTGCACCCGCTGACTGCCGGGAGTGGAAGAGCTGTATGGCTCAATGTGTTTCGATGTTGGGGATGAAGTCCTTGCCCGCGCTACGTGTTAAGATGGATCTGAACTCTCCCGTGGTGACCGGTTTGTTCAAGCCTGTGGTTTTATTTCCGCCGTCGGCGCAGCAATGGCCGGAAGAGACGGTGAAAATGGCCGTGCTGCATGAACTCGGTCATATTCAGCGAAAAGATTTATGGCTTAGGCTGACCGCGGACATCACCTGTGCCATGCATTGGTATAATCCCCTGGTATGGTGGATGAAGTCGCGGCTGCTTACCCAATGTGAATACGCTTGTGATGCACGGGTGATTGCTTCCGGGGCGAACCCGAAGACCTACATCCATGCGTTGTGTGATGTGGTGGAAAGTGCATACCGGGCTACCCCAAGCCCCTGTCCAGCCGGCGTTTGTGCCATGGCCGACCACGCACCACTGAGGATGAGGGTCAACCGCTTGCTCCAGGGGCATCGTGTGCGTAGCCCGTGGCTTGCGGTTGTGGCGGCGGTAATAACCATTGCGACATCCCTGGGGATGACGATGGTGCGACCGGCATTGAAAAACCAGGCGGGTTCATCGGTACCGTCATCCCCCGGCTTACAGTATAGCCAGGAGGAAATCGACCTGCGCCATTCGGCAAACCCATTCCCGGAACACTAATTTTGTCGGGAAGGAAGCTGTTTGATCCCATCCTTGAGTTTGATGCATAAATCCGCGAGTTCCTGATGGTGCTCGGGTGATGCCCCCTTGGGATCAAACCGGATGATGGAGTGGATCCTGATGGCAGGTATCAGAGATGATTCCAATGCCTGTTTGGCCGGATGATCCACTTGCAGGAGCCCTTGTAGCCAGTCGCAGAGCGGGCTTCCATCGGGGCGTGCACCTATTTTTTTTGCAGCCAGCCGCTCTAACCTGTGAAGGGGCGTGACGGGTGAATCTTTCGGGCGTCGGTAGCGTGCCTGTTTCGACCGCGTCTGTCGTTGGCGTGACTGCCATAGCCGCCATGAAATCCAGAGGACAAGCAGCGTGATGATAATGGCAACAACCACATAAACCTTGTTTTTGTTAGTCTCCCTGGTCCGCCAGATGAGAAAATCCTCGCGGAATCGTTGCCACCAGTCGGATAGCTTTTGCTGCCATTGTCCGATGTGCGCAGTATCCATGGACTCCCACGCCGCTGGGGTGAGATCGACATCCTCCCAGTGGCCCTCGATCTTGCCTTGTTGGTTTGCCTCTTCGATCCACACCCGGCACCATGCGTGGGCATGGGTGCCACGCATCACCCACTCGTCGCGGTCGTGATCACGCTCGTTGACGGAGAACCCGACGCAGTAGCGGGCCGGTACACCGGTTTCCCTGAGCAGCATCGCCGTCGAGGTGGCAAAATACTCACAGTGACCGGAACGTGTTGTTTCGAGGAAAATACCGACAGCCGACTGACGTTTGGCGCGATCGATATGAGGTGTGTTCAGGTGGGTGCTGTATTTGAACTCGGTGTTAAAAAAGTGCCTGAGCTTACTGATTTTATCACGGGTGCTGAGGTTTTGATTATAGAGGTCGAGCTGATGACACACGCGCTGCAGGGCATTCTGTTCCTGATGGGGGATGCTCAGATCGAGGTTCTTTTTTTGGTCCGGTTCAGGGTCGGGTGGATCTTCCGTGCTGGAGGTGTCACCCAGCCAGATAGCATATTCCACGACGTTGTAGTTGGGGTTAGCCATTCGGACCGTCCCGAGTGAGTTGCATTCGATGTCGGCCTCGGCATCGAGGTCGCCAATCGCGAGGAAAAAATGGGGCAGGGGCAAGGGGTTTTCCTCCACCTTGGCATCGACTTCCCCAATGATGGTGATGGGTGCTTGCTCGGATAAGACCGGTTCATCTTTGGTAAACCACCGGATGTCGCGATCGTCCTCGGTGGCATCGACAGCCTCAGAGTAGCGCCGGTAGCCAAACTCATCGTAATCACTGTCGGCCATGTGCCTGAATTCATGGCTCCATCGGGCACGGAAATACTGGTTGTAGGTGGCGGTGCGCAGCAGGGTGGGGGTGTTGCCCTCCACGACCTTCATTCGCCAGAAAATGCGTGGGCTAAGCTTGAGGCGACCGAGCCTGCCGATGCTGGTTGTTGCTTCATTGGCCGAAGTGTGACGGCTGGAGTCGCCGCCCTCCCCATCGACGTAGTAATTGTAGAGTTTGAACATTCCCCACTGGCCGAGGTAGGACAGTGTGAGGACCAGTAGAAAGGCGGTGATCCATGCCCAGGGCCGGAAACCTGCTTTCCGCATATAGGAGTATAGGCTTGTTCCTAACACCAGGGCGAGGCCGATAAAGTGATAGAGTTCGTTTCTGCTAGCCATGGCCGTGGCCAGGACGACCACAGCCATATAGGGGTATCCCGTGTTGATCATCCGAGGTGAGATGTTGCGACCATACTCAATATCCTGCTCCATTTTTTTCCGGGCAAAAAAGGAAAAGGTGTTCAGGGGGATTGTTTTCGCGTTGCCATAGCGCTGGGCAAGCTCCACGGGCAGGATGATCAGCGGGGCCCAGACAAACAGGGTATGGATTTTACCTACTTTCATACCGTTCATCCACGCCAGGATGGCGATGAAGGCGCCACACAAAATGGAGAACTGCCACGCCTTGATATAGGATTCCCGTTTGAAGTCCCAGCGCAGCCCCAGCCACGATCGGGCCTCCAGCAGGACGGCTGCAAGCACCCCCGCAACCAGATGCTCGGTGAGGTAGCCCCAAAAGAGCAGGGACGCACCGGCAAGCAGTCTGGGAGGGGAGGTGGACATGGGGAGGGGGAGGAAGGAAAGGGGTTATGACGTCCGGCTCATGAGGTCTTGTTGCACGCGACCGGATCTTAACCAGTGCACGGGAGCCGGTGAGGGATAGCGTTGGTGCAGTTTTCCGGTTTCCTCAAGATTACTGCATACGGAAATGATTTTCAACTCCATGCCTGAGCGGTGCAGCCGGGTGACGGTATCGCGCCGCTGTTCGCACCACCCTGTGAAAATACAAATACAGGCAGTCAGGTCATCACGATACCGGAGAACCAGTTTTTGCAGTGCCTCAAAGTCGGCGGTGGGTTCACAGTTCACACCAGCAAGGACCTCCAGCATTTTATCGATGCGTTCCTCACCGCGACCCGCACTGAACACAAAGGCCTCGTCGCGGATAAACATCAGGTCCAGCAGTGTTTCCCGGGTGTCGATGCTGGCCGCAAACGAGGCGGCCACCGACACGGCTTCTTCAAAAAGGTCCGACTGTTCGGCACGGGCGAAGGTGTCGAGAACCAGTCCGTAGCGGGGGAAAAACACGTCTTCGTATTCCTTGACGATCGGTTTGCCTGTGCGCGCCCAGCTTTTCCAATGGATGTGTCGGAGCGGGTCGCCGGGGCGGTATTCCCGGACGCTGGTGAAATCGCCCGACTGACCGATGGCGCTGGAGGCGGCTTCACCACCCAGCTGGAAGCGGGCACTCCCGGGGATGTCCAGCAGTGGTAAACGGTAGCGGTGCGGGAGCACAATGAGTTTGTCACGACTTGATTCCACCTTGCGGCAGCGCTGGAACACGCCGAAGGGATCGGGCAGGCAGAGGCGGAGGTCCTTGAGGATGATGACCCCTCGCTTTTTGGGAGTGAGTGACAACATCAGGTGGGCTTCCTCGCCCGGTCGTAGTCGGGGGACGGGTGGGGAGGCTTGGTTGGTGAAGGGAGTCAGGTTCTTTTGTAGCCACTCCCACCGATAGTATGCCAGGGTGCGGTCGAAGATGTTCCTGGTTTCTTCACCCGGCTCATGGGATCGACTGAAGAGTTGGAAGCCGGGTCGGTTGTCCGGTGCCATCTCTATCAGGTTGGTTCCGGCGAGTGCCTTTTTTCCGGTATTCCGGACATTGACGCGGTAGTGCAAGGTCTCACCTGCCGTGGCAAGCCGGGGCAGATCCCGTGTTGCTTTGACCGTGGCTTTGCGGAAAAACGCCCACAGGCAGCTGATGCCCAGGATAACAAAAATGATACCCCGCACTTGAAAAATAGGGCCCAGTGCATGAATGGGCATAAGGATCCATGAAGCGGGGATTAGCAAAACCAACAGGATTCCCGCTGGCCGGATCCTGTGGGTCAGAAAATGGGCCAAGGCGGAGTTCCGGTGATAGACCCAATAGATCAATCGTAAGAACAAGGGGGATGTTTGGGCGTCCGCCATGAATCCGGGCCGATTTAAACGGGTACGGGAGTTTGCTCGAGAATGGTTTCAACGATGGCCCTGCTAGTCAGTCCGTTGAATTTGGCTTCCGGTGAAACGACAAGGCGGTGGGCGATGACATCGGGGGCGAGCTCCTGGATTGTTTCAGGGGTGACAAAGTCCCGGCCTTCGAACAGCGACAAGGCTTGCGCGAGTTTCATCAACGACAGGGACGCCCTTGGGCTGGCTGATAGATGGACTTCCTCGATGCTGCGCGTGGCATTGCTGAGTGCCACAATATAATTCCTGAGCTCCTCGCTGATCCGAATATTGGATACAGCTGCGGACAAGGCCTTGATGTCTTCAAGTGTGACCGCCGGTTTCAGGTGATCGAGTGGATGGCCCTTGTTCTGGTCGGCTAGAATACGGGATTCTTGTTCGGGACTGACGTAACCGAGTGCGCATTGCATGGTGAAACGGTCCATCTGTGCCTCTGGCAGCGGGTAGGTGCCCCGGAACTCCACGGGGTTTTGGGTGGCGATGACAAAAAACAAGCCGTCCAGATCGTGGCGTTTACCCTCGATGGTGGCTTGTCTTTCAGCCATGGACTCCAACAACGCGCTCTGGGTCCGCGGCGAGGCGCGGTTGATTTCATCCGCCAGCAGAATATCGGTAAACACAGGTCCGGGGTGAAAGCGAAACTCACTGGTCTGCTGGTTGAGGATGGAAACACCCAGGATGTCCGACGGCAGCAGGTCGGGGGTGAACTGGATACGACTGAACTTCGCACCACCAATCGAGCCGGCGATTGCCTTGGCCAGTGTCGTCTTTCCCGTCCCCGGATTGTCTTCTAACAGGACATGCCCGCCGGAGACCATGCAGGCGAGGACGTTGCGGATCGTTTTTTCCTGTCCTTTGATAATGCTGGAGACGGAGGTTTCCAGGAGTTGTGCGGTTTCCAAGGGTGACATAGACGGGTTGACTGGGTGTTGACGTGAGACGGGAGGCTGGCGGCATGGGCTTCTATTCACGCAGCTTGAGCTGGGCTTCGACATCCTTGGCCGTGAGTTTGAGGTGCTCGTCGAAAATGGCCTTCACATCATCGAGCGAGTCCTTGGCGAGGATTTGCTCGAGTTTGCGCCAGTTCTTTTTGTTGAGTAGTTCCCGGCCTTTGTTCGATGCCTGGCGCAGGTCGATATCGAGCAAGACACGGGGCCCCTTGGCGGTGTTTACAATGAGGTAAAGGGGGTAGTCGTTGATGCCGACGAGCTTCGATTCCGTGCGCACGGAAAGTCCGGTCCATTTGCCCCTTTGGGTTGTGCCGCAAACGTGATCATAGTTCGTATGGTCGGCGGCTCCACGGAGGGCGTAGTTAAATGTTTTGAGTGTCTGGATGCTGCTGGTGCCTTTCAGCACAGCGCAACTCGAAAGGGCGGCTTGTGTATCCTTGCCACGCAGGTGGGCGCGGTAACTTTTGAAGAGCCTGGCGGCGTCATCAGCGGAAACGGGTTCGAGTTGCAGGGGGGGCGTAATGGTCACCACCTTGTCGAGAAGGTCCCTGGCCTGCTGGTCCTGGCGGTCTTTTTCCTGAGCGAGGAAACGCTGTTTGATCCTGGCCGAGGAGGTTTTGATATCGTCGCCCAACGATTCGCCGAGTTCTTCCGGGCTGATGAGGTGCCAGCCGTCATCATCTTTGATCATCCAGACCTTGACCGTCTCGAACTCACCGGTGCGATTGGTTTTTGCATACTGGAGGGGTGCGAGCGCGAGGTTCTTTTCTTCAATGATAGCAAAGGCCCGGCGTGGTGATGACCGGAGTTTGTGGATACTGCGCCAGAGGTTTCCCAGGTTGGAAAGGATTTTGGATTGGTTGTCTTCTTTGCCGAAGTAGGCACCCTTGCGAGGCAAGAGCCTGATGCAGTCGGTGAAATCCTCCTTCTTCAACGAGTCCAGGAAATGATCCATCAGCTTGCCGGACGTCGGGTAACTCACTTGCCGGATATTCTTGAAGATGGTGGCAGGGAGTTGTTTGCGTAGTTCGTCCTCGTCACCCCGGCGGTGCCGCCAGCGTTGCTGCCAACGTTCATTTTCCGGTAGCAGCGCCACTTGCAGCAAGGGGGATAAGCGGACAAAAATCTTGCCGTCCGCTTTATGGGTGGGGAAGTAGAGCACCGCGGGTTTGGTTCGTTCAAGGGGGTTGAAAAATCCGACAGCCACCTCGTTGCGGGTGAGGTCGATCTTGAGGGTCTGGGCGATGACGGACCGACTTGTAACCAGGTGCCACTCGCTGGCCGTGTCTTTGTTGTTCAAGCCCTGGGTAACGAGGGTGATCGTGGTCTCCATGGGCTCGGTCAAGGCATCTGAAGCCCCTCCCATACTGGCGAGAATGCCGTGGAGGTTTTTATTGCGGCATTGTTCCAGGAAGTTTTCGACGGCTTCTTCCGGGGACATTTTTTGCAGGCCTGCCTGTTGCTCAATGGTTGCGAGCGTCGACTTGAAGTCCTTGGTCGCCTGTTCCCGGTAGGTGGATTCCAGCCGGTTTTTTTCCTGGGCCATCCACCGTTGGAGCGAGCGGACGGACTGTTCTACCTTTTCATCATACCCGTAGCCTGTGTTAGAAAACACACCCGGCAAGGGGGCGGCTTTCCAGGCCTTGCCTTTTTTGATCAGCGCGACAGTGTGGATGCGTGTGCTGAGAGGGGCTGCTGTGTTTTCTGCCCGGACGAGAATGCCGGCCAAACCGGAGTCCACCTTCTGGGCTTCGATGGTCAGGGCGTCACCATCGCGAAAGTAGTTCTTTTTCAGAAAATCGATACGTGTGCGCAGCACCTTGCGCCGCTGGATACCACAATGCTCGGACAGGGCAGTGTGCTTTGCGAGGTCCAGCTCCCCCTTGGCGAGTTGGTTCAGGTAGGTTAATGCCACCCTGGCCCGGTCATCGGCCGCGGAGTTGTTTGCAGCATGATCTTCTGCGCCCGTAACCGTGGCAGCTATGGCGATGAAGACAAGGCTGTGATAGAAAATGATAGCAGGGTTTCTCATGGTTGTATGTTGGGTTGTTGGCTGATGTCGTCTGATGCTGTGAGCGGATTCCACGACCGGATGCACGCAGTTTGACGGCAGCGGGAATGCCATTGGGGATGTCAAAGTCTTATCAGCATCCGTGCCTGCGAACAAGCTGGCCGTTTCATGTTCAAGGGGACGGTGCAGGTGTTAGCCTCCACGGAGCCGGTGAAGTTGCACGTTGAGGCGCCCCTCATGGGTTGACCGGGCATTGCAGATCCCGGGTGGGGTGGAGTCTTGAGCAGATCGAAGGGAAACGTTTTGTCCGCTTTGGTCATAAAACTGATTCAAACAGTTTTTGCTGCGATGACAACCCCAGATAATCAGGAAGACTATCGAGTGAGCTCTTCGAAGTCTTTTTCCTTCTGCCTGGCTTCCCCGTTTGTCTTGTCCCGCGGGTCAAGCAGACCTGCTCCCGGTCCGGGTGTGGGGCTGGGTTGGGGTGTTGGATTGCTGGCTTGAAGAAGCTCGTTGAGGTTGTCGTGCGGATTGTTGATACTTCCGCTGAGCGTTACCTTGGTATAGATAAAGCCAGCGTGTGGCTCGGAGAATATCGTAGGCGCGGGCAGATTCTTGGTAAAGATCCTGGCGGGGATGCCAACAGTGAGTTCGCCTGATAGGACACCCAAGGCGCTCACCGAGATATCACCGTTCAGGGTGATGATGCGGCTGCTTGTCAGAATGAGGTTGCTGAGTGTCACCCCGTCCGAGGTCCGCATGATGGTGCCACGGCAGGAACTGAAAGTAGGGCGCACATACTGGGTGTCACGGGTCACGTCCTTCAGGTCAGTGAACATCGGGAGCTCGCTGAAACGCAGTTCGGTGGAGTTGAATGGCAAAATAAAGCTCAGGGCCTCGGTGTTTTTCTTTTTGTAGTCATAGGAAAGGGAGCCCATGTCACTCTGGATTTCCCCTTGGATGATGCGGCCCAGCTCTTTACCGAGCAGTTGCTGGATGGGGTAGTCTTTTGCTTTGACATCGAGAACGATGGGGCTGTCGGTCGACTTGGCAATCCTTCCTTTGATGACCAGCTCTCCCTTGAGGCCGTTGCTGGCTTCGAGCCGGGCTTCAATTTCGGTGTCACTGGAATTCAAGCTCATGATACCCGATGATATTTCCAGGGCCGGCCAGTTGGGGACATTCATCAGCCCGTTGTTGAAAACGATCTGATAATGGTCATCAACTTGTTTTCGCAGTGATACCTGTAAGCCGGTGATGGCGGGCGAGTTCCGATCTGCCCCAAATTGAATATCCAGCTGGTTGCAGCGGAATGCACCGAAACTGTAGGGTGACAGAATAGGGTCGGTGGATGTTTCGACTGTGACCGCAGGAGTTTGCAGCTGGACTTTTCCCAGGCTGGCAACAACTTCCTCACCTATCCAGTCGCTTGTAAAAAAGCTGGTCGCCTTGATGTCAGCCTTGATGGCATTGAAGGTGGCCGACTTGAAAAACGAGTGTTTGTCCCAGGAGAGTTCGGCTTTGCTGGCCTTGGCCGAGACGGGTGTCACCCTCAGCTGGGTGAGCTCGGTTGATTCCGCCCCGGCGAGTTTGGTGACCGTCGACTCGGTGGTCTCCTTGAATGACCTGCCGTTGTATTTGGCAATGATGAAAATGGTGCCCGCTATCAGAATGACAAACAAGCCGATCAGAGAGCCTAGAACGGCCCACTTGATTTTTGGGTTGGTTTGTTTCTGCTTTTTCTCGGGTTGCTTAGAGCGTCTCTTGCGCCTGCGCACTTTGACAACCTGTGAGCCATCGGGCCGCGTGATGAGTTCACCTTCCTCCCGGGATGATGAATCCGCTCGCTTCTGACGGTCATTCCGCTTTAAGCGGGCCATCATCTCATCGACCGAATAATTTTCGTCGCCTTGTTTGGGGTTGTTCGGGTTGGCTTCCATTGACCTCAGGTTGTTGCGCGCAAACTAGCGAGTATTCATCGATCTGCAACCGTCAAATGAAAATATCAGAGGCGTCTAACGATTTCTCCAAGGTGTGCCCGTAGGGTCGACCAATTCAGCATTGACCGTAATGATGACGGCTTCACGGAATGTGCGCTCGGCATCGGAGCGGAACAACCTGCCCGCGAATGGAATATCGCCCAGGATGGGAATTTTGTCTTCCACCTTGGTTTTCCGGCTGGTCATGACTCCGCCTAAAACAATCGTCGCTCCATCCTCGATGGTCAGGGTGGAATTCTGCAGTCGGACGGTTTTGAACACGGGCATCAGGATGCGGTTGTCGGTGATTGCACCAAAGGTGCCGGCGGTGGTGGAAAAGACGTTACCGCCCCCGAGGTTGTCTTGATCAACACTAAGACTGCCGCCGGAAACCCCGCTGATCGGCGTGCCGTAGTTGATAAATCCCTCGAATTCGACCATTTCGGGACGGAGTGAGAGTTCGATGAACTTCCGGTCAGCGCCTACCGTGGGCTCGACCTCCAGAGTGACACCAACATTGCGCGTTTCGAATGCAGTGGGGTGTGCAGGTGTTACAGCTGTTGCCACGGGAGCCTCTCCAAACTCTCCGGAGATGGGGTCGATAAGCCCACCGCCACCGACGCTGTTAGGTAGTTCGGGTGGCTCGTATTCCGTGGGGTAGATAAACTCACGGATGATTTCAATCTTGGAGCGTTCACCGCTGCGGGAAATGGTGGAGGGATTGACCATCACATCGGCACCGGTGTTTTGGTTCAGGCCACGCATCATCATCTGGATAGCCATACCATTGGTGATTGCCGTGACAGTCAGGATACCGGGAGCCCTGGCGCCGGCGTTGAAGATACCGGTCGAGCTCGAATTCAGGTAGGCATCGATGGCTTGGCCCGGCGTGGCCTCGCTGCCACTCCGATTTCCCGCGGTGACACTGGATCTTCCGTCAAGGGTGGTAAAGGGGGGGCTGGGGATTGGGCCCAGTGCTGAGCCATTACCCGTGGTTCCGCCACCTAGGTGGAGGCCGCCACCCAGTCCAAGAGGCGTAATCGCCCAGTCGAAGCCAAGCTCTTTTAATTTTTCCTCACTCACCCGGATGATGGTGGTCCTGATGACGACCATCACCGGTTCCTCATCCGCGATGAGCGATACGAGCTGGTCGACCAGGTCGATGTTGTCTGCGGTGTTGCGGACGATAAGTGTGTTGTTGGAAGGGGTGTAGGTGGCTGAAGCTCCGTCTGGGAAGCTGACGCCGCTTTGTTTCAGGAAATCCGTGATACTCATCTGGGTGGGCAGTTTGCCCTCGTCATTGTCATCCTCACCAAATGGATTCTCGTTATCCTCCTTGCCGGAAACGGCGGCCGACTGAAGGAAGTTCGGTGGCACCCGGAAGGTTTTCGAAATCAGCTGCCCGGTGGCTGAGCCGACAGGGGTGACGAGAACCCCGACACCATCAGTGCGCCATTGGGTCCGGGTCTGGTCGGTAATATAGTCGAGCACTTTCGAGAGGGGAAGGCTGCGCGCTTTCAGGGTGACACGTGTCGCCGCCACGGCCTTGGCCATTTCCGAGGATTTATCACCGAGGTTCAGGATGACGTTGATTCCGGTTTGTTCGCCAGCGGCATTGGGCGCATCCCCTAGCCGACTCTGGAGTCGTACGAAGTCGAGCGCCTCATCAATGCTGACGTTATCGAGATCCATCGTGTCGACGATGATACCGGCCAACTTGTCGCGCAGGTCGGGAGCGAGGGCCGTGGGGGCGTTGAGGGGCACATGGGGGGGCTTGTTTTCAGCCGACGGCACATAAAGCTCCCAGCTGCCATCCACCTCGGCCAGCATACCTGCTCTGGTGTGGTCTCTGGCAGCACGGTAGTAGTCGGCCTGGATGTCGTTGACGCGTTCCATGCCACGACGGGCAGCCTTGTTAAACGGGTCGATACCGATGACCGCCTCATAGACAGTCATGGCGCGGTCGTATTGGCCGATGCTGTAAAACCCTTCCGCTTCACGGAGAAGCCTGCCGACCTTGACAATGTCGACGACGTGTTCGGGGGTGATGGCGTGGTTGTAGCGGATGGGGTCGTCAATCTGCTGCCTGAGTTTTTGCGCGCCGAGATGGGACGGGGCGATGCCGGGTTTCAGCACCTTGTCGAGCAAGCTGCGGGCTTTATCGTAGTTGCCTCCCTTGGCTAGGGCACGGCTGCGTTCCGTGGCTGCGGTGGCATAGCGGTCAGCGGCGGCCGAGCGAAGCTCATGGTTCAGTGCGCCGACAGGGAGCAGGTCGAAGGCCTGGGCGTAATCTTTAACGGCGGATTTATAGTCCCCTTTTTGATAGGCAAGATCTCCGGTATTGAGAAGGTCGTATGCCTTGCGGGCGTTGCCAATTCTGCGGTTTAATTCTTTTTGGACGGCGGACTCCTGGGCGGTGACAGGGGGGGCGAGAAGCGGTGCACTCAAGCTGAGTACACATGCCAACCCGGTGCGCGCCATTTGCCTCCGGTATGCAAAACACAATTTTTCCATGGGACGTAGTGAGAGGCTTATAAACAGGACTGGGCTCGGGGGTAAGCGTAAAATTCAAAAAAATGACGTGTTGGCATTGTATTATCCTGGGGCGCGATATCGAGGTGGTGTCGACGAAGCCGCCCTGTTTGAGAGTCATACAGTCAAAAATTGCCTGCAAAATGGGCTTGTGATGGGGATTTCTCAAGCTAGGGTTCGCACGCGGACGATGTTCCGCCCTCCCATTCGACTTCCTCCGACCTCCTTCCGCTAATTGCCATGGTACATTCTACCGATCATTCTGCTGACACCGCCGAATCCGCACGCTCTGTTCTCGCGCATGCCGCCTACGATTCCAAAATCGAGGGAAACGTGATCTTTACCCGTGTGGATGCCGCCATTAACTGGATGCGGAAGAATTCCCTCTGGCCGATGCCGATGGGGCTGGCCTGCTGCGCGATCGAGCTGATGGCCACCGCGTCATCCCGCTTCGATATATCCCGCTTTGGCGCTGAGGTGATGCGTTTTTCTCCCCGTCAAAGCGATGTGATGATCGTTGCCGGCACGGTGACCTACAAGATGGCGCTGACCGTCAAACGCGTCTGGGACCAGATGCCTGACCCCAAATGGTGTATCGCCATGGGTGCCTGTGCTTCGAGCGGTGGCATGTATCGCAGCTACGCCGTGCTCCAGGGCATCGACCAGTTGCTGCCGGTGGACGTCTATATCTCCGGTTGCCCACCACGCCCTGAGGCATTGATCGAGGGTTTGATGAAACTGCAGCAAAAAATCGACGGTGAACAATCGACCCGTGACCTCAAAGCCGATCCCGAGGCAAAATCCTCCTGCCCAGGCTAACCGAGGCTAACATTTGCTAACACTCGTTTTTCCTCACCCGTTTTCCGCCCAACCATGAACGCGCAAGAAGCAGCCCGGCAAGTCCTGGAAAAATTCCCATCCTCCACCAGCCTCGAATTCCGGGGTGAGCACAGCGTGACGGTCAAGCTCGACGAGCTGCGTGCCGTGATGGAGTTCTGCCGGGAGGAGATGAAGCTTAATTTTCTGCTCGATGCCTCCAGTGTCGATAACATGGGCACTGAGCCGAGGTTTGAAATGGTCTATGAACTTGCGAAGGTGGACGACTCCGTGCATCTCCGCGTCAAGGCACCCGTCCCTGAAGGGGAGGAAGTGCCCACGGTCAGCGACCTCTGGGCAACGGCCGATTGGCATGAGCGTGAGGTCTACGATATGATGGGGATTCGCTTTGCGGGCCACCCTGACCTGCGGCGTATCCTGATGTGGGAGGGCTACCCTTACCACCCGCTGCGCAAGGAGTTTCCGCTGGCCGGAAAACCAAGCGAGATGCCCGATGTGGCAAGCTCAGGTGTGGCACCACTGGCCGATGGTCCGTTTGTGACCAGTGCCGGTGCAGGCTCGCGCGTCAAGGCCGAGCCAAGGTCCAGAGCCTGAGATTCCCCTGGAGTGCGGACGGCTTGCCTCCGCTTTGGGGAGGGCCGAGGCTTGCCGTGATGGGAAATGATCTGTAAAATTGAGCAGATTGTCGGTTTGTCTGTCTGAGGATGGTAGCCAATTTCCGTGTGACGGTTGACGGGGATGCTAACCTAACCCGTAATACCCAGCTAATGCCCTCGCAAAACCGTCAACCCTCCTCTTTCCCTGCACTGTTCCCGCGCATGCAGGTGCATCTTCCGGGTATGGATGTGATGACGGGCTTGGCACTGGTGCTGGTATTGATTCATCTGTTTTTGGAGCGGGCGGGCGGGCCGTCGGAGGCACCTTGGTACTATCTTAATTTCGGTCTGTCGTGGGACGGGTTTTCCCATGGCAAGATCTGGCAGTTAGCCAGTTATGGTTTCTTGCATGGCGATTGGTTTCACCTGCTGGTCAACATCCTGATGCTGTGGCTTATAGGGGGGCGTGTGATACATATCCTGGGTCACCGGTGGTGTTTTAAAATCATCGTCATTGGCATGCTCGCCGGCGGGGTGGTTCATTTGCTGACCGGGTTGTTGATGCTGCGGACGGGATACCACGAAAGCCAGTTGATCGGCATCTCGGGCGCCTGTTTGGCGTTGCTGCTGACGCTGACCACGCTGTCGCCTGATTCCCGGATGTGGCCTGTACCGATCAGCGGCAAGACCCTTGGCCTCGGTATCATGCTGGCCGAGTTGCTGCTTTGGCTGATGCAGCCAGGCCTTGGGCTGCCATTTTTCTCAAGCATGGGCGAAATGATCATTGCATGGAGTGGCGGTGATGACTCTATTTTCCGGATCAGTCACGGCTGCCACCTTGGCGGGGCTTTGGCCGGCTGGTTACTTGCCCGCCGGTTGTTGGCTCCGACGCCAAGTCTGGAAAGCCTCCGGCAAATGCGCGACAAGCGGGAAAAAGACCGCAAGCTGGAAGACCACGGTTGAGGCTTGCCAATGGGCGCCCGGCACCGCTACATTCGCGTGGCGCTGCACGTGGCGCCAATGATAACAACCCAAACCAACCATCTTATCACTATGAGTATTCAAGTCGGAGACAAAGCCCCTAATTTCAACCTCGTCACCCTCACCGCCGAGGGCCCGCAGACCGTTCAGCTGAGCGATCTCGTCGGTGCATCCAACATCGTCCTCCTTTTTGTGCCCATGGCATTCACCGGAGTATGCACCGAGGAGTTCTGTGCCATCACCAAAGGCCTCTCTGTTTACGACCAACTTGATGCCAAAGTCATCGGTATTTCCGGTGACAACCCGTTTGCCCAGGCTGCATGGGCGGAAAAAGAGGGTATCGGCATCACCCTTCTGAGCGACTACGAGCATACCGCTACGCAAGCCTATGGCGTGGCATACGAGTCCTTCCTTCCTGAGAAAAACCTGATCATGGGTGGTGTGCCCAAGCGTTCCGCCTTTGTTGTCGATAAAGCCGGCGTCGTCCAATATGCCGAGGTCAACGACAACCCGGGTGACCTCCCTGACTTCGACGCCATCCAAGCGTGTCTGAAGGCACTCTAACGAATTTGATCCGATGATCTGGGCTCTGCACGGAGCCGTCGGAATGGCGGCGGACTGGCGCGCGTTTGGTGCCAGTCTGTCCGCCGAAATCGGTGGCCTGCGCCGACTCGACCTCTGGCGCTTTCTGGATTGCTGCCCGATGCCGTTGGAAAAATTCGGCGACACCCTGGCGGGGGAAATCAAACGAGTCGACCCGGAGCCGATACTTGTCGGTTACTCCATGGGGGGCAGGCTCGCGCTGCACGCATTGTTAGCCCAGCCGGAGCTCTGGAAAGCGGCGGTCATTATCTCGGCTCACCCCGGTTTGGCGGATGAATCCGAACGGATGGACCGGCAAAAAAAAGACGCCGAGTGGTCAGCGCTTGCACTGAAGGCTGACTGGTCCGATTTCCTGGATCGATGGAATGCGCAGGGGGTGTTAGGGGGGGCTGGTGAGTTGCCCGACCGCACAAGGCTCAAAAGCCGCCGGGCATCTGTCGCCCGGTCGTTCATCGACTGGTCACTCGGCGCGCAGGCCGACCTCCTGCCTCGGTTCGATAAAATCACCTGCCCGGTTTTGTGGATGACCGGGGAGCGGGACAGCAAGTTTACCGGGATCGCAGAGGCCGCCGTCCCTCATTTGCCACAGGGCAAACACGTGGTAGTCCCCGACTGCGGGCACCGGGTTCCATGGGAAAATGCCCCCGGTTTCACACGCCACTGCGTGGAATTTATGGGTGATAGATCATGATCTTTTCACCTTCCTGCCGCAGGTTGGTATCGAAGCCCTCCTGGATGCGGTCGAGTGGGAAGCGGTGGGTGATCAGGCTGCTAACAGGTATACCGATCCGCTCCGCCCGCTGCAGAAAATGATAGGCGTTCGGGTAGTCGGTGCTGTTATAGACCCATGAGCCGATCAGGGAGATTTCCTTATGGCAGATATCCTGATGCGGATTGATCCTGGCTTCCCCGCCCTCGACGAAGTGGCCGATTTCGATCACCGAGCCACCGCGGCGCACCATTTTGAAGATGTTGGAAAATGCCTGGGCCACCCCGGTGACCTGGAAGCCAAACTGGGCACCCACCCCCTTGGTGAGCTTTTGCACCTCCTTGACCAGTCCGTTGAGATCCGGGTAATGGGTGAAATTGAGCGTGTGGTCGGCGCCAAAGGTCCTGGCCATGGCCAGCCGTTCGTCGTTTCCATCCACGGCAATGATGTTGTTCACCCCGTAGGTGCGCAGCACCGCGATCATCAGCAGTCCGATAGGCCCGCAGCCTTGCACTAACACCCGGCTCCTGAAGTTGAGCCGGCTACTGCTCTCCTTGGCGCGGTCAAGGGCATGGCAGGCGACGGCGGCTGGCTCGATCAAGGTGCGTAGTTCCAGACTCATGTCCTTGACCACAAAAAACGACGAGCCCGGACGGATGATCAGGTATTCGCCGAAGTAACCATTGAAGTGGTTGTCGGGTGTGTCCGGGAGTAGTCCGTAGATTTGCAAATCATCACACAGGTTCGCACGCAGCGGATTGTACTTGGCGATCATGCACTCCTGGCTGGTTTCCATGATGCTGGTCACGATTTTATCGCCAACCGCCACCGGTTTGCCGACGGAGTCCATGACGATGTTTTTACCGACCTGGAGCACCTCGCCTGTTCCTTCATGGCCGAGGACCACGGGGGTCAGTTCAAAGGGGTCATTCTGGTAGCAGTGAATGTCCGTGCCACAGATGCCGCAGGCTTCCACCTTGACCAGGATCTCGTCATCGGTGATGGCGCGCAGTGGGAACTCCTTGATGCGCAGCGTTTTTTTAGCTTCAAGCACAGCGGCCCGACCCGTGGTAGGTACGGTGCTTGGCCTGGATACCGTCCGGTTTTTGAAGGCGTCGTTTACTACTGAGCGAATGAGTGCAGGGTCGATTGGGTCAGCCATTTGACACGGCTTCTACCCTGAAGCCGCCGCTATTTCAATAGCAGAGAAGCAGGATGACACCCAAAATCGGGATGGTTTTTGGTATTTGGAGTTGGAAACTTAAAACTGACAACATAAAACAATCCCATGTGGACATCAGCACACCAATTTGAAGACATTCTCTACGAGAAAAGCGAAGACGGGCAAATCGCCAAAATCACCATCAACCGGCCGGAAGTCCGGAATGCGTTCCGACCCGAAACCACCAAGGAACTACTCGTCTCCCTTGAACTCGCCCACGAAGACCCGGAGGTCGGTGTGATCATTCTCACCGGGGCAGGGGACAAGGCGTTTTGTTCGGGGGGCGACCAGAAAGTGCGCGGCCACGCCGGCTACATCGGTGGCGACGGGGTGCCCCGCCTCAACATCCTCGATGTGCAACGCAAGATCCGCAATTTGCCCAAACCCGTCGTCGCCATGGTCGCCGGTTACGCCATCGGCGGCGGACACGTCCTGCATGTGGTCTGCGACCTCACCATCGCCGCCGACAATGCCATTTTCGGCCAGACCGGCCCCAAGGTGGGATCATTCGACGGCGGTCTCGGCTCCAGCTATCTCTCCCGTATCGTCGGTCAGAAAAAAGCGCGTGAGATCTGGTACCTCTGCCGCCAGTACGATGCCCAGCAAGCACTCGACATGGGACTGGTCAATACCGTGGTGCCACTCGCCGATTTGGAAAAGGAAACCGTCCAGTGGTGTCGGGAAATGTTGGACCACTCACCCATCGCCCTGCGCTGCCTCAAGGCGGCGTTGAATGCCGACTGCGATGGTCAGATGGGTTTGTTAGACCTCGCCGGAAACGCCACCATGCTCTACTACATGAGCGAGGAGGGCAAGGAGGGGAAAAACGCCTTCGTCGAGAAACGCAAACCCGATTTCTCCAAGTTCCCGCGCGTGCCGTAGAGGTCGAACTCCAAGTTTTAAACTCCAAATACCAAGGTAAGAAGTAGCGACCGTGGCGGTCGTGCTACTCAGCAGGCTCGATCATGCTGCCGTATTTATTGCGCAGGGTGACGGTGACGACACCAAAGACCTGACCGACCACACAGGAGATGAGGATCACGGGAACCGACTTGCCGTAGTCGCCCCCCAGAAGATGGTTAGCTGCGAAAAAACATGCGGCACCCACAAACCACGCGGGGATGAAGTCGAGTGCGGGGACTTTTTCAAAGAGAATCACAAAGAAGGCGATCAGGCCCACCGAGACAGGGAAGCCAATATTGGCTGATCCGGAGCACTCGGTGAGCATCAGGCCAAGTTCGATGATGGCGATGGAGGCTGCAACGCCGAAGACCCAGCAACCGATCACCTTGGCGCCACCCTTCGGAGTGCATCCGGCCACAAAGTAACAGGCCCAAGCGGCAAAGCCTGCCCAGGCATAAAACCAGTCACCGGTCATCAGGTCCAACCACTGCATCAGGCCTGCGAGAATCGCGATAATCAAAGCGTGCGGCGTAAATTTAAGGAATTCTTTCATCGTGGGTTTCCTATGTAGAAACAAGTTCTATATGACAACCCAAATCAGCAAAAACCCAAAAGCCGCCCCGAGGTGAGCAAGATATGCGCAGTGGGGAGGGCGGACACTCCTGTCCACCGGCTTTCAAGGGCGACAGGAGTGTCGCCCCTCCCTATTCCACAGCCTTGAACCGATCCCGGTAAAAGCTGCCGTCGGGGGTGATGATATCGGCGTGGAGGATCAGGAGCAAGGTGTGGGTATTGCTGTTGGGGTGGCCGGGTTCGATGATGGCTGGTTCCCCGCGCCGCCAAACGGATCATCGTCTACGTCTGTTTCGGACCGGTCAAGTTGTCTGAGGAAATGGTGGGGAACGGTGATGAATCCGTAGACATATGGGGAGCCGCCGGTAACAACACCATCCTCCCGATGATGGTCATCCCAGGCATATTCCGGTTTCTCCCCGTTGGTATTTTCCTCTGCAAATGCGGTCAGGAACACCCCGACAACAGCAAGTGATCCTACATACAACCAAGTCTTCATCTTAGCGGCACTCTATCAGCCCATCCGAATTCTGTAAATGATGTTCATTCTGTCAAAATACCCGACTGAAAAGCTTGCAAATCCGCGCCAGTAGTGGCTTTTTTGCGCCGCAATGTCAGAAAACCATGAACGCAAGACGCTGGACGAGCGTCATCAGATGTCCGACCTGGAACGCCTCAGGCACTCGTGTGCGCACGTGCTGGCCACCGCCGTGCTGCGGATTTGGCCGGATGCCCAGCTTGCCGGCGGCCCTCCTGTGGACAGTGGTTTTTATTATGACATCGATCTGGATCATTCCATCACCCCCGATGACTTCGCGGGCATCGAGGACGAGATGAAGAAGATCGTCAAGGAGAACCAGACCTTTGAAAAAGTGGTGGTGACCCGCGACGAGGCGATGGCGCTGGCACAGAGCGGTCGGTTAGGCGCCCTCTCCGGGCGCGATGCCGTCAGCCAGTTCAAGATCGACCTGCTCAATGACATTCCCGAGGGAGAGGAGATCTCGATTTATAAAAACGGCGACTTCTGGGACCTCTGCGCCGGACCACACGTGGGCCGGACAGGCAACTGCAAGGCGTTTAAAGTGATGAGTGTGGCCAGTGCGTTTTACAAAGGCGACAACACACGTCCACAACTCCAGCGTATTTACGGCACCTGTTTTAAAAACAAAACCATGTTAGACGAGCATTTGGAAAAGCTGGAGGAAGCCAAAAAGCGCGACCACCGCAGGCTCGGTAAAGAGCTTGGCATTTTCCATATCGATGAAGCGGTCGGTCAGGGGCTTATTCTCTGGAAACCGAAGGGGGGGCTGATGCGCCGTGCGTTACAGGACTTCATCACCGAGGAGCTTGACAAGCAGGGGTACTCCCAGGTGTTCACCCCCCACATCGGCAAACTCGATCTCTACCGCACGTCCGGCCATTTTCCATACTACCAGGAAAGCCAGTATCCGGCGATTGCCGAGCGTGATGCGTTGGAAAAACTATCCGATGAAGGCGCCTCCTGCGCCACCCTGGTCAACGGTTTGGAAACAGGCACCATCGAGGGCTACATGCTCAAGCCGATGAACTGCCCGCATCATATCAAGATTTTTGCCAGCGACCACCACAGTTACCGTGATCTGCCCGTGAGGCTGGCCGAGTTTGGCACCGTTTACCGCTGGGAGCAATCCGGCGAGCTTGGCGGTATGACCCGTGTGCGTGGATTCACCCAGGACGACGCTCACCTTTTCTGCACACCGGACCAGGTGGCGGAGGAAGTGCAGAGCTGCCTCGAACTGGTGAAAAAAGTCCTCAAGACACTCGGTATGGACGATTACCGGGTGCGCCTCTCCCTGCGCGACAAGGATAGCGACAAGTACGTCGGGGACCCGGCGAACTGGGACAAGGCGGAAGACGCCCTGCGCGCAGCGGTGCAGGTGCTTGGGGTCGAATACACCGAGGAGGAAGGCGAGGCTGCTTTCTACGGGCCTAAAATTGATTTCGTGGTAAAAGACGTGATTGGGCGCGACTGGCAGTTAGGCACCGTGCAAGTGGATTACAACCTGCCCGAGCGTTTTGACCTTTCCTACATCGGCTCCGACAACAAACCGCACCGGCCGGTGATGATTCACCGGGCGCCGTTTGGTTCGTTGGAGCGTTTTAGCGGACTGCTCATCGAGCACTTCGAAGGTAAGTTCCCGACCTGGCTCTCACCCGAGCAGGTGCGCGTGTTGCCTATTTCCGAAAAATTCAACGATGCCGCCGAGGAGGCGGTGCAACTGCTGCTTGAGGCAGGCGTGAGGGTTGCCTGTGACCGGAATGCCGACAAGGTGGGTGCTAAAATTCGTCTTGCAAGACTCGACCGTGTGCCGTATATGCTAGTCATCGGAGCACGGGAGGCCGAGAGCGGCACCGTCTCTGTCAGACACCGGGATCGGGATGATCTTGGTTCGATGCCAATTAATGAATTTGTTTCTACCATCCAAACGGAAATTGCTACTCGGTCATTGTAAACCGACTAGGCTCCGTTGATTGCTACCTGCATGGATTATTTTATTGGCATATTCATTACCCCAACACGTCGAAGTGACGTGGATGCCCCGCCGCGCTCGCGCCGTGGACTCAAATCACTTTTCCCAACAAACCAAAGGAGAACACCATAGCTAAACCTAAGAAAAAAACATTCCGTCCCCGTCGTGATATTACGCGTGTCAACGAACGTATCCGTGCCCCCAAAGTACGCGTAGTCTATGAGGACCAGCAGCTGGGCGTCATGAATACGCGGGAAGCCGTTGAAAAAGCCAAATCCGTTGGCCTGGATCTCGTCGAGGTCGCCGCCAACGCCAGCCCGCCAGTGTGCCGCGTGTGCGATTACGGGAAATACAAATACGAACAGGCCAAGCTGAAAAAGAAGTCGCCTAAGACGGTGAACCGCATCAAGGAAATCAAACTTCGGGTGGGAACGGATAAACACGACTACAACATCAAGCTCGCCCGTGCTGAGCAGTTCCTCGATCATGGAAACAAAGTGCGCGTCCGTCTTCAGTTCCGTGGCCGGGAGAATGCCCACCGTGAAATCGGCTTCGATGTTCTCCAAAAAGTAGCCGAGGATTTGAAAGGGATTGCGAATGTCGACCAGCAAGCCCGCCTGGCAGGCCGCGCTGTCAATATGATGCTGTCACCACTCCCCGAGGCACAGCGCAAACGTAAATTCCTACTTAGCCACGGCAACCTCATCGATCCGGATGACCAGGGTGACGAGCATCTTGAGTTCAACGACGACGATGAATTGGTGGCAGGCCACCAAGCAGCGCCCACGGATAACAACGCAACCGACGAAGAAGAATAGGGGGGTTAACACCCTGGAATTCGAAATGTCATGGGCCCGTTAGGATATCCGGAGCTGGTTGTCATCGCTCTGATCGGCTTCTTTTTCCTCTCGCTGGCATTCTGGATCTGGATGTTGGTGGATTGTATTATCCATGAGCCTGCCGAGGGCAACGAGAAGTTGACCTGGGTGATCATCATCGCCCTGACCGGGGCGATCGGCGCGTTGATCTATCTGTTAGCCCGTCGACCAACCCGGAAAAGACTGTATGGTCGTTAGAGTGCATTCACCGCGCCGCGAAACTATGTCCAGACTGCTGTTATTTGATATCGACTGCACCCTGATCGACACGGGGGGTGCGGGTATGGCGGCCATTAAAGAGACGGCCTGTGAACTCTTTGGTGCCGAGGGCCCTGAGCTTGATCTTGCCGGAAGTACCGACTCGGGAATCGTAAGTGGCCTACTCAAGCACTTCGGCAGCGATCTTACGCTGGAGGATTTCTATCAAGTCTACCTCACCAGGCTGGGGCCCAATCTGGCTTCGTTCTCCGGTTGTGTGCTTCCGGGCGTGGAGACGATGTTGTCGGAGCTTGAACAATCAGAAGTAACCCTCGGGTTGCTAACAGGTAATATCGCAGCAGGGGCAAAAGCCAAAATCGATCACTACGGCCTGGATGGATACTTTTCCATCAGCGTAGGAGCCTATGGTGATGACCACCATGACCGCAATCTGCTAGGCCCGGTGGCCCTCCAGAGAGCAAGTGCCGAATACGCCAAGGATTTCCAGGCAGCCAATACCGTGGTCATCGGTGACACCCCCAAGGACATCGCCTGTGGCAAAGCCATGGGGGCGTTGACGCTTGCCGTTGCAACCGGTGGCTTCACCGTGGATGACCTTGCGGCATACGGTCCCGACCTGACGGTGGCTGATTTGACCGCCCCCGTGGTCAGGGAGTTCCTCCGGTAGGACAGCTTTGCAAGCTGTCGGCTGGATGAGGACTTGGGTTGCCGACAGCTTGCAAAGCTGTCCTACCATAACAAAGGTACGACGTCGGCGCCGTGTCGCCGGTCATCTGTCCTGCTGTGACCGCGCCTATAGAGAAATCCCCCAATCAATGCTCCGCCACGGCAGAGCCTGCGATGTAACCGCTGGTCCAGGCATTTTGGAAGTTGAATCCTCCGGTGACGCCATCGATATCAAGAATCTCGCCGGCGAAGTAGAGGCCGGGGGTGATTTTACTCTCCATCGTCTTAAGGTTGACGTCTTTCAGGGGGACACCACCGCAGGTGACAAACTCGTCTTTGTTGATGCTCTTGCCGGAAACCTGATAGGTTCCACCGGTCAATTCACGGCAGAGTTGTCGGGTGCTGTTTTTGCTGAGTTGCGACCAGATACAGTCGTCTGCGATTCCCGCCGATCTACAGAGGCGGTCCCAGAGTCTTTTGGGGAAAGGGTCAAAGGGCGCCCGACCGCACACGCGTCGTTTTCCCCAGTCCTGGCGCGTGTGGCGCAGGGTATCCTCAACGGCTTGGTGGGGGAGCCAGTTGATGTTGATTGGAAATTGGTATCCACGGTCATGCAGCTCCCGCGCGCGCCATGCCGAGAGCTTCAGGATACCCGGCCCGCTGAGTCCGTGATGCGTGATCAGCAGCGGGCCGCTTTGGCTCGGTTTCATCCCGGGCACTGAGACAGTGGCATCGGATACCGAGACTCCCGGAAGACCCTCAAGGCGTGGATCATCAACGTTAAAGGCAAACAAGGACGGCACATTCGGGATGAGTACATGACCCAAAGATTGCGCCAACCGTGCACCGGCCGCTAGGCGGGTGCCACCTGTGGCGAGTAACACAGACCTGGCTAACAGCCTGTCGCCCGGCTCGGTGGTGACGCTGAAATGTCGGGAGTTGTCATTGCCTGGCTGAACCGACTTGACACCGGTGTTTGTTCTAACAGAAACTCCGGCTTCACCGGCTGACCGGGTCAGGCAGTCGATGACGGTTTGTGAGTCATCGGTGACGGGAAACATCCTGCCGTCTGGCTCGGTTTTAAGTTCCACCCCACGGCTCTGAAACCAATCGACGGTGTCGGCCGCCCCCCATCGGTGGAACGGGCCGATCAATGACTTGCACCCACGCGGGTAATATTGAGTCAGTGCCTTGGGGTCGAAACAGGCGTGGGTCACATTACAGCGGCCACCGCCGGAGACCTTGACCTTGCCGAGGACGTGGGCGGTTTTTTCCAGAATTAGCACCCGCGCGCCGGGCAGGGATTCCGCACAGGTGATGGCGGCGAAATATCCGGCGGCACCACCCCCGACCACCAGCAAATCCCACGGTTCTTGATCAAGCATCTTCCTCGAGTTCAAACTCGGCCCAGGTCACGGATTCGTTGAGGGCTGCGACCGCTTCATCGATCAGCTGGTCAAGGTCAGGCTCCTCTCCCTGGCTGTTGAATGCCAGCAGCGGCCCGCCGTGTTCGACTTCCGGTGGATCGTCATCGATGCCCGACTCGCGGACAAAAAACCAGTCGAGGATACCTTCGCCGGTTTCCGGAAGCCATTGCACGATCAGCTCGATGGTCGCGATCGGGTCGTCATCACCGGCTTCACGCTGGTTGGCGAGATCCTCGTCATCACAATCTATGCCGGCAAGCACTTCTAGCTGGGTGTCGTCCTTACGCGCAGCCAGCGATTCTTCAATCTTCGGATACACGGCGTCTTTGGTAGATATGATTCTCATGGTTGGTGGGTTGTTTTTTGACAGGGTTTACGAAATTTACAAGATTTTGGGAATGGTATGTGTGGGGGCATCCCCTTCCTCGGTGTCTGTTTTTTTCTAACACAGATGGGCACAGGTGAAGATTATGAGATGGCAACTATTGTTTGCTGCAAGCCTGTGACTCAATAAGTTTTTTGTTATCAGTCCAACCGGAATTCACCCTCCTCATCGGAGCCATACCAGCCGAGTTTGCCAAAGGCGGCGAGAATCCGCGTATTGATGTCATCGCCATCCTCCTCCGCGTGCTCGACGGTCGCCGAGCTGGCCAGACCACGCATCGACTCGATGCTGATGACGGTTTGTTTGCCGGTGAATGATATCCAGTCGCCCCAATCCTTTTTCTCATGCGTGGGTTCGAGTTGTTGGCTGCGAAGTGCCACCATCACCTCCGTGATACTTGACGGCGGCTCCATGTCGGGGAGATGCACTCGTGTTTCCATGGGGAAATTTTAACGGATGATCCGGGAGCTTGCCAGACTTATCGGGCTTATTGTTTTTCAGCTGCCAGTCGGATGGACTCGAGCTCTTCCCAGCGGGTGTAAAGCCGGGGGACTTTGGCTTTCGCTTCTTTGAGTTCGGTTTCAAGTGCCTGCCAGTTGTCTCCGTGCTTTTCGTAAAAGTCGGGTGCTTCGAAAATGGCCTCGAGACGAGCCACGTTTTCCTCGGCGGCGAGGATGTCATCCTCGATGGATTCAAGCTCCTTGGCTTCAGCCCATTTCAACTTGCGGGGGCGTTCTTTTTTCGGCTCTTTTTTGGCGGCGGGCACCGACTTGTAAACGCTGCTGGTCGCGGCGCGGGCGGCTTTTTTCTCCAAATAGTAATCGTAGTTGCCCACCTGGTAATCGATCACCCCGTCACCCTCAAAGGCGAGGATGTCCGTGCACACCCGGTTGAGGAAATAACGGTCGTGACTGACCACCACCACGACACCTTTGAAGGCACACAGGGCTTCTTCTAACAATCGTAGTGTATTCAGGTCGAGGTCGTTGGTTGGCTCGTCTAACACAATGACGTTGCCGCCCTTTTTAAGGATCTTGGCAAGCATCACCCGGCTTCTTTCCCCGCCACTGAGGAGTTCGATCTTGGTATTGATACGTTCCTCGGTAAACAGGAAACGACGCAGGTAGGCGCGCAGGCCGATGGTTTCACTACCGAGCTGCACATTCTCCTGGCCTTCACCCACTTCCTCGAAAACGGATTGATTGTCGTCGAGTAGGAGGCGGTTTTGATCGATGAAATTAATGTCGGTCTTGAGGCCGATATCGACCCTTCCCTCCAGTGGGGTGAGCTGACCGAGGATGATTTTCACCAGGGTGGATTTACCCATTCCATTTTGGCCGACAATTCCCAGGCGCTGCCCGCCTTCCAGGCTCATGCTGAAGTTGGAAAAGAGATAGGGGCCGTCGTCATACGCCATGGCGACTTCGTGTACATCGATGATTTTATTACCCAGCTTGGGTGGCACCGGGATGATCAGGTCGACGTCGAGCTCCTCTTCGGGTGCCTCCTGGCCGGCAATTTCAAAGTAGCGGTCCATGCGGTCCCTGGCCTTGGTCGTCCGCGCCTTCGGTCCCCGGCGCACCCATTCGAGTTCCCGGCTGAGAAAGCGTTGCCGTTTGTGTTCATTCCGGGCCTCCGCCATGTCGCGTTCGGCGCGGGAGATGAGGTAGTCGGTGTAATTCCCTTGGTAGGTATCGCATTTTCCACGGCGGATTTCCACAATGCGGGTGGCGATGCGGTCGAGGAAATAACGGTCGTGGGTGACAAACAGGCAGGTGCCATTGTAGCGGGCGAGAAATGTTTCCAGCCACTCGATGGAATCCGTGTCGAGGTGGTTGGTCGGCTCGTCCAGAATCAGGAAGTCCGGTTTGGCAAGCAGTGCCCGGCAGAGGGCGACCCGACGTTTTTCCCCTCCGGAAAGCGTGGCGACGATGCGGTCAGGATCGGGTGCATGCAGGTGCGTCAGCAGACTGGTCGCCCGGTGTTCGAGGTCCCACCCCTCGAGATGGGTGATTTCATCCAGCACCTCGGCGCTACGATGGCTGTCTGCGGGGATGGTTTCGTATTCCTCGATCAGATCGAGGGTGTACTGGGCACCCGCAAGCACGTTGTCGTGTACGTTTGCCCCTTCATTGAGTTCGAAGTTCTGCGGCAAATAGCCGGTGACCAGCCCGCGTTTAAAAGTCACAGCCCCGGTGTCGGCAACGGTTTCGCCGGCGAGTATTTTCAGGAAGGTCGATTTGCCGCAGCCATTGCGCCCGACCAGGCCAATGCGGTCACCCTGCTGGATCGCGAGTGTGGCACCGTCGAGCACCGTGTGGGAGCTGTAGCGGACAACAAGCTCGCTGGCACTGGCAATGGCATCTGGGGCAGGGGCGGACATGGGCGGCACTATACTGGTGGATCGCATCTTGTCATGCTTTTTGCATCATTGCATGGAGTGCGCGTTTGCAACGTGCGGCAACCCATGTACATAATCAGCGGCAGGTTGAAAACCTGCACGCCACAATATGTCCCTACGTTCCAAAATAAAACCCGGCCAGCGATGGATCAGTGAAACCGAACCCGAGCTGGGGGTCGGCATCATGCTCAATGTTGAGTTTAAACGTGTCGAAGTCATGTTTCCGGCCGCCAATGAGCTCCGCCAGTATGCCCTCGACAGTGCTCCGCTGCGTAGGGTGGCCTTGAAGGCCGGGGAGACGTTGGAAACCCATGAGGGTGATGTGATGGAAGTCGACGAGGTGTTGGAGCGTGATGGGCTGTTAGTCTACCTCTGTGGTAAACGCGAGGTGGATGAGGCCGGGCTGTCCGATACCATGAGCTTCAGTAAACCGGAGGACCGATTGCTGGGCGGGAATATCGATGACCTGCACACCTATGACCTGCGCGTCGAGGCCCTGCGGAAACAGTGCGAGGTGATGAAGTCACCCGCGCGTGGCTTTGTCGGCGGTCGGGTCGATCTGATCCCCCACCAGATGTACATCGCCGGGGAGGTGGCATCGCGGCTCGCTCCACGGGTTCTGTTAGCTGATGAAGTGGGCCTTGGGAAAACCATCGAGGCCTGCCTGATCATGCACCGACTGCACCTCACGGGACGTGCCGACCGGGTTCTGATCGTCCTTCCCGAGCCATTGCTGCACCAGTGGTTTGTGGAATTGCTGCGCCGGTTTAACCTGCTGTTCAGCCTGTTCGACGAGGAGCGTTGTGAATCGATCGAACATGGTGGGGAAGGGGAGGATAATCCGTTTCTCGATAGCCAGCTTGTCCTCTGCAGCATTGATTTTCTCGCGGGTAGCGAAACCAGGTCCAGGCAAGTCATCGACGCAGGCTGGGACCTGCTCATCGTGGATGAAGCGCACCACCTGGAATGGAGTGCCACGGCACCCAGCCCGGCCTATCAAGTGGTGGAGGCGCTGGCCCGGCAGACCGAAGGTTTGTTGTTGCTCACCGCCACGCCACGCCAGCTGGGGCCCGAGGGGCACTTTGCCCGGTTGCGATTGTTGGATCCCGACCGCTATGTCGATATGGAGGCGTTTCAAGAAGAGGCCGACCACTACGAGGAGGTGGCGGATGCGGTCGGGCGGCTTCAGTCCGGTGAGGTGCTCAGCGCGGAAGACCGGGCGCTGTTCACCGCGCAGTCCGAGCGTGTCCACGACCACTGCCTGGCGCTTGACGGGGGTGACGAATCGGCCCGCGAACCGCTGGTGCGTGAACTGCTGGATACCTTTGGCACCGGACGCGTGATGTTCCGCAATACCCGCGAAGCGTTGACCGGGTTCCCCGAACGACGTGCCTCATTGGTCGGCCTGGACTCCGCGGAGGAAAAAATCACCTGGTTGGTGGAGTTACTCAAGGAGCTGGGTGAGGCGAAGGTGTTGCTGATCTGCCGCACCCGTGAACTGGCGGAAGAAATCCCTGAGCAACTGAAACATATCATCAATATCAATTGCGGCCATTTTCATGAGGGGATGACCTTGCTGCAGCGCGACCGGTCGGCCGCCTACTTCGCCGAGGAAGAGGGAGCCAGGATCCTGGTCTGTTCTGAAATTGGTAGCGAAGGGCGGAACTTCCAGTTTGCCCACCACCTGGTTCTTTACGACCTTCCCGATGATCCGGAGTTGTTAGAACAGCGGATTGGCAGGCTTGACCGGATTGGCCAGACGGAAACCATCAACATCCATGTACCCTACGTCAAAGGGAGCCACGAAGAGGTTCTTGCCCGTTGGTATCACGAGGGTTTGAATGCCTTTGAGCACAGTTTGCATGGTGCCACGGAGATCATGCGTGAGCTCGGTGGCAAGCCGCCGCATCGGGGCATGCACGAGCCGGCCTTACATGCCTTTATCGATATCTCCAAGGCCTGCCGGCAGAGGGTCACGCAAAGGCTGGAGCGTGGTTACGACCGGCTTCTGGAGCTGAACTCAAGTAGGCCCGAGGTCGCGCGGGAAAAAATCGACCTGATTGAAAAAATGGACTCCGACAAGGAATCCGAGGCGTTTTTGCTCCGGCTCTGGGACCACTTCGGCCTGCACATCGACGAGCTGGTGGACCGGTCCTATTTACTGCTCCCTGGGCACCTTATCACCGATGCTTTTCCAACCCTTCCCGACGACGGGCTGAACGTGACCTTCGACCGGACACGCGCCTTGTCGCGTGAAGACACCACCTTTATGAGCTGGGACCACCCGGTGGCGAGAACGGCGCTGGAGCTGCTGCTGACATCCGAGGCCGGCAATGCCTCGTTTGGCGTCTGGGAAGGCGCGCCTACAAAGGGAATTCTACTGGAAACCTACAGCGTGGTCGAGTGCATAGCACCCGCAGCGCTGCACAGCGACCGTTTTCTGCCCGTGACTCCCATCAGGGTGCAGGTCGACCACACGGGGGAAGACCGGACTGACGATTACCAACTCAACGGCGACCAGCTACGGACGGGGAATGTGCACAAGTTACTTGCGCAGGAAAAATTCCGTCGCGTGATGCTACCGATGATGCTCGATGCATGCCGGGAAATCGCTACCGGGTTGATGCAGTCGGTGATCGACCAGGCCCTGGCAGAATCCGATGCCAAACTGGGTTGGGAAATTGACCGCCTGGTGGCACTGGGCGAGATCAACGACCATGTGAGTGAGGAGGAGATTTGCGCCCTGCGAAGCCAGCGCGACGCCTTGCATACCGCCATTGCCAAATCCCGCCTCCGCCTCGACTCCGTGCGGGTGATTTTCTGTCAGCCATAAGCACGTATAAGCACGCAGGTGGGGGGATACGAGGGCGTATAGGAACTTGCCGAGTCGTTACAAGCTGATCATAGTCCGCAGTACACGTGATGACAACAGCTGCCAACAAGACAGGTATCCTCTATGATGCGGGTTTCCTCAGACATGACACCGGACCAATGCATCCGGAGAGTGCGGAGCGTTATGAGGTATTGATGACGGCGATGGCCAGGTTGGATACGGGTAAAATGCCACTCCTTCGCTTGTCGGGTAGGAAGGCGCAGATCGGGGATGTGCTGCTTTGCCATGAGGCGTGGTATCACGATGTTGTTAGGATGGATGCGGATCACTTTGCCGAGGTGCTTCGCACGGGTGACACGGCGATTTGCCACGACTCGTATGATGTGGCCTTGGAGGCGGTTGGCGCATCGATTGCGGCGGTGGATGCCGTGTGTGATGGCGTGGTGAAAAATGCCTTTGTTGCCGTCCGCCCACCCGGACACCATGCGTCCCAAGGTTGTGGTATGGGGTTTTGTATTTTTAACAATGTGGCGATCGCAGCGCGGCATTTGCAAAAACGGCGCGATGTTGAGCGCATCGCGATCCTCGACTGGGATGTGCATCACGGCAATGGGACCCAGGATATTTTTTACGATGACGGCACCGTGTTTTTTGCGTCGAGCCATGAGGACAACCTCTACCCGCACACCGGAGCCGTGGAGGAAACCGGCGAGGGCTTCGGTGCGCACACCACCTTGAATCTACCCGTGCCCGAGGGCTCGGGTGGAGGTGTCATCCTGCCCCTGTGGCGCGAAACCATCGGTGACGCCCTGCGTGCGTTCCAGCCCGACTTCATCCTCCTTTCCGCCGGGTTTGACGCGCGGGTGGGTGATCCCGTGGGAATGTTGAATCTAACGGATGGCGATTTTGTAGAGCTCACCCGGATGGTGTGTGGCTGGGCGGATGAGATGTGCCGCGGACGTGTCGTGTCCGTGTTAGAGGGTGGTTATCATCCGGAGGGGCTGGCCAGTGCCGTGGTGGCGCACATCGGCGAATTGGCAAGCCATTGAGTCACGCTTACGCTTGTTGGTGGAGCTGCTGCGCCTGGATACAGGTGATGGCGATGGTGAAGACGATGTCTTCGACCGAGGCACCGCGTGAGAGGTCATTGACCGGTTTGCGCAGCCCTTGAAGAACGGGGCCCATGGAAATCACGTTGCCGGCGCGTTGCACGGCTTTGTAGGTTGTGTTGCCGGTATTGAGATCGGGGAAAATGAAGACGGTGGCATCCCCCTTTATTTTGCTGTCAGGCGCCTTGGTTCTGGCCACACCGGCATTGCTGGCGGCATCATACTGCAGCGGGCCGTCGACCAGGATGTCCGGTCGCAGCTCGCGCACCTTGGCAGTGGCGGCGCGGACTTTCTCCACATTGGCACCGCTGCCGGAGTCGTGGGTGGAATAGGAAATCATCGCCACGCGCGGCTCAATACCAAAGGCTGTAGCGGTGTTGCTCGACTGGATGGCGATGTCAGCAAGCTGGGCCGCATCGGGGTCGAGGTTGACAGCGCAGTCGCCGTAAACCAGCACCTGGTCGGGGAGGCACATGAAAAAGACGGAGGAAACACCGGTGGCGTCAGGCGCGGTGCGGATGAGCTGGAGTGCGGGGCGGATGGTGTCGGCGGTGGAGTGGATGGCGCCAGAGACCAGGCCGTCGACCTCGTCATTGGCCAGCATCATGGTGCCGAGTGTGATGTTGTTTTCCAGCAGACTCACCGCCTGCTCCTCGGTAAGGTTCTTGTGTTTCCTGATTTCCATCAAGGGCGCGATGTACCGGCCTTGGCAGTCGAGTGGATCGATGACGGCGAGGTCGTCAGGAAGAGTGATGCCATTGTGGGTGGCGACAGCCTTGATGGTTTCCCTGTTTCCTAACAAAATAGGGATGGCGATACCACGTTGCATACAGATTGCGGCCGCCTCCAGCGTGCGGGGTTCCTCACCTTCGGGCAGCACGATCCGTTGCGGGTTCAGACGGGCAAGCTTGGAAATCTGATGTCGGAATGCCGGCGGGGAGAGCCGGGGTTTGTTAGGAGTGGTGCAATGCTGTTTGAGCCACTTGGTATCGACATTGCGGGCAACGTGGTCGACGAGGTGTTCCAGTCGCTCGGTGTCATCGGGAGGGGTTTCCGGATTGAGTGACGACAGAGCCTGGGCGGTTTCAAAGGATGATGTTTTTGCTGTCAGCACCGGCAGCCCCGAGGCAAAACCCGCCTGGCAGAACTCGAGTACGTCCGGTTCCGGATCGGTGCCCCCGGTGAGCACCAGGCCGGCGAGCTGGATGCCGTTCAGTGCGGCATAAGCTGCGCTGATGATAATGTCCGAGCGGTCTGACGGGGTCACGACCAGCGAGCCCGCATGAAAGACGTGGGTGATGTGGGCAATATCGCGGGCGCACAGGTGGATCCCGGTGACGCGGCGGGTGTTGATCTCGCCCTCGTTCAGGGTGGTGGTGTGGAGCGGGGCGACGAGATCACTGGTGCGCAGGTACCTGAGGCTTTCTTTGTAGGGAATGAAGCCGATGAGTTTGATTTTCTGGTTCACCAGCACAGGGCAATCCTGGGCGAGGGACTTGGCCGTGACGGAGCACTCGCTGCTGCCCTGGTTGATGAGGACGCCGATGATGCGTTCGCTGTTGATCCCCCCGAATGCCTGGCAGGCGGACTCCAAGCGACGGTTGATTTTTTTGCAGACCTTGGAGGAACTTGATCCTTTGGCGGAGGATACGAAAATGACCTCGGCATTGAGCGCGTGGGCGATACGCGGGTTGAGTGAGTTGAGGAACTGGTTTTTTGACGATGCTTGCAGCCCCTCGACGATCACGACATCGGCATTCCTGGCTGCTTGCTGGTAGTTCTCGGTGATGTGTTCGAGCAGGTTTTCAGTCTCCCCGGATGCCAGCAGGGTTTCCGTCTTGTCCATTGAGATCGGCTCGGGTGGATCGAGTGCGGTGATGCAGCGGATATAGGCGGTCGAGAGATCCTTGCTTCGCTCGTGGTAGGACTGGCTGATGGGTTTGAAAAAACCGACGCGCAGCCCCATACGGTCAAGCGCCCGGACAAGCCCGATGGATGCCGAGGTGAGGCCGGCGTGATCGGATGTAGGGACGATGAGGAAGGTGTGCATGTTTTTCGGGTGACAGGGGTCAGGGGTCAGGGGTCAGGGGTCAGGGGTCAGGGGTCAGGGTGCTTTTGGTGAGCCGGGCGATCATCAGCTCTTCGTTGGTGGGGATGACGACGGCTGTGACCGGGCTGTCATCGGTGGTAATGATGCCGTTGCTTTGGTGGCCGTGGCAGTCATTGCGTTTCGTGTCAATTTGGATTCCAAGATAGTGCAGGTGGGCAATGATCTGTTGACGTGTGCGTGGGTCGTTTTCACCGATTCCGCCGGTGAAGACCAGGGTGTCGAGACCTCCGAGCGAGACGGTGAGAGCTGCCAGGGATTTGGCGGCGCGATAGCAGAAAATCCCGATCGCCAGGGCCGCCTCCTCGCACCCGTCGTCTGCTTCCTCGCGGAGTTCCCGCATGTCATTGGATATATCACTGAGTCCGAGCAAACCGGATTGTTTGTTGAGCAGGTTGGATATTTCCGGAGTGGTCATGTGCAGTTGCTCGGAAAGGAAAATGACGAGTCCGGGGTCGATGTCGCCGGAGCGTGTTCCCATCACCAGGCCTTCGAGCGGAGTGAGGCCCATGGTGGTATCGACACTGCGTCCGTCCAGGATGGCGGTGGCCGAGCAGCCATTACCGAGGTGCGCGCTGATGAGACGTGATTTTTTCAAGGGAAAACCAAGCTGGTTTGCCGCCGTTTGGGAAACGTAGCTGTGGCTACTGCCGTGGAAGCCGTACCGTCTGAGACCATGATCCCGGTAGTATGACATGGGGATGGCATACAGATAGGCATGTTCGGGGAGTGTCTGATGGAATGACGTGTCGAAAACGGCGACTTGTGGGGTCTGCGGGAAGAGTTGTTGGGCCACCTTGATGCCGAGCACGCCGCTGGGGTTGTGCAGTGGGGCGAGGTGATTACAGGATTCTACCAGTCGGACCACCTCGGGTGTGATCCTGGACGGGGCGGAGAAGTATTCACCTCCATGCACGATGCGGTGGCCAATGGCATCGGGGTCGGAGTCCAACGCGCCGTGTTCCTTGAGGATGGTGACGGCGGACTTGAGGGCTTGCTCGTGGTTGGAGCCGGGCACCGGCAAAGTAAGGCCCGCCTCGGGGAGCTTGAGCTTGAGGTTGGCATCGGGCGTATTCAGGCACTCGCCCAGGCCGGAGGCGATGGGGGAGGTGTCGCCATTTTCGAAAAGGGCGAAACGAAGTGAGGATGAACCACTGTTGAGAACGAGGATGCGCATGGCCGTAGGTGGGTTGGCCCGGGGAGAATGCTCTTGGTTCGGAATTACTTACAAGTTGAAAGAACGGGGGGGCTTGCTAATTGTTCTGCATATTCTTGCGGGGGCAATGACCGGATTGTCGTTGTGTTGTAGAGGTTTGGGGCACATGATCCGGGTATGAGTGACGCGCCGGGTGAGACCAGACCGCTTTGTTTTCAACGTATGTCCGGGGGGGAGATGCAGAGCATGGCCCGTGGATTTTACGAGGAGATCCGTCAACGGAGATCGGTGCGCGACTTTTCGCCCGACCCGGTTCCAGAGGGGGTCCTGGTCGATTGTATCCTGGCCGCGGGCACGGCTCCGAGCGGAGCCAACCTGCAACCTTGGCACTTTGCGGTGGTGACGGATACGGGGGTGAAAAAACAGATCCGTGACGCGGCCGAGGCAGAGGAGCGCGAGTTTTACGGGGGCCGGGCAACGGAGCAGTGGCTGGATGTCCTGGGCCACCTTGGCACCGATGCCAGCAAGCCATTTCTGGAAACAGCACCGGCCCTGATCGCCATTTTCCAGAAATCCAGAACGGTTGATCACCGGGGGGTGGAATCCAGAACCTACTATCCCAAGGAGTCGGTGGGGATTGCCACGGGTTTTTTAATCGCCGCGCTGCACCGCGCTGGTTTGGCGACACTGACCCATACGCCGAGTCCGATGAAGTTTCTGAACGAAATACTGGGGAGGCCTGCCGATGAGAAACCGTTTCTTCTCTTGGTGGTAGGGTTTCCCGCAGCTCATTGTAAAGTGCCAGTGATCGGCAAAAAGCCACTGACGGACATTGCCAGTTTCCACTGAGGGTGGGCCAATGGGATCATTCTGTTTGTGCTTTACATCGGTTCACGGAACACATGATGATCGACCGTATGAAGGCAGTGTTTTTCTTCCTGGCTTGGCAGTTGGCAAGTGCCTTGAATGTATCGGCGGCCGACTATTTGTTGCTTTATAAAGTGAATCATACCGACCGGGATGCCGAAGTGAGATCTGTGTTGTGCAAGAAAATCGAGCGTCGCGACACCCATATCCATGCCCTTTCCGAGAGCGGCCGCATGATGGTTGTGGCCTCTGCCAAATGGCACCGGGTGTTACTTATACCCGATTACCGTTTCCCGGAGATCACCAGTCAACGGGAGGTGGAGCTGTTTAATCAGAGGCTGGAGCTGCTGCAAGGTTACGCAAGGACCTACCCGAGTTCAGCGCCGTATCTGAAAGCGGCAATTGCGGTGATGGAGCCCATTGACAGCAAATTGAAGCAAGGGCTTGTCGTTCACGGTGGGGTATGGATGGCCAAGGATGAATATCTCGCTCGGATGGAAACCGAGCGCAAACAGAAGGCGGCGGCGATGGCGGCAGCCGAAAAACACAGGCAACAAACCATCAAGGAGGAAGAAGAACGGGCCAGGATGATCGCTGAGCAAGAACGCAGGCTGGCGGCGGCCAGGATGGAGAAAGAAAGGCGTGAGTATGAGGCGCAGGCGGCTGCGGAACATGCCCGGAGGCTGGCTGGTATTGAGCGAGAAAAAAAGGAGCGGATCAAACAACTACAGGACGAGATCCAGGAGCTTGATAGCGCATTGGAACAGGCGTCTGCCGACAAGCAACGGAGAATGGAGGAACTGCAGGCACTGCTCAGGAAATGATGTGCAACTCATCCAGAATCGTAACTGCCCTGGTTATCGCTGCCTCGGTATTGGCAAGCGCTTGCAAGAGTGATCATGCGCTGGGCAATCTCGGGAAAGAACGGGTGGATGGCCAGTTGTTCATCGTTCAGAAAAATCGTGAAAACATCAAGTTGGGCGATGTGAAAATCATCCTGGTGGAACGGCGTGTGTTTGATGCCACCCTGGATGAGGCTGCCCGGCAGAGTCAGTCCATGGAAGGGTTCATGGATTACAGCAGGCAATGGAGGTCTGTGAGCGATAAGATTGAATCGGATTGCCAGGTGTACGTTAGAAGTCGGAATGAAGACATCAGGATTTCCGCTGAGCACGCGTTAAGGAAAGTGAAAAAGGAGAAGTTGGCGTTTGAAAATACTGAATTCGCCAGGTCGATGGGTGGCCATTGGGCGTTCTATCAGGCTGGTAACCATCGTCTTGCACCGATCCGGCTTGATCAGGAGGCATTACAGAAGTTGTGTTTGTCCTATCTGTTTTATGCCTCAGGAAATTACGCACATCTGGCGGTGACAACGACCGATGCCGACGGCAAATTCTCACTCAACATACCGACGTATAAAGATTGTCTGGTCCTGGTCAAATCATCGCGCTCACTGATGGGGGCGGCCGATGAGGACTACTACTGGGTCCACCCGCTCGATCCCGGGATGACGGGGGCGTTGATACTGAGCAATTCCAACATGGTTACCCCTGGCCGATTACGGCAAATGCTGTCGGCTTGCCGTGTGGAACTCAAATCCCTGCCGCTCGATGTCGTTATGAAGGAGCACAAGCTGCCCAGCCTGGAGTGGTATTCGGAATGGCGAGAGGCAATGCGGGCATACAACAAGGCCGAACGCGAGGAGGAGCGAATCAGGAGTCTGATCGAAACAAAGAAGAGGGAACTCGACGGGTTGACTCTCGAAGACTGAATCATCCACGTCATGCCTCGGGAAAAAACAAGATTGGCCAACCTCGATGCACTCAGGATCCTGGCGGCGTTGGGGGTTTGCCTGTATCATTTCAATTGGTACGACGACAGCGCGGTCAGCTGGTTGTTTACCTTCGGCTACCTCGGGGTGAATGTTTTTTTCTGCATCTCGGGATACATCACCCCCCTGGTCCTGGTGTGGTCGAAGTTTAGCTACCGGGACTCGGGCCGGTTTCTGGTGAGTCGTTTTTTCCGTCTGTATCCGGCATTCGCGATGATCGCTCTGCTGGAAATCATATTCTACGCCTGTGGCAACCCACTGTTTGGTTACGGCCAGCATCTCGAGGATATCACCTGGTCGAGGACACTGGCGAACTATTTGCTGTATGCCGATTTCGTCGGGGAAAGGTGGTATGTGCCCGTGTTCTGGACACTTGGCGTGGAGGCCCAGTTTGTGGTGGCGATCCTGATGTGTTTCCCGCTGTTGGTGCATCCCAAACCGGCTGTGCGGATTGGTGTGGTATTGCTGTGGGCCCTGGCACCTCTAACGGTCGACAAGGGTCCGACAATTCTCAGTTACACGGCATTGTATGCCATGGGAATGGCGGTCTTTTTGAAACAACACAAATCGTTGTCGGTCTGGGTGTTAGGTGTCTTGTTAGCCTGTGCCTTTTATGGCCACTATACGGCGGTTAGCACCAGGGCCGCGTGGACGGCGCTGGGCACGGCATTGATCGTGGCCTATCTCCCGCAACTGACCGTCAAGTGGACGGAGAAATTGAAAATCGATTACCTGGGAAAATTGTCGTACTCGTTTTTCCTCATCCACATCACCTTGGGTGGGGCGGTGTTGACACATACCAAGCACTTTCCGGCCACCTGGCTGTATCAACTTCCGGCGGTGATCCTGGCGACTGCCTTTTCCGCTTTTGCCGCCGCCCTGTTCCATCGCTGGATTGAAAACCCGTGCCACAACTACGCGCGGAGCCTGAAGTCGAAGAAAGTCTAACTGCCCCTTGCCCAATCCGAGACTTGGGCGAAGTCCTCCGGTGAGTCAAAAGCCTCCAGGGGCACCCAGGTGTAGGATTTTTTGCCGTGGTAGAGGAGCAGGCCGTGTCTGGTGGTGACCGCCTCAAACAGGCCGGACCACTTGACCCTGGCGTGTCGGTCCTCCCCGTCGATTTCAATACCCTCGGGAGTAAAGGTGTAGACGACCGACTGCCCGTAGCCCGGCAGTTGCCGCAGGTTCCGGCCGTGCATGATTTTCCAGATCAGTGGCCTGAGCAGCGCAAAGGTGCCGACCATCAGCATCAGGATACTCATCGGCTGCGGCCCCTGGCTGATCAGGATGACCAGACCAGCCAGGATCAGGGCAACACTCAGGAAGGTGCGCAGCATCAGCCAGATCCGGTAACGGTGCCACATGTGTAAACGAAAGGCCCCGAGGTGGGACCTTTCATCAAAAACCATTGTGGCTTTGATGTTGGAGTAGTCAGTTTTCAGTTGGAAGTATTCAGTTGGAATCCCGCGCATGGCGGGATGGGTTGCGCTACTGCTATACAATGGCCGGAAGTGATGCTGCGGCAACAGCCTGGCCGTGACGCTTCATCTTTTCATCCGGCTGGGTGATGTTGATTTGTTTCGCCAGGGCTGGGAACTCAGCGTTGAGCACCTCTTTGGCTGCATCGATCATGATCTGCCCACCAGGGCCGGAGGTGGCGCGCCCCATGATGATGAGTGTGCCGATTTCGTAGAAGTCGGCGTAGTGGGCGATGGCATATCCGAAACAGGTGCCGATCGTCTGATAGATCCTGGCAGCGCGCTCGTCACCTTCAGCCATGGCTTTCTGGACTTCGATCAGCTGCTCGGGGAAGGGCATGTCACCGAAGTCGAATCCGGCGGCGGGGGCAAGGCGGGCGACTCCTTGCTGACAGAAAAACTGTACACCGCAGCCTTCATCGCCCGACCACTCGTCGACGGGAGCGTTTTCACGGTAGTCGATGGGGGCAAAGGCGAGTTCGTTGATCTGCACGGTGACGTTGCCCTGGGGGTCGACGTAGCCGACGGCTTCGGACGTTCCCATGGCGACGCCTAACACGGCATTGGTGTCCAGGCTGATGGAGCCGGCCAGTGCGGTGACCTCGCCATCATTGATGACGTCGAAAGGCACCCCGGGGTATTCCGCCGCCATGATGTCCTTGAACATCGGAACCACCGTGTTCTGGAAAACCTCCTTATCCTTGATCCCCCGGAAGAGGGAGGCAATACGGACCTCGTTGTTGATATACACCCCGGCGGACGAACCACCGATGGCATCGACACTGGGCAGGTGCGCGGCGGCGAGTTTCAGCGAGTGGATGATGCCTTCACGCTGATAGCTGGGGTCTTCCTGAAAGTAGGGGTCCCACGGCACCTCCTCGGAGAAGACGACCTCGCCGTTGATCACGGCAGCGCATTTTCTATCAGACCCGCCAAGATCGAACCCGATGCGGTTGCCTTCAAGGTGACGGCCAAGCGGGGCAGCCGGGCTGTTTTCAGCAGGTATCTCCTCCGGCGTGGTGGCAATGACCTTGATATACTCGCCAAACATACCTTTGCCCACGATGTCCCAATCGAACTTACGACTGCCGTTTTCAGAATACATGCCGGAGATAGCCGCCGCGATGGCATCGTTGCCGGCGATGTAAATCCGACTCCCCCCCTGGGCCCAGAGCATGAATTTGACCAGGCGTTCGACATACTTGATGTTGAGCGCAACGTTTTCCCCCTCGTGGGTGAGGACGCGGACGGAGCGGCGGAAAACGGTGCCGTCCAGGCGGCCCAGTGCGATTTCAACGTCATGTGCCCCTGGGTCGGTAGCTGCTTTTTCCTCAAATGCCCTGTTCCAAAGAACCGCTGGAACGAATTCGGGATCGAGAACCGGTGTGATTTTAGCATGGGTAGTGATCATAAGTCGTTTTGGTGTATGAGATTACGAGGTTTTCGCAACTGATTTTTAACCGATACGAGCCTACTGAAAAGAGAAATCAGGTCCGGAACCCTTGATTTACGGGGAATAACCCCCTCATAGGAGAATAAAAACTCTTTCATGAAGATTCTTATTGCAACAGAGTCTCAATTACGCTTTATTGTGTCCGAAGATGATATCAGACATCGCCAGCGACCTTAAAGCAGACAGCGCCATGACCTTGAGCAAGGCGAGCGCCGGCTGTCAGTTACGCATCCGCCAGCTTGATGGCGGCGAGTGCCAGAGGCTACGGGAAATCGGCTTCTGTGAGGAAATGGAAATCTGTAAACTCTCCGACGGCCGCAACATGATTTGTTCTGTCTGCGGAACCCGTCTCGCCCTCAGCCGCAAGCTGGGTGACCAGGTTCTGGTGGAAATGGTATAACGATGTCTTGTTAGGAGACGTGTCCCCGACGTGCTCCCCCCATTATTTCAACGATCTATTACTGCCACTATGGAAACTATCGCTCTTGTCGGGAATCCTAACAGCGGCAAGACGACTTTGTTCAACGCGCTAACGGGGGCGAACCAGAAAACGGGAAACTATCCGGGGGTAACGGTGACCCGCGTATCGGGTACCCTCCGGACCCCCCATGGACACAAGTTTGAGTTGTTAGACCTGCCCGGGTGTTACTCATTAAGCCCCAAGGCACCCGACGAGAGAATCACGCGTGATGTTTTGTTAGGTGATCTGGAGGGAAGTGAGTTGCCGACCGCCGTGGTGTGCGTGGTGGATGCATCCAACCTGGAGCGGCATCTGTATCTGGTGCTGCAGGTTGTCGATCTCGGTCTACCGGTCGTGGTGGCGCTCAATAAAGTCGATCTGGCTGAGAAAAGCGGCCTGCGCATCAATGTCGAATTACTCTCCGAAGAGCTGGGCCTGCCCGTCGTTCCCCTGCAGGCAAACAAAGGCAAGGGGGTGGTCGATTTAAAACATGCCCTCAGGCGACCCTTCCCCCGGCCGTCCTCGCGGAAGTGGCAGGCTGACAAACACACCGAGTCGGCTGTCCATGAGCTGACCCGTCAACTGGAGTCACAAGGGACGCCTAACGCATCGGCGCATGCGATTCATTTGCTTGCGGATACTGAATACCGGATGAAGCAACAGCCTGGTATTGACGACGGAGTCCGCATGGCGGGTATCGAAGAGGCGGCTAAATGCATCAGGGCAGGTGCCTCACCCGATGAACAAATATCACGGGCGCGGACGAGGTGGGTGCAGTCGATCTGCAAGGTGGCTGCCCGCAGGCACAATCAGGATGGTGCCGTCGGCGGTCTGACGGTCAGCGACAAAATTGACCAGGTCATACTCCATCCGTTATGGGGATGGGTGGTGTTTGCGGCGCTTATGTTTGCTGTTTTCTGGATGATATTCAGCTTGTCGGAGTATCCGATGGCGTGGGTGGAGGCCGGTATCGGTGCGGTCAGTGAGAGTGTCTCCAACATCATGCCTGAAGGAGACCTGCGGGATCTGGTGGTCGATGGGGTCATTGCCGGAGTGGGAAGTGTGGTGATTTTCCTGCCGCAGATACTGCTGTTGTTGTTTTGTATCGGCATGATGGAAACCACGGGTTACATGGCGCGTGCCGCCTTATTGATGGATGGCCTGATGAGCAAGGTGGGACTGAGTGGCAGGGCCTTCCTTCCTTTGCTGAGTTCCTATGCCTGCGCCATTCCAGGGATCATGGCAACACGGAGCATGGACAGTGCCAAACAGCGCCTGCTGACCATACTCATCGCGCCTTGGATGAGCTGTACGGCACGGCTTCCCGTCTACTCCTTGTTGATAGGTATGTTGCTGGCGGGTTATGGCGCAACGGTTCAAGCCCTTGTTCTCGCGGGGATATATCTATTGGGAACGACCAGTGCCTTGCTGGCGGCATGGATGCTGGCCCCCAGGGTGAAGGGGGATGAACAGGCGTCACACTTTCTGATGGAGCTGCCCTGCTACAGCATCCCGGACATGTCTTACATCGGCCGCCACCTGGTCGAACGGACCTGGTCGTTTTTACGGAAAGCCGGCACGGTTATTCTCGGGCTTTGTATCTTGTTATGGGCTTTGCAGACCTATCCCAAACCCGGGCAAGGCACACCGGCCGCCGAGGATGCGGCGCTTGCTCTGGAGCAAAGTTACATGGGGAAAATGGGACATGCGATCGAGCCGGCGGTCAAGCCCCTTGGCTACGATTGGCGCACCGGCACAGCCCTGATCGCCGCCTTCGCTGCACGTGAGGTTTTTAATGCCAATCTGGCCATTTCATACTCGGTGGAAGAGGACGAGGATGAGGATAGGTTCCTGGAAAAACTCAGAGCTAAACTCGGTAATGCCACCTGGCCGGACGGAAGGAAGGTCTACACCCCGCTGACCACGTTCAGTCTGTTGATTTTCTTTGTCTACGCCCTGCAATGCCTGCCGACAACGGTGGTGGTCCGCCGGGAGACCGGCTCCTGGAAGTGGGCGCTCGGACAGCTGGTCGCCATGACGGGCGTGGCGTGGCTGGCTGCCTTTGCCGTGTATCAGGTCGGCAGCTTGTTTGCCTGACCGACTATCTTTTTCCTGAAACAAGGCTATACTGACGACGACATGGATTGGACGAACTGGCAAACTTACGCGGCGCTCACGGTGGTGACCGCCACGCTGGGTATCTTTTTGTTCCGATGGCTCAAAGTGTGGCTTGTGGGGAGCGACAAGGATTGTTGCGGCGGTCGCTGTGGATGTGCGGCCAACAAGATCGTGCCCCGACCGGACGATCCTTCCGGAAAGTGACGTTTTGTTGTCCTTTTTTGGAAAAATTGCACACTTGTTTCCGTATCGGGATGTAATACACTGAACGGTGTTTTTTCCCATGGTAATCAATTGTTCAACATCCCGTGCAGCATCCGGTGCAAGATCCGGTGCCGCACCGAAGCGTGTCTCTTTGACCGGTATCATGTCGGCCTCCATGGCTGCCTGTATGCTTTTTGTTTCCTGTGGTAAAAATGAGAGTGGGCCAGGGGATCGGGACGACACTCCCAAGCACTCTGGAGATAAACCCAAGGCCGCGGCCGCTCCAGGCAGTGTGCAGCTGCCCGACAAGGTGACGTTCAATGCCCACATCCAGCCTGTTCTGTCGGAAAAATGCTACCACTGCCATGGCCCGGACTCCGGCACGCGCGAACCTAAAAAGGCACCGCTGCGCATCGACCGCGAACAGTTTGCTTTTGAGAAACGGGAAAACGGCAAGCCGGTCATCGTCCGGGGCAAACCCGCCGAGTCCCTGCTGGTCGAGCTGCTCAAGTCGGAGGACAGGGACACCGTCATGCCTCCGCCCGAGAGTCATAAAACGATGTCGGCCCACGAAATCGCCCTGGTCGAAAAATGGATCGCGCAAGGTGCCGAATACGAGGAGCACTGGGCATTCATCGCTCCCAGTAAGCCCGTGGTGCCGGTAACGCGCACCAAGGAGCTGGAGCACTGGGCGACCAATCCGATCGATCAGTTCACGCTGGCGAAGATGGAGGAGAACGGGCTCGAACCCAACCCGGAACAGGCACCCCGCCGGCTGCTGCGCCGGATCTATTTTGATATCACAGGCCTGCCACCCACCCCCGAGGCTACGGAGGCATTTGTCACCGCCCATGCCGCCAATCCGACGAAAGCCGTAAACGATGTCCTGGACCACCTCTTTAAATCCCCGGCCTACGGTGAACAACAGGGCCGGCTTTGGCTCGATGCCGCGCGCTACGCCGATACCCACGGCATCCACATCGACAATTACCGCGAAATATGGCCCTACCGCGACTGGGTGGTTGACGCCTTCAACCGGAACATGCCCTTCGACCAATTCACCATCGAGCAGCTCGGCGGCGATTTGCTTCCGAATCCAAGTCTCGACCAGAAAGTGGCCACCGGCTTCAACCGCTGTTTGCCGACCACCGGGGAAGGCGGGTCGATCGCCGAGGAGGTCAACGCCATGTATGCCACCGACAGGGTGAATACAACCTTCGGCGTGTGGCAGGGCTTGACCGTTGGGTGCGCGGAATGCCACGACCATAAATTCGACCCGGTGTCGCAGAAGGAGTTCTATCAGATCTCAGCGTATTTCCGTAATACCACCATGGCCGCACTGGATCGCAACGATGGCCGCCATCCTCCAAGCATCTACGTGGCGCCGCGTGGTGCCCGTTCCCGGATGGATGCCATCACCCGGGAAGTCGAGACACTCCAGAAAACGCTCGCGGCCAGGAAGAAGGAGCAGGACGCTGCCCGTGAGGCCGACTACCAGGCCTGGCTCACCCAGTTGGTGAAGAACAAGCCACCGGGTGTTGACCAGCCGGTCCCGGGCCAGGAAGTTTACCTGCCGCTGGTGAATCCTGCGAATGACCTCCTCACCGGAACAGCCAACGGTCAGCCGGTCTCGCTTCATGCTGCTGTAAAAACACTGCCTGGCGTGTTCGGCCACGCTCTGCAGATCGGGGACCGCCCCAGTGTGGAAATCGGGGATTTCGGGAACTTCAAAAACAACCCGGGCTTTTCCTACGGAGGCTTTATCTATGTCGATGGAACTCCCAACGGCGCGGTCCTTGCCCGCATGGACCCCGCCGACAAGCACCGGGGGTGGGATCTATGGCTCCAAAGCGGACACGTGGCAGCCCATGTGATTGAGCAATGGCCCACCCAGGCTGTTAAAGCGTTTACCCAATCGCCCCTGGCACCCAGGCAATGGCATCACGTCATGGTGGTGTATGACCCCTCCAGAAAGAAGGACAGTCTGACGGTGTATCTCAACGGCAAGCCGGCACCCCTGACCTATTCCCACAATCATCCGGGTCAGAATATCCAGACCCGCGTGCCCCTGCGCCTGGGAAGCCGCGCCGGGAACGATTCACTGCTCCGCGGGGTGGTGGCCGCCCAGGACCTCAGGGTGGTCAGCCGCCCCCTGAAGGAGAAGGAAGTGCAGGATCTGGCATACCAATGCTTGGTAACGGCCCTGCATCACTCGCCCGAAAGCAAGCTGCCACGCACGGCCTTGCGCCACCAGTTTGACGCCCGTTTCCCGGCCAAGCCGTTGACCGGACAATCGCGGATCGCGGAACTGACCAGGGAAAGGGAGGCTCTGGCCAAACGCGGCTCCTATTCATTGATCATGGAGGAAAAGCCGAAAAGCCAGGCGTTTGCCCACATTCTCGAGCGTGGCAATTATGCCTCCAAAGGGGAGAAGGTGTTTCCCGGGGTGCCCTCTGTGCTTTCGGGCAAAGACACGAAGGTGCCCCCGAACCGCCTCGGCCTCGCCCAGTGGCTGGTGAATCCGGAAAACCCCTTGACCGCCCGGGTCACCGTCAACCGCTACTGGCACTACATGTTCGGCAGGGGTATTGTTGAAACCACCGAGGACTTTGGCATCATGGGGAGCCGTCCCAGTCACCCGCAACTACTCGATTGGTTGGCCACCGAGTTTGTGGAAAGCGGCTGGGATGTGCAACACATGCTGCGCCTGATGGTTACCTCATCGACCTATCGCCAGTCGGCGGTTCTCACCGACGATAAAAAGCAGACCGACCCGAAAAACATCCTCTTCGCACGCTCGTCCCGTTTCCGCCTCCACGGCGAGCAACTGCGGGACCTGGTGCTCAGTGCCTCCGGCTTGTTGGTCGATGAACTCGGTGGCCCCCCTGTCAAACCATACCAGCCGGACGGGATCTGGTCGGCTGTGGCCATGAAGGAATCCAATACCCGTAACTACCAACGTGATACCGGGGAGAAGCTCTACCGCCGGTCGATCTACACCATCTGGAAACGCACCGCTCCGCATCCATCGATGGAGTTGCTCAACGCGCCCCCGCGCGAGACCTTCTGTGTGCGCCGGGAGTTGACCAACACGCCGCTCGCCGCCCTGGTCACCATGAACGATGTGCAGTTTGTCGAGGCGGTCAGGGTATTGGCGACCAAGGCGATCAAGGCAACGGCCGATGATGCCGGACGTCTCGACTACATCACCCTGCGCCTGATGTCCCGGGAGCTGGACACCGGGGAAAAGGCGATCGCTGCCGATACCCTGGGACATGCCCGGGAAAAATTCAAAGCGACCCCGGAGGAGGCGGCCAAGCTGGTTGCCGTGGGCGATAGTCCGGTGGACCCGTCCATCCCACCCGCCGAACTCGCAGCCTGGACCTTGATCGCGTCCCAGATTCTCAACCTCGACGAAACCCTCACCCATTAATCCTCTAACATTTTTCATCATGAACGACCTTTTTGACCTCAACGGTATTATCAACCGCCGACAGTTCTTCCGCAAAAACGTCACCGGACTGGGTGCCGCCGCGCTGGCGTCCCTGCTGCCCAAGGAGCTGATGGCTGCCGGCGACCACGGGGCGCTGGACGCCGCCGCAACGCTTCCCCACTTCGCGCCTAAAGCCAAACGTGTGATCTACATGTCGATGATCGGCGCCCCCAGCCAGCTGGATACCTTCGATTACAAACCGGGCCTGGAAAAACGCTTTAAGGAAGACCTGAGCGGGTTTCTGAAAAAGTCCGGTGTCCGCCTGACGACCATGACATCGGGCCAGAAAGGTTTCCCCGTGGCGCCCTCCCGGTTTAAGTTCAAGCAGCACGGCCAGTCCGGCGCCTGGATCAGTGAGTTGTTACCCTACACCGCCAGGATGGCCGATGATATCTGTATCATCAAATCGATGCACACCGATGCCATCAACCATGAGCCTGCCAACTATCTCATGTACACCGGCTCCATGATCCGTGGTAAGGCATCCATCGGCTCATGGCTTTCCTATGGCCTTGGTAGCATGAACCAGGACCTGCCGACGTTCTGCGTCCTCCACGCCTACCACACCAACCCCAAGTCCAACGTGCAGGCCATTTCCGCAGGCCTCTGGGGAAGCGGGTTCCTTCCCGGTGAACACGCCGGTGTTTCCCTCCGTGGAAAAGGCGACCCCGTGCTCTACTTGAAAAACTCTCCCGGGATTTCACGCGAAATGAGACGCATGATGCTGGATGGACTCAACGACTTGAACAGGAAATCCTACGAGCGGGTCGGCGATCCCGAAATCCAGACCCGCATCCAGCAGTACGAGATGGCATTCAGAATGCAGGCCAGCGTGCCGGAACTCACCGATATCGATAGCGAGTCGCAGCACACCTTTGACCTCTACGGCCCCGAGGTAAAGAAACGCGGCTCTTTCGCCAACTCATGCCTGATGGCACGCCGTCTCGTTGAGCGGGGCACGCGCTTCGTCCAGATCTTCCACCGCGGCTGGGACCAGCACGGCGCTCTTCAGCGCGACCTGCCCGAGCAGTGCAAGGACGTCGACCAGGGGGCTTACGCCCTGATTCAGGACCTGAAACAACGCGGTATGTTAGACGACACCCTCGTCGTATGGGGCGGTGAATTTGGCCGGACCGTCTACTGCCAGGGCGCGCTGTCAGAAACGAATTATGGACGCGACCACCACCCTAAATGTTTCACCATCTGGATGGCTGGCGGCGGTATCAAGGGCGGCATGGTTTACGGTGACACCGATGAGATGTCATTCAATATCTCCACTCCGGACCAGGCCGTGCATGTGCGCGACCTGCAGGCCACGATCCTACACCAACTCGGCATCGAGCACGAGCGGTTGTCGTTTAAATACCAAGGCCTGGACAATCGACTGACTGGCGTCCTGCCGGCCAGGGTGGTGAAGGACATCCTCGCCTGACCTGGCGCGGGGACGGCCTGTTGTTGAACCGCCTCCAGGATCATCCAGCCAACAATCTAACAAAGTCGTCCTACCCTGCGGGGAAAACTAGAAACGGCCTGAGCTTCTCCAACGTCTTTTTGCCAATGCCGGTCACCTTGAGCAGGTCCTCTGCCTTCCGGTAGGGTCTTTTTTCGATGATGCGGTTCGCCATGGCTTCGCCGATGCCAGGTAAACTCATCAGCTCGTCCCGCGAGGCCTTGTTGATGTGGATTTTGTTCGCGGGCACCTTTTGTTTTTTATCGATACCGATCTCGTTCTCCCGGTCGTCATCGCGTTGCGCTTGACGCTGCCCGGGGAGGTTTTCCCAATCGGTATGCTCCCACACGCCGGCACCCTTCTTCGCCGCCTGCAGTTCCAGGTCGGCGAGCTGCGCCTTGTACTCCTTGGCGGTCCGGCCATCAAAGGTCTCGCGATACACGCCAAAGGCCCTGGCAAGCCCCTTCGACACCAGCAGGGACGCCAGATCCTTACCGTCGGCAGTAACCACAAAGGCATAATACCGCTTGAAATTGGGATCCCCCCGGCCGTCAGCAAACGCCGTCTGGACCGTGAACGGCTGCGCCAGCAAATCCGGAATCTCTTTCGCGGCGATGTTCCCATACTTCAGCGCAAGGGCAATCGACGCCTGCGGACTGCCGCCCACCTCCGTGATGCCGAAATACCGCCGCTGTGCACGCACCCGCCTGCCGTCCGTGGCATCGTGGATCTTCGACTCAATACAGTCCGCCCCATAAAGCCGGACGTTGATTTCCCGCGCCTTGTGCCCGGGATTTTTCCCATCCCCCGCCTTCGCCGGAATCTGAATTTGGAAACTATCGCCATCCGCCCACGGGGCGGGAACAAGCGTGCAGTTCTCAATTTTTTTGAGGCCCGCTGTATGGGCCACGCCGGAAAGCAACACCCAGGCCACCACGGCAAACACACGAGCCCCGGACACGCAATCAACCCAACAAGCCCTTTTCATGGCCGGACACTATCGCCCATATTTCAAAATGCAAGGAGATGCGGGATGGGCTGAGTGAGGTTCAATGGCTCCGTCGCTTGAGCATCAATTCAGTCAATGAAACTATGCCTGTCGCCTAGCCTCATATCAAAAATCACTCTGAAGATACTCATAGTCCGTGGACTGTTAAGTATCATCCTGCCCATGGTCTGGCATGAGCGAAAAAGACCCATGCCTTGTTAAACTAGGTCAAAATATAAGGATGATGCGTGAAGCTAGGCATCTATCACAAGAGGACCTAGCGCTTAGTGCTGAGCTGGATCGAACTTACGTCGGCGGAGTGGAGCGTGGCGAGAGAAACATCACCATCCTCTCAGCGCTGAAACTTTGCAAAGCGCTAGATTGTGATTTGGTCGACTTGGTCGATGGAATTTCCGCCATTGCTAACAAATAAACTGTTTATTGTTATGCAAAATAAACAGGGGCCGATCCCTATCATTGATTTATTTGCTGGACCTGGCGGGCTGGGAGAAGGTTTTTCCAGCGTTCTCGGAAAGAATAACGAACCCGTTTTCAAAATTAACCTTTCTATCGAAAAGGATCCAGTAGCACACAAAACACTGACGCTGCGTGCCTTTTACAGGCAGTTCCCTAAGGATAGAGCCCCTGTTGAATACTACGAGTATCTACGAGGCAACATAGAACGCGCTGAGTTGTTTGCGGCATTCCCAAAACAAGCCAAAGAGGCACGCGAAGAGGCAAGATGCATGACTTTAGGTAAAGACGATGTTTCTTCCCGTGTCGGAGAAAAACTAAAGGGCCGTAAAGATTGGGTTTTAATCGGAGGACCTCCCTGCCAAGCATATTCGCTTGTGGGTAGGTCCAGAATGTCCGGGGCAGGCGCAAGAAAAGAGGGCGAGTCAAAGGCGCGCTACAAGCAACGAGCAGCCGCGAAGCAGTCTCAGTTCCAAGAAGATCATAGACACCTATTATATCGGGAGTATTTGCGGATTATCGCCGACCATTCACCTGCGGTCTTCGTGATGGAGAATGTGAAAGGTATTCTTTCGGCTAAACTGAAGGGTGAGAAAATCTTCCCTCAAATAACGTCTGATCTCCAATTTCCAAATAAGGCACTTGGAAGAAAAGTTAAAAGCACGGGATACACAATTCATTCTTTTGTAGCTGAATCTGACGACTTAAACGGAGGGGCGCTCAATAATACCGACTATCTCATACGCTCAGAAAAATATGGAATACCGCAAGCGAGGCACCGCGTAATCTTACTCGGGATTCGTAATGATCTTGGTGTCAGAGAAATTGGCAAGCTGCAGCCAAAGCCCCAAGTGTCTGTTGGAGAGGCGATTGGAGACCTTCCTCCATTAACGCCGGGGTTGACTCGGGAGAAGGGCCTAAAGCCTGTTGATGCGCTATTGAAATTATTGGAGGCGGATTGGTGGTTGGAATTTGAAAATAACGAAAGGACTTCGCAATTAGCCAAATTCATGCGGAAGCAACTGATCGGGTCTAAAGGCGTGCGACATAGAGAAAGTCGAGGTGGGCCATTTGTTGAATGGCATAAACATGCACTATTTGATTGGTACAAGGATAAGAAACTACAGGGAGTATGCAATCACGAAACTAGAGGCCATATCCGTGAGGATTTATGGAGGTATTTTTTCTGTGCGTGTTTTGCTAGAAAAGAGGGACGTGCTCCCCATTTACGGGATTTCCCCGAGGGGCTGTTACCCAAACATATGAATGTAGAAGAAGCTGTAAATGGTTCAAAATTTGGGGATCGATTTCGTGTTCAGCTAGAAGATGAACCCTCAACAACAGTAGTCTCTCATATATCAAAAGATGGGCATTATTATATTCACTACGACCCTAGGCAATACCGTAGTTTGACAGTGCGAGAAGCTGCTAGACTTCAAACGTTTCCAGACAACTATTTTTTTGAAGGGCCAAGAACCCAACAGTATCATCAAGTGGGAAACGCTGTCCCTCCGCTATTGGCTGCAAAGATAGCTGAAACAGTACGGGGTCTTCTGGAGGGGGAATGAAATCGAAGAGGCTATGACTCAAGCCATCGTCCAAACTCATCTGGCAAAAACGAAAAGAAAGCATCAGGTTGAGCTTCGTAGATGTCATACACACGAGCTAACTGATTAGTGACTTGGCCGAATCTTCTAAGGGTTCCTGGTTTGCCGATTGTTTTTTTCTTTGAACCTTTTCGCGAAAAAGTTTCTGTGGTCGTAATCCCTGTTAGAAGAGATTTATCGGTTTTTGATAAATATAGAGTTTTCAAAATTGCGAGTAGGTTTGGATTCCCTGCAATCTGTTGACGGCTTCCGAAGTTAGATTCGTATTCACCCATCACGTGCGGAGGCACATCAAAAAAAGGCTCCACATTTTTCCTTCCTGCTAGCACCAACGTTATGGGGCCAAGAATCCTGTGGCGATACCGCCTTTGCGAGTTCGGGTTATAGCAATAGAATTCTTGGCCCGATAGCTCCTTGGGAGCTGGCGGGCAGATTAAATTGAAGTATAGAAGTGCCAAAGTATCATACACAAGGGGGAAATTTGTTTTTTCAAATTCGCCACTCTCTAACTCCTGTATTAAGGGTATCAGTTCATCAGCGAAGGTGAATTTATTTATATAATCATGATAGACGGGTAGTTCAAATTTTATTGGATGGTAAAATGACATGTCCGTATCATAGAGCAATTTAAGCGGAGGTTCTGTGCGTGTGCGATGCCCATTTTTTACCTCAATTACCCAATTGCGGTACGCTTTTTGCCCTTCATTGTTTAGGAATCTCATGGCGTGTTAGATTTGAATAATTTATAATTTTGTACTATGTCAAAATGACTGCAAAAATTTTGGATAGTTGTTTCAGCCCACTCCTCAATTTCTCTATCTGATTCATCTGAGTCTGGATCGTGAACCGGAGGTGCGCAGGGGGCGAATTGTTTGCTGAACTTTGCCCAAGAATCGTCATCTTCTGCAAGGGCTTCATTCTTAGCCAATATAATGAGTATTTCCTCAAGCACTGCAGGGAATACAAGACCTGCAAAATCTGGATCAGCACGTACAATTGCGTTTATATCCTTTGTTTCACTAACTCTACTATTTACGAGCAGTCGAGGACTCAAGTCGTTCCACTCAAGTTTCCAAAGTCTGTGACCAAGATCCATAGCTCTGACAGGTAATATACCTTTTCTTCTGTTACCTGAGCCATCATAAGAAATAGGGGAGATTGAATCCTTCCATGCAATTAATGGTTTTTCGGGTTTGGATTCGTCTACAATTTTGAGCCGGAACTTCACCTCTTCAGATGTATCAAAAAGTGTGATGGGTATGCGTTTTTCGGTATCGGGCGAGCCCCATGTACCTAGAGAGAATCTTTCAGTATTTGAATTTACATACGCCTCGACTTTTACTGATGAGTCGTTTGGAAAATTATAATTTTCGTGTGTATGAAAACTAAGCATGAATTCATACGCACTTCCAACCTCGAACCTTGAGATCGTAAAATCCTTATTATTCAGGCGTTTTCTGCCTGTATAGTTGTATGACCTCTTCATAACACCTCCCTGTTCTTGCGGGGTATTGCTCTAAAGTAGATATCTCTGCTGCCTTGAAATCCGGTGACAGAAAAAGTAAAATCAGAGTCAACGATTTCTAAGATGATTTCGTTGAAATTTGCCTCGAGTATATTGCACCCCCCACATAAAATGTTTAAATTATCACCAGAAAAATCAAAGTCTGCTGGGTGGTAGCTGTTTAGCGGGTTTCCATACTCAGTGTCGAAAGCTGCTGCTATAAAAATTTCATCAGGAGTGTCGGTCGCGTCTGGATCTGGAGATATCTTAAATCCCCGGGCTTTGATTAAGGGAGATGTGGCTATGTATTTTGGACGAGGTACAATATCCTTAGTGCCTGTGGGCTTCTTTTTACCTCGTTTATTTGTAGGTTTCTTTTTGTTCCCTTCTTCAAGCTCATCTATGCCGAATATATCTTCAAGAAGAGATGTGAGATCTTCGTTCTCTATTTGACCTAGAGCATTGGCAATTCTGGATGCAGAAAATTTTACATATTTTAAAATAGCCGCACCTGGCTTATACTTTCCCTTGAAATGTTCCGTAGATTCTAACCACTTGGTATGAGCTGGGTTTTCCGAGTCACCTAGAAATTCAGATAATACCGGGTCCTCAGCAAGTACCAGTGATCTAATGCCTTTTGTTTTCATGCATTTCTCACCAATAATTGTTAGGCCATCACGGATATACATCTCATCACAGATTCTGACATCTTCACTTTGTTGTAGGTAAACTAAAAATGAAGCGTCTTTCTTTTGGCCGCTTGCTTTAAAGCCTATTTCAATGGGACACTCAAAGGCTATCAACTCATTATCGGCATATTTTCTTTTTGCTATTTCGAAGCTTTCAGTATCTGGAAAGATAGATTTTATGTCAGGGTTGCTGTAAGAACTTGGTGTTGTCAGGCAATAGTAAAGATCGGGCGTTTGTTTTGGGGACAGGTCATCTGCTTTTTTGCAAAATAACAACCTATCCCGTAGCTGAATTTTGTCTTCGTCACTAAAATGAGGCCAAGTCTGAATCTCATCCATGATTGTGTCTTTATCCAGTAAGGTTGTTCTTCCTTCTCCATTATCAATTACGCACTCTAACGTACCTCGGAGAAATTCCCAAAAAAATTGATGAATTAAAGCGTTATAAATGGATTCATAGTTGATGCCCTTCTTGGGGTGTGGTATCACAATTGACAACCCCGGCTCATCTGGATTTCGATCTAAGCGGAAATCTTTTCTAAATTCTGCCAGTTCGTCGGCTTCTGTGCATGGCGAGGCCCAGTATGGATTAGTACCTTCATTTAGGAATTCGCCTCCATAGCCTTCGGAGACATATTCATTAGCCTCTCCTGGGATTTTATGAATAGACAGCACGGATCTGCCCATCAAGGTGTTGTTCATACCATTTTCTTCTACACTGTAGCTGAAGAACGAACGTAGTTTTGAAGAAGCTGGATAAACGATCTTTCCAAGCCCCCATTTGCCTCTAGTTCCTTTTTTTCTGCTACGTCCGACATTCCGGAGGAACCAAAAAAAATGTTGTGGTTCTTCATTAGGCTCAGGATCAAGTTTTTGCTCAGTGTTGCCGACTAATCCAGTGGTTTTAAAGCATTCAATCGCACAGTATGGGAGGGGGGCATCTGAATTAAATTCGAAAGTTCCTATCTTCTCTTGAACTAGTGGGGCATTCACATGGGGAGCTAACCCATCAAACCATTTGGATGCTTTATCTGCTGGAAGCGGGGATTTAGGAATGAAATACCTTATTAGTATTGGCTCCGTGGTAGATGATGATTTTGCATCCAATCGGTTTTGAATATCTTCCCGGATCAGGGCACTGGTCGCATCGTCTAAAGCTTCATCGTCAAAATAGCTCAGATGAGAAGGGTCGTCTTTGGTATTATTGGGAGGTTCAAATTGCCATTTCATTTTCCTAAAGTTTAAATTTAAATTCGGATCCTCCGTTAGATTGTGAAAACCGCTCCTTCATACCCTTTAGTTCTTTCTGGAGAGCATTGTAAATCTTGTCAACATCCTTCTCTGTAAATGAGTAATTACCTCGGTTAGAAAGGTTTCCTATCAGTTTGATTTGCTTAATGGCATTGTTAGTTCTGGCCTCGGCCAGCTTAATAAATTTGTCTCTGCGTTCGTCGGTACTCATGGTCAGGATGCCTTTCTATGTTGTGGGATGTTAGCCTCTGAGGGTGTATTCCTTTGGATCTCTTTATTACTGCGCATTGCTTCCCACATTTGCTTAATGTTCAGCTCCGGAATGGACGAAATTTTTATTTCAGGTCGCGGGTAGGACTCTATTTTCCTCAGTTACACGTGCTGATATTGACATATTACAGAACAAAAGCAATAATTATTTGCATATATAAGCCCTATATTATCAATATTTAGGTTTTCAAATTCACAACTGGCTCATTATTGGTATGTTGTGTAACAACGGATAAATCAAGATGTCACTTATTTATGGTCATATTTCTACCACATCTACTTTCTGATGGCTACATCAGCGTATTTTTATTTAAACACAGATGGCCACAGATCCCCACAGATGAGCACAGATCCTGGAGATCCGCCCGCGCAGATGGAAAGAGATTCTATTTTGCGGGCAAAGTCGATGTCAGGTTATAGCTGTGAGGGGTGGATGAATAGCCAGGATTTGATCTGTGTTTATTTGTGGCGATCAGTGTCATCCGTGTTGAAGATTAGTTTTTTAACACAGGTGGCACAGATGAGCACAGATCCAGGGTATCTGTCGATGACCCCGATGTGTCGGGGCTCGCGCAGATGAATTGGAACCCTCCCCCCTTGCGCGTCGATCAAGACCTTCGTAGCTTCAGCGCAGTAGGCCTGTCATTCGCGGTCAAAAAATGTAATGCTGCTGGCAACAGCTCCATTCTGTTCGCTAATAAAATATTCGCCATCGCATTCATTAGGGAATATAATGCACACATGAGCCAGAAAAACTCGCGTATTACAACGAATCTCAAACAGTGCGGAGGGCGTCCTTGCATTCGAGGAATGAGGATTCGAGTTACCGACATACTGGATTTATTAGCCTCTGGATTGAGTTTTGATCAGATTTTAGATGAGATGCCTGATCTTGAGCGCGAGGATATCGTTGCCTCCATCAGCTATGCCTCGGAAAGTATTGACCATCCAGTGATTGCGGCATGATTTGGGTAGATGCTCACTTGTCACCTAGAATCGCCGGGTGGGCACAAGATGAACTTGGCTACGAGGTATCGGCTCTCCGAGACCTCGGATTAAGAGATGCTGCTGATGATGAAATTTTTACCAAAGGGAGGGAATCAGGAGCCATGATATTGACTAAGGACAAGGATTTTGCAGAGATGGTTGTTCGTCTGGGGTCACCCCCCAAAGTTATTTGGTTACGGTGTGGAAATACATCCGAATCAAGTCTTAAGGATTTGCTCTCCAAGCATTTATCGGAGGCAATTGAGCTATTAGACGCCGGTGAAGATTTAGTCGAGATCCGATAACCCAAGCGAACAATGCAAGTGAAGCGTGTTCAGAGGTAATTATTAGTGCCGATGGGGCGGCTGGAAGGTGTAATGTTTCAATAGCCCAAACATTCTGGATTCAAATCCAGCCATCCGATGAAGACCCCGATGTGTCGGGGCTCGCGCAGATGAGTTGGAACCCTCCCCCCTTTCGCGTCATTTCGCGTATTTCGCGGTCAGAAAATCTTCAGATCAAACCATGGTTGGATCCACCTCCCTGCCGCGGAGCCAGCCGGTGAGGGAGAGCCTTGGCACGTGGGCGGGGAGGACCTCGTGCCAGAAGTCGGCGCTGCGGAAGGCGATGATGGTGCCGGCGGTGGGTGCGAAGTCGAGGTATGGGCCGTGGATGCCCTCGGTGGGCGAGGTGTAGAGGCGCAGCTCGCCGCCGTCGCCGGGTTGCCAGCGGGTGTTGAGGTAGGCGATGATGGTGATTTGGCGGGTGGGCGACGCGTGGTGCTGGTCGAGGTGGGGTTTGTAGAATCCGCCGACCGGGTAGCGCGCGAGGTGGCCCTCGTAGGACTCCAGCGGCAGGAAGAGGGAGCGGCGCAGGTGCTCGCGGATCTGGCGCATGGCGGAGAGCCAGTGGATGACGGCGGGGGAGGCATCGACGTCGTCGAGCCAGAAGATGGAGTCCGAGCGGATCTCCGGTTTGCGGTCGAGCGCCGCGCCCTTGCCGACACCGGCGAGGCGGAGGTCGTCGGCTGCCTCCTTTTCCTCGATGATGCCGATGAGCTCGGCGACGGCGGAGGCGGGCATGATCTCAGGAAAGTGGGCGTATCCCGGCGCGGCCAGAAGATCGGCCAGGGTGTCCAGGGGGAATGGTGGTGCGCTGAGTTCGACGAGGGGGTTGAAGAGGTTGATCATGTGCGGATGGCGATGGGCGCATATGGATCGTTTTTGCCGCCGGGGTCAATGTAATTTCAGTTTTCAGTTTTCAGAAATCAGAAATCAGAAATACCCAATGGGTGAGTGGAAACATGAGCCTTTCCCCTCTTGAATTCCTTATGGAATGAGGGTTTTTCACTTAGCAGGTGAAATGCAACTGCGGATTCCAGGATCAGGCGAGGTAAGGGCTGAGCCGTTCGACGGCATGGCTGGAGGTCAGGCCGTGTTGTTTGCGGAGTTCGGTCACTTTGCCGTGTTCGATAAATGCATCCGGCCAGCCGATGCGCTCGACGGGTGTGGTGATCTTGGCATCACTCAGTAATTCGATGACACTGGCGCCGAAGCCGTTTTGAAGCACGTGGTCCTCCATGGTGAGGATGACCTTGCATTGTTCCGCGTAGCGGATGATCAGGTCGGCGTCGAGGGGTTTGATAAACCGTGGGTTGATCAGAGCCACCGAGTGGCCGAGGGCTTCGAGTTTGTCCTTGGTCTTCAATGCCACTTCATACATGTGGCCGAGGCTGAAGATGGCCACGTCGCTGCCGTCCTGGAGTACTTCCCCCTTGCCGATTTCCAGCAGGACAGGTTCGGGTTTGGGTTTGGCCCCAATACCGGCGCCGCGTGGATAACGGATAGCCGACGGACCGTCCTCGTAGTTGGCCATGGTCCAGAGCATATCGATGAATTCATCCTCATCCTTGGGCTGCATGTGGACCAGTCCGGGGACGGCACGGAGGTAGGCGATGTCAAACAGGCCGTGGTGGGTGGGACCATCGTCGCCCGAGAGGCCGCCGCGGTCCATGCAGAGCCTAACAGGAAGTTTTTGCAACGCCATGTCGTGGATGATCATATCGATGGCGCGTTGCATAAAGGTCGAGTAGATCGCGAGGAAGGGCTTGAGCCCCTGGGTGGCATGGCCGCAGGCGAAAAGGGCGGCGTGTTCCTCGGCGATACCGACGTCGAAGTAGCGTTCGGGGATTTCCTTTTTAAAGATCTCGAGCTTGGTGCCACCGGGCATGGCGGCGGTGATCGCGGTGATGGATTTGTCTTTTTTGGCGAAGTCCGTCACGGCCCGGCCGAACAGTTCCGAGTAGGTGGGTTTGCCGACCGGGGTTGTCGAGCCGTCTTCCACTTTATAGGTGCCAAGGCCGTGGAATTTCCCGGGGTTGGCAAGGGCGGGGTCGTAACCGCGCCCTTTTTCCGTGATGATGTGCAGGATGACGGGTTCGTCCTGCTTCTTGAGGTGTTCGAAGGTCCGGATCAGGAGCGGCAGATCGTGGCCATCGAGCGGGCCGTAGTAGCGCATACCGAATTTCTCAAACAGGACGTTGGGAAGGATCAGGTTTTTGGTGTTGCGCTCCACCTTGTGGGCAAACTTGCGCACGCTTTCACCACCAATCCGGCCTACAAACTCAGCGGCCTTGTGGCGGACGGAGGAAAACGTCGGGTGTGTTTGCAGGGCGTTAAAATACTTTGCCATGGCACCGACGTTGCGGTCGATCGACCACTCGTTGTCGTTGAGCACGACGATTAGCTTCTCGGTGGTTTCCTCGATATTATTCATCGCCTCGAGTGTCGGGCCACAGGTGAATGCGGCGTCACCGGCGACAGCGACAACGTGGTTTTTATCCCCTTTGAGATCACGCGCGGAAGCCATGCCGAGCGCTGCGGACAATGCCGTGCCGGCGTGGCCAGCGCCATAACAATCGTGTTCGGATTCCGTGCGCAGCAGGAAACCATTGAGTCCGCCGGGTGTGCGGATCGTATTGATCTTGTCGGCCCGGCCGGTGAGCATCTTGTGAACGTATCCCTGGTGGGAGACATCGAAGAGGAACTTGTCCTCGGGGCTGTCAAAGACCCGGTGCAGGGCCACGGTCAGTTCCACGACACCCAGGTTCGGCCCGAGGTGGCCACCAGTGCGGGCCAGGGAGTGGATGAGCGTGTGCCGGATTTCCTCGCAAAGGTCCTCGAGCTTGCCATCAGGCAGAGCCTTGACATCCTCGGGGCTTTTTATTTGGGAGAGAAGCTCGGGAAGTTCAAAAGAGCCTGATTTCGTCGTCATTATTATCGTTAGAGGCCGAGGTGCCCTCTTGAGCCTCCTCTTGGGTTGATTGGTTTAAACCGTCGTCAGCGGAGCCGCTTGATTCCTGGTTCGGTTTGAGAGTGATCAGTTCGAGCCTCTTGCGAGCGTCACCCAGGACGGACTCACAATGGCTGATAAGAGCGGCACCCCGCTCGTAGTTAGAAATGAGTTGTTCCAACGGCAGCTGGCCCGATTCCATGGTTTCGACCATGGCCTCAAGCTGCTCGAGTGCTTCTTCGAAGCTCAGGGGCTGCGCTTGCTTGGGGGGTTTTGCTTTTTTAGCGGACGGCATTTGAAGTGAGCGGGTGCGAATTATTCGGCGGACTCCACCACCGGACGGTTTGAATAGTACATGATGTAACCGTAGCTGAAAAGCGGCTGCTTGTGCTGGTAACGTTGGGAGAGTGGCTTGAATGACGGGTGGATGTCGATGAAGTTAGGTGCGTTGCCGAATCGTGCCCAGGCACCGAAAACGAGCGGGTAAAGCTCGCCGTAGCTACCATTTTTGGGGTCGCCTACGCCCATGATGTTTTTATCGTTGAACGAGTAGGGCGAGATCAGGATGCCGCAGACCGGTGTTTGTTGATTGGTCGCAAGTGCTTCGACCTGCTCGATTTGCTCCAGGCTTTGAGGCAGCCACACCGCCATGCGGTCGGCATACCAGGCCACGGCCCAGGGGGTGTCACTGATGATCACATCCTTGCTGGTGGTGTTGTCAGCGAGGGTCCGGTTGTATGCCTTGGGGAAATAGGGTGGCCAGTGGGGGAAGCCGCCGTATCCTTCTGCCCGGAGTCCCATTTGCAGGCTCTGCGGGATGGAGAGAAGCATCGGGCCCGCACTGATCGCCACGATGATGATCAGGTGGGCATAACGTAGCGCATGCATGGAATGCGGAATATTGAGCCGTCCCCAGAGGATCGAGACCATGGCCAGTCCGTAGGCTGCCATGATCGGGGCGAAGAGGATATGAATCTGGTTAGGGTCCATGGCGCCCGCCTTCAGGCCGTAGATCGACATGCCGATACCCGCGAACACCCACATCAGGAGAATCAGCCAACGGAAGGAGGCGAGGGATGCCCGTTTGAACGGATGCAGGAGAGCAAGGAAAAACAGTGGTGCCACGAGGATGCCGCCGAAGTTCCTGTGCAGGTCCGAGATCTGGCGCAGCGTGGTTGCCAGGATATTGAGCAGCAGGCCCTTGAGCCCAAGCTCCTCGTTGGCTGGGGAGAGCGAACGCATGATCGCGTCCTCGGAGGACCCCAGTCCATTGTGAATGGCGTAATAGGCGGTGCCGAACGGGCTGCCGGTCGGACTGACATAGAGGAAGTAAACCACGGGCAGGACAAACAGTGCCAGCATGCCCATGAGGACGGCGGCAATGACTCCTCGGGGTTTGAAATAGATGGCGGCAAAAATCACAAAGCCGATATACATCCACAGCGTCAGCCAGTGGGCCAGCACCAGCAGGCACATAAACACCCCGGAGACCAGCACCGGACCGAGCGCTGATTTGTTTTCCTCGGAATTCTCCACCCCGCGCCAGAGGAAGAACATGGCGCAGGAGAAAAGCATCAGCATCAGCATCTGGGGCATGCCCGACTGGGAAAGGTTCCACATCAACTCGCAGAACAGCATCAGGATCGCGGTTACTGAAGCGATGGTGGTATCAAAAATCCTCGACACAAGCAGGTAGTTCACACCGATCGAGATGAGGAAAAAGATGACGCAGGTTGCGGCGATGACGCGGTCGAGCTGATAGATGTTGGATTTCTGGGGCATTCTCCAACGTGTGTTGTCACCGGCGTCGGTCGCCTTGAGCACCGCTGCATAAACACAGGGGTTCAGGGGCGCATGGTAGGTGTCGGGTAGGTTTTCCAGACTGGGTTTTTCGTGGTTGGCCTCCTCCATTTGCCACAGGGCAACCGGTCGGATCACCTTGGTGGAGTAGCCGTTGCCGCGGGCAATCTCACGTCCGATCTGGGCCTGTTCCATTCCCCGGGGTGAGGAGAGCCCCTGAAAGGTGAAAAAGATACTGACAACGGCCAGGCCGATGAGAATGACAAAGAAGGTTGCACGGCGAATGATCTTAGCGGGATCGTAGGCACCGCCTGAAGAATGGGAAATACTCATAAATGATTGTGCTTGGGGAGAAGTGGGCTGGGTAGAAAATAAAGGAGTACGTGAGCAGGGCAAACACGGCTTGGTTTAATAGGCATTAATGATGATCGTCGGGTTCCTTGAGTTTTCGTTGGAGGGTGCGGCGGCTGATACCAAGCAGGCGCGCAGCATCGGTGCGGTTGTTCCCTGTGTGTTGCAGCGCACGCCGTATGGCGTGCATTTCCAGCACATGCAAGTTGAATTCGCCCTCGGAGGCAAGCGAGATTTCGACCTTTTCATCCAATTGGCCGATTTCCCGGTGCGAATCGATCCGGTGCTGGCTCTCCGGCGCCGTTCCATGCTCGGAGGATCTGAGGAAGTAGGGGAGGTGACGACTGTGGATGACGGGGTCATTGCTCATGACCACACCATGTTCGATGGCCGTACGCAACTCACGGACGTTGCCGGGCCATGCGTATCTCCGCAACAAGGTGAGCGCGTCGTCGCTGAGCGGTTTGAGCTCCTTGTTGTTTTCCGAGGAAAATTCGCGCAGGAACGCCTGGGCCAGCAAGATGACGTCCTCGGCTCGGTCCCGGAGCGCCGGCATGAGAATACGGACGACGTTCAACCGGAAAAACAGATCCTCGCGGAACTCGCCCTGGCTGACCAGGGTGCGCAGGTTCTTGTTGGTCGCCGTGATGACCCGGACATCGACGCTGACCGGCTTGTTCGACCCCACACGCTCGATGGTCCGCTCACTCAGGACGCGCAGCAGCTTGACCTGGGTGGCCTGGTCGATTTCTCCGATTTCATCGAGGAAAATGGTGCCTCCGTTCGCCTGTTCGAACCGGCCGATCCTTTTCTGGGTGGCTCCGGTGAAGGCTCCTTTTTCGTGGCCGAAGAGCTCGCTTTCCAGCAGTTGGGGGGAGAGGGCGGCGCAGTTGACCACTAACAGCTTTTCAGCCGGTCTACCGCTGAGCTGATGGATGGCATGGGCGACGAGTTCCTTACCCGTGCCGCTTTCCCCCTCGATCAACACCGTGGCGCGGGTGGGCGCCACCTGGGTGACGAGCTCCCCCACCTTTTGCATTGCGGGGGATTTGCCGATCAGGCTTTCCAGGCCATGTTTGCTGGAGCCGCTTTTTTCCCGCAGGCTCTGCACCTCGTGCTCCAGCCGGACATTGCTTTTTTCCAGCGACCGGCTCCTCAGTGCCCGCTTGAGCAGGAGTTCCACCCCATCGAGGTTGAGGGGTTTGGTCACAAAGTTCCACGCCCCGCGGCGCATCGCCTCCACGGCGGTATCGACCGATCCGTAGGCGGTCATCATGATCGAAACCGGTGGGCTGGGTAGCGCCAGTGTCTGGTCGAGCAGATCCATGCCGCTGTCGCCGGCAAGGCGGAGATCTGTCAGCATCAGGTCGATGGGCTCACTTTGGAGCAAGGTCATGGCTTCCTTGATGTCGGAGGCGACATAACAGTCAAATTCATCCTCGAGCGCCATGCGCAGGCCGTCGCGGGTGGATTTTTCATCGTCAACGATGAGCAGGGTGGCGGAGGTCATGATGGTTCAGGTTTGGAGACGGGTTCGATTTCAATGACGGCGGTGTCATGATGGTCTTCAAGTAACCGGACGTTGCGGTTTTTGCGTGGCAGCGAGATGGTGACGGTTGTGCCTTCCCCGTCTTTGCTGTTGATTTCAATCTCGCCCCCATGCTCCCGGACGATCCGCCGGACGATCAGGAGACCGAGGCCGGTGCCGGATTTTTTGGTGCTGTGATAGGGTTCGAAAATGGAGCCCATCACCTCGGGGGGGATGCCCGAGCCATGGTCGCGGATGGTCAGTGTCACTTCGTAGTCGGTGACCCGGGACAGGATATCGATCTGTCCGCCACTCGCGGGCAGGGCCTGGAAGGCATTTTTCAGCAAATTGTAGAGCGCCTGTTTGATCTGGCTGCCATCAAGCTGGAGCAGGGGAGTGCTGTCGGCGAGGTCGAGGCTCACTTTGACGTTGCGCTCCTCGAGCTCGGGCGCAAGTAACCTGAGGGTGTCGCGCAGCAGGTCATGGAGTTGCAGCGTGTCGCGTTCCGGTTGGGTCGGGCGGATCGCCTGGAGGAACTGTTTCAGGATGGTATCGAGCCGCCTGATTTCGCCCTGGGCGGTTTCAAGGTGGTGCGACAGGCTTTGTTGGTCGTCCGCCGGGAGTTTGCGAAGTTTTCTACCCAGTAGCTGGAGGTGGATGTCGAGGGCGTTGAGCGGGTTTCCAATCTCATGCGCCACCCCGGCTGCGAGCAAGGTCAGGGCGTTGAGTTTTTCGCTTTCGACGTTCTCCTCCGCCTGTTTGCGTGAGTGGGTGATATCGCGGACCAGCAGGACGTAGCCGAGCAGGTGGTCGTCGCCCTCCACCTCACTGCGCATCGGGGAGAGGTAGAAGTTGAGATGGCGTTGCTCCGGGTAAAGGATCTCCATGTCCCGGCTGACGATGTGGTCGGGGTCGGCGAGCTTGTGCCAGTCGAACCCCCGGATGGTCATCGACAGGCTCTGGCCAATACTTCTCGAGGCATCAATGCCAAAGATCCGCGACGCAGCGTGGTTGACGAAGGTGATCTGGCCATCGGGGTCGAGGATCATCACGCCCTCCTGAAGCGATTCAAAAACACTCTCGAGAAAGCCCTTCTCGCGCACCAGCCGCATGACCAGCCGCTGCACCTCCTCCGGCTCAACCTGGTCGAGGCGGGCAATGAGTTTATCGAGGAATCCGGATTTCATGGTCGGTGGGATTTCGTTGCAGAGGGGCGGTTTTTTTCCTAGGGTGACAACTATGACTGAGGCACTGGTGGTATTATGCACCTTTCCGAGTGAGGAGAAGGCGCGACAGATTGGCACACATCTGGTGGAAAGGCAATACGCGGCCTGCATCAATATTTTGCCTGTCGTGGAGTCGATCTACCAGTGGCAGGGGAAGTTGTGCCGGGAGGGTGAAACGCTCGCGGTGATCAAGACAACGCGGCAGGCGTTCCCCGTGATGAGCCGTGAACTGGCCGCATTGCACCCCTATGATGAGCCGGAAATCATCGCTTTGCCGGTCGTTGACGGCTCGGCTGGATACCTCTCGTGGCTGGTCGACCAGACCCGGGGATGAAACGGGTGTATGACCTCTGGGGCAAAAAAGTGCTGATAATACGGTGCTTTTTATTGCATGAAACGGAAAACCAGCTATAGAATACTGCCCCCAAGTTCCGGGTCGCCTGTCTCCGATAGTATTTCGGGGCTAATGGCGTGCCCGGTTTTTACGCATTGAGACTCGGCGATGACGATCGGTCATAATGCATGGTCGGACAAGCAGTATTTCAGCACAGCATTTCAGCATAGTAACCTTAGCATAGGATGAATCCAGATAGAGCTACACTCAACTTTCTCAACAGTTTCCCGGAAAAAGCGCGCACCCGCGGCGAAGCTCTGCAAGAAGAGGGTGCCGTTACCCAGATTTTCGGTAACCACCTCTTTATCCAGGGCCGGGTTGAGGATTCCACCGGCACCTACCGCACCAGTCTGCGTCTTCAAGGGAACCGCTGGTTTGGTAGCAGCACCGCTGAGGACGAGATTGTAGCCGGTGCCTGTATGTATGCCACCATGATGGAGCGCATGCACCGCGGCGAGGACCTGCCGGAGAGTCCAAACGAATTTGACGACACCCCCATCATCGATGTGATCGAGGAAAAGCTGGGACGTGAACTCGACGACCGGGAGGCCGACTTTGTCAACAAACTCGAGAAGCGCTACCGCCGCTACGTCATAGAAGGGGAGATTCACGACCACGACCTCGTCCGTCTCAACCCACGTTGGGAAATCGTCAGCTATGAGCCCCTTGAACTCTGGCCGATGCCCCCGGGCGATATTCTCGAGTTTTGGAACTACATCGCCTACGCATTCTATAAAAAGAAACTTCCCTACGCGGAATTCCTCAATGCCATCACCGACCTTGAGGCGGTGCAGAAGAAAATGCACGAGTGGGAGCGCGAGCGGGAGGTGGCAGCCTGGTATGACCGTATCGAGAGTGTCAACGAACGTCCGCCGATCGATAAACCCATTTACGTCAAGTTCCGTCTGCTATCCACCATCAACGAGGCACGCGTGGAGTTCTACGAGGGCCAGGCTGAAGGTGGCGAGTGGTTGCCGCTGCGTGAAAAAGGGGACATCGACCGCTTTCTTGCGCTGTTTGATGATTCCGCCCTGCGGATGGACGCATCCAGCCAGCTGATTTGGGACCAGTTCCTGACCTTCTACCAAAAAGAAGGTGACGCCCGCATCGATCTCGATAGCGAGGCGTCCTGCCAGTTCATGAACCGCATCTTCCGCCAGCCCGCGCTGAAAGGATATGTGGTGAACCTCGATGAACGCGAATTCAGGGTGGTTAAAAAACCCCTCCGGTGGATCTGTGAGGATGACCCCTACGTGCCTAACTGTTTTGCCCTGCAACTGGTCACCTCCGCCGGTGAGCACGTCACCCACTCTGTGCGCCTGCTGCCCGGACGGGAGGTCCTTTACCAGTCGGACGAAACCGTTTTCCCCGGTCCGCCACGCTGGTTGACAGAGACCGATATCCAGCCACGCTACCACATCCCCAAGGATGTCATCGACAGCTTGGAGGGCGTTGAATTTCTTCGTAAAATAGGATCCAGCCTGCCTCATTCACTGCGTAAGCGGGTAATCGACCTGGACCTCTATCCTCGCTTCAAGATGAAGATCGAGCAGGGGCTTACCGCCGCCGAAACCGAGCACCTCGTCATCGATGTCCGTGCTTTGGAGAAAAAGGAACGCCGCGAGGAAAAACGCGTCAAGGACGAGTGGGAACTGGTCGAGCAGAAACCCGTCAAAGGAAAGCAGCTCCTCCGTTTCGCCCGCGAAGAACTCTATCCGGTCCCCGGCCTGCTGGCCCAGATGGGCTTGACCTACGATGAGAAGCTCGATGCCTTCAAGGCCCGGATCACCAAACTTTTCCCCGAGAAATTCTCGGAGTGGGCCAAGGCCCTTCCCGAGTCCCTGGTCGCCGAGATGGACGGCAAGCTGCAAACGCTGTTAGCCGACCCCGTGACTGCCGCCATTCGCTTTGAGGTGGTGAACCAGGAAATCGACTGGTTTGACCTCCGGATCGTCATCGATGTCGAGGGTGTCACCCTCACGAATGCCCAGATCCGGTCGCTCGTTGCTGCCCGCGGTGGCTACGTCCGCATGGACGACGGTGGCTGGATGCGCTTGGAGATCAAGCTCGATGCCGACCAGCGCGATGCGGTGACCCGGCTCGGCCTGGACCCCTTCGACCTCACCGGCGAGACCCACCGGATGCACGCTCTCCAGCTTGCCGATCCGAAGGCGGCCGAAGTCTTCGATCCGAAAGCCTGGAAGCGCATCAAGGACCGTGCCCGCGACATTCAGATCGAAGTGACCCCGGCGGTGCCCAAGAACCTCAGGGCGGAATTGCGTCCCTACCAGGTGGATGGTTTCCATTTCCTTGCCTACCTTGCAACCAACCGCTTTGGTGGTCTGCTGGCGGATGACATGGGTCTTGGTAAAACCATCCAGTCGATCACTTACCTCCTCTGGCTTCGTGATGAGGAAAGGAAGGAAAAAGGTGCCAAAGGCCGGATTGCACCGGCTCTCGTGGTTTGTCCCAAGTCGGTTATCGATGTCTGGCATTCCGAGACTGAGAAATTTGCTCCCGAGCTCCGCGTCAAGATCCTGCGCACCCGCGATGATCTCGATCTCAAGGTGCTGGAAAGCGAGGTCGATATCTTTGTCCTTAACTACGCCCAGCTCCGCCTCTGCGGGGAAGAGCTCGCCAAGGTCAAGTGGCTCACCACCATCCTGGATGAGGGGCAACAGATCAAAAACCCGGACTCGAAAGCCGCCAAGGCTGCACGCGACCTCAACTCGAAGAATCGACTCGTCCTCACCGGTACTCCTATCGAGAACCGCCTGATGGATATGTGGTCGCTGATGTCGTTTGCCATGCCCGGTGTGCTCGGCAGCCGTGCCTACTTCAAAAAACGCTTTGATAAACGCAAGGACCCGAGTGCCCAGAGCCGCCTCGCCTCGCGCCTTCGCCCGTTCCTCCTCCGCCGGACCAAACTCCAGGTGGCCAAGGACCTGCCGCCAAGAACCGAGGAGGAAGTCTTCGCAGAAATGGAAGGCGTCCAGGCCGAGATGTACAAAGCCGAGCTGAAACGTATCCAGAAGGCGTTGTTAGGATTCGATTCGGATGAAGCGGTGAAGAAAAACTCCTTTGCCATCCTGCAAGGCTTGATGCGCCTGCGCCAGATCTGCTGCCACCCTGGCCTGATCGATCCGAAGTTCCTCAAGGAGGAAAGTGCCAAGATGAACGCACTCTTCTATCTGCTCGACCAGCTGCGCGAGGAGGGTCACAAGGTGCTTGTTTTCTCCCAGTTTGTTTCCATGCTCGATATCATCAAGGCTCGCCTCGAGGTCGAGAGCCGTCCGTTCCACTATCTAACGGGACAGACCAAGGACCGCAAGGGGGTGATCGAAAGTTTCCAGACCACCAAGGACGCATCCGTCTTTATGCTGTCACTCAAGGCAGGTGGTGCCGGTCTGAACCTGACATCCGCATCCTACGTCATCCTCTACGATCCGTGGTGGAACCCCGCTGTGGAAAACCAGGCGATCGACCGGACACACCGTATTGGCCAGAAAAACAAAGTCATCGCCTACCGCTTGCTGACCCGTGAAACGGTCGAGGAGAAAATCCGTATCCTGCAGCACCAGAAGACCCAGCTGGTTACCAATGTGTTAGGTGACGAAGGCTTTGCCAGCAGTCTGGCCATGGATGACCTCGCCTTTATTCTTGGTGCCAACGGTTTCGAGGAAGATATGGAGGAGCCGGAAAAAAAGGCGCCACGTAAGGCTGCTAGAAAGAAGTCTTCGACCGAACTCATCGATGTGACACCGGCCGACGATGCCCCTGCCGCAAAGAAAGCCGCTAAAAAAGCCGCCAAGAAAACGGGTAAGAAGTAGTCAAGGTAGGACAAGTTGCAACGTGTCGACAGGATGTGTGCGTTCGTCATGCATGCACGGACCGGATGCCCAGGCATCCCCCCATGCAGTGGAGAACGCCTGTGGCGGCTTGCATGGCTTGTCGACGGGTTTGCCAACTCGTCTTACTCTGGAACCACGGCAAGCAATGATCCTCTTTTCTGCATTTGCGTATTTCCCGAGGAAGAGTAGTGTGGCGGCATGAAAGGGATCATTGTCTTCATCATCGCCGTATTCAGCGTCATTTACCTCATTAATCCAACCATGGGGGTCATTGAGTTGATTCCTGATAATTTCCCGATTATTGGTAATTTAGACGAAGCAACGGCGACGGCGGTTCTGCTTGCCTGCGCCCGCTACTTCGGCTTTGACCTGGCCAGGTTTTTTGGCCGTAGGAAAGATGAGGAGGGCAAAGGTGAAATCATCGACATCGACTAACCGGCCCACGGTGATTTTTCCCTAAGTTTTCCCGTGCGGTAGGCGTTCCAGAGTTGGAACGATGAAAAAACACCAACGACCCACCCGCGAGGATTCTCTCGCCCCGGACGAGCCAGGCCTGGATATTTCCTCACTGATCGACGTCTGCTTTCTGTTACTGATCTATTTTCTGGTCACCACCACCATTCAGCCCCGCGAGCAGGATCTGAGGACCACGGTGCCCGGCATCATCCCATCGGATCATATCCCGCCCATCCCACCCATGCTGATCGAGCTGCGGCAGGACGGTGGCGTTGTTGTCAATCCGGGTGATGCCGCCGAGGTATTCGACGGCGATATCGACAGCCATGAGCTGCCCAACCTGCGCGATCGCCTCGCATCCGTGGCCGCGCTGGGGCCGTCAGGAACTCCGCGTGTTTTACTCAGGGTGGATAATGAGGTGCTTCAGCAGCGCTATGTCGATGTCCTCAATTGCCTGGCGGGGGCAGGGATCAGCGATATCGCCCTTCAGGATTGAGGGGTAGGCCCGGAAATTAGGCCCGGCACCGGTGATGGTGGCAGGGTTGAGGCGTCTCCGGTCCATTGAAAACCTGTATTTTACGTTGTAACCACATTGATTTCTTGCAGGACGGGAAAAAATAGGCTAATGGTATGAAAAAGGAGCTTCCATCACGTCGGAAAGTCCGTAGCCTGTCCATCAACCATGAAAAATATCCCGTTCCCTTCTCGAACTCGTTTTCAACCGGCGCCCGCATTCACACTTGTAGAGATGCTGGTGGTCATCACGATCATCACCGTTATGCTGACGATAGGAGCGCTGGGTTTGAAAAACCTGTCCAAGGCGAGCGGGGTAAGTGCCGGCCTGCCCATTGCGGAGGCCGTCTTTGCTGAAGCCCGCGCCATAGCCGTTGGCAAGGGCACCCGCGCCCGGGTCCTGATCCACGGCACCAATGACAAGGATGATGAGCTTCACCGTGAGCGTTTTCTGCGTTACATGGCGATTGCCTACGAGGAACTCGATAATGACGGCAACGGCAATGGCAACTGGATCATCGCATCACGCGGTAGCAAGCTGCCTGATGGTGTCTATTTTTCAAAGGACCTCACGGAAAAACAAGGTTACACCCTTGAGTCACCAATGACGATTGAACTGCCGGGCAAGAGCTCAACCAGTTGTTACTACTATGAGTTCAATGCGGAAGGCATGATTCAGCCAGCACCTGTCGGCAACGATGTGCCGCGCTTCGTAATCCGTGCCGGCACCCTGCGTCCTGGTGATACCGAGCCACAGGCCACCAGCGGCAATAAACGAAATATCGGAGGGTTTGTCATCTGGCGTAGTGGCCGGACTTCCGTGTTCCGCCATCCGGATCAAATTGAAATTGAATAAACCAAGTCAGCCCCTTTTCCTTCCCTTTTCCCTTTCCCTCGATTGCCGCGAATTTTTCACACACATAGATCAAAACAGATGAAGTATCCCAATAAAACGTATAACACCCAGTGCCAACCTAACGGAACACGCCGAAGCAGGGGTTTCACACTTGTGGAAACCGTGATCGCCATGGGTATTATCACCATCATGGTCACCGCCTTCCTCGCCGCCTTTGGCCCTGCCGTACAAGGTATCCGCAAGTCGATGTCGGCCAAGGAAGCCAACCGTCTCGCGACTACTCTCGAACATGAACTCAGTGTCTTAAGATACGATGAGCATAAAGACAATGGAGGCGAGTATACAACATCATTTGAAAAGGCCTATGAGTGGATCAAAAATTCTGGAGGTTCGGATGAAAAAAAGATAGTATTACTCTATCAGTACCGCGGCAACCCAAATATAGAGCCATACGATGATGGATCTTTGAAGCCGTTAGAAGATAAAAACTTGGACATCGCGGGTAAAGATTATGTATTACAATCTGTCGTCAGGCTCCTTGGTGATGATAAGGTTCAAAAGGAGTTGGCAGCAGGCGTTGTCGAGGGAAGAGTGTTCTATGTCCGGATGACCCAGTTAGTCTTTGCCAAGAAACTTGTGGATGGAAAAGAACAAACTGCTTTAACTGTTGCTGGCGAAGACGAAGTTCCCGGGGGCAAAGGAAAAATCATCGATCCCACCGAGCCTCGTGCGGCCACCACCACCCATGAGGACTATCCGGAAGCCGTCATCGCCTTCCAAGCTGAATTCTACGTTCTCAAGAGCAGCATTTATGCCTACGTGAACGATACCTTTACGCTCGACGATGACAACGGCGACGGGCACCCGGATGCCGCGGGCAAACCCGTTTTCACCCGGAACATGGCGATTCGCCGATAAGCTGTCCCACGCATCGTCTGTCCATTCCTTTCATTATTTACCTATCCCACATTCTTTCATCTGATGAAAACAAACCGATTCCCCGCCAAACGCTCCAAGTCCTCAGGATTTACCCTCATCGAACTTCTGGTTGCGATGTCCATCACCGTTGTTTTGATCGGTGTGCTGGTCTACCTTACCGCAATCTCGATGGACACCTACCGGGACAGTCGCAACGAAGTACGCGCTTCAAGGCAAGCGAAGGAGGCGCTTGAAACCATTGCCAAGGACCTGGAAAGCATGGTCTCCCGCAGGGATGGCAACACCTACGAATGGTTGTATGCAGGGGAAGAAGGGTTTTCCAACATGGGTCCCAGTGGCAAGGAGATCACCAACACCAGTCAACTGATCTTTTTTACTGGGGCAACCGACCGCTATAACGGTCAGATCGGTGTCAATGGTGTGGACAATGGTGGTGATGTTTCCTGTGTCAGCTACCGTCTTGTTTATCGCGACCAGATTGGCGACACCAACGATGATAAATTTGCCGTGTTCTCGTTCTACCGTCATCTGGTAGACCCCGATGACGCGTTCGAACTCCTCGCGGTGAATGATTTGGAATCCGCCTACTCGACAAAATTCAATGATGGTGACGCCCTGACGGCAAACAATTTCCTGGTTGAGAATATTTATGAATTCACCTTGACCTTCCTGGTGGAATACACCCCATCCGGGTCTAACACTACAAAGATTGAACGTGTTTCACTGCGTCAGAATGGTAAGGACAACTACACGGAGTTTCGTTTGAAAGGTAACAAGATCCAGGCTACGGGTCCTGGTGCTGGTGTTATAGCGATTGAAAACGGAGTAATCGTCGGTGCGGAGGTCAGTATCACCGTGCTGACCGACCGGGGGATTACCCTGGCCAAGAATGTGTCACCGGAGATTTGGGAAAGGGAAAGGAAAAAGCATAGCTACCACTACACCAAGACCATCACCACACCCCGCCCCTAGGTGATCAAATGCGGACGGCTTGCCTTCGCTTTGTGGTTGGCGAGCCGGCTCAGGAGAAAGCGGAGGCAATGCACGATATCTTATCAGCCCGACGGAGGAGGGCTGCAAGTCAGCATGGCGTGAGTGGCGAACGCAACCCTCAGCACTCCATAGCCCATTACGGCTGTTGCTGTGTGAAGCTGTCGCTCCGGCTGTTGTTGCCGGGCTCCTGGTCTGTTTCCGTCGTTTGCACCGATGAGCTTACCGAGACAGAATCACCGCCAAAGGGGAGCATCACAGGCACGGGAAATGTCTGGATTTGTCCAGGTGCCAGACTGCTGATATTGATCGTCTGGGTTCCCGTGGGGGAGGTAATACGGACGGGGCTGTTGATCAGCGTTTCAGTCCCCTGGTTTTGCACGGTCACCAGGACCTGTGGCAAGCCGGTTGGTTGGCTGGGCATCACAAGAACCTGGCTGGTAATGGCGGCATCGTAAATTCCCGGGGTGCCGTACTCCATGACGCGGTCCATGGCGAGTATGCCGCTGCCGTAGGCTATGTCGTATCCCGGGTAGCCCGCGTCGTTGGTAACCGACAATACCAGGTCGGCAGCCTGCCTGGCCGTCATGGTGGGATACTGTGACATGGTGGCGGCAATGGCACCGCTGATAAAGGGCGCACTCGCAGAGGTTCCGGAAAACGATGTGAGCTGTGCGTCACCCCACGCCGCATTCACCTGATAGCCCGGTGCAACAACATTGAGCGACTTGCCGCTGTTGGAAAAATCGAGATGCTTACCATTGGCCTCGACGGCACCTACGGCGATGACACCATCATAGGCGGCCGGGTAGGCAATGGCCTCCAGTCCCTCGTTGCCTGATGACGCCACGATCACGGCACCTCGTTGCTGGGCGTATTCGACAGCCTCCTGGACCACGGAGCTGTTGCCGTAGGACCCCATTGAGATATTGATGATTTTCGCCCCGGCATCAGCCGCTTCAAGAATACCTTGGGCGAGGGTAAATGAATCCGAAGTGCCCAGGGCATCGGTAATGCGGATGGAAAGGATATCAGAGGCGGGTGCCACACCGGGTGTGAGAGGATGGTCGCCTGAAATAATGGACGCCACCGCAGTGCCGTGTCCAAGCTGCTCGCTACCGTTGAGAAGTTCAGTGAGCGCCAGGAAAAACAGGCTGCCATTTCCTCCGTTCAGTGCCATGTGGTCGTTCACCCCGGAGTCAAGGACGGCAACGAGGATGCCCTTGCCCCAGGCCGAGTTGTCACCGTCGATTCCAAGCCAGGCCAGGGCATTGCCCCCAAAACCAGCCGCCCCTGCCTGGGCCTGCGCATCGGGTGGAGTCGGGATGCTGACGAGGTAGTTGTAAGCGAGTTCAGCGTCGTCCATGTCGCTGAGGTCGGATGCGCTGTCGAAGCCGAACCTTACCGCGAGCAGCTGGTCTGACTTGCCAAGCAGCCGCAGCCCGCGTCTTTCAAGGCTGGCGAGGAACCTCCGGTAGGCGGCATCGTTTTTAAAGCGCGCAATACGCTCGTTGGCGATGGCGAATGGCGGTGTCTCGTCATTGATGTTGTTGCCATCCGTGCGCCGGGCCGACCGGGTGAGGGGTTTGTTCTCGGGCAAGGATGACGGCCGTGTTTGCACACCCGGGTGCTGCCCGGTGTTGTTGCTGACAGCCGGAGGTGCCGCGGTCTGGGTCAGATAATATCCCGCGACCACTGCCAGTAAAAAAAGCAGGGGGAAGATAGACATTGTGCGCGGTAGTCGGGGCATGGGGATATGGGAAAGTGGTAAATAGAGCAGCTAGGGATAGAGCAGCCAGGGAAGGAGCTTCGGGAGAATAAACACCAGCGGCGGGATTTGGGTGTGTTTTCTCTCCACAAAAAGCGATACCGGTCACATTACATTGTCTTTGCGATGCTGCCTACGGAAAAATTTCCCTCTGTCCAGTGGTGAAAATGGAGGCAGGGTGAGCCGTTTCCACGCTCTGGTAGTGGGGTGATGGATCGGCAGCCTAATCCTCAGCAGCCATTGATCTATAATGGATGAGGGACGGCAAAATTTTCGGCCTGGCACAAATAATAGTGGCCATGGTGTTTGGTTTCTGGTAGAAACGCAGCTTACTTAGCCACGAATAAATCGGGCCGAGAATATGAATACCAACAACAATACCAACAACAGCATATGAAAAAACTAATTCAACTTACCGCTTTGGCCACGATTGCCCTGACAAGTTTGTTTGTCAGCTCATGTGGACCTACTTCTACACCTAGCAGATCCAGCGCATCGACAACCTATGTGCAAAAACCCAAAATCAATATCCGCAACAACTCCTACCGCAATATCGTTGTTGGCGTTGACGGTCCTGAGAGAAGGTTTATTTCCGTGCCCGCCCGCAGCAGCCGGATCGTGTATCTTCGTTCCGGGGTGTACAAGTACGCCGCGGCCGCGAACAACACCCGCACGATCTCTGGCTACAAGGCATTTTCCGCCAACCAAAGCTACACGTGGAATTTCGGGGTCAACTGATTTGACCGGTTCAGTAGAACCTGACGCTTCCATTTACGGGTCGGCTCTCCATGGGTCGGCTCGTTTTTTGTCTGCTGTTTTCTCTTTTTTTATCGATTTTGGGGTTTGGAATTATTGGCCTCGCGTTTAAATACACGGCATGTCGAAACTTCGTATCGTTTTCATGGGCACAGGGGATATCGCCCTGCCTTCTTTTTCATCCTTGATGGAAATGGATGGCGTTGACTTGCTTGCCCTGGTCACCCAGCCGGACAAACCCGTCGGGCGGAAGCAGCTGCTGACACCACCCGAGATCAAAGAAAGGGCCCTCGCCGCCGGTATCCCCGTGATGCAGCCTGAGCGTGCCCGGGACAAGGCGTTTCTCGACAAGCTGATCAGTCTGAAGCCCGACGTGATTGTTGTCATGGCCTACGGCCAGATTCTTCCGCAGGCCTTGCTCGATATTCCCGGCCTGGCCTGCATCAACCTACACGCGTCCTTGTTACCCAAATACCGTGGTGCCGCATGTATCCAGGCGGCGATTGATGCGGGGGACACCCATACAGGCATCACCGTGATGCATGTGGTCAAGGCGCTCGATGCTGGGGATATCATCCTGAAAAAGGAAACAGCCATCGGCAAGCGGGAGACAGGCGGCGAGCTGCATGACCGCCTCGCCGCCATCGCCCCCGCCGCCCTGGCCGATGCATTGGCACAGCTGGCTGCCGGCACGGCAGCGCGTACCCCGCAGGATCAAAGCCAGGTCAGTTACATCCCCAAGCTGATGCGCGAGGATGGGGAGATCGACTGGTCACAGCCCGCCGCCTCCTTGGAACGGATTATCCGCGCCTACGAGCCATGGCCCGGGACCTCCACGACATATACCGATAAAAAGGGGCGGAAACGCCGGTTGAAAATCTTCCCCCAGGTCACCGTCGGTGCATCATCGGGTCGACCAGGCGAGGTGCTCGCCGTTGAAGACTCCCTCTGTGTGGCTTGTGGAGAAGGCTCACTGCTAATCGACCTGCTACAGCCGGACGGATCGCGCCGGATGAGAGCGGCGGAATTCATGTTAGGCTCACCGCTGGCGGTGGGGGACGTGTTGGCCGAGTAGAGGGGAGGAGGCTAATCGTTGTCCTCAGGACTCTCAATGGCAATGGTGCCATCGGTGATGCTTTTGACAACCTCACCATTGACCACAATGTCGACCTTGCATCCAAGCAGGAGGTCCTTGCGCCGACCACCCGGTTTGTCGACGACTTCCTCGGTATAGGGGGTGCCGTTGCCATCCCGTTTTGTGACCTGCTTGAGCACGGGGTCAAGCTTGCCGGAGACGATGTCAACGGTTTCGGTTTTCAGCGTCACGGTGGCCTGGGAAGCGATTTTTTCGCAGCTCAGTGATCCGGACTTCTCCTGGCGTGTACGCTCAGGCTTCAAGTAGTCCTGGACACCGTAGTAGAGTGTGTAGTTGATGGTGATATCGGTATGGGTTTCTTTCGCCCTGTTGCTCAGTGATATCGTATAGCCGCTGGGATAGACGCGGTTCTCGATGCGGGGCTCCAGAACCTTTTTGCTTTTCTCCTTGAAATCCTTGAGCGTTACCCGGATGTCGTTGCCAATGGCAAGCCGGGGGCCGTTGACGGTAACGTATTTTTTGTCGTCCTCACTGAGGATGTCGATGGAAAAGGTGCTTCTCCGTCCATTCTTCAGTCGCACCGAGACCTGTTTGGTCTTGGTATCGTAACCGGTAAGCTCGGCAAAAAAACTCTTGGTCTCGTCGGCATTCTGGAAACGACGGAGTTCTGCCCCGAGATTGAGGGCGAGTAAGGTGAATACTGCGATGGTCAGGGCTTTACAGTTCATGGCGTGGGTTCAATTTATCGAAGAGGTGGGAGGATGTCAAATTCATGCTGGCAAGGATCATGCGCCCGTCTCCGCGGGTATCACCATACGACAGGGTTCTAACAGGTTGTAGGGGCCGGCTTGGCAAAACCGATCATTCCGCAAACTTGAAGTCCACCATCTGGCGTTCCATATCGACGTTGGCGACAATGCAGTCGTGTTGCTGGCCGACCTGGTAAGACAGCCCCTTGGGGCCGGTGAAGCGGGTGAGGTTGGCTTCAAACCTCCAGTCCGTTTCGTGACCGGGGAAGTCCTCGGTTTTAACCAGCCCCTTGGTCATGATGTCGATGGCCTCGACAAACAGGCCGAAGTGACGCACATCGGTAATCACGGTTTTGAAAACCGGCGGGTTTTCCTTCAATGAACACATGTGCAGGTACTGAAGCATCTTCAGGCGACGCGATTCATTTTCCGCCTCGGCACTGGTACGCTCGGTTTCAGAAATATGCTGCGCAATCTGGGCCGCCTCGCCCGGGCTGGGGACGCGGTCGGCCTTTTTCGGTGGATTGCCAAGGTGCTTTTGCAAGCCACGGTGGACGATCAGGTCCGCATAGCGTCGGATCGGGGAGGTGAAGTGACAGTAGTCTGCCTTCGATAAGCCGTAGTGACCTAACGGATCCTGGAAATAGGCGGCGCGTTTCAGCGACTTGAGCAGCCCGATCTTGATGGCGTGCTCCTCAAGTGAACCCTTGGCCTCGTCTAACAACTTTTGGATATGCCGTTTATTGGACAGGTTGCCAGGCTTGTAGCCGTGCAGTCGGGCGAGTTCGGCATATTCGTTGAGGCGATCCGGGTCCGGGTCTTCGTGGATGCGGTAAATGGTCGTCTGCGAGCGGTTTTTGAGGAGCTTGGCGGTGGCTTCATTGGCCAGCAGCATGAATTCCTCAATCAGCTGGTGGGACTCATTGTACTCGCTTTTTACTATCCCCGTAGGCTTCCCCTTGTCGTCTAACAATACGCTGACCTCCGGCATGTCCAAATCCAGGGCGCCATTGTCAAAACGTTTTTTGCGGAGCAGTGAAGCGAGGCTCCAGGCTTCGTGCAGCATGCCAATGATATTCTGGTCCTCATCAGGGAATAGCCTGGCGACTTCTTTTGCTGGTTTCATCAGGATGTCCTGCACCTGCTCGTAGGTAAAGCGGCGGCCCGAATGGATGACAGCGCGGGTAAAGTGGGCGGAGCGGACCTGTCCATCCTTGTTGATCTTCATCAAGCAGCACTGCGTGAGGCGGTCCACCCCGGGCATGAGCGAGCAGAGATGGTTGGAAAGCTCGCGCGGGATCATGGGCAGGACGCGGTCTGCCATGTAGGTGGAGTTACCACGTTCGCAGGCTTCCTTGTCGAGTGCGGTTCCGGGTTTTACGTAGTGGGAGACATCGGCGATATGCACGGCAAGCTGCCAGCCGGATGGTGTTTTCTGCACCGAGATGGCATCGTCGAAGTCCTTGGCATCGTGCGGGTCGATGGTGATGACGGGAAGCTCCCTCCAGTCGTCCCGGCCTGCGGTGTCTTGTGCGGTGACCTTGTCGCCAAAGGCCTTGGCCTCTTCTAACACGGCATTGGGAAACTCGTCACGCAAACCGTGTTTGTGGACGATGGACAACATGTCGATACCCGGGGTATCGGGCCAGCCTAACACCTCGGTGACCCGACCGACTGGTTTTGAGTTCGGGTTATCCCAGCGGGTCAGTTCGACCGCGACGATCTGGCCGGATTTGGGGCCGTCTTTTTTGTCCTGTGGCAGGGATTCGCGTTCGATGTTGACGTCTGGGATTTTTGCATCGTCCGGCTGGACGTGGGCGAATTTCCCACTGCGGAAGTAGGTGCCGATGATGCGGGCCATGCCACGGGTGATGATTTTCTCCACGTAGCCAGCCGCCTCGTCATCAGGCTTGGCCATGCCGGCGGCCCTCTGGCTGCGGCCCTTGCGGTGTTTGGTCCAGTCGGGCTGGCCAATGCGGTCGACCCGCACCGCCACCTGGTCGCCATTCATGGCGGTGCCGGTTTTGGTCGAGGAGATGAAGATACGGGAGTATTTCTTGAGATCCATGCCGGCGGCCTCGTTGGTGGCGTCGTTGGCGTCGGGGTAGAACCAGGCGTTGCCGTTGCCCTGGAAGCGGAGGGTGCCGATCAGCAGGGCGCCGGGAGCTGATTTCCCCTTGCCGCCTTTACCCTGGGATTTGGCGCGCGGGGTGAAGCGGCCCTTTTTACCGCGGACGATCTCGCCTTTGCTCTCGAGACGTAACAGCTCGGCGCGTAAAGCGGACCGCTCATTGGGCTTTATCTCCAGGGCACGGGCAAATTCCGATTTGTTCAGAGCTTGGAAATCGGGTGAATTCAGCAGCGTCTTGATTCGCTGGCGCAGGTTTTTCATAGGTGGATACTGGGTCGAATTAGCAGGATGAACATGATAATCTTTGAAAATAGGCTGATCAATGAGTCGATTTTTCGTTTGCGGCGCTGTCTTTACGGTGGTATTTGTCCTGTGTCTGTATTCGCAATGTATTTTCAAGGGAAACTCCATGGTTGCAGGCATGCGGAAATTCTGTCTGATTAAGGTCAGTAAAAGCCGAACCACATCCACGATCGTTCACTGAATACTAACATCATTATATTAACCTATCCATAAATCCACAAACCCATATTCATTATGAAACTGAAAACAAAGCAATCCAAGGGTTTTACCCTGATCGAGCTGCTGGTAGTGATTGCGATCATTGCCGTTCTGGCCACCCTGGCCTCCCCCGCTATTCTTGGCGCATTGAAAAAAGCCAAGATCACCAAGGCGACGGGTGTCTGCACCGCCTTTGAGGTGGCTGTCGAAAACTTTGAGAGCGAGTACAACTACCTGCCGTTTGACGGCGGTGGCACCGCCCCATCGTCTGACCAGGAGCTTCGTAGCGACGATGGCCTTATCGCCGTTCTTGCGGGCCGTGAGGACACGGTCAACTTCAAGCAGATCAAGTTTTTCGAGCAGCCCAAGCCAAAGGGTAGCAGTGACACCAACTACAAAGACGGAATGCATGTTTCCGATAGCACGGCGAAGCTGTACGATCCATGGGGAGAGAAGTATTACATCTCGATGGATTACGATCTGAACGGTGAACTCGATAATCCGCTTGGCTCAGATCAAATTCACGGCAAGAAGTGCCTGATCTATAGTACGGGTCCTGACAAAGAAAAAGGGGACACTGCGAAGAACAAGGACAACCCGAGCAACTTCAAATAAGAAACCGGTCATCAATTTTTCAAAACGGCACGGTTGATACTGTGCCGTTTTTGTTGGAGTGCGGACGGCTTGCCTCCGCTTTGTGGGTTGGCACGGCAAGCCGATTCTGGAGTAGGCGGAGGCAATGCACGATATCTTATCAGCCCGACGGAGGAGGGCTGCAAGTCCACAAATTACTTGCCAAACCTGAGCCGGTGGATGCTTTTCCCCTGGCTTTCCCAGAGCAACTGGAAGTCGGTTTTGGGATAGAAAAAGGAGCCCGCCTCACCGGCATCCGGCCATGGCAGCCGGGTGAATTTTTCTCCCGACCGGTTGAAGGTCTCCATTTCCTCGCAAACCCACTCGAAGTATTCCGGGTGATCGGTTTTAAAGAGAAACTCACCATCGGGGGTGAGGGCGTTTTGCAGGATTGTTAGAAACTGCTGTTGCACGAGCCGGCGTTTGTGGTGCCTGGCTTTCGGCCATGGATCCGGGCAGAGCAGGTGGAGCCGGGAGACGGAGTTTTTGGCGAGCAGCCACTCGAGGGTGTATTGGCTTTCGAGCCGGAGCACCTTGGCGTTGGCCAGCCCAAGGTCGTGGATGCGCCTGCAGACGCCGCGGACCCGACCGAGCAGTCGTTCCACACCGAGAAAGTTGCGGTCTGGAAAGTGTTTTGCCATTTCGATGAGAAAGCTGCCATCACCACAGCCGAGATCAATTTCCAGCGGGTGGTCGTTGCCAAAGATGTCTTCCGGTGTGTAGCGACGGAAAAAATCATCCGGCATCAATTCGCATGATTCCGCGGGTCGGGCGCACTGTGGTGTGTCGGGCATGGTGAAAGTTTGTCGTTTCAAGTTTGAAGTTTCAAGTAATCAGTGCATGAAGCGTCTGTGAATGTTGCCGAGCTCGAAAAAGCCTTTCAGAAGAATTTCACCCACAGGGGTGAGCTTGGTGCCTCGGTGAGTGTCTGGAGGCGTGGTGAGGAAGTGGTGTCGCTGCACCATGGGTGGTGCGAACGCGAGCAGCAACGGCCGTGGACAGCCGCTACGCTGGTGCCTTTTTACTCCACCACCAAAGGCTTGTCGGCGGCGACTTTGCTGGCGGTGCTGGATCGGCACGGCCTGACACCGGATGACATGGTGCGGAGCGTGTGGGAGGCTTTTCCGGTGGAGCAGGGGACACTGGGGCAGCTGATGTCGCACCGGCTTGGTCTGGTGGCGTTGGATAAAGCGGTGTCGACCTGGGATCATGACGCGGTGATATCCGCGGTGGAGGAGCAAGAGCCCAACTGGCCATTGGACGGTCCCGGGACAGGGCACGGCTACCACCCGAGGGTGCTGGGTTTTATCCAGGATGAAATCGTGCGGCGCATCACCGGCCGGACCCTGGGGCGGATGTGGCGGGAACTCATTGCCGAGCCTCTGGAGCTGGATGCCTGGATTGGCCTGCCCGAGTCTGAATTCGGCAGGGTGGCGACACTTTATCCCGGAAAACAAGACAAGGCCGACCTGGACAGTGGGTTTTACAAGGAGCTGCATACACCGGCTTCTTTGGTGAAACGCGGCTTCTTTTCGCCGAAGGGCATGCACTCGGTGCGCGAGATGAACGAGCCCCGTGCATGGCAGGCGGGGTTTCCCGCGATGGGGGGGGTGGGCAACGCAAGCTCGGTGGCCAGATTCTATCAGGCCGCCTGTGGGGCGATCGACTTTTTCCCCCCGCAAGTCCGTGAGTGGATGGGCTCGGTCAGATGCACCGGCATGGATAAGGTGTTACAGAGCCCGACCTCGTTTTCCTGCGGGTTTCAGTTCGATCCGCTGGACGGGTTCGGCAGGAAACTGAGGCATCACTACGGCCTGTCGCGGCGGGCTTTCGGGCATCCCGGTGCCGGTGGCAGCCACGCCTTCGGCGATCCCGAAAGCGGCTTGTCATTCTGTTACATCATGAACCAGATGGAGCTCAGCCCATTTCCGAAGGAGAAGTGCCTGGACATGATCAAGGCGATATATGTGTTGTAGGGGACGCGCAGGAGGGAAGAATCCACCGTCTTGAATCTTCTATCTTGTATCTTGCATCCCGCTAGTACAAACGATGGGCATGCACTCATTCCATTACCAAAATGGCTCACTCCACTGCGAGGATGTGGATCTGGCAGCACTGGCAGACGCACACGGCACCCCGGCTTACGTCTACAGCGCGAATACCATCCGCGACCACTACCGTCGGCTCGACCAGGCACTGGCTGAAATCGACCACGGCATCGAATACGCCGTCAAGGCCAACTCCAACCTCTCCGTGCTCAAGCTGCTTGTCGACGAGGGCAGTGGCTTTGACATCGTCTCCGGTGGCGAACTCCGCAGGGTCATCGAAGCCGGTGGTGATGCCGGCAAGTGCACCTTTGCCGGCGTGGGCAAGACCCGCGCTGAAATCGAATACGCCCTCGCCGAAGGGATTTACTGCTTTAATGCCGAGAGCGAGGAGGAGGTCGTCTTCATCGACCGGGTCGCTGGCGAAATGGGCAGGGTCGCACCTGTCGCCTACCGCGTGAACCCCAATGTCGATGCCAAGACCCACAAGTATATCTCCACCGGAAAATCCGAAAACAAGTTTGGCGTCGATTTTGAAGCTATCGATGCCGCCTACGAACGCGCCTCGCAGCTCCCCAACATCAAGTTGCGTGGTCTCCAGATGCATATCGGCTCCCAGCTGACCTCGCTGCAGCCGTTTATCGAGGCGGTGGAAAAGGTCTCCCCGCTCGCCGTCCGCTTGAAAAACGCCTACGGCATCGAGTTTTTCTCCATCGGCGGGGGCGTCGGCATCGTTTACGATCCAGCCCTCGAATCCGGCAAGCCCGACTGGTGGCAAGCCCAGGAAGAACAGCAAAAGCCCCTCACGATCGAGCAGTATGCCGCCGGAGTGATCCCCGCCCTCAAGCAAACGGGCCTTAGAATCCTCCTCGAGCCGGGCCGATACATCGTGGGCAACGCCGGTGTTCTTCTGACCCGTTGTCTCTACGAGAAAAAGGGAACGGCCAAAACCTTTCGCATCGTCGATGCCGGGATGAACGATCTCATCCGCCCCGCTCTGTACGAAGGTCACCACGACATCGTGCCGCTCAAGGAACCCGCCGGTGGCAGTAGCGCTGTCGATGTGGTGGGGCCCGTGTGTGAAACGGGTGACTTTTTCTGTCAAAACCGCGAGTTGCCCGACTTCGCCCCCGGTGATGCGATCGCACTGCTCAGTGCCGGTGCCTACGGCTTTGTCATGGCCTCGAACTACAATTCCCGGCCACTCCCCGTGGAAATCCTGGTCGATGGCGGCGGCTCCCGCGTGATCCGGCCACGCCAGACCATGGATGACATCCTCGCCACCGAAAAAGCGGCTTTGTAAGGCAAATCGCCCCGCATGGGGTGGCAGAGCTTGGCGATCATGGGTAAAACGTGTAAAATCAGGGGTTTATGCGAATAAATCCTAAGTTCTCACTTGCCAGACGGTTGATCTCTGCTATCTACCCCGTCCCGCGCGGCGTGCAGGATGTCCAGACGGACTGTCATACCCATTTCCTCAAAAGGGAAAAAGCAACGGTATGAGCACGCCTACCAACTACAAAATAACACCACCTAACTAAGGATATGGCACGTATATTCGGCATCGAAATCCCGAATGAGAAGCGCATCGAAGCTTCTCTTCCCTACATCTATGGCGTTGGTCGTCAAACGGCTAAACGCATCCTCGAGCAGGCAGGAGTGGATCCAGACATCCGCACCGGTCAACTCACTGAAGAGCAACTCGTCAAGATTGCCCAAGTCATCACATCGGAAGGTATCATCATCGAAGGTGACCTTCGCCGTGAAAAACAAGCCGCCATGAAGCGGTTGTCGGCTATTAACTGCTACCGGGGAATCCGCCACAAGGTGGGGCTTCCTGTGCGTGGCCAACGTACCAGCACCAACGCCCGCACCCGCAAGGGTAAGAAGCGCACCATCGGTGTAGTCAAGTAACCCATTGATCTAAAAATTTATTATTATGTCTGAAGAAGAAATCAAAGACGACGCAGTGGCAACCCCCGCTGCCGACGAAACTCCAGCTCCCAAGGAAAAGGCTGAAAAGGCTGCTCCTGTGGCTGAAGAAGCTGCCGAGGAAGCACCCAAGGCACCGGAAAAGAAGCGTGACATTTTTGCTGAAATCGCCGGTGGTGAGGAAGAGCAAATCCGCATCCACAAAGCCAAGAAAAGCAAGAATGTTACCACCGGTATCGTGCACATCACCGCGACCTTCAACAACACCCTTGTCAGCGTGACCGACCTCAATGGCAATGCCATCGGCTGGGCAAGTGCCGGTAAGATGGGTTTCAAGGGATCACGTAAGAGCACCGCGTATGCCGCTCAGGTCGTTTCCCAGGATGCCTGCCGCCAGGCAATGAGCCACGGACTGAAAGAAGCTGAAGTGCGCGTCAAGGGACCCGGCTCCGGTCGTGAGTCAGCCGTTCGTGCCGTGCAAGGCCTCGGTATCAACATCACCTCCATCAAGGACGTTACTCCTATTCCGCACAACGGTTGCCGCCCTAAAAAGGCCCGCCGCGTGTAATCAACCATCATTTTAACACTCTAACTACTTTAATATCATGGCTCGTTACACTGGCCCCAAAGATAAAATCAGCCGCCGCTTCGGCGTCGCCCTGTTCGGACCTTCAAAAGCTCTCGAACGTCGCTCCTTCCCCCCCGGCCAGCACGGTGTCCGTGCAGGTCGTCGTAAGAAGTCCGACTACGCAGTAGCACTTGGAGAGAAACAAAAACTCCGTTTCCAATTTGGCGTTCTCGAAAAGCAATTCCGTCTCTACTACGCGGAAGCAAGCCGTCGCCGCGGAATCACCGGTGAGGTGCTTTGCCAACTGCTTGAGCTCCGCCTCGATAACGTGTGCTTCCGTCTCGGATTCGGCAATACCCGCTCCGCCGCCCGCCAAATGGTGAACCACGGTCACATCCAGGTGAATGGCAAGCGCGTTGACATTCCAAGTTACCAATGCAAGCCCGGTGACACCATCACGGTGCAGGCCAAACCAAGCTCACAGCAGCTCGGCCTCCGCTACATGGACCTCACCCAGGCCGTGCCCCTTAAAGAATGGCTCACCCTGGACCGGGCCGCGATGAAGGGTCACATCACCCGCGTTCCTGAAAACGAGGACTTCGACCACCAGGTCAACGTCCAGCTCGTGGTGGAACTTTACTCTCGTTAATCAACAGGTTGGCAACACTCTCAAAACGGCGATTTGCTTAGGCAGGTCGCCGTTTTTTCGTGGCGACCAGAGGCCACCGCCACGGCGCTACCCCAGAAACGACTGCTTGCTCAGCTCGGCATACTTGCCGTCCTTGGCTAACAACTCGTCGTGTGTGCCTCTCTCGATGACCCTGCCACGATCCAATACGTAGATGCAGTCGGCGTTACGGATCGTTGATAACCTGTGCGCGATGACAAAGGCGGTCCTGTTTGCCATCAGGCGGTCCAAGGCCTCCTGGATGAGGCGCTCGGTCTCGCTGTCGACGGATGCCGTCGCCTCATCTAACAAAAGTATCGGAGGGTTCTTTAACAAGGCGCGTGCGATCGACAGGCGTTGCCTCTCGCCGCCGGAGAGTTTGACGCCGCGTTCACCGACGACGGTATCGAGTCCCTCGGAAAGTTCGCGCACAAAGTGATCGGCATTGGCGGCGGCCAGAGCCGACCACATTTCCTCGTCGGTAGCGTCGCGTTTGCCGAGCTGGAGGTTTTCCTTCACCGGGCCGTTGAACAGGAATGGCTCCTGCGTCACGTAACCGATCGTGGACCGCAGCGACGCCTTGGACACCGTGTTGAGCTCCACGCCGTCGATGGTGATGGAGCCGCTGCCGTATTCATAGAACCGGCACAGTAGATTGACGATGGTGGATTTCCCGGCGCCGGTAGAGCCAACCAGGGCTATGGTCTGCCCCGGTTTTGCCTCCAGGGAGATACCCTTGAGCGTCGGCTCCTTGTCGTAGGAGAAATTAAGCTTTTCTAACACAACGTGCCCGCGAACCGGTTGTTGCAGCTCCACTCCGGTGGTGGCATTCACTTCGATCTCCTCATCAAGGATGGCGAACACGCGCTCGGCGGCTGCGCGGGACGATTGGGTCATCTGGTTGAGCTGGTGCAGCCTGCCGAGCGGTTCATAGAGAGCCCAGATGATGGTGAAGAATTCCAACAAGACATCGATATTGAGATGGCCGTGGTATATTTGCCACGCCCCCACCCCGAGCACAAGCGTGTAGCCGATGGAGTTGAAAAAGCTCATCGCCGGCGCGTACAATGCCCAGGCTTTCATCACCACCAGGTTGGCATCACGGACCCGCGCCGAGGAATCATTGAAGCTCTTGAGTTCATCATCCTCGGCGGCATAGGATTTGATCTGGCGTATACCGGCGATGTTGTCGTGGAGGAGTGCATTCATCTCTCCGGTCGCTTTTCTTACCAGTCTGTATCGCTTGGCCGCATGCCTCGAATACAGCCAGGCACCGATGACTAACAGCGGCAGGGGAGCCAATGCGGAAACGGCCAGCAGCGGAGAACGGGTGAAGAGGAATGCGGTGACAATGGCGACCTGTAAAAACGCCACCAAACCCTGCTCGATACCATCGATCAGCACACGCTCCATTTGCGGCACATCCTCCGCCACACGGGTCATCACATCGCCCGTGCGGCGGGAATCAAACCATTTCAGCCGCAAACGCTGCAGTTTATCGTATAACTCGGAACGCAGATCGTAGATCGCGCGCTGCTCGAAGGTGTTGTTGATGAGGATGCGGAGGAAATTGAAAAAATCCCGACCGAAGAAGGCGACGAGCACGATGACGATGTAGGGCCAGAGCTTGTCGATCTGCCCCTCGGTGATCACCTCACGGGTAACGCGGCCCGTCATCAGGGGGAATGCGAGCAGCATGACGGTCATCAGGATGGCGCATACCAGCTGGGCTACAGCCAGTCTGGGGTACTTGCCTAGGTAGGAAAAGATGCGGAAAATAGTCTTCATCGGCGGGGGGCAGTAATAAAGCCCCTTGAGTAGCCATTGTAAAGACAAGGAAAAATAAGAGGAAATTTGGCAAATTTGGGATTGCCCCAGCCCCCCCTTGGCCACTAGTTTATCCATAACACACCGAAAACCCACGATCCCAACTCAATAGTATACGATTATGTCAAAAGTATTTGGAACCATAGCAGCCGTTTTCCTCGCTGCCTCTGCCTTCGTCGCATGGAAAAACCAGGAAGCCTACAAGGGGGAAATCAAAACCTACCAGACTGAACAAGCTGAGGAGAAGAGTACCATCAAGGAACTCAACAAGCAGCAGACACGCCTTGCCGACGCCGATGCCGCCAAACAAGGTTACATCACCAAAACGGCCGAAGTGCAGACCAAGCTGGATGGTGTCAACGCCGATCTGGAAAAAGCCAAGGAGGTGGTTGATGGTCTGAAAGAAGATCACAAAAACAAGGAGGCTGAAATTGCCAACGCCAATGACATTCTCAAGGACCTGCCCAACCCCAAGGAACTCGTCCCCAAGATCAAGCGGATGCGCTCCGAGCTGGCTGAAGCCACCAGCGGTATCGCTACCGAGGAGGCACGCCTCGCGAACCTGACCCGGCAAGACCAGAATGGTAAGCAGCGCATCAAGGAGACGCGCGAGCTTATTCGTTTGCAGACAACCGGTAAATCGTTCCCGACATTGAAGACCCGCATTAGCTCGATCTACCGCAACTGGGGATTTGTGATTCTCTCCGCAGGTGACAAGCAGGGCGTGGTTTCCGGATCCACCCTTGATGTCATGCGTGGTGGTGAAGTAGTCGGTAAACTCAAGGTCACCGCTGTTGAGGCTGGCCGGGCATCGGCCGACATCATCCTCGACTCCGTAGCCGAGGGCACCACCCTCCAGGCCGGAGACACCGTCGTGGCTGAGCGTGCTGCCGCTGAGTAAGCCGAGAGGCATCATCAAGACATTTCACACACCAACACCTACCAATCCAATACACATTTACTGACTATGAAAGCCATACTCTACGTCATCGCCATCGCCGCCATCGGAGCGGGCGGATGGTTCTCTTACGAGACCATGAACAAATTCACCCAGCTCAAGGCGGATCGTGAAGAGCTGGATAGCAACAACAAGAATCGCAGCGCCAGTATCGTCGATACCAAGAAAAAGGCCAAAGTGATGGAGACTGAACGGGATGCTGCCAAGTCAAAGCTGGCCGATACCGAGGCAGAGCTGGATACATCCGAGTCCAACCTCAAGCTCTCCAAGCGTGAGGCCGCTACATGGCAAAGCAAGATTGCTGAGCAAGACGAGAAGCTCGAGGAGATCCAGGCACTGATCACAAGTATCAAAAATGCCTTCAAGGAGCTTGGCGAAGACATCCAGCTCGACCAGGTTCCCGGTCTCGTCAAGCAGCTTGAGGATGACCTGAAAGAGGCGAACAGGAAGCTTGAGGAACTCCAGTCACTGGCAGGTGCCGCCGACAAGCGTGTGGCGACCAACAATGCCCAGATCAAGGATCTCTCCGAGCGGATCGCCAAACGTGCCGCACGTATTGCCGGTAACTCTGCCGAAGGAACCATCACGGCCATCAACCACGACTGGGGCTTCGCCATCGTCAACGTTCCAAGCAACATGCCTGTGGACGAGTCATCCAAGCTGCTGATCAAGCGTGGAACCTCCTTTATTGGCAATCTCAAGATCAATGCGATCGAGGGATCCCGCATTGTGGCTGATGTCGACTACAAGAGTATGAGCCCAGGGATGGTCGCCCAGCCTGGTGACGTCGTTGTACTCGCCAAGCCGGTGACTAACTAACGGTAACTAACGGCAAGTAATCGACCTCTAACCATTTTCAAAACGGAGTCCGGCAACGGGCTCCGTTTTTTATGGAGTGCGGACGGCTTGCCTCCGCTTTGTGGCTGGGAAGCTCGCTTCCTGCGGCGGGGTTTCATCGTGCTAGGAATGAAGAGCATTTGCAGCTATCGCTGGAATAGAAATCGGCAAGCTGATTCAGGAGAAAGCGGAGGCAAGCCTCGCGCACTCCATATCACCTAATAAACCTCTGCTGCAGATTCCGGAGGATTTCCTGCAGCTCCTTGGCCTCATTCATGAGTGCGATCATACGTTCCGGTCCGAGGTCGGGCTGGCGTAGCTTCGCGCGTATGGCCGCCTCCTTGTTCTGAAAATGGGTACTCACCAGCATGGCGGTGGTTTCCTCGGCGGCACGCACGGGGTTGCCCGGAGTGTCGCGGGTGAGTACGTCACGCAGTGCCCATTGGTCGTCTTTGCTCAGTGAGGTCAGGTAGGCCTGCACTGCGGACGGCTTTGTCGGGTCGGGTAACTTGGCGAGGATGGCGCGTAGAATCGAGCCACCCGGGAGTGATGCCAGAGGGTCACTGAGTGCCTCAAGTTGCTCCCCGAGCCATTCCTGGGCCTCTTGGGATGTCAGGGCCAGATGACAGAGGTAGGCGACGGAGCCATTGATGGGAGTGGGCGTCGTCTGTGTGGTTGCCGGATGTTGGGCATCGTGATCTTTATGCAGCTGGCGGTTTTCATACATCCTGGAGCGTGCCTGTTGTTTTTCCGCTTCCACCACAGCACCGCGCATTTCCTCGGTGCCGATCCCGAGCCGGGTGGCCACCTGGTTGATCAATGCGTCCTTGGTCATCTTGTCCCCCACATGGCAGATCAGTGTGGCGAGTTCATTGGCCAGGGCGGCGCGTTCCCGCACCGATGTGAGGTCGCGGGTGCTGGCCTCGTGCTCAAGTTTGACGACAAAGTACTCACGGGCGTTGTCGACCAGAGCCCTGAAGGCATCGGCACCGTTGCGCTTGATCATGGAGTCCGGATCATCCCCTTGCGGCATGGTCACCATCCGGATGTGCATGCCCTCGGGCGCCAGGATGGAAAACGCTTTGTCGGCCGCCTTGAAGCCTGCGGAGTCGGCATCAAAACATATCACCACGTCATTGGTGTAACGCTTGAGAAGACGGGCATGGTCGGGGGTGCAGGCGGTCCCCAGGGTGGCCACGGCACTGCCAATACCACTTTCATGGCAGGCAATGACATCGATCTGACCCTCACAGAGCAGGGCGAACTTATCCTTCGCCATACTGCGGCGTGCTTTGTCGAGTGCGAAGAAGACCTTCGATTTTTTAAACAGGGCGGTCTCCCGGGAGTTGATGTATTTTCCGCTGTTAGGATCTTCCCGGAGTTGCCTGCCACTGAAGGCAATGATGTCGCCGTAGTCGTTATGGATGGGAAACATGAGCCGACCCCTGAAGCGCACATAGAGTCCTGCGCCGGAGTTACGGTCGTCTTTTTTTCCCGCGAGGTCGCAATTGACCAGCTCCCGACCGCTAAAGTGGTGTTGACGGGCCCAGTTGAGGAACACATCGGGATTATCCGGCATCCAGCCAACCATCCAGCGTTCAGCCATGCCCTTGCCATAGCCGCGTGATTTGAGATAGTCACGGGCATGCTGGGCATCGGGTGAGCTGAGTAGCTGCTCGTGCATAAAGCGTGCCGCCTGGTTGTGTAGCTCGATCAGTCGAGACCTGCTGCGTCTACGTTGGTCCGCCTCAGGGTCGTAGGCGTCTTCCTGGATCAGGACCCCGGCGCGGGTGGCGAGTTTTTTGACGGCATCGGGGAAGGGCAGGTTCTCGTAGGCCATCACGAAGCCGATGGCGCTGCCGCCTTCACCACAGCCGAAGCAATGGTAGGACTGCCTGGCGGGATTGACCATAAACGAGGGGGTTTTCTCATTATGGAAGGGACAGTTCGCCTTGAAGTTGGAACCAGAGCGTTTTAACGGCAAGTAGGAACCCACCAGATCCACGATATCCGTGGCGGCGAGGATTTGCTCAATGGTTTCTTCTGGAATACGGCCCACGGCATCTTTTTAAGTTCCAAAATCCAAATACCAAATACCAAATGCATCGAAGGGCAAAATAATCTTGGAGTATTGCCTTTGTGGCTGTTCATTAGGGGTGTGCAAGCGACGAAGCATAAAGAGGGGTTGGCGTTTATGAAGGCTGGTGATGGTGCTTACGTTGTCGGTATCGGCCCCTTTGAGGAACATGCCCGGGCACCTGAGGGTGTCACAGCGTTTTACTGTAATGATTTCACCTTGTCGGATTCCCGCCCTTGGAAGATTCCCGCGCAAACATGCGAGCTCCGGAGCCTTGCCGAGATCGGTTTTGATTGGCAGGAGCTCGCTATCGACTGGCACGAGCTCGAGGCCGAGGGGTTTGCCAAGGTCTTTGCCGAGATCAATGAAATGATTATCCGTGGGGTGATTGAAAAATCAGTTCCAGTGGCGACGGAGAGGGGCCGGCTGGACGGCGCTGATGGAGTCATGGGCAGCGCACTGATCGGAAGAATGAAATCACTGGGTGCTCCCTTTTTCAGTTACGGCTGGAGTCTGGGTGAGATCGGTTTTTGCGGGGCAACCCCCGAGCTGCTTTTTCAACTGGACGGACAACACCTGAAAACCATGGCACTGGCCGGAACCGCCAAGGCGGATGAAAGGGAGGTGTTCGCGGTGGATGGCAAGGAAATCCGCGAACATGAATTTGTGGCGCAAACCCTGGTGGCCAAGCTTTCGGATATCGGAACCGTCACCAGAGCCGACCGCAGTATCATGGACTTGGGGCAGTTGGTCCATTTTCACACAGCCATCGAAGTGGAGTTGCTTGCCGAGCGTGGGATTGACGAATTGATCCGCCGTCTGCATCCCACCCCAGCACTGGGGCCGTTGCCGCGCACGGAGGAAACTCTGCAGATGCTTGCTGAGTGGCGGAGCAGGCTCCACTGCCCGTCGTGTTTCGGAGCCCCCTTTGGTTTGCTGAAAGACGGTGTGTTTAATTCCGTGGTGGCCATCCGCGGCGTGCACTGGCAGGGGCAGGAAATTGCTATCCCATCGGGCTGTGGCGTGATCGAAGCGTCACGCCTAGTGAATGAGTGGCGCGAGCTCAGGCTCAAGCGCGAGGCTGTGAAGGCGGTGATGCAATTATAGCAGGAAGTAAAAAAAATGTTGGATGATGTGACTTAAGCAAGTATAGGTCATGTCTACTGCTGTGTGGTGTGTTTTGCGTGAAATGGCACCACGGAATATGACGTATGGTTAATTGGATCATGGTCATGTAGCTCCACCAACCCATCGACGATGAATAAACCTGTAACTGATAGTAGTGTATTACGTGTAACGAGTTGCATCCTGACGGATTGTGAGAACCGCATTCTTCCTCTGAGTGAAGACGCCGCGCAGTGCGATGCGTTGGCTCTTTCCTTGAAAATTCAAAAATGTGAAAGGTGGAATGAGCTGGCGGAGTTGACGGTGCAAGGCATCGCCTCCCTGTTCGACGCTGTGGATGTTAGGTGGCTTGAAATGACGGCCGATGGAAAAACATCCCTTTGGACGTGTTCGTCGTCGGAACAATATGCCGGTTTTCTGGAAGAGAACCTAGAGTCGATCATCACCAGGTCGTCTGAAATGGGTGATTTTTCGGTCAAGGTGGGAGCCTTCCTGCACGCAGAGGAAGCGGAAGTCTACAGTCTGAGCGATTTCCTTTCAGCCTCAGAATTAGCAAACAATGACTATGTACAAACATTTCTGGAGCCCTTGGGTGTGGATGATATTCTATGCTTGCAGCTGTATTTTTCACACGGAGGCACGGTTATTCTTTCCTTGAGTATGCCAAAGCGGGAAATACTGAGCTCTGAAATCAGGAGTTTGAAGTTTCTTCAGTCGCATATCAGAATGGCTTGTTATAAGCTTGCGAAACTGGCGAGCTTCTCAAATCTAACCAGTGCCCTCAATGAACTGAGGCAGCAGGGGCAATCCGTCGGGATCTCAGTCATCTCGAGAGATGGCAATAAGCTGTGGGAGACTGATGACACCTCCCGCGATATTCTCAGAGAGTTAGGTGGAGGCGAAGACGATAACGGTAATATCCAAATGCCTGCTGAACTTGCTAGCTGGGTAAAATTGACCCTCGATGCGAATACCCGGCTATGTGCCGAATCGGCCGAGTATAAAAAGGTGCTCCAGCTCAATAAAGGCCGGGACATTGATGTCCGTTTACTTTTGGAAAGAGCGGGTAGCGGCGCATTGCTCGTTCTCAAACGCAGCAAGGCCACTGGCGACTACGGTGGCATGTTTACCCGCCGTGAGCTGGATGTGATCCGCTGCATCTGTGAGGGCATGTCTAGCCAGGTGGTTTCGGAGAAATTGTCGATTAGTAAAAGAACCGTCGATAAACACCTCGAGAATGTTTACGCGAAGCTTGGCGTAAGTAATCGACTGGCCGCTGTGATGCGGCTTCAGGGACTCTAATAAGATCGCTATTTCAAGCGGTGGCTGCGTGGCTGACCTACTACCAAACTCATAACTTAGTAATTTTACTTAATGGAAATTAACAAAAAAATATTGCCCTTTTTTTTAAAAACAATATTAATTTCGTGCGAGGCCTCAATGAACCGCTGCCTGTAAAACACCAAACTCTTACATATTATGAAACCAGTTAAAAAAATGAAATTGATCAATACTGCCGCCATGTTAGCGCTGACACTGCCTGTGTTGGCACAGAATCACACCCTTGAATTTACGGATGCTAACTGGAAAAACAGTAGCACGGGAAATACGAGTGAGTTCCTTAGCAATGGTAGTGGTAGACGTAATAGTGCCGGTTGGGATGCTTCTCATACACTTGCCAATGTAGATAGTTCAGGTATCGGAGCGACTCTGGAGATCAGCCATCAGCCCAATGCATGGAATATTGAAAACCGCCCAGCCTTGGCCACTTACTTCCCCAGTAATTCTGGAAGTGCTGGAGATATTTTGAGGTCTTGGAATAATGAATCTAATATACCGAACGGAGAAATCCCCAAGTTTACACTGACGTTTGATAGCACGGTCGCCCTGTTTCAAATCAGCCTTGAGGGCTTTAGGGGTGATGATGCTTGGCTGGTTCAAGCATACGATGCCAGCGGAAATCTTGTGGCTCCAAACTGGGCCAATGCCAATCAGGCTACCGTAACCAACCCCGGTGCGGCCCTGGGTAACACGGCTATTAATCTCCTCAGTAAGACTGGGGTGAACGGCGCGACGGGAGCCGAGGCTCTGGCTGCTGGTAAGTATGACAGATCAAACAAAGGCTTTACCGTGTGGAATCAGGACAACGTCTTCGAGCGTGGAGCTGCCATCCTCGATTACAACGGTGCTCACATCAACAAGCTCGTCTATAGTATGATCGAGGTAGATACTGCGGATGGCACCCCGACAGGGGCACCCGCTGATCAGTCGATGTATATTGGTAGTGGTATCGTGTTCCAGCAAGTTCCCGAGCCGTCCAGTGCCGCCCTGCTTGGCCTTGGCGGTATCGGAATCCTGTTACGCCGTCGCCGCTAGTTTTCTTTATTATTCAATATAGAATCTCTACGTTAACCCGCCTCTTTTCTGGAGAGGCGGGTTTTTTGTTTATTGCCTTGCCATGTTTCTGGGGTCGGATCATTTCGCTTTCACTGGGTAGATCTTTTTAGAGGTAGCGTAATTCCACACCGATCTCATGCACTTAGCCCGCCTTAAGGGTTACGCATTATTGCGTAATTTTTGGGTGCGTGTGTATTTTGAACTTATATGGCCATGTGGGATGGTAATTATACATTTTTCTTGGTTTTTAATGTATAATTTTAATTAAATCATTTTTTTATAAAAAATGGTTGACTATCAACCACGACCATTATAAATATACCAGTGTTGAGTAAGTCATAACCATGAAAAATTATAATAAATTCTATATAGGCAGCTGGATTGCATTTGCTACCATGGCTTGTAGTCTGCTAAATTCATTGGGTCAGAGCATCACTGGCAACGTGCAGAATGTCTATACGCATACCCGATATGCCACCATCGAGTCGTCTTTTCGCATCGACAACTTGACGGTAGGAGGCACCGAGTTTTTTGGAGGCGCTGGAAACATCCTCTGCTCGGATTTCGATGGTAAGTCGATCGACGAGGATTCGGAAGTATACCGTAAGCGATCCGTGAAGAGCCTTCTGAGTAGGCTTGATATTCACGATGAAAGTGTGATATGTGTCACACTTTTAATTTTTCCCAATAGCCGCGTTCAAGCAGCGGCTGCGTTTTCCTGAGTTGCGGTCCGCACCCATGCGGCGGGGAGGAGTTGATGCAGGTCGTCCTGGTTGGTTGTGGTCAGGAGTTTTTCAAAGACCCATTTCAAATACGCGTAGGGGTCTTTGCCGAGGATGCGGCAGTTTTCAACCATGGTGTAGAGTACGGCACTGCGCCAGCCGGTTTCCTCGCCTCCGATGAAGAGCCAGTTCTTGATGCCTATTTTTGTGGGACGCACGCCGCGTTCGACGGAGTTGTTGTCGATGTGAACCTCCCCATGGTGAAGGTAGACGATGAGTTTGCTCCACTGGTTCAGTGCATACGCCGCCGCCCCACCCAGGCCGCTTTTGGGCAGGTGTTTGTTTTTAACTTTGGTGATGAGGTGGTGGAGGCGTTTAGTGATCGGGCGGCTTTGCCGTCGTCGGTAGTATTTGCGGACTTCGGGAGCCGAGTCCTTGTATTTTTCTTCGATCCGGTAGAGTTGCTGGATGAGGCGCAGGATCTTTGCCGCAAGCACGGGGTCTTCCTCCAGGTTGTCGTAAAATTTGCGACGGGCGTGTGTCCAGCACCCCGACTGGGTGATGCCTTCGTTGTCGCCGGACCATTTGTTGTAGGCACCGTGGCCGTCACTTTGGAGGATGCCTCTGAAAGTATCTTCTTCGTCTGCGTTTCCGAGGATGGCGGCGAGGCAGCTGGAGTCACGGCCTGTCTGCCAGTCGTAGACGATGGTGTTGTGCGCGGGGTTCTGGTAGAGCCAGAGGTAGCCTTTTCTTGTACTGCCGTGTCCGGGGCTGAGGTAGTCGATGGGGGTTTCATCGGCTTTGACGTAGCTGCTTTTCCGGAGGTCGCTGACGAGGAGTTTCCAGAGGGGCTGGAGGAGGTCTGCGCCAACTTCCATCCAGTGGCTCATGGTGTTGCGGGGGATGTTGATGCCGTAGCGACGCGACATGATTTGCTCCTGCCGGTAGAGCGGGAGGTGGTCGCAGTATTTGCCGGTGACGATATGGGCTAACAGTGAGGGGCTGAGGATGCTTCCCTCGAGGATAGTGGGCGGCAAGGGCGCGGTGTGGATGCTGGGTATGGCCTCGTTCTTTTTGACGTAGGTGGGCCGGATGATGAGTCGGCGGGTGTAGCGGCCGGGTTCGACATCGAGCCGCTCGCTGGTGCGCTGGCCAATGCGGCGGTAGTCCTCCGGCTTGGCGCGGACTTCATCGGGGATGATGACCTCCTCGACGGTGGGGAGGTTGGCGGGCAGCCGGGGTTCGCGGGGCTTGCGCTTACAGACAGGTTTGAGCTCACGCTTGAGTTCTTCAGCCGCCGGTGCGTCCTCTTCGCAGTCGGCGGCGCAGGGCTTTTTTGCGGTGTCTGGGTCGAGCAGAAGTTCGAGCTGGGCGGGGTCGAGCTTTTCACTCTTGCTGCCATAAATGATGCGGATGAGGTGGTCGATTTTCTTTTCAAGCAGGGCGATTTTCTCGCGCTGGCTTTCTATAATCTCACGCTGTGAGGCGATGATTTTGTCTTTATCCTCTTCCGTTTGGCTCACATACTAACAACGTCAGCGGGCGGTGTTTTCTTTCTAACATTTATGGTTTTTTTACGGCTTTTCATACCATGCGCGTTTGCATCCGTCGCGCAGGTCGATGCCGTCGGTGAGCATGGCAAGGGCGGTGGCCTCAAGGCTGATTTTGCCATGCTTGCTGTGACTGTGTTTTGGCCAGCTGTAGCGTCCTTTTTCGAGACGCTTGGAGAGCACCCAGAGGCCGCTGCCGTCCCAGTAGAGTATCTTGAGCAGGTTGCGGCGTTTGTTGGTGAAGAGGAAGGCGGCTCCGCTCTGGGGGTCGGCACGGAGTTTGCTTTGCACGACAACGGAGAGTCCGTTAAAGCTCTTGCGCATGTCGCAGGGTTCGGTGGCGAGGTAGATTTTGAGGCCGCTGTTGAAGGTGAGCATTGTTCTAGCGGGACAGGACTTTGATGAGTTCGGCGGCCAGCGACACCTGGCTGGCGTCGACAAGGTGGATGCGGTTTCCTCCACTGAGCTCCACGACAAGGCCTGTTGCGGATGAGGCGGCCGGAGTGATTTCCACCAGTGAGTCAAGAGAAGGCTGAGCTTGCTTCGCCTCCTTGCGTTTGCGAACCCAAGAGGCGAAGGTCGGGTAGGTCAGGCCATACTTACGGGCGAAGCCCAGTCCGCTCATTGAGCTGCGTTCGAAGGCGTCGAGCAGTGCTTCCTTGTGTTCCGGACTGAGGCGCATCCGCCCTAGCTCGTCGGTGGTGATCGGGATCAGGGGAACGTCATTTTCAATAAGTGTGATAGATTCCATAGCTATGACACTTACACCATCTTCCGACCTCAGAGGAGATTTGAGTGAGGGCTCTTCATCGACCGCTTACAGTATACCCGCGTCAGGTGACGCTGCAATTAGGGGCAATCGAGGATCTGGACATCTGGGATCGTTACACGACAACGCAAAACGAATCCCTGGCGGTCGCCCAAGTGCGCTGGATGATCGACAACCGTTACGATTCCTATTTTCTGAATCCGGAAAGCAACACCAGTGTCATGCAGTATTCATTTCAGAACGTGATATGGGAAATCATGGCCGACGGAGGCACGGCTGCCGGGCTGGATTTTGCAACTGGTGATATCGATCGCACGATATACAGCGACACGAGTTACTATGGTTCATCACTGTGGACAAACATGAACCAGTTGCTCAGCGATGTGAAAAACTCGGGAGTGACCGAAAGCTATGTGGGCACCACGAGAATATACGCTGCGCTCGACACTCGTGCTGGGTATCAGGACTACCTGTTTCTCGCTAATGGGGTAGACACGGTTCCCGAGCCATCTGGCGTTGCTCTGCTTGGTCTCGGTGGTATCGCCATGTTGCTTCGCCGCCGCCGATAATTTTCTTTGACATTCATTGTAGAATACCTGTGTTGCCCGCCTCTTCTCTAGGGAGGCGGGTTTTCTCGTTTACCCTTCCAGGGTTTCGGGAAACGCGGCCTTCCAGACCTGGAGGGCTTCTTTGATCTGCTCGGCCTTCCGGGTAGGGGAGAGCTCCCAGACGAAGGGTTTGTGTGGGTCGATGTGGCGCAGGAGCTTTTTGAAATCAAGCTCGCCTGTCAGCGGGACTCGGTGATCGCGCTCGGGCCAGTAAACATCGTGGACGTGGCAGCCGATGAGGTAGGGAGCCATTTTCCCGAGCCATTGGTCGTGGTCGAGTAGCCCGAGGTTGTGTTTGAGCTGGACGTGACCGAAGTCGTGCCAGTAGCCGATCCATGGGTTGTCCTTAAAGTAATCCTGGAGCCGGACCATCTCGTTTTCGCTGGGCACGTCTTCGAACCGACTGCGTGATTCTACCGCTAGCGGGATCTTGAGTTCAGCGGCTTTTTCTGCGAGTTTTTCCAATGCTTCGATGGCGCGTTGGTAGTAGAGGGGAGAAAGTTTTTCGCGTTTCTTGACGAAATCAAGTTTGGCTTTAGCAAATTTCGGGCTCAGTTGCTGGCCCTCTTTAACCATGGATGTGATGCGTTTGGTCCATTTTTTTGACGGCATGGGAACCGAGCCCATGTGCATGACGATGTAATGCGCTTTAAATTCCGCAGCCACTTCAAGGGTCTTTAAGGTCATCTCCATGGCGCGTTCGCGGTCGTAAGCACGGTGTGATGTAAACTCGTAGGCGTCCGGGGCGTCGATCATGACTTCGACGGGTGCCGGAAAGTAGTTATGCACGCCGGAGCAGCGGAATTTTCCTGCACGGTAGGCTTTCTGGATGCCAGGAAACTTGCTAATGGTCATACCATGGCTGAGCTCCATGGTGTCGAAGCCTAGTTCAAGGATCTCATCGATCATCTCATCACCTTCGGTGTGGCGTGAGTTGTTCCAACAGGTAGAGAAGCTTAGCATCTTGGGAATGGAGAAATGGACGAGTGAAAAATGAAAAATTGGTGCGTTAGGGGAGTTTCCATGTTTTTCTAAGTCGTTGATACTCCGATTGGGGTAGGAGGACGTAGACGGGGTTTTTGCCGGGGTCGATGCGGGCGATGAGTTGTTTGAGCATGGCCTCGTGCATCGTGGTGCAGCCGGCGGTGGGTTTGCTGCCGCCGCCGCGCCAGATGTGGAAGAAAATGGCCGAGCCAAGGCCGGGGACAGGTCGACCGCCGAGGATGGCGTCGTTATGGCCAATGTAGAGCTTCAGTGAGTGCGCGTGGTCGTTCTGGCGCATCTGGGCCTTTTTTTCGAACGTGGTTTTTGGCGGGTGGTCGATAACCAGATGCCGGTTGTAATGGGGGGATGTCCGGTCCTCGACCCACAGGTCCTGTGGGGTGATACGACGGTACTTCAGCCCCGGATGGTGGGCGATCCGTTCGGCGTATCCGTAGGCACCGCCGATTTTGAAAATACCCGCCGGTGCCCGGCCGTCGCCCTCACGTTTGGTCGGGGCGGTGGAGCTTACCTTGGGGTGGATGCCATACCCCCAGGCAAGGCCGTTGCGACCGAGCCGGCCGGTCCAGGGCTGACCGATGGTTTTCCACGCGCGGCCATCATTTTCATAGACGGTGAGGGTGACGTGGGAAGAGTTCCAGCCACTGGATACACCGACAACGACCTGGGTGCAGTTTCCGGGAACCTGGGCGACAGCCCATGGAATGCTAAGGAAAAGAAGAATGAGGGCTTTCATGGGGGCGGGAGGGCTGGGCGAGGTTCTAACTTGTCGGCGGGATATGAGAATCCGTTGTGCTTGGGTTGCGTGTTCCTTGGGTTTGTAGGCAAGTTGCAAACTTGCCCTACCTTTCGGCCAGCTCCTGGCAGCCTTTGATGTCGAGCTTGCCGGATGCGAGGATCGGGATTTCTTCCGTGGGGATAAACGTTTTAGGGCACCAGAGGCTGGGCAGCCCCTCGTCCATGAGTTTGTAGCGAAGATCGATGCACTCCTGCTCCAGGGTGTCACCGCAAATGGTTGTCAGTAGAGCGATGGCCTCCCCCTTTTGTTCATCAGGGATGCCGACCACTGCGATACGGCGTTCGGTGTCCTGGTCGAGACCCAGCACCTTGGTGATGATCGCTTCCACGGTTTCGTGGGGAACCATCTCGCCGCCGATCTTGGAGAAGCGTGACAGGCGGCCTTCGATGTAGAGGAAGCCATCGGCGTCGACACGACCGATGTCGCCGGTGTTGAACCAGCCATCGACAATGACTTCCGCGGTTTTCTTGGGGTTGTCCAGGTATCCGGGGAAGATGTTGGCGCCCTTGAGCCAGATGGTGCCCTGGGTGTCGATGGGGCAGGTCCTTCCCGTGGCGGGGTTGGTGATCTTGACAGCGATGCCGGGCAGGAATTTCCCAACTGAGCCAAAGCGATTGGTTTCGATCACCGGCGCGTCGCCTTGCTGGGTCAGGGTAGGCAGGTTGACGTTGGTGGCCGGTGAGGTTTCGGTCAGGCCATACCCTTCCATGGGGAGGATGCCGAATTTTTCCTTGAATGAAGTGGCGAGCGACTCGGGGAGTTTTTCAGCACCGGTTACCACGTAGTCGAGCGATGACAGCTGCTCAGGCTTGACCCGCTTCATGTAACCCCGCAGGAAGGTGGGGGTGGAAAGCAGCATGTTGACGCCGTGCATATCCACCAGCTCGGCGAGGCGTTTGGTTTCCAGGGGGCTGGGGTAGGTTACCAGGTTGATGCCCTGGATACAGGGATACCAGAGGGTGACGGTGCTGCCGAAGGAGTGGAACAGCGGCAGGCAGCCAAGGACTTTGGCATCGTGGCCGAGGTGCATGCGACAGCCGAACTGGCAGACATTCGCCAGCACGTTGCGGTGGGTAAGCGGCACACCCTTGGGCTCGCCCGATGAGCCGGAGGTAAAGAGCAGGACCGCTTCGTCGTCGCCCTTGGATTTTCCCAGGCCGAGGATTCCGGCAATCACCCCTGCCGGGAGGATCTTGCTCAGGATCACCCAGCGGATGATTTTTTTCTTGATGGCGGGGAGTGTGCGTTCGATGAAAATCAAGTCCCTGTTAGGTGGCCATGGGAAAGAGGGGACCTTGCGCACAAACGGATCTGCGGTGATGAACTTATCAACGCCGGACTGGCGGATCGATGACTGCACCGCGGAGTGACTGGAGGTGAAATTGATGTTGACCGGGATTTTTCCGGCAAAGAGCACGGCCAGGTTGGCGACCATGCCGCCTTTTCCAGGAGGGAGGAGAATACCGACGCGCTTTTTGTTCGTCTGTTTTTTGATCTCTATGGAAAATGCAATGGCGGCACCGAGCAGTTTGTCAAAAGTCGTGGCTGAGTCGTCGGTGCCATCAAACAGCGTCGTGGTGGAGCCATGTTTTTTGAGCCCCTTGAGGATGGTGACCGGCAGGGAGTCATTGAGGAACGACCGAGCGGAAAAAGCGACCTCCTCCGCTGCGTGGATGGCCTGCCTCCATGCGGCCGCACTCAAGTCTTTGGCGGGAATAAGGGGGGCAAATGAAAAGACGGATGCCGGTAGTCGACCCAGGTTCTCCGGTGCGTTTGCCAGTTCCGCCGGCTTGCTGACAGAGACCGGGAGCACCGGGAGGCCGAGGGAGCAGAGCTGCTTCAGTGTGTCCGCTTGAATATGGCAGCACTCGCCGTCATGTGCAGTTACCAGGCCGGCCAGGTAGATGATCATTGCTCCGTCGTCCAGCTTCTCTCGCAGCGTATCCCCGATCGACTTGGGAGCCTTGTCCTTGGCTGAGAAGGCGACGGCCTTGACGCCATCGCGCTCAAGGTAGCTTCTTACCGGCGCATCCAGCACAACGCCCTCCTCACACAGCCAGGTGAGCTTCTTACCGGCTAAAATTTGCTCAAGGTGGAGCATCTCATGGAAATCGAGCCGCCCGGGTATGACCAGTGCCCCTTCTTGAGGGATGTTTTTTTCTCCGTGGATTTCGATTTTATGACTCATGAGCGAGATGGCGTGTGTGTGTTGTAGAGCGAGCGTGGTGCATGAAAGCGATTCGCTGGGAACGATAAAACCATCTCCCCATTCCCGCTGCAAGCTGTAAGCTTACATTCCTGCCATATTCTACCCGGCTGGTGTTGACCGCCGTTCAGGCGCGGGAGCGGGTTAGAGTGCATCCAACACCCCGTTGATGAAGCGGGCGGAATCGGTCGTACCGAATTTTTTGGCGATTTCAATCGCCTCGTTGATACTGACGGCCCGTGGAATGTCATCACAGTTCTGGATCTCAAAGGTGGCGAGCCGGAGGATGGCCCGGTCGACCGGATCAACCCGCTCAGGCGCAAAGTTCTCAACAATCCTGGCAAGTGCGTCATCGATGCGGGCCTTGTTGTTGAGGATGCCTTGCACCAAGGTCTGGGTTTCACGGCGAAAGAGGGTGATTTCCGAACTGCTCGCGCGCAGGTGGACGAAGTCGCCTACGGTCGAATCAGGGTCCTCGATCGCGTCAAGCCTTTCGGATACCCGCTGCAAGTGATTGATGGCGGCGGTTATGACTTCGAGCTTGTTTTTCCAGGTGGGAAAATCCTCGATGACCTGGTGCCATGTCGCCCGGAGTCCGGTGAGGGACCGGTTGGTATTGATCACATCCTCAATCGTATGGCTGGCTAGTGGGTCACCGCTTTTGCTGTGAACCGCCGTTTTCAGGGACTTGATAGATTCTGTGAGCTTGTTTTCCCGGGTGAGTATTTTGTTGAGCGCTGAAATGATTTCGGCTGTGCCATTGGCTGCCTTGAGCTCGGCCAGGCAGGCAGGCGACTTGTCGACGAGTCTGGCGAGGCGGTTATCGCGGCCTTGGGCGACGTGTAGGATGGCTTTGGCTTTTGCCAGGGCGAGTTTCCTCAGGCTGCTTTCCTGGATCATTTGCCAGAAAGCCTCCTGCATGTCGGCAGCCTCAGGACCGTCCTCGAGGTCGGCAAAGTAGAGAAACTGGACAGCGGTTTCGCGGATGTTGCGGCGTTGTAGCATTACCGTCATGCGTTGCTTGGAAAAACGCGGGAGGTGGAGCGTTTAAGTTGTTGGAAGGTGTCACAGATGGCAACGGCGGCCCTGGCTGCTTCTTTGCCCCGGTTGAGTTTGTTGCCAATGCACCGGGCATAGGCCTGTTTTTCATCGGCACAGAGGATGACTTCATGGATCACGGGGGTGGCATGACTGACGGCAATGCGCTGCAGGGCGTGGGTGACGCTTTCGGCAACCAGATCCCCGTGGGCAGTTTGACCCCGGATGATGAGACCCAATGCAATGACGCAGGAGGGCCTGTCACTACGCATGATTGCCTCGACCGTGGCTGGGATCTCAAAGGCGCCGGGCACCCGGACGAGATCAATCTGGGCATTGGTGGTGAGTTCGTTGAGTTCCTGTTCGGCATTTTGCACCAGCGCATCCGTAAACTCGGCATTGTATTGCGAGGCCACGATGGTGATGGTGGTTTTATGGTTCAAGCTGCGGGGCTTGGGTGGCAAGACCTTGGACATGCTGGTGGATAATGCCGAGGGGTGGTGCCTTGCAAGGGTGAAGTTTGGAAGTTTTCATGCGAGGCGCCGGTTTTTTAAAAATCAGGGTAGTGGAGCAAAGACGTTGAGCGCGCTTTTTGTGCTGATGTTTTGATTTTTTGCGTAAGCCTTGGCCGCACGGAGTCTTAACGCGTCGCGATCCTCAGCTCGAAACCATCCCTCCAGCACATCGTGGAGGATAAAGGCGCCGGGGTACATATTGGAGGCGGTCATACATACCGGGCGGACTTCCGCTTTGCTCAGGTTGTTGGCAAAAAACCGTTTGCTTTTGCAGCAGAGCACGGCCACATCCACCTTCTGCGTCCGATGGGGGTTGGCTGTGGGGGTGGGAACCCTGAATTCCATCAGCCCGTTATGCCCAATGAAGGCCAGGAAATCAGCCCCGCCCTCCAGGTTAAGGTGGTATTCCCTGGTGCTGTCTTTGATGGCGATACTCTCGTAGCGCTGTCCGGCGGCACTTTGGCAGAACTGATCGATACTCGTCTTGATGCTCGACCCCTGCCACGCATCCACCACCATGATCGCCTGGCTGCGCTTGTGTTGAAAAACCAGCCTTTCCAGGACCTGTGGGTTTTTGGGTGCCTTGCCGACCGATAAGCGTTTCCACAATGCGCTGTTGGAGAAGTATGACCGCGCCCCGTCGGTACAGCCCCAGTAGAGGTTGTTGGCCGGGTCATCCCCGTTTCCAATCTTGGCCGGGACCGGGGCGATCCCCTGCGATTCGTTGTCACACAGTGCCACATAGACGTGGATCATCTTGAAGTTTCTCCCCGTCTCGGCAGGAGGCTGCGGATTGGGTGTGATGTTTTTCGCATCGCCCTGATTGCATGCCGTTAGCATGGGTAGGACGACCAAGGCGACGATACTTGTTAGAATACCTGGTTTCATGGATCTTTCCATAACATACGCGTAGCGATAGACCGTGCTGTCATCCAATCGATGGTTTTCACGGGGTTTGAACATAGTAAATAAATAACACAAAAATAAGTGAACAAAAACTTGCTATGATGAGGTCTATGGAGTAGAAGAGGGTAACAAAAAACCTCTTGCAGAATAAAAATCTACTCTTATCCAATATCATGGGACTCGATAAAATAACCACCAAATTCCAGGAGGCTCTTCAGGCCGCCCAGCAGCTTGCCTCACGCTCGGCTCATGCGGAGTTGAAGAGCCTGCATGTGTTGCTTGCCCTGCTTCAGCAGGACGGCGGGATCATCGTGCCTATACTCGAAAAGGCGGGTGCCGATGTCACCCGGCTCAAGGCTGGTGCACTCACGGCTCTTGAGCGTGAACCCAGTATCAAGGGTGCCGCTGCCCAGCCCCAGATGAGCTATGGCTTGCGGGCCAGTCTCGATGCAGCCGACAAAATACGTGAGCAGATGGGCGACGATTTCCTGAGTGTTGAGCACTTTCTGTTAGGATTGCTTGATTCGGACTCTCCGGCAGGAAAAATCCTCAAGGACGCAGGGCTTGATCGCAAGGCCGCGGACAAGGCTCTCAAGGAGATCCGTGGCAGCCACAAAGTGACCGACCAGGACCCGGAAGGAAAGTACCAGGCCTTGGAAAAATACGGCACCGACCTCACCGCCAAGGCGCGTGCGGGTAAAATCGACCCGGTGATCGGTCGCGATGAGGAAATCCGCCGCATCATGCAGGTGCTTTCCCGCCGGACCAAAAACAACCCCGTCCTGATCGGGGAGCCTGGCACGGGTAAAACCGCCATCGTCGAGGGGCTTGCCCGACGTATCATCAGCGGCGATGTGCCCGACTCGATGAAAAACAAACGTCTCATCGCCATGGATCTCGGCGGCATGATTGCCGGCGCCAAGTACCGGGGGGAATTCGAGGACCGACTGAAGGCATTCCTCAAGGAGGTCACCGAATCCGAGGGGGAGATCATTCTGTTTATAGACGAGCTCCACACCATCGTCGGTGCCGGGGCCAGTGAAGGTGCTGTGGACGCCTCTAACTTGCTCAAGCCGCAACTCGCCCGCGGTGAGCTGCATACCATTGGTGCCACCACCTTGGATGAATACCGCAAATACATCGAAAAGGACGCAGCTCTCGAACGCCGGTTCCAGCCGGTCCGGTGTGACGAGCCAAGCGTGGAAAGCACCGTGGCCATTCTCCGCGGTTTGAAGGAGCGCTACGAAGTCCACCATGGTGTTAGAATCAAGGACAGTGCCATCGTGGCTGCGGCACATCTATCAGATCGGTATATCACGGATCGTTTTCTCCCCGACAAAGCGGTCGATCTCATGGATGAGGCCGCATCACGCTTGAAAATCGAACTCGACTCGATGCCAACCGAGATTGACCAGATCGAGCGCCAGGTCATGCAGCTGGAAATGGAGCGTCAGGCACTGGAAAAGGAAAGCGATGATGCCAGTGCCGTGCGTCTGGAAAAGGTCCGCGAGGAAATGGCGAACCTGAAAGAGGAATCCGCCACCCTCATGGCACGCTGGAGGAATGAGAAGGATGTCATCGATGTCGTTCGTACCGCCCAGGAGCGTATCGACGAACTCAAGACCGAAGCCGAGCAAGCCCAGCGCCTTGGCGATCTGAACCGGGCCTCCGAGATCACCTACGGTAGTATTCCGCAGGCGGAAAAGGAACTCGCGGACGCCCATGCCAAGCTTGCCCAGCTCCAGGGAGACGCGCGGATCCTCAAGGAGGAGGTTACCGAGGAAGACATTGCCCAGGTGATTTCGACCTGGACCGGTATCCCCGTGTCCCGGCTCCAGGAGGGTGAACGTCAGAAGCTGGTCAAAATGGAACAGCGTATCGGCAAACGTGTGATTGGACAGCAAGACGCCATCGCGGCGGTCTCCAATGCCGTGCGCCGCGCCCGCGCCGGACTCCAGGATGAAAACCGCCCCATCGGTTCCTTTCTGTTCCTCGGCCCCACCGGAGTCGGAAAAACGGAGCTCTCCAAGGCACTCGCCGAATTTCTCTTCGATGACGAACACGCAATGGTCCGGATCGATATGTCCGAGTACATGGAAAAACACAACGTGGCCCGCCTCATCGGAGCACCTCCCGGATACGTCGGCTACGAGGAAGGCGGACAACTCAGCGAGCATGTTAGAAGGCACCCCTACTCGGTGGTTCTGTTTGATGAAATCGAAAAAGCGCATCCGGATATCTTCAACGTCCTGCTGCAAGTGCTGGATGATGGCCGGATTACCGATGGCCAGGGCCGCACCGTCGATTTCCGTAACACCGTGCTGATCATGACCTCTAACATCGGTAGCCAGTTCATCATGGATGAGGAAAATGCCGAGCAGCGCGAGGCGAAGGTCACCGAGGCTTTACGCGGCCATTTCCGTCCCGAGTTCCTGAACCGTGTCGATGAAACAGTCATCTTTGACCGCCTTAATCGTCAGGAACTCACTGAAATCGTCGGACTCCAGCTTGAGCGGGTGCGTCAGCGCCTTGCCAAGCAGGGGATCGGACTGGCGCTCTCCGCCGAGGCCAAGGAATTCATGGCCAACCAGGGATACGATCCCGTCTATGGAGCGCGTCCGCTGAAGCGGGCCATTCAGAAACACCTGCTCGACCCGTTGAGCCTGGAAGTTCTCGAAGGGAAATTCCAGGACGGCGATGTGATCCTCGCCGATGTGGCGGATGGGGAGGTCGTCTTTCAGAAGGATGCCGCAAGCTCCCGGTAGTCTGGCATGGCGGTTGGTTTTCGAGTGCCATCATTGAACAGAAGCTGCATGGCCCGTCTGGTGGGGTGGAAGGTGATGGAGTGGTGCCTTATTTTAAAATTTATTTTGAACATATCTTGATTTCTTATTGTCTATGACCGTGGAACTCATATACTGTGTTACGCGGACGCGGAGAGCATGTTGAAATGCTGTCGGCCCCGTGTGACTATCCATGACAAACAGAAAACGGACAGGATAGAAAACGGATCATGGCTGGATGGGTGTTTGATAGCGGTAGCAATACTGCCGGACATCTGTGCAATGCAGGATCCCCGGTTTCCTAACCGTGATTACACTGCAACAATTACCCCCGACAATTACCCCCGACTTACCAACCATCCCCCCAAAGAACATGTCTCAACAAGGAATTTTCAGTATCGCCCCTGACTCTCGCGGGGGGAATGCCTCCGCTTCACGCCCTGTCAACGGAGGTAGCAACGGCAGCCCCTTTACGGCTGTCTCCAATGCATCACCGCAACACTCGCCCTTTACAAGTGTCAATGGGGACTCTCCCTTCCAACAAACCCAGCGCAGTCAAGCCGATGAGCAAGGGCGTGGTGGTATCCCCCAGCCTCGTCCCGAGGGACAACCTCCTGCGCTTGGTGGTGGTATGGCCGAGGCCGAAGCCCCCACGCGGGCCTCGACGGGTGCCAATATATTTGAAGCCGTCCGCAATAACGCCGTTCACCAAGACACCGCTGGCGGACCATTCCAGATGAATGGTTTCCCCGAGCAACGAGGTAATCAGGTGATGGAGGCAGCCCCGGTGGCAGCCTCGCATGAAGCCTCGCCCTTTATTGCGGTTCAGGATGCCCGGCCCGACTTTGAGGCGGCCAAGGCCCATCTTGAACCCCAGCAGGACTTTGCCGCAGTTCCACCGCGGTACACACAAGAGCAAGCCCCGCCCCAACAGGCGCAGCCGATGTACAGCCCTCAACCTGCGCAGCAACCCGTACCACAAGGACAACAGGCCCAACCTGCGGCCGCCGCGCCAGCACCTACACTGACGCCTGTAGCAACAGCGGCCATGGCCAGGAGCACTGGTGGTGGCGTGGGGGTGGCACCGGCATTCCAGCAGCTTGAGCTTCGAGCCATCTTTGGTGTGGATCATTTGCTGGATACCTACGAAATCCTTCAGCGTGCGCGGACCTTGCCGGGTATTCGGAATGTGGCCATTGTGGGGGCTAACGAAGCGACTGCGCTCTCCAATTTCCGGCAGGCGATGCAGGGGATGGGCTTTGGTGATTCCAATGCCATGAAGCTGAATTCCAGTGGTGGATCCGTTGATTTCATCAGTGAAGGTGAGACCACCATCGCTGTGCTGCTAGAGGGGTCCTATGCCCCCGGCGTGCAGGAAACCCTGATAATCGTGGCTCGCGAGATCGGCAAGCTTGCTTGATTTTCCAAGGCCCCCGTGGAACCGCGATGGCTCGTGATTCCTGGGGGCTTTTTCTCGATGCATTCACTGACACCTAACACTAGATCATGGCAAAGTGGGCAACTGAATCCGGTGAGGTGGGTATCAAGGTGGCTGTGATAGGGCAGCCCGGATCAGGAAAGGGGAGTATCGTCCGGCAGTTGGCCAATTTCCACGGGCAGTCAGCGGTTCGCACCGGCACGGTTTCAGAGGCCGAGGTGATCCGGACCGAGTTTATCTGGCCGGACCCCTTGCCCGATGGCCCGTTTGTCAGGGTCAGGGTGTTTGCGCTTTCCGGAAGGCCATGCCATCAGGCGGCGGAACAGCTTTTGTTGGTGGATAGCGATGCCCTGGTGTTTGTGGTCGACTGTGATCCAAGCTACATCGCGGAAAGCAGGGATTGTCTGATTTCTCTGATGGCCAACGCAAAGCATGTTGGCCTCAATTGGGCGGAAACGGTCACGGTGATGCAGTATAACAGGGCCGAGAGGTATCCCCAGCTGAAGCCTCACGAGCTGGATGCATGGCTTGGGATCGTCAACGGCAAGGTGGCGCGCTTTATTACCTCGTCCAATGATGGCGAAAACCTGGGGGTCGCTGTCAATGAGGCTGTCCAGAAGGTGATATCCCGTCTGAGTGCGAAGCTCAACAAGTCGGAGTAGGTTCTTGCTAGGATGTTAGGTCCTAATCCATAAGCTCGGTTGCCCGGGCGACTTGAAGTATGGTTTGCTCACCCATGTGGGGGCCGAGGATTTGCAGGCCTACGGGTAGCGTGGTGCCGGTTTCAGTGGCCACCCTGCCGCAGGGGACACTGATGCCGCAGATGCCGGCCAGGTTGGCGGAAAGGGTGTAGATGTCAGCGAGGTACTGCTGTAGAGGGTTGTCCTTGTCGGCACCTAACAATGGAGCGACACTGGGCGCGACAGGAGAGAGGATGGCGTCCACGGTTTGATAGGCATTTTGAAAATCCTGGCGTATCAGTGTCCGTACCTTTTGCGCTCGGTTGTAGTAGGCGTCATAATAGCCGGACGACAATACATAGGTGCCGAGAATAATGCGGCGTTTGACTTCCGGGCCAAACCCTTGCTCCCGGCTGAGTCGGTAGAGCTCAAGGATGTCGTCAGGCTTTTCAACGCGATTGCCGTAACGGACGCCGTCGAAGCGGGACAGGTTGGACGAGGCTTCGGCTGGCGCGATGATGTAGTAGGTGGCCACATTATAGGCGGTGTGAGGAAGTGAAATCTCCACCAGTTCCGCACCTGCCGACTCGAGACCTGCTATCGCTTTGTCCACCAGCTCGCGCACCGCGGGGTCGATCCCCTCGCCAAAGTACTCCCTGGGTAACCCGAGTTTCATACCGGCCACTCCATGGTCGAGCCCCTGGGTGAAATCGGGCACCTCCTGTTGCAGGGACGTCGAATCTGAGGTGTCGTATCCGCAAATGGCATTGAGCATCAACGCGGCGTCTTCAACGTTTTGCGTGATCGGGCCAATCTGGTCGAGCGATGAGGCAAAGGCCACCAGTCCATAACGCGAGACCCGGCCGTAGGAGGGTTTGAGCCCCACCACACCACAGTGGCTGGCTGGCTGGCGGATCGATCCTCCGGTATCAGAGCCCAGTGCCGCAATGGCAGTGTGTGAGGCAACGGCTGCGGCTGAGCCGCCGGATGAACCGCCGGGCGCGCGTGTCGGGTCGTGCGGGTTGACGGTTGTTGCCAGGGCGGAGTTCTCGGTGGTCGAGCCCATCGCAAACTCATCCATGTTGGCGCGGCCAAAGGGGATGGCACCCGCTTTGCGGAGTCGGCTGATGACGGTGGCATCGTAAGGTGCCGTGTAGGCACCGGCGAGGAACTTGGAGCCACAAGTGCAGGGTTGCCCCTTGACGTTGATGTTGTCCTTGATTGCGATGGGGATGCCCCCGAGCGGCAGGCTCAGGTCTGCGGAGCTGGCTTCTTGTTTCGCCGCCTCCAGGTCGTAAGAAAGGTAGGCACCGATGTCGCCGTTTGTTGCGTCAATGGCACCGGCAAGGGAGTCAAGGATGTCGCCCGGCTGAATCTCACCCGAGGTGAGTTGCTTGCGGAGGGTGGAAATGCTTTGGGATGTTAGGGACATGGAGGGGTCAGGGGTCAGGGGTCAGGGGTCAGGGGTCAGGGGTCAGGGGTCAGGGGTCAGGGGTCAGGGGTCAGGGGTCAGGGGTCAGGGGTCAGGGGTCAGGGGTCAGGGGTCTACGACTTTGGGGACACGGATTTGGCCGAGAGCACTTTCGGGGGCGTTACGAAGAAGGTCGGCCTGGCCCAGGCCCGGACGGGAAAGGTCCTCTCGAAGCCGGTCAAACACCGGCGAGGCATGGGCTGTGGGCTCGATGCCCTCGACATCCACGTCCTTGAGTGCCTCGATGTAACCGAGTATGGCGTCCAGTTGCCCTTGGAAAGTATCACATTCCTGGTCGTTGAGTTCGATGCGTGCCAGGTTTGCAACGTATCGGACATCCATGTGTGCATTGCTCATGCGGGGAAGCTGCATGGATGCCGGGATAATTTCAAGCCCTGATGCACACTCACTGTGTCAGGCTATCTCCGGGTCTTGGTGGTGCTGAATGGTTCGCCACAGTAAGGGCAGCGGTAGGCTCTACCGAGAACGGTCGAAGTGGCTATTCCAAGCCGGTAGCTGACGCCCAGTGTCTGAACAGCCTTCTGATGCCTGCGGCAGCCGGTATTCACCCACAGCCTTCCCATGCACAGTGGACATTTCCATGAGTAACTTAAAATAAAAAACAGGAAAATGGAAACAACCCAGACGGTCATGATGGCAGCTCCCGTCCAGATCCAGTCTTTATTGTGGATGATCAGGCCGGCACCGACAAAAACCAAGCCTGCCATGGCCAGGATGATATTCAAGAGGAAATGGCATGCTCCAAGCCTGAGTGAGCGTAACGACTGGGGAGACTGTTGGCGATGCATGGACGGGAAAAAGGTTTTGTGGCAGTTCTTGAAATTCTCAAATCCACAACCTGCGGACACACTGTCGTCCTACGACGAGTGGATCCAGCGGCTATTCATTGATGTTAGAGATGTGGCGGCTATGCCAATTCTCAGACAAGGCTGAAGAGCAAAACGTCACACACATATCCCGATCAAAGAAAAAACGTTGTGGTGATGATGTCTAGCCAAAAAGACAGTGCATCCGCAGAAGAATGCCTACACCCCCCCTTTGTATGGGGGGAGAAAAGCGTAGTCGACGAACTACTTCACCGAAAATTACTGCAGAGCCTGGAAAATCCACAGTCCGACAGCCAGGATCGCAAGAACCAGAAGAAAGAGGAGAAAGCCGCTTTTCGCCTGGTTGCGTTTTTCGTTTTTTAACTCTCCGCGGGTAAGTTTGCCCATGAAGGCCTCCTCACGCAGGATCCGCTCGACCTCCGATGGCGGTGGCAGGGTGCGCATACGCTCCTCCATGGCTAGGCGTTCACGTTCCGGAGCGTGCTCAACGAAGTCTTTTAACCTGGCGATCTTATCCTGCAGCTCTTGCTCGCGCGCGCTCAGGGAATCAAAATCGGGCCCGGTAGGGACGCTGACGTCCTTATGGTTTCCGTGCATCGTCATGGTGTGGCTCATGGATCAAAACAGAGTAAAGAAGGTGGCTTACTTCAGAAAATAGATTATCAGCGCGATGGCTCCGAGTAATACCACAGGAAGATTAAAGGCAAAACCGTTGCGCAGCATGGTGGCGAAATCGCTCTCACCAGAAGAGCTGTTACTGGGTCTTTTGGATTTGCCGCCGCCGAAGATGGAAGCGCTGCGGCTTCCTGAGAAGTGGGCTACGGCTTGCTCATATTCATCCTCGGCGAGGTCGAGCACCGAGATGGCACGGGCGAGGTCCTGGCGCAGGCTCTCATTATTCCAGCCATCCGGGTTGAGCTGGTTGATTTTTTCCAGATGATCGGCAAAACAGATCCTGGCCTGCTCAAGCTCGTCGAGTTCCTGCCGGGTCGCAAATATCTCCCGGTCCAGGGCCGTCACGGCGGTGGTGAGGGTTTCGTGCAGTTCGACCTGACCGTGGAGAAAATCCTCCTTGGCCTCGTTGATCTCCTGCAGCTCTCTTTTCTGGCGTTCCACCTCAGCTTGTTGCTTCTGGAGTTGCTCAATCTGGGATTGCGCTTCCTGGAGTTTGCCGGTGAAGTCCTCGGCCAGAGGGTTGGCTCCGCCCACAGAGCCCCGGGTGTTCATTTCCATCTGGGTGGATCGGACGTTGATGTGCTGTTTGCGAGTAGTTGTGGTAGACATATAAGGGAGGACTGGTTTTAACTGGCGAGATTGTAGTGAAAAACCATGAGGCTGGCCAGATAATAGTTAATAATTCTTGACAATAAACCTGATCCTCATTTGACGCGCGGCCAGCTGGTCGAATGGGCTGTATCACAGCCAGGAGAAACGTGGAAACCGGACAGCGATGTGAATAACTTTCACCGAAGGTCCGGCGATGCTGCAGGGAGTGGTGAGGATAAACAGGAAAGAGACCTAACTGACTGAAAATGGATGATTTCCAAAGGGTGGTTCGGTCGTGTTGAATATCATATTATACAGACCTAACTGATGCTGGTTTGGTTGCATGAGTCTAGCAGCTAATACCGTTAAATACTGGGTTTGAGAGGGTTGTGGGAGATGGGTATGAGCGTCTGGCAGGCTGGTTGGATACCGGTAAATTTCCAAACGAGAGCAGGAAAAACGCTCACCCAAGCCGATTTCCGGCCACTCTGTCCAATGCGCCCATCGTAATGTGAATAACCTGGCAGTAAGTGGCCGGTGTTGTCAAAAACTCCAGAGGCGATGTCAATTCCCTTACTGGTTCGGGATGACGTGAACCCCTTCGTTATTGATCGGGGAGACGTAACACTGGTTGCCGAGATTGATTTTGTTGAACACCTCGGAAATGGCCTTGCCGGCGCGTCGTGCTGTTTCCTCTCCCTCGCAGAGGGCAAAGACACTGGGTCCGGCTCCCGAAATGGAGAACCCGAGTGCTCCCTGGGCCATGGCGGCGCGTTTGGCGTTATAGAACTGGGGGATGAGCTTTTGCCGCCGGGGTTCTGCAATCACATCGTGGATGGATCTTCCGATCATGGCGTAGTCCTCCTGGATCAGGCCACAGATCAGTCCGCCGAGATTGCCGATCTGCTGGGTGGCGTTGACCATCGGGATTTCCGTGGGCAGGATTTCACGGGCCACCTTGGTAAGGATCTCCATGTCCGGGTGGACGACCGCGGCCCAGAGGTTTTTCGGGACCGGGAGCTGGGCGATATCGAGCTCCTGGTTCGAACGGATAAAAACGATACCACCGAGCAGGCTGGGACCGACGTTGTCAGCGTGCCAGGCTCCATCGGCGCTGGCTTCCCCCTGCATGGCAAAGGGCAGGAGCTGCTGTTTGGCAAGGGGTTCGCCGATGAGTTTGTTCACGGCGTAAACGCCGGCGACGGCAGAGGCGGCGGAGGAGCCGAGACCACTGCCAAAGGGCATTTTCTTATGGATTTCCAGCTCGATCCCGCGGTCGCTCATACCGAGGTGGCGGAGGAGGTCGAGAGCGGCCACGCCGGCGGTGTTTTTTTCGGGCGTCTTGGGAAGCTTGCCGTCATCGCCGGTGATTTGGGTGATGCGCAGCCCCGGCTTGTCGGAGTGGCGGGCGACGACTTCATCACCCGGGGCCTGGATGGCAAATCCGAGCACGTCAAAGCCACACGCGACGTTGGCGACGGTAGCAGGGGCAAATACGCGGACTTCTTTTGGGGCATCGGTGGTCATGGCGCGGTTTTCTTAGTGGAGCCGGAGTGATTTGGCGAGGCAAAGAGGTGTCATGCAGAAGAAACGATCCGTCTGCACTCCGAGGCTCTCGGCAATCGATCATAGCTTGTAAAAGCCGATGGCCGTTTCCCGTTGGATGGCCTCCTTCTCGTTGCCACTGAGTGCATAAATCAAGTCGTCCACGATGTTGAGCCAGGCGGGGTAGGTTGTGTTCAGTTTGCAAACCGGCCAGTTCGAGCCATACATGAGGCGTTCGGCTCCAAAGGCATTCAGGATGACGTCGAAATAGGGTCTGAACACGCCGGAGTCCCATGGGCCTGACGCCACCTGGGTGGTGAGACCTGAGAGTTTGCAGTAAACGTGTGGCCTGCGCGCAAGCTCCCTGATATGGCGCGCCCACGGGGTGGGAAACGAGCCGGGGCGAATCGTCGGGCAGCCGCAGTGATTGAGAACCATCCTTTGGTCTGGATGCCGGTCGGCAAATGCGATGGCTGCGGGAAGTTGGTCTTCGGAAACAAAGAGGTCAAAGGCCAGGTCCTGACGGGTCAGCTCGTGGACCCCGTAATCGAAATCCGGGTTGTCGAGAAACTGTTCGTTGCGGGTTCCGCTGATCATTTCCCTGATTCCTTTGAGCAGGGGTTCGTGGATGTACTGGTCGAGAAAGACACGGAGTTCTGACGAATCGAGTGGTGCCCAGCCGACGACACCCGCGACCAGGTCGTCGGATTTTTTCGCCTGCTCGATCAGATAGCGGTTCTCCCGGTCAGTGCGTCTGGCTTGTATGGAGACCACCTGGTCGATTCCGCTGAACTCCAGATCATCCTCGAAACCGGCGATTTGGTGGTCGTGCCGAAGGACATCCATGCCCGGCTTGATCCATGGGAAATCATCGGGTTTGTATTTCCAAAAGTGGTGGTGGGAGTCGATCACGTGCCAGAATGCTAGAAAACAGCGGGTAGAGCACAAGTGTTATGTTGCGTCCGTGCTGGACAGGAGCTGTCGCAGCGCGGGGTAATCGATCTTGGCATTGTGGCGCTTGTCGACCGGGATATGTGGGATGACCGTTACTTTTTCGACCCCGAGATGAGAGAGCCTCGCCAGAAGGTCACCTTGCTGGCTGGTATTGATCGCGCCTTCAACAAAGAGCGTGATGGTTTCCCGGTGGTCAACGAGGGCACAGCGCTCGACGCCAGGGTAGCTCATGGTGGCGCACTCGATGCCGAAGGGGTAGGTGGGTGCCCTGCCGCTTCGTTGGATCGCAGCCGAGCACCGCCCGACCAGCCAGAGCCTTCCCGATGTGTCCTGCCACGCGGCGTCACCCGTCCGGTGCCAAACCTCGTCACCGACTTTGATTTTGCTCTCTTCATCGCCCTTGCCGTGGAGGTATCCCTTGAGCACGTGGTCGCCGGTCACGGTGATCTCACCGATTTCGCCACAGGGGAGTTCAAGCGCATTCAACGCGGCAGTGGACATGGGGGCGATCGGCTTGCCCGTTTGATCGGGGATGATTTTCAATTGTGTGGCACTGACCGGCTTGCCCACCAGGAGGCCCTTGCCTTCTAACATTTGTTTGTGGTCTTCTGCAGAGGTGTCCTGCCAGCGGATGTGTGCGATGGGTTCAGCCTCGGTGGAGCCAAAGACGGTGACCACTTCCATCTCGGGCCGGGCGGATTGGATGTGATCCAGTAAAACGGGAAACACCGGCGCACCTCCGGTGTAGATGGTTTTAAACCTGGGCAGTTGATGGTCCCGGAAAAGCTTGGTGAAAAAGGCGGGCGATGCGGCACAGCGACTTACCCGGTGTGTCTCGCACTGCCTGGCAATGGCCGCCGAATCGGCCCGCGCGGGAAAACGCAAATCCGTGTCAGCCAGCACGGATGTGAGGCCGGACGCTAAATTGGCCAGGGTGAAAACAGGCAGCGTCACAAGGTCGACTTCGCCTTCGATGTAGTCAAGTGATTCAGCAAGTGCCTTGTGCTGGGCAAGAAGAAAGCCATGGGTTCTGCAGGCGGCCTTGGGCGTGCCGGTGCTGCCACTGGTGAAGGTGATCAACGCGGGCGACTCATCAGTCGAGTCAACCGGGGGCACAGGGTGTGATTTTTCGGCCTTCCATTTCCGGCTGCCCGGCACCCATCCAGAGCTATGATAGAGACAGCGGATACGCCGGATCTCCGGAATGGTCATACGCAGCAGGTGGGCTTGACAGGTTCCGATGAATGCCGTCGGTTGATGCAGTGAGAGGCTGTTGCGCATCATCGGCCTACCTGCCGACGGGTCGATAAACATGACGGTGAGGCCGGCGTGAAAGGCAGCAAGAAGGCTGATATAGAGCGGGATGCCGACGGGTTGAAGAATCAATACCGTGTCGTCCGGCCCGAGCCCGTCGCTACACAGTTGCCGGGACGCTCCGCATACGTGGGCATAGAGTTCCCCGTAGGTCATCGATGCGTCGGCATCAACCAGGGCGACCCGTTCCGGGTGCTTGTGGGCACGCTCAGCGAGGTGGTTGACGAGGTTCATGGGGAGGGAAATGATTTGACCATCAGGGCGTAGCGACGGAAGACGCTGGCCTTGAACCGCTGGCTGATCCTCAGCGAGCTGTTACTCTCGTATTGCAACGCATGGATGGCTTCCGTGTAACCCTTGTCGCGGGCGATTTGTTGGGCCTTGGCCACGAGCACCGTGCCAACTCCCGACAGTGACCGGTCGGGAAGTGCCGCGAGGGTCTTGATGATAACGGACGGCTTCTTGCCAAGCTGGTGGGCAATCAGATCCGGCATACAGAATACGTATCCCATCAAACCTCCGTCACGTTCGGCGAGGATGACCATGTCCGGATCAATGTGTTCGCGCGTTGACATGTATTTCCCGACAAATGCAGCCTTCGACAACGGGGTGTAGAGGAAATTACTTGAGAAACTTATCAGGCTGAGATCGAAGATGGCGGTGAGGTCTTGGGCAAAGGCATCGGGGTTGATGCTGCGGAAGGTGACACCATTTTTTCCGAGGCGTGATGCCATGGATGCGTAGTCTTTTTGCGGTATTGTTAGATCGATGGTCGATGATGAATACCGGGAGAGAACGGAAAACCCGGTAGCGGCGAATGTGTTGAAAAAATACCCGGGCTCCACCGGTTCCATGAAAAAGGGATCGCGGCCGTTTGACTCGATCACCAAACGGTGCTGGAGCCACGTGTTGCCATTCATCGGGCCAACCACGGTGCGGCACTGATGGTGTTGATGGAGGTAGCTTGCACAGTCGGATAAAAACCTGGAGGCGTCAGCAGAATCATCAAGCCGGCAGCCTCCGATGGTTCCGATGGGGTGGTTTCCGTGGATGGGGGTGTGGTTAAACCACAGCCCGGCCAGGTAGGAGCCGGTGCTGGCTATCAGGTCGGCGCCTTGGGCGAAAAGCTCCCTGTGCGTATCCGTTAGGTTTGATGATGTGGGTTTGTGTAGATTCATAAGACAACGGGCAGCATGGCAACGATGGAAAAAATGGCGGCGAGGATGCCGAGCTGGAGCCAGTGGCTATATACTTGATCGTCGGGGCCGCTTCTCCAGTAAAAGTAGAACCTCGCCAGCGGTAGTCCTAACAGGATCGTGGGGAGGTAATGAACAGGCGCGATATCGAGCATGAGGGCGGGCGCAAGCACGGCAAGCGACAGGATAAACCCGGTCAGTAGCGATGCCTTTTCACGGTACATGTGTTTCTGGGTTCCGGTGTGCAGCATGTAAATGACCAGGGAGAGCGTGCAAATAAACCCGAACTGGGCGACGGGGTAATCGATGATTTCTCCCCGCCCGAGTGTCAGCCAGAATAGCGAGGGGATGGCGATCACGATGATGACATCGATCGAATGAGTGACCACATACTCCGCAGGCATGCGGTGTTGGGCCATGATGTGGCGTGCAAAGAGCATCAGTGCCGCCAGCAGGCAGGGTACACCACCCAGGGTGAATGCCGAAAACCCGAACAGCATCGCGGTAAGGATGGCACCGCCGTCGAAGGTATGTTTCCGGTGGGTCGCCAGCAGTAAACCCAGGAGCGCCATCAGCACAACGGAGCGTAGAAAAATCACATGGTCTTCCAAGCCAATGTAGTAATCGAGCAGAAGGTAAGCACCAAGGGGGATGAGCAAATTATCAAGCCCGTGCCCCGACGCTCCCTCAACAGCCATGGTAAACAGGGATATGGTGAGGGAGAGAAAAAGAATCAGACCGATCGATAAGTCGGCAAAGAAATACAAGGGCAAGGCGATACAGAGAAAAGCCGTGACGAAAAACGCCAGAGACCCCTCCAGACTCTTGGTGGCTGCGGTGGTTTGATACATTTTTTTTCCATACCTGGTTCCCGCCAAAGCACCTGCCGTGTCTGCCAAGGTAAGCAGCAGTAGGGCGATGGCGTAAAGGATCGGCTTGTCCCAGCCGATGGTAAATAGCCATGCCACCGCCAGAGGAAAAAGCAGCTCGCCGATCGAGAGCCGTTCAACGGAAAAAAGGGCCGGGCCAAGTGACCTGCGCAATTTTGTAAGCCGGACCACGAGTAAGGTGAGTATGGCGATCCCGGCCATTACCTGGACAGCCAGGATGGAATCGAACAGCCAAGGAAAACAGAGGCACAGCAATCCCATACCGACGTGTACGGCCTTGCGCGCCATTTCCCCCGACAACTTCCCGCTTTTGACTCCCAGGCTCGATAGTAGGATGATGCCCCCAAGGCATGCCAACGTAATCAATATGGAGATGGCCGGGTGCATGCGTGTTAGATGGTTTCCTCAACAACGAAGGCCGAGTAGAAAAAGGCCTTGTCTTGATCGAAAAGTGCAGCGCTTAGCTCCGGAAGCGGTTTGATGGACTGCGCCAGGTGTTCGGGTCGGGACCGTGGTGCGAGCATGTTCCAGTAGGCAAGGCGGGCGCCCCTGTGGCTATGGGCATCAATGCTGCGAAGCAGGGCTCCGGTATTCTCCCCGGACATGTATTCAAAGATGTCACTCAGGTTATAAGCTCCGAACGGCTCTTGCGCATCGGCCAGGACAGCTTCCAGCGGGCGGGGGTCGATGGTGACTTTGTCGAGCTTCGCACGGATGATGGAATAGTTCTCCTGGCGTAAGGCATGGGGCAAACGCTCTCCATACCGCCCGGTGAGTATCCAGTTCAGGTAGGGGTTTTGAGAGGGGTCGAGAGTGACGAGGGCGTGCCGGGTACGGGTGAGAATACGGTCGGCCACCGATCCTTCCACGTATTTGAAAAATGCGGGGTCGCGTCCGAGTCGACCCATGACAAAGCGGGAAAAGAAGACCTTGAACAGGAGCCTCCATCGCCATGTGTTCCATGTTTGCTGGTAAAAGCTTTCCCGCGCATCCCGGCCTTTCTGCCCGAGCAGTGCACCTACGGTTTTACGGGAATGGACGAGAGGTAACATTTTTTCACGAAACAAGGTGAAGTAGCTTTCAAACTTACCAACCCGACCGAATCCGTCGCGGATGTGATCCTGGAAATGGCTCCAGTATTGCCGGGTTGTCTCATCGAGCTGCGTTGCGCACCGTTGATAGAGGTCGATGCGATTCCCTTCCCGTTCGCCAAGGAGTGTAAGAAATTCATCATGTTCGAGCACCTGATAGGCCGCGATACGGAGTTTGATACAGGCGATTTGAGCCGGGTTCATCTCGGAGATGGTGACATGGGTGGCACCGGCTGCGAGGAGGGAAAACGAGTTGTCACCTGCGGAGCCGATGCTGACACAGTGCCGGCCTTGCGGCTCCAGCGCCCTGATCAGGATGTCGGCATCCTCCCAGCAATTCGCATACCGGACTTTGGTGAAATCGGCGTGTTGCTGGATCTCGGATTGGGTCATACGGATGATGTTGTTTTTTCTACGGCTTGCGTCGCTTGATGATACCACCCGAGTCCTGGGCGAGATACATGTTGCCGGCATCGTCGAAGGCAATGCCTTCCTGGTCACGACCCGGCAACGGGGCTGTCCGTATCAGCTTGCGACTGGCAGCATACTCAAGAAAGGTATTTTTATGATCGCTGATGGCATACAGCCGCCCACTCCGTTGGTCGTAGTGCAGTCCGGCAATATCGCCTACAGGGGGGATGATTTCCCCGACGATGCGTGATGCCCCGCCTGTGCGTACCGGGATTTCCACAAAGAAAATCCCCTTTTCATCCTGCGGGTTGCCTGTGCCACCCTGGTTGGAGACACAGAAAATCCCTCCCTGGGGGTGTCGTGGATCGGGGATGAAGGTGATGCCTTCAACCCCGTTACCACCCGCCGCCATCACCGTCCGTCCACGGTATGTCCTGGGAATACTGAACCGGCGCATGGTCGCAAACGTTTCCGGATGGATCTCGATGATTTGATCAGAGCCCTCGGTGACACCATAGAGTAATCCCGATGACGGGATGGTGGTGATGCCCTCAAAGTTGGCACCCGGGATATGGCGGAAGTTGACCTGTGAGCCGTCCGTCCGGAACTCGGCAATGTCACCATTGTCTCCCACAGCAAACAAGGTTCTGCGCTTGGCATGCCAACAGATGCCGGAAGGCTCATTGAGTCTTCCCCGGCCAAAGGTGCCCGTGCCGTAGGTGGGCGGATTCAGGGCGCCAAGCCCCTTTTTCTGCAGGAAATCACCGACGTGCCGGGAGGATGCGATTTTGTCGTAGGGGATTTCCGCACAGGTGGCAAGCAGGGCTGTTAGGGAAAGGGCTCCCAGGAACTTGGGTTTGTGGAAGAGGGAGGTGTTTTTCATGGATAGATGGGGGTATGTTCTGGACAGTATCCTATTTTTCACCCGATGCATCGAGAATTTTAATTTCCCCTGTGCTGCCATTCATTTCGACAAGGTCACCGGTCTTTAACAGGGTGGTGACGCTGCGAATGGAAACAATGCAGGGGAGCTGGAGTTCCCGGGCGACAATGGCGGAGTGGGAGAGTAACGAACCGCGCTCGACTAACAAGCCGGAGGCGGCGGGAAACAGCACCACCCAGCCGGGGTCGGTTTGTTGGGCCACGAGGATCTCTCCTTCCTGAAGTGTGGCATTACGTGGATCGGTGACTACGCGCACGGGGCCACGGACGATACCAGGACAGGCACCCGTGCCGTGGAGTTGTTCTCCATCGTGGGGTTCGTCTGAAGTTGTGGGCGTAAAAAACGGATAGAGGTCGAGTGGTCCACGGGTTTCAAACCGGTCCGGTGGGGGAGTCTTGAAGGTCGATTGTTGATGCCGGCGTTCGTGACAGATGGATAGATAATTGATGGATTCCTCAGCCACCGGGTAAGCATTCATGACTTCGGTGATGGTGAGGAAAAAGACATCCTCCGGGGCGTCGAGACGGTTGTCGTGGTGCAGACGCTTGCCAAGTTCGACGATGATTTGCCGGACCCGGCCAAACAAGCGTGTGCGCTCGAAACGAAGGTTCTCGCGGTCGCGCACGCGGTTTTTGGCATTTTCTAACACCCATGGGAACAGCCTGCGTTTGACGCCGCTCAGCTTCTTAGTGGGGTCATCGGCAGGTACAGGATCCGGTGCTGTGGTGCTCTGGCCTTTGTTGATACGGACGGCCATCACACCGATACCGGTGAGCAATGATTGAGGGTTGTCGCTGACGGTTGGGGACTCCAGTTTAAGCTCTTCAAGACAACGGTCGCCGAAGTCGGTTAAGTAGTTTTCATACAGCTGATGGATAGATTCATAACCACGGAGTGCGGTGAGTTTTTTGTCGGGTTCACATTCCGGGTCGGCAAGCAGCCTGGTGAGTTCATCATGGCTTGCCACAAGTTCTGCCATGGCTTTGATGCGCCGTGGTGGTTCGGCGCTGATGATGTCGCCAGCATCGAGTAAGAGGGTGTTTTGCAATGAGGCGTCACCGAGCCATTTTTCACAAAGCGACTTCAGCAGGCCGTAAAAAATCATGGCAAAGAAGTCGTTGATCAGCGGTGCGTCCCAGCGTTTGAGAAGCTGGGATTCAAGCTCTTGGTAATGGGCCGTGAGTTCCTCGCCACGCATCCCGGTGAGTGCTTTCCCGGGGGAGCCAAGCGCTGTGTTTAGGCGAAGGTAAAATGCATCAATCTGTTTTTGCAGCGAGCGGTGGTTTCTGATCAGGCCGAGGCAGGTCCTGACCAGTGCCCAGCAGTCCTTGACCTTGGATGTCCGCGTTTTCTTGAGGATAGCCTGCACCACCTCGTCGGGCATCGGCTCTTTGACCCCCATCATTTGCTCCATAAACGACCGGTTGACGGAGAAGCCTGGAAGCATGGCCAGCACATGGTACCAGCTGTTCAGGTTGTAATACACATGGCCATGGATGTGACCGAGCATCTGCGGGAATACATCATCGTTATCCATGATCCGCTGCCTGGGCACTGAGAGTAATTTGCAAAACTCCCGGTAAACATGCTCGTAAGCACGCTCGGCAAAGGAGAATGTCATCGGCGAAGTAATCCCCGAGTAACTTTCCGCAATGTTGCTGTTGTCCCACACCGTCAGCGGCGCATCGGGGTCGGGGATGTGCGCAAGTGTGGTGATCGGCCGACTCTGGAGCAGGTAGAGTTTTCCTCCTTCCATCGCCCACTCGATATCCTGCGGGCAACCAAAGTGGTCGGCACACATCCTGGCCAGGTTGGCAACGGCGATCACCTGCGCGTCGTTCAGGCACGGGATATCCTGTTTTTCAACAGCTACCTCAGTGCGTTTGACCCCCTCTTCTGTGAGTGGGTCGGCAGTGTGCTGATGGGTCTTCCGGGCGATATTCCGATCGAGGATCTGATAGTCCTTGTCGACCGACCATGTATCCGCATCGGCTTCACCTGAGACAATCGCGCTGCCCGTCCCCCAAAGGCCGGAGACGATAGCGTGGTCCCTCTTTCCCGTCACGGGATCAGCACTGAATGCGACCCCGCTGACATCCGGTGTGAGCATCGCCTGGATCAGGGCGATGGGGCGGTGGGCAAGTGCAATTTGTCGGCTCGATTGATAGGTCTTCAAATGTGCACTCTGGTTGCTCTCCTGGACTTTCCTGATTTTCTCAAACAGATCGGGAAGTTCGACATAGAGGAAGGTATCGTATTGACCGGCAAAGGAGTGCTCAACGCCATCCTCACCACGGGCGGAAGACCGCACCGCAAACCTATTTGAGCCCAGCTTGCCGGCACAGCGGGTGATCTCATCGCGCAGTGAATCATCGAAGTCCGTGACCGCAAACCACGGAGGGATTTCGCAACCCACCCCGGTGAGTAGTGCCAGGGCTTTGGCTTTGCCGCCTAAGGCATCGAAGTGTTCGGATTGATGGGGATGGATAATCATATCAGTGTGCGAGCATGGGGATGATGCCAAGCGACAGGTAAAGTGCCAGGGTCCATACCCCGGCGATGAGTTCGAAGGTCCTGGATTCCGTTTTCTGATAGCCAACCACGTGGATAAGCGCCCAGACTAACAAGATGGTAAGCGTGACGAATACAGGGAGTGTGAACTGGATGATACTGGCCGCAACCGTGGCAAAGACACAGGTCGCCAGCAGACAGCCAAACCATACCCATGCGGCCCTTTGCAAGCCCCAAAGTTTGCTGTAGGTGGGAACGCCTTTTTCCTCGCCCGACGGCTGACGGAGTTTTCTTCCCAGCTCAATCACCAGGCCGTTGCAAAAGCTGGCGGCGAGGAAAAACCCCAAGCCGGCCCACGGCTTTTCCCCACTCGGAATCCAGTGACATGCCGTGGCGTAAAAATCGACAATCGGCATGATCAGCATGTGTGTCCACAGGTAGGTGATGGGGCGGGCCTTTAACCAGTCGCGGGCAAAAAACTCCACACTCATCAACGCGAGGTAGGTCCAGGCGATGGCGAGAACGATCACTAACAGGGGCGAATATACCAGTGCCAGAACGAGCTGGACGACGGCCCCCAGCGCAAACACAAGCCCAAGCTCGCGCAGCGTCACCAATCCCCGAGGCACGGCACGGTAGGGGCGATAAGTGGCATCCTCCTCAGCATCCTTGAACTCATCCGCAATACGTAACTGGAGGAAAAATACCAGACAGGTGACAAAGGCAACCACAAAGGCCGGCCACACAGGTGCCGTGCCAGTCAGCATCGATGAGTAAGCCACCGCACAGGAGCTGAAAGCTGCCACCAGAGGGCCGTGCTGGAAAATCGGGAATCGTTCTTTCTGGTAAGTCCACCAACGCATAACTGTGTTTTAACCGGGATGGGTGAATCTTGGAAAGCGATAATAGTTTTTACAACATCGACAAAACCAATAATCTATCGGGCCAGTTTATGGTGGGCTTTGGTGAAGTCTCCCGTGGCAAGCGCGGCGATGATGGAGAGTTCACCACCTAACAATAAACCGGCGCAGACTTCGGCGAGCGCGCCGCTGTGGCCTGATCCATGCAGTCCCATCAGTTCGAGGCAGGCTTTCTGACTCGGTAGCCCGGTGCCACCACCCACCGTGCCCACCATCACGCCGGGCAGGGTGACGGAGGCGTAGAGGCAGCCTTCCGCGGTTTCCTCGAAACGGGTCACCCCCATCGCGGATTCCGCGACACAGGCGGCATCCTGACCGGTGGCGATATAGAGCGCCGCCAGGCCATTGGCAAAGTGACCATGCACCCCCATGGTGCCACTTAGCACGCCACCTATCGCCGACATACGCCAGTAGTCGATGAGTTGCCGTGGTGTCGCGTGCACATATTTTTTCAACACCTCGGGGCTCAGCACCACTTCAGCAGTCACCTTGCGGCCGCGCGTGGTGGTGTATGCCTGGGAGCTGGCTTTTTTATCACCTGATAGATTGCCCTCGACGTAGAGATGCTGGATGGGGACCGGGCAGTTGTTTTCAATAAAATCGCACACCGCCTGCGTCGCGATGGTGACCATGTTCTGGCCCGACGCATCACCAGTGGTAAATTCAAAGTTCAAATAGACATGGTTGCCTTCCAGGGTGGTGCCGACATCGACCAGTTTGCCGTGCCCCGTCGTGCTGTTGGCTTCTTTTTGAAAATCCTCAAACGAATCCATCGCCCAGGCGACGAATTGCCCGGCGTTTCTCATCGAGTCAAAGGCAAAGGCCGGCGACCGGTTCAGCGCCTGATAGATCATCATCGAGGTGCAGCCGCCCGCTGCGGAAATCATACAGGCGCCCCGGTGGTAGCTGGCCACCAGTGCGGCCTCGGATGTTGCCAGCGGAAGGGGGAAATCGCCTTGGGCAAACAGTCCATTCACCCGCAGGGGGCCGGCGATTCCGATGGGGAGTTTGACCGTGCCGATGAAATTCTCAATATTGCCATCGAACTGCTCAAGACGTTCACGGGTCCACGGGTCGAGGATATCGGGGTGGGGGGCTTCACCGATGGCTTTCCAGAGCTTCTGGGTCCGCTTCTCGGTGACCTTGGAGTTGGGGAAGTAGGGTTTGACCGGTGGCTCGAACTTCGGCTCCAGCTGTTTTACCAGGGATTCGATGTCATTGTTATCAAGCAATGATTTCAGATGAAGCGATGTGAGCGATCTTTTGCCAGCCATGGCTCCAATCTAGCGGGTCAGCTGTGATGGTCAAGTGGGGAGGTGGCCGATAAACAAGCGATATGAACGCAATGCCCACGCTATCACAAAGAATTCGAGATGGGGGGCTGTCCACTCAGATGATCAGCCTGACCCCGCCGAGGTCAGCAATGTGGTGGGACAGCTTGCCTGTGGGTGAGCCTATGAACATCAGGTTCGTCGGGATATTCCACTCCTTGGACAGTTTGGAAATCATCTCCGGACAGAACTCGCCATGTACAGATACAAACTCGATGTCGATTTCCGGGTAAACCTCGTCAAGAAATCGCAAGTGCTCGTCCAGTTGCTTGGGGATAGCCTGCTTGTCTTGATAGATATGCACAAATTTAACGCGCTCCGTGTGTTCATTCTCCAGGATGTAGAGCATCACGAGATTCAAATTGCGCAAGTGATCGCCACGGGTGAAAAAAACCAACTGCTGCGAGCGAATCTTGTGTAACAGGTTGTGTATCCACACATTCAGCCGGTGCGCCCTGCGTCCCGCCTTGGTGAGTCGCGCCGCCTCGGCATCCTCATTTTGAGCAATGGCCTCATGCTTCAGGCTCTTGACCCGTCGCCGGATTTCATCCACGAAAAACACCACCAGCTCCAGAATTTTCTCACGGGTCAGCATCACCGTGACGATCAGAACGGTGGGGACCAGATACTCAAGGAACACGACAAGATAGGATGCGTTCAGCCGGGCATTGCCCCAGATGGCGACCATCACCGCGGAAAGTGCCACCAACACCGTCAGGTAACTAGCACGGCTGGGCCGGGGCAGGTTCGCCCGCTTGATCTTCAATAATAAATTCCCAATGGCAAACAGAGCCATCACGGATAGGAAGGACAAGGTATAGACCGCAGCAAGCGACTTCAGGTCCCCCCTTGTAATCAGCAACACGGATACCGACAGTATAAAAAACGCGATGATGATTCGGTGAGAGGTTCCCCTGCTTGACTCCTTAAGCAGGAACTGTGGCAGACACCGGTCTAGCGTCATGCGTTTCACCAGTCCGGTCACGCCTACGTAGCTGGTCAAGGTAGCGCCGCTCAGCACCAGCACCGCGTCAATGCCGATCACCCACGCCAACCAGTCTCCGGCGGCCACCTCACCCACATGCGAGAGTAACGCCGTCTGGTAGACATCCCTGACCTCCGGTGTGGACACCAGGGCCAGTGCCAGAATCGCCATGCCGGGATTCAGCACGGTTACTGCAATCCACATATTTCGCAGTGTCTTGGGGAACACGCCGTCCTCCTGCTCCTCGACAAAGTTCGCAGAGGACTCGAACCCGGAAATGCCCAGCATCGCCGACGAGAATCCGAAGAACAACGCCAGCCAGAACCCGCCAGGTGCCGGTGTGCCCAGATTGTCCCACAACATCGCAGGTCCCACCATCAGCACGGTCCACAGGCCGAACACCATCAGCAGTGCCATCGAGGTCATGTGGAAAAGAAAGATCACCACCGCCAGCACCGCCGACTCGGTGATCCCGATGATCGAGAGGATCATGAAAAAAGCAAGCAGCCCCACCGTGGCCTGCATCACCGGTAGCCCGTGCCAGAGAGAGTGCAGGTAATGCATCGCCTCGTTGGCGGAAATCACCGCCGTTGCCATGTAGGAAAGGATGGTCAGGCAGGCCGCGATCGACGCCCGGTACTTACTCGTCGTGTTCAGCAACGCATTATACGCACCGCCGTTCAGAGGTAATGCCCCCACCACCTCGGCATAGACAGAGCGGAATAGGAAGAGTGTGCCCGCCACCAGCAGCAGGCAGACCGGAGCGAGTCGTCCAGCATAACCAATCGCCAGCGCGGAGACATAGAGACAGGATGAAGTGATGTCGTTACCGCAGATTGCCGTCGATGCCAGTTGTCCGAGGCGGGTGTGAGGTTTGTTTTCAGCCATGGGTAAAAACGTGGGAGTGGGAGGGAATGACACCACCCTAGCAAGCGTCGCCCCGTCCGCAAGTCACAATCCCGTCCGTCGTTCAGTCGCTGGATGTGGCATTCAAGTTCCATTGGGAAATGGAAATGAAAATCCTGTCATTGCTTGCGTGCCAAATGGTACGGGCTGTGTCTATCATCCCGCCATGCAAGAAAGTCTGCTGGTGCTTCAAGCTGCATTTCCCATCTACATCATTGTGGTGTTGGGTGCCATGTTGCGCAGAACCGCTGTACTCACACCGGAAATGGATAGGGGTATCATGACCATGACGGTGCAGTTGTTCATGCCGTGTCTGATTCTTGATAAAATGTTAGGTGCCGAAATCCTTCGTGATGCAGGCGTGGTTATCTCCGCTGCCAGTGTCGGCTTTGTCGTCATTGCCGTGGGCATGATGCTTGGTTATGGGGTTGGCCGGATCATGGGTCTGGAAATGGGTGGAGGGAGGCGGACCTTTGCCGTCAGCAGTGGCTTGCAGAATTTTGGCTACATCGCCCTGCCGCTGATGCTGTATGTCTTTCCGGATGATAACAATGTGTTGGCGGTACTGTTTACCCACAACCTCGGAGTTGAGTTGGCACTGTGGTCTGTTGGTCTGATGCTGATTTCTGGAAATTTCAAACCATCGTGGAGGGCCTTTCTCAAAGGTCCGATCATTGCGGTCATCATGGGGATCATTCTGGTGCAGACCCGGCTTGACCAACATGTGCCAAGCATCATCGGCAGGGTCTTCTCGATGCTGGGAGAGTGCGCTGTGCCGGTAGCTCTCCTGCTGGTGGGCACAACGCTTCACGATCTTGCCAGGAAGATGAAATTCGACTGGAAAATCTCCACAGGCGGCATCCTCGTCAGGCTTGCATTGGTGCCCTTTTTTATGCTGTGTCTCGCCAAATTCCTGCCACTCGCCACGGAGCTTAAACAAGTCCTTGTCATCCAGGCGGCGATGCCCGCCGGGATGTTTCCCATCCTGATGTCACGCCACTACGGAGGGCGCGCAGACGTTGCCATCCAGGTGGTTGTGGCAACGACCCTGGTGAGCCTGCTGACCATGCCGGTGATTGTCTACTGGGGGATGAAATGGCTGGGCTTGTAAGCGCGAAGTTATCCGGTCAAGACGATGATGAGCAGTTGACCCGTTTGATCCGGTAGGATTTAATGGTGCCTATCAATGAATACTCTCACGGTCAACGGCCAGGAAATCAAACGTGGTGAGCGCAAGCTCATCAGCCTTCCTGTAGGTATGCTTACAACCCATGAGCCTGTCACCATGCGGGCGTGGGTGATCCGGGGGAAAACAGAGGGGCCCACCTTGATGGTGACGGGGTGTATCCATGGCGACGAAATCAATGGGGCTGAAATCATCAGGCGATTAATCAATTCACCGAGCTTGAAAAAGAGTTTCAAGGGCACCTTGATTGCCGTGCCCATTGTGAACGTCCCTGCGTTTTCGAATAGATCCAGGTACCTGCCCGACCGTCGCGACTTAAACCGGCTCTTTCCCGGCTCCGCAAAAGGTTCGCTGGGGGGGCGACTCGCCCATGTGCTCACCACCGAGCTGCTTCCGCACTGCGATGTCGTGGTTGATTTTCACACAGGGGCAGTCAATCGCGCCAACCTGCCCCAGATCCGGGTAAGTCCGGATGACGAGGCGTCACTGGAGATCGCCAGGGCGTTTGGTTCACCGGTGACCTTGCAGGCCTCTGTCAGGGAGGGGTCCTTCCGGCATGTGTGCAACGAAGCGAACATCCCCGTGGTGTTGTATGAAAGTGGTGAGGCGTTACGTCTCGATACCGCGTCCATTCGCTTTGGTCAGCAAGGAATCCATGCCGTGATGCGCCATCTGGGGATGCTGCCAAGGCGCCCGGAGGCGGCGAAGAAACGTGCCAGGAATGCCGTGCTGTCTGAGAAAGGCCACTGGGAGCGTGCCCAAGTCGGTGGCGTGTTCACATCCCTTACCGCCCTGGGTAAGGCGGTGAATGTGGGTGATGTGTTAGGGTTTATTGCCGACCCCCTCGGAGATTACGAGGAGTTGGTCAAATCATCACAAAGTGGCATCCTGATCGGTCGCACCAATGAAGGCCAGGCCGACGAGGGTGACGCCTTGTTCCATATCGCCCTCGTAAAAAACCCCGACAGTGCGGAGAGGCGCATTGTCAAGTCGGGTGAAGGCTTGCCTGACATTGCAGCAAAAGACGACGACCACCCGGTGCACTACGATCCGTATACAGACGTCATCTGACAGCCTGTGTCAGGCGTGCTCCAATCGATAGGCGGAGGGGGAGATACCGGTGACCTTTTTGAATGATCTGGAAAAGTACAACTGGTCGTCGAATCCTAGTTGCCAGGAGACTTCCTTGATCGATAAGTGCGTGTCATCAAGGAGTGCCTTGGCTCGCTGCATGCGCAGCTCCGTGAAATAGGCCATCGGACTGGTGCCGTAGTGCCGTTTGAAAAGATGGCTGAACCGGGAGACCGATAGTCCGGCCTCGCGGGCGTATGCGTGTAAAGACAAGGGGGCGGACACGGTTTGCCTCATCGTATCCATCGCCTTCTCAATGACGTCCTTTTGTTGGATCTCCCGTTCAGACCCTGCCTCGACATGAAGCAGGTTGGTCAAGCTGACAAAAAACCGTGAAAGCTCGAGTAGGGTGTGGTCGGTGTAGCCAAGTTCCAGTCGCTGGATCAGCGCATTGAACTGCCTTCTCAAGGCGTTGGTGTTAGAAAACGAGGCCGTTGGCCGTGTGTCTGACAATGATGTCCAGGCCAACAAATCCTCCACCAGTGAGCCGTAGGCGTGCACCCAGTAGATTTCCCAGGGGTCGGAGCGATGTGCGCCATAGGCGTGGGCTTCTCTGGCGGGAATCCAGAAAACATCCATCGGCACCACCTCGCGGCGCTTTCCCCTGCGGCTGAACCAACCTTGGCCACTCAGGCAAAATACAAGAATATGACTCTTGAGTCCCTTTTTCCGTTCTACCAAATGCCCCTCGGCCCGCGGGTAGTAGCCCACATCGGAAACCACCATATCCTTTGTAAACGATAGGCTTAGCATCCTGGCCTCAGCGCGGGTTGGCAGGCGGAACAACTTTTGCCGGTCGAACCCTTCACGTTTGAACTCAGTAATATAATCCATATGTCTCGGAATATAGTCTATTCCAAAGGAGCCGTAAATATGTTCTTTTATGGACCGGTCATAGATATCATTGATTACTAAAATGCAAACCAATCCATCATCGTTAGCAGGGGGTCGAGCTACTTCATTCAACATGGGGTTCATTCTGTTCATTTCACTGGCTTCTGCGTTGGGCGGCTTGCTTTTTGGTTATGACCTTCTGGTCATCTCGGGAGCCAAGCAGTTTTATGAGTTGCACTTCGGCCTCGATACCCCGGTGCTCCAGGGCTGGGCGGTGAGTTCGTGTATTGTGGGGTGTATCCTCGGTGCTCTCGGTGTGGGCAAGGCGGCGGACCAGTTCGGGCGGGTGAAGTTGCTCATTCTCTCCGCCCTGTTTTTCCTGGTTTCCGCCATCGGCTCGGGCTATGCGCCGAGCTTCACCCAGTTTGTGCTCTATCGGCTTCTTGGCGGCATTGGCATGGGAATGGCGTCCACCCTGTCCCCCATGTATATCGCGGAAGTCTCCCCCGCCAAATACCGCGGGCGTTTTGTCTCGTTAAACCAGTTAACCATCGTGTTAGGTATCCTTCTTGCGCAGTTGGTGAACTACATGATTGCCGATTACAAACCTGTGCCGGAAGCCATCCAGCAGGAAAGTGCCATAGCGGCCGACCTGAATATCAAGGGGCCGCTCAAGCTGAAGAATGGTCTGTACGATACGACGGTGTTCAGTGACGAACAGATAAACGCGATCCTTCAGGGTGACGTTTTCACCCAAGCCCCCGCAGAGGCTTTTGATACCCGGAAAATGATACCCTTGCTGCAATCCGGTTCTCCGGTTCCCAAGGAGCTGATCGATGTTGAAAAACTTACGGCGTACACCAACCGGCAGCTGTCCGCCACATGGAATGGTCGGACGGGCTGGAGGGTGATGTTTGCGGCAGAGGCCATACCGGCGGCCATCTTCCTGGTGCTGATGTTCTTCGTTCCTGCCAGCCCCCGCTGGCTGACCAAGAAAAGCCGGGACGGTGAGGCACATGAAATCCTGGCCAGAATAGGTGGTAAGGAATACGCCGACCAAACGCTTGTCGAGATCGAAGCGACTTTGGATGAGGATCATAAAAAGGCGGGGTTTGGAGCAATCCTCAAGCCGAAGATGTTAGGTATTGTATTTGTGGGTATCTTCATTGCCGTGTTCCAGCAATGGTGCGGAATCAATGTGATCTTCAACTACGCGCCGGATATTTTCCGTGACGCCGGATTCACTGTCAGTGGGATCATGTTCAGTCTGGTGATCATCGGGGTCACGAACATGCTCTTTACCTTTGTGGGTATGGCGGCCATTGACAAGTTAGGCCGAAAGCCGCTGATGGTCATTGGTTCCGGCGGGCTGCTTCTGTCCCATCTGCTGATCGGGGTGTGCTACTACACCGGTAACACAGGATGGTATGTCGTGGCTTTTGCGCTGCTCGCGATTGCCTTTTTCGCAGCCACGCTGGGGCCTGTCGCCTGGGTGTTGATTTCTGAAATTTTTCCCAACTCGATACGCGGCATTGCCATGTCCATGGCGGTGCTCTCACTCTGGGTGGCGAACTTCATCCTGTCGTTCACCTTCCCGATTTTACGGGACAGCTTGGGGCCGTCCGGAACGTTCTGGACCTACGCCGGGATCTGTTTGGCGGGTATGTTCTATATCCAATCAAAGATACCCGAAACCAAAGGCAAAAGCCTCGAAGAGATCGAATCAGAGCTTCTCAATGGAGCCTGAAATGTTCACCTAACATTCATTAAACAGATCATCAAAAAATGTCAGTCATTGCCAGAATCGAACCCCGGGTCATCCCCACCTACCCACTGGGTGAGCCGGAAAAAAATCCTCTTTTTTTTGAGAAACGCGTCTATCAAGGGAGCAACGGAAAAGTGTATCCTGTCCCGTTTGTCGACAAGGTGTACGATGAACCCGTAGACACCACTTACCAGTCGGCTCTGTTGGAAAACGAGTATGTCCGGCTTGTCATGCTGCCCGAGATCGGGGGGCGCATTTTCCTTGGTCAGGACAAGTCGAACCACGACTACGATTTTTTCTATCGCCAGGATGTGATCAAGCCGGCCCTGGTGGGGCTTGCCGGTCCATGGATTTCAGGGGGCGTCGAGTTCAACTGGCCGCAGCATCACCGGCCGGGCACCTTTATGCCGGCGGATGTCCACATCGAGGAGGAGGCGGATGGTGCACGGACGGTGTGGATGTCCGAACACGATCCCCTGAACCGGTTAAAGGGGATGCACGGTATCCGTCTTCGTCCCGGATCGTCCCTGATCGAGCTTCGTGCCCGACTCTATAACCGCACCCCATACACCCAGACATTCCTGTGGTGGGCAAACGTGGCAGCCAAAGTGCACGACGCGTATCAATCGTTTTTCCCAACGGACGTGCATTATGTGGCCGACCATGCAGTCCGTGCGACCTCGTCGTTTCCCATCGCCAACAATCCCTACTACGATATCCAGTACCAGGACCGTCCGGGTGCCAACGACCTTGGCTGGTACAAGAACATCCCGGTGCCGACGAGTTACATGGTCTGCCAGACGCAGTTTGATTTTTTCGGTGGTTACGATTATTCGGAGAACGGCGGGTTCGTGCATGTTGCCAGTCGTCACATAGCGCCCGGGAAAAAACAATGGACCTGGGGCAATGATGCATTCGGCTACGCATGGGATCGCGAACTCACTGACGAGGGCGGCCCCTACGTCGAACTCATGGCGGGGGTTTATACCGATAACCAGCCCGACTTCACTTACCTGCTTCCTTACGAAACCAAGACATTTTCCCAGTATTGGTGGCCGATTCAAGATATCGGGCCAGTTCAGCAAGCGAATACCCGGGCAGCGCTGGCCTGTGCCGTCAATGAGGACCTTAGCGTCGCGCTGGGTCTTTGCGTCTCGGAAAAAGTCGAGGGTGCCCGGCTTCTGGTGCTCGATCATGGGCGGACGGTCGCCGTGTTTACCATCAATCTCTCGCCTGGTGAATCGTGGATGGATACATCGGCAAAACTTGAAGAGTATGGAGCCAGCGGACTTGAAGTCAGCTTGCTGGATTGCGATGGGGTGGAGATTCTGAATTACCAGACGATCGACCGGGCCTTGCTAACCAGGGACCGTGAGCAGGCAACCGAACCACCGGCGCCGGAAGAAATCACTTCGGCGGATGACCTGTATTTTGTCGGTGAACATCTCGAGCAATACCGCCATCCTACTCGTAGTCCCGAGGATTACTGGAGGAAAGCACTGGAGAATGATCCTGGCGATGCCCGGTGTCACCTCGCGCTAGGGAAACGAGCCCTCGGTCGTGGTGAATTCGACAAGGCCATCGGGCATTTTCAATTAGCCATCACGCGACTAACAAGTCGGCATCCCAACCCTGTTACCGGCGAGGCACACTACTTGATGGGGGTAGCCAGAATTCATCTGGGGGATGTTCTGCCAGCCTATGATTTTCTCTACAAAGCGACGTGGAACTACGAGTGGCGGAGTTGTGCTTACTACCAACTGGCGACACTTGATTGCCGGAAACATGATTGGTCGACCGCGTTGTCCCATCTCGAAGCGTCGCTAGACACAAATCGCCATAACAATAAGGCGCATGTTTTAAAGGCTGTTGTATTACGTCATCTTGGTCGTGAAGCTGAGTCGGCGCATGTCCTGGAATGCTTTTTGAAAATGGATCCTCTCGATCATTGGGCGCGTCACGTGGCCGGGGTTTCCTGTCCCGAAGCCAAACAAACATTTCTCAACCTCACCCGCAACGATGCCCAGACCATACTCGACCTGGTGTTCGACTACTGTGAAGCCGGATTTTACCGGGACGCTCTCGGTTTGCTGGAGATTCACCACGAGCATGCGGTGATCCCGGTTGCTGTGCCCAATCCGATGGAACGCAGCCCGATGACCCGTTATGTCGAGGCGTGGATCAAGCAGATGATCGATGATCCCGGGGCGGGTGCTTCTCTCGCCACCGCACGCAAACAATCGGCTGACCATTTTTTTCCAAGCCGCATCGATGAGCTGCTTGTCCTGCGGTGGGCACTCAAGCAGGGTGGCGAAGATCCTCTGGCGGCCTATGCGCTGGGGAACTATTATTTTGATAAGCGCCGGTACCATGAGGCGATTGAAACCTGGCAGTCGGCCGTTGTCGCAAACACCACGATACCCCAGGTTTACCGGAACCTGGGTATTGCCCATTGGAACCACGGCAAGGATGGTGATAAAGCGACGGCTTGTTATCAAAAGGCCATCCAGCTCGATGCCAGCGACGCCCGCTTCATCAGCGAGTTCGATCAGCTGTCACAGAAACGTAACCGCCCTGTCAGAGAGCGACTGCAATTTCTCGAGCAGCACCTTGGACTCGTCAACCAGCGCGACGATGCCACGGTGGCTCTTGCCAGCCTCTATAACTTGACCGGCCAAGCCCGGAAGGCATTCGATCTGGTGACATCACGCCGCTTCCACCCCTGGGAAGGGGGGGAGGGCGCGGTGCTTAGGCAATACAGCACCGCTTGTATTCTGTTAGGACAAGCAGCGCTTGAACGCGATGATGCCGGACTCGCTCTCCGGCAATTCAATCTTGCCATGGATACTCCGGAATCGCTGGGTGAAGCCTACCACCCACTTCAGGCGAAAGCTGATGTCAACTACTGGACCGGCCTCGCACTGAAGCATCTCGGTAGAGCCGAAGAAGCCGCACAGCACTTCAAACTCTCTGCCGAGGAGTCGGGAGACTTCTCGTCAATGGCGGTTACCGAACACAGCCCGCTCAGCTATTATCGTGGTTTGTCGCTGCGCGAACTTGGTCGTGACCAGGAGGCGAACAGCCTTTTTCAATCGCTGCTGGACTACGGAAAAAACGGGCTGAAGCAGACGGCTAAAATTGATTACTTCGCCACAAGTCTCCCTAACCTGCTCGTCTTTGATGAGGACATGCAGGCAAGGTCAGATGCTGGCTTCCACATCCTCATCGCCCTCGCGCACCATGGCTTGGGCAATGATGATGCACTGAAGGTTCATCTCGACCACGCCCTGTCTTTTGCTTGTGATGACCTGCACGCAAGCTATCTGGCAAAGAATCTCAAGCCATCAATGGAGCATCCAGGAATAAGGTAATATCCACCCGCTGGATCTACTCCTTTGGTTTGGGGGTTTTCTTTTTAGCTGTGATCAGGCTGAGTATCCACCCTGCCACCATACCGATGGCGAAGGTGAGTACGAGCATGAATGCGAGCGGCATCTCAATTTTTGCAAAAAGGATATAGACCTCCTGGTCTTCGAAGTTTTGGAAGATGATGATTCCCATCAGCAGGATCACAATGCCTGCCGCGATGTACTTTATTTTCTTGGTATCCATGATGTAAGAGAGTCCCGCCTGCGGAGGAAATAGTCAAGATGCGAAGCTGAAATGACAAATATGACAGACCCGTCTGTCGCCCTGTTGCCACCGTCCCGCCGATGGCGGTGCATCCTGGAAGGTAGGGCGGCTTTGCAAGCTGCCGACAGGATGTGCACTTAGGTTGTCGGCAGCTTGCAAAGCCGCCCTACTTTTTTGCGCGCTTTTTGCCCTCACCTTTTCCTGATGATTTGCCTTGGCGAAGGAGTGCCGGAGGACAATGATCGCGGCATGGAACACCATGTGTATTTTTGGCTGAAAGAAGAGAATAAAAACGAGGCGGATCGCGCTGCCTTTGAGCAGGGTTTGGACGCTTTGCTGAAAATTGAAACCATCGCTTCGGGAATGTGGGGGGCACCATCGGCGACCCCTGAACGCCCGGTCACCGACAAGAGTTTTGACTACGCGATCTCGCTCAGATTCGACAGCATCGAGCAGCACAACATTTACCAGGACCACCCGGAGCACCACGTGTTTGTGGATGCGTTCAAGGATTTATGGGCGGCGGTCAAGGTGATGGATGTGGGCTGATAACCGCCAGCGTCCGCTCAGTGCTCCGCTCCTGTCTGCCCCTATTTGCATCCGGGCTGCCCTGCCGGGAGTTCACTTGTTTTCCTCCAGCGACCTGCCTTTGGTTTCGGGCAGGCAGATGAGGACGAAGAGAATGGTGACGATGCAGAGGCCGCCGTAGATGAAGAAGGGGAAGCCGTGGTTGTATTTTTCCACAAGCGCCTCGTTTTTGTCCATCATCACAAATGTCTGTGAGACCACCGAGTTGGTGAGCCAGAGGAAGACGGTGCAGGTGGCCATCGCCAGGGAGCGGATTTTGTTGGGGAAGATTTCGGAAAGCAGGACCCAGACAACAGGCCCGAGGCTGAGGGCGAAGCTGGCGATGTAAACGATGACCCAGAGCAGGAGGCTGCTGTCGGCCTCGCCCTGCGCCCCGGCGGTGCCCATGACAAAAAGCGAGAGCCCCATGCCGGCGGCGCCGGTGATCATGAGGGGTTTCCTGCCGATGATGTCGACCGTCCAGATGGCAACGAGGGTGAAGAGGACGTTGGCACCGCCGACGATGACTTGCTGGAGCAGGGCGGCATCGATTTTCTCACCGCCGAGCGAGCCGAAGATTTCCGAGCCGAAGTAGAGAAAGACATTGATGCCGGTGGCCTGCTGGAGGAAGGCGAGGGTGAGGCCCAGGGCGAGGAGTTTGAAGTGGCCGGGGGTGAAGAGCTGGGAGAGCCCCGCCTTTTCCTCGTTGAGTGATGTCTCGATGGCGCGCATTTCCTCGTCGGCGGTTTCCTCGCCCTCGATTTTCACCAGGACGGCGCGCGCCTCATTTTTGCGACCATGCATACTGAGCCAGCGTGGGGTTTCCGGAATAAAGAAGGTCAGCAGGAAGAGTCCGGCGGCGGGCAGGGCCTCAGAGCCGAACATCCACCGCCATCCGGTCGCGGTGTTCCATGCCATGTCGTCCGGGTTGGTGATGAAGTAGTTGACGAAATAGACGACGAGCATGCCCCCGACGATGGCGAGCTGGTTGAGGGAGACGAGTCGGCCGCGGATGCGTGCGGGGGCGATTTCGGCGATGTACATCGGGCTGGTCATGCTGGCGGCGCCCACGCCGATGCCGCCGATGATGCGGAAGATGATGAAGGTGTTGATGTCGTTGGGCACGGCCGTGCCGATGGCGGAGATCAGGAACAGGAGGCCGGAGATCATCAGGGTTTTCCGGCGGCCCAACCAGTCGCCGAAGAAGCCGGCAAGGATGGCGCCGGGGATACAGGCGAGCAGGGCGCTGGAGGCGGCAAAACCCTTCATGCCCGCATCCAGGGAAAAGCGGGCTTCAACGAACTGGAGGGAGCCGTTGATGACACCGGTGTCGTAACCAAAGAGCATGCCGCCGAGGGTGGCTACAAGGCAGGCGGAGAGGAGGTAGAGCTTTGAACTGGATGGTGGGGGTGTCATTGTTAGGTGGGGCGGTTAGTTGGTGCCGGCGAATCGATGGGCGGGGACTCCCGCGATGGGGCTGCGGGCACGGAAGAGGGAGCCGGCCAGAGGCTGGTCGCGAAGGTCATCCTCGCCCAGGTGGACCGTGGCGCTGGTGATGTAGATGTCCTGCAGGTCGTCGCCGCCGAAGGCACAGGACGTGATGTTGGAGGTGGGCAGGGTGATTTTGTGTGTGCGTGCGCCGGTGGCGGGATCGATGCGCAGGACGGACGCGCCACCGAACATCGCCACCCAGAGGCCGTCGTCGGCATCGATGGCCATGCCGTCCGGGAGCCCCTCGGCATCCTGGTCGAAGGTGGTGACGGTTTGCCTGTTGGATACTTCCCCGCTTTCCCGGTCGTAGCGATAGCAGTCGAGGCGGTAGGTGAGTGAGTCGATGAAGTAAAATTTCGTTGCGTCCCGGCTCCAGACCAGGCCGTTGGAGATGGTGAGATCGTCGAGCTTGCGGTGGATGCTGCCGTCGGGCTCCATGCAGTAGAGGCTGCCGGCTCCTTCGCGGCAATCGTAGGCCATGGTGCCCGCCCAGAAACGGCCCGCGGGGTCGCACTTGCCGTCGTTGAATCGGACCTCGGGGTGACCGGCCTCGGGGTTTCCAAGGTGGGTGAGTTGCCCGTTTTCAGGATCCATGCGGGCGAAGCCGTTTTGGGTGGCGAGGAGGATGCCGCCCTGCTCATCGAGCACGACGGTGCCGACGTGCTCGCCGACGTCCCAACTGCGGTTTTCGCCGGTGGCTGGATTGAAGCAATGGACGGCGTTGCCGTGGATGTCCACCCAGTAGAGGAGTTTTTCACGTTCATCCCAGAGGGAGCCCTCGCCGACTTCGGCGTTGTGTTGCCAGGCTGGGTGCGCTTCGATTTCGGTCATGGCTGATGAGGGGTTAGGTGGTTGGGAGGCGATCGACGGGATTGGTTAGGGTGCCGATGCCATCGATAGTGATATGGACGAGATCCCCCGGATGCAGGGTGAAGTCATTGCCGGGAATGATGCCGGTGCCGGTCATGAGGAAGGCACCGTGGGGAAAGGAGCTTTCGCGGAAAAGAAAGCCGGCCAATTCCTCCGGGGTGCGCTTCATGGCACCGAGCTGGGTGTCCCCGGCGAAGACCTCCAGGCCGTCGCGTTCGATTTTCAGGGAAATGCCGGTTTCCGATGAAAGTTCGTCGGTGAGCAGGATTCCGGGGCCGACCGAGGCGCAGCCATCGTAGGTTTTTGCCTGTGGCAGGTAGAGCGGGTTTTCGCCCTCGATGCTGCGTGAGCTCATGTCGTTCCCGGCGGTGAAGCCGATGATGTTTCCCGAGGGGTTGAGGACGAGGGTGAACTCCGGCTCCGGCACGTCCCAGGTGGAATCGCGGCGGATGCGGACCGGCGCGCCGGGGTGGGAGACGCGCAGGGGAGTGGCTTTGAAAAAAAGTTCGGGTCGGTCGGCCGCGTAAACGCGATCATAGAAGTCGCCGCCACCCGCGTCCTGGGACTCCTCCATGCGGGCGTCACGGGAGCGGTAATAGGTCACACCGCAGGCCCAGAGCTCCTGCTTGCTGATGGGGGCGAGCAAGTGATGGCACAGGGCGTCGGCGGCCTGCTCATCGTGGCTGGCGGTGGTGGCGGCGGCCTCGACATAGGACTGGAGGTTCTCCCGGATCAGCAGGGCGTCCCAGTCGGTGTCGGGAAGAAAAAAACAAAGCTCGGATTGGCGGGCGACGATGCCCTTGCTGGTTCGGTAAATGGATGTGTTCATGGAGATGATCAGGTTGTGTTAGATGGTGTGGGAGCGTTTGGTCAGGCGTTGGCCTGTCCGCCCTTGTAAGAGAAGCCGCCGTCGCAGCGGATGTCTGCGGCGGTGATGTTGGCCGCCTCCTCGGACGCGAGGAAAACAAAGGTCGCCGCCACCTCCTCGATGCTGCCGACTTTTCCCCGCGGGTGGTTTTGATCAAACGAGCGGAACAGGGCCTCGGGGTCCTCGCCGCTTTCCGCGACGTAGCGGTGCAGCATGGGGGAGTCCACGGTGCCGGGGGAGACCGAGTTGACGCGGATGTGGTCCGGGGCGAGTTCCATCGCCTGGCCGCGAGCCAGACCGATAAGGGCGGCGTTGCAGGCGCCATAGACGGCGTGATTGGCAAACCCCACGTTCCCTGTGACGCTGGCCATGTGGATGATGGAGCCGCCGCCGCATTGTCGCATGGCGGGGATGCAGAACTTGGAAAAAAACACGGAGGACTTGAACTTGACGTTCACGCAGAGGTCGAACTGCTCCTCACTCATATCCTCCACCGCGACGACGGGCATGACCGCGGCGTTGTTCACGAGGATGGAGGCCGGACCGAGCTCCTTGTTGGCCCGCGCCACGAAGGCCTCGATGGCGGCGGTGTCAACGATGTCGAAGGCCTGGTGGCAGGCCTTCACCCCGTAGGATTCAATCAGCCTGGCGGTTTCCAGCAGGTTGGGTTCCCTTGAGGCGCAGACGGCGACGTTGGCGCCCTCGCGGGCAAAGGCGGTGGCGATTCCCCGACCGATGCCGTCGCCGGCACCGGTGACGATGGCGGTTTTTCCTTTTAATCGCTGGCTCATGATGCAGGTGTCAGTTGTTCGGTGATTGTTAGGGTGTGTTAGATTGTTAAATAATTTACCAGTCAAGAATGGCTCCGTCCTCGGCCCGGATGGTGTTCGAGTGGATGATTTCCTGCTCGAAGGGGTGCTTGGCGGCCTCCGCCTCATCGACCTCGATGCCGAGACCGGGAGCCGTCGGCGGTAGCCAGTGGCCGTCCTTGGTTTCGAGGCTGGATTTGACAACATCCCAGCGCCAGGGGACATCGGTGAGCATGTCCTCCTGGATGATGAAGTTTGGCGCGGCGAGGTCAAAGTGGAGGGCGGCGGCGTTGGCGATGGGGCCGAGCGGATTGTGGGGTGCCACGCCCATGTTGTAGATTTCCGCCATGGCCGCGATCTTGCGGGCGGCGAGCAGACCGCCGCAGTGGCACAGGTCCGGCTGGATGACGTGACAGGCGTGTTTTTCGAAAATCTCCCGGTACTGGTGCATGCTGACGAGTCGCTCGCCGGTGGCGATGGGCGCCTTGACGGCGCGCGTGACCTCGCAGAGGCTGTCGACATTTTCCGGAGGCACGGGCTCCTCGCAAAAGTAGGGGGAAAACTCCTCGATGGCGTTGATATACTGGGTGGCGACGATGGGGGTGCAGCGGCCGTGAAAGTCGACCATGATGTCGATGTCATCACCGACGGCGGTGCGGAGTCTTTCCATCAGGCTGGCGAATTTCTTCACCGGACGGATGCCCTCCAGCGGGCGCGAGTAGGGTACGAAGACGACCTTCAGGGCGGTGTATCCCTTGGCGACGACGGCGTGGGCGAGATCGATGAGCGGGCCGGGGTCAAAGGTTTCATAAACCGCCTTCATATCGCCGCCGCCGAGGTGGGTGTACATCCTCACCTTGTCGCGGACACGCCCTCCCAGCAGATCAAAGACGGGGACTCCCAGATCCTTGCCCCGGATGTCCCAGAGCGCTTGTTCAATGGCCGAGATGGCGGACATGCCGATGACACCGAGCCGCCAGAAGGACTGACGGTACATTTTCTGATAGAGGTGCTCGATGCGCCGCGGGTCCTCACCAATGAGCATGGGTTCGAAATCCTCGACGGCACCGACCAGGGAGCGGGTTTTCCATTCGAGTGAGGCCTCGCCCCAGCCGTAGAGGCCGGGGGTGTCTGTCTCCACTTTCACAAAAACCCAGTTTCTCATCTGGGCATTGACAACAAAGGTGCGGATGCGGGTGATTTTCATGGAAAATACGGTGGTGCGGCAATGAGCTTGGGAATCATTGTCCATGTGTGGGCACGTGTGTCAACGATCATTGACGAACGCGCCAACAGGCTATCGAGCATTCCGATGCTCTATGAAATTCGATGCTCTATGAAATAAAACACCAGGTTAAATCGGCACGAGTGAAATCCGGTTCCAAACTTCACTTGGCAATCAGCTCGACGAGATGGCTGCCCGGATTGAGGTTACTGCCGAACATTTCCACCCGGATGTAGCGCATCGGAGTGAGTTGGAAGCTTTCTTCACAGCCGCGGGCACCGAAGGACTCCTTGTTGTCGCGTTTGTCGATGTGGACATCCCAGTTTTTGCCGTCCATGGAGGTCTTGACGATGAATTTGTAGGCGCGTTTGTCCTTGTGCAGGGGGACGACGTTGATGGTGGAGATGTTGACGGATTTTCCGAAATCGATTTGATACCAATCCCCTTCCCAGTATTCCGCGTTGTTGATCTCGCCATCGTTGGCAAATTGCGGATTGGTTGAGCCGGGTGAGCAGGTGACTTTGACGCCTTTTTCCGCGGCGAGGTTTTTGATTTTAACAAGGACGGATTTACTGCGCTCGGCGGGGTCCTGCATGGCGGTGGGATGGTAGGTTTTCACCTTGCCGTTTTTGCTGACATGTTCTGCGAAACGGCGTGCGTATTCCGTTTTCCAGGCAGCGAGGATGAGCTTGTAGGAAAGCGGCTGGGTCGGATGCGCCTTCTCCCCATCCGTTAGAAACCCCTTGGGGATCGGGGGCATTTCGGAACGTTTGCCCGGCCAGAAGCCGGGTTCGGTGCGGTAGGCGAGCAGGGTGTTCTGGAAAAGGTTTTTGTCGGCATCGGGGTTGAGGGTCCATTCCAGAGCGAGCTTGGTGGCATCCGGGCTGAGGTGGATCACGTTGCCATCTTTGTTAGATCGTTTGGCGTCGGTGGTGAAGGATTTGAGATTCACAAAATACGGGATGCGCACAACCAGGCTGCGGGGCTGTTGGAAAAGGTCTGTCTTGATGCTGACATCAGCGCCATCGTTGCGGGGAGTCATCAGGGCGGTGACGAGTCCGAAGGAGGTGGGTGCTTTTTCAATACCGAGTGGTTGGCCATTGACGAGCCAAGCGGGGGAGACGGCATTGAAGAGCAGGATGTCGCGGTTCTGAGGTTCCAGTCCTCCACGACCACCGAACTCGGCGACAAAGAGATTGCGGATGAGTCCGTTGTAGGTGGAGCATCCCCAGGCGTGAGGCGGTGGGCAGAACTCGACATCGCGGTCGGTCCAGGGGCGGATCATGTTTTCAAAACTCTCGTAGGCACTGCCGGAGTGCATCATGGCGTGATAGGTGTCGATCAGCGCCTGTTGGGGGTCGCCGTTGAGGATGGACTGGTTGGCGGCGCGGGAGGTCATGTACTGGTGGAGGTGCTGGCCGTTGCGGTAGGTCATGATGCCCTCGCGGTATTTGGTGGCGTGCAGGCGTTTGAGGGTGCCGGACACGAGTGGGTCACCCGGCTGGACAAGCTCGGTGGGCCAGAGCAGCATCTCGTTTTCCCAATCCTGGTCGGTGCGGAACTCCGCGAAGCCGGCGCGGGCAGCCGGGCCGGTGATGAATTTGTAGAGACCGGTGGGCACGTAGCCATCGGCGTGGGCACTGTCGCGGACGGCTTTGAGGACGAGTTTTTCATAGCGGTCGTGAAACTTGAGCCAGGTGGCGGCGGTGTCGTTTTCGCCGAGTAATCTTGCCATGTTGATGGCGGAGCGCAGGGCGATGAGTGCCCAGTAGTTGTGGCAGGTGTACTGGCCCTTGATCATCTCGTTGTCGTAGGGGATGGAGGGGCGCATCAGGCCGTGCGGCTGGGTGTTGCTGTCGTGCATGATGCACTCGACACCGCGCTTGATCGCCGGGAAGAATTTCTTGCCGAGGTCGATGTTGCGACTGTTGACGATGTGATCGGTGATGGCCGCCATCGGCTGGCCGTGGCCGCAGAAAATTTTCTGCCCGTGGCTGAGTGCGATGTCGACAAAAAGGCCGTCTTTTTGTTGCCGGTCGACAAAGTTCTGGAAATTCGGTTGGAGGAAATCCTTGAGGCCGAAGCTGTTGTAAAGCAGGGCGTAATCGTAGACGGGAGTGAGGAAGAGGTCGGGGTAAGGGAGACCGTCGGTTTGGGTCTTTCTGCCGTTGTAGGTGCGGGTGGCGAGCATGACATGCACGGCGGTGGCGCGATGGGACTCGGCCAGTTTTGGCTCGCCCGGTGTGCGGATGAAGCTGAACCTGGTGACGGCGTTATTCCAGTAGTCGATGACCCGGGCGCGGGATTGTGTGTAGTCGGCGGCTTTCAGTTCTGCTAGGTAGGTGGCGTCGGAGGTGGGGACACGGGGGAGTTTGAAGATGAGGGTCATCGATTCACCGGGAGCGAGTTTTTGGGTGTATCGGGCGATGCCGACTTCTGTGCGCGGGGAGACCCCGAGTTCGGTGCCGATGAATGGTTTGGTATAAGCTTCACCATTGGCAGCATCCCAACTGTCAGGGGTGGTGTAGAGGCCAACCGTTTCCCCGGAACGGAGCAAAGCATCGTCTTTGATTTCATATTCCCATTTGGCATTAAACCCGGCGTTGCGTTCGCGGTGGCCGATGCCGCACTGGCGGAATGCGGCGGCGGCTTTGGCGGTGACGGGTTTGTTTCCGGCATTGCGGACGACGAGTTTGGCAAAGATGGCCGTGTTTTTATTTTCCGAATCGGAGGGCAGCAAGGCGCCAAACACCTCATACTCATAACGTAAAGATCCGTCGGTCCAGTTATCGGAGACGACAGGAATGTAGCCGTCTAAAAACTGACGTTGTCGACATGCCAGCGGCGTGTCATTTTCACCCCAGAACAGGCAAAGCTCGGCACGGCCTGTGTAGATGTTGCCCTCGGGAGTGACTTGAATCCCGATCGGGTCCGGCTGCCAGGGCATGCCGATACAGGTCACCGGATGGGTAAAGTAACACCAGGGTTTGGAGGCGTCATCGAGCTTCGGGTCCACCATCGGCCAGCCGCCGTCGGTGATGCCTTGGGCGGAAATGATGTTGGTTGTGATAGCTGTAACAACTAGTGCGATGAGCCATTGAAGATACTTGTTAGGTCGCATGGTGGGAACAGTTTTATTGGGGGAAAGGGGACAGGTTGGAGTTTTCCTTCCTCTTTTTCCCGCTGCCAACGATGTTCTCGATCCTCTCATCCCGAAAGCAAATTTTCAGCCATTCACCCAAGATTGTTTGAATTTCTCCTAGGGAGAAAATCGAACGCCAGGGGGCGAGAATAACGTGTAGGATGCAAATCAGTCGTGGGTTAACACGCAAATTCAGGTTCCCTAGACACAACCAATGATAAACATGAAAAGAAAACGAATGAAAACAGGCGGGGTCACGGCATTGGCTTGCTGTGCTATGGCGGCATCGCACACCGATGCAGCTTTATCTGCTTACGACGGATTCACCACGACGGGAGACTTGACTGGCCAAACCGGCGGGTCCGGCTTTACAGGAGCCTGGGGTTCTTCAGATCAATCACTCACGGTGGTGTCAGGCACGCTGTCTTATTCCACGTTGGTAACCACCGGAGGTAAGGTAGAGGCCAATTCTACAGACGAACTGGAGTTCCGCGGGCTGCCAAGTACCAGCACTGGAACGGTTTGGATGAGTGCGCTCATGCAAGTGAATGGGACGAGTAATATCACTTCTAATATGGCATCTATTGGGCTTTTTACTGGGACGACCAGCCAACGCACTTGGCTGGCCGTGCGTCAGGGGCAAGTTCAGTTCTACACCCGAAATGCAGCTGACACTGCCTGGGATATCAACAACTCGACTTCCTACACCAACGGCGACACGGTGTTTCTCGTTTCGCGTATTCAGTATGGCGCCGGCACTGGTGGAAGTGATTTGGTGGACTACTGGGTGAATCCTGCATTGGGAGCTTCACTGACAAGCGGGGATATCACGGTCGATAACAGCGGTGTGGCTTTCGACTCCATCCGCATCAGCGGAAGTGGCGGAACTGGTGGAACGAACACGCCCAACTACATCGACGAGATTCGCTTTGGCAATAGCTATGCCGAGGTAGCACCCGTGCCCGAGCCATCATCAGCAGCTTTGCTTGGTCTGGCTGGCCTTGCCCTGATCTTGCGCCGACGCAAGTAGATCGAATTCCTTCCGTTGGTTCTTTTTCAAGCGCACCCTTGGATCGAGGGTGCGCTTTTATTGTGTGTTTTGGAAACAGGGGCAAACCTCCAAGAGTCCACATTCTTTGGTCTCTACTTTCCCTTGGTCTCCACCGTGACATACTTGGCTTTGATTTTCCTGGCGATGGCGATGGGGTCGCCCTGGGCTTTTGTCGGGTAGTCGTTTTGGGAATGGACCCACTTGTCCTCGTAATTGCGGATGGCGGCCTCCGTAGCACCGCCGTTGAATTTGCCGTTGCCGTGCAATGCCTTGCTGATGGCGTCGAGGTAGATTTTCCATCGGGTGTAGTTGAAGTCGCCCATCATACCCCCGTATTGCCGCTGGGCATAATCGTGGAGGTTGTTGTTTTTATCGCCCCAGGTAGTGATGATGTTTCTGGCGTTGAGCTCGTAGAGGTTCCTTTCCTGCTCGTTGTCGCCCGCCCGGTTGCGCGCCATCCCGATCCAGTGGGAGGCGAGGAATTTGTGGTGCGAAGAAAGCAGTTCGTCACAGTCCTTGATGGCCTGCAGATAGGCAGCGGCCGCCTGGTCGAAGGCCTTGGCGTTTTTTTTGTGATAGGCTGAGCGGAGCTGGGCGTGCATTTGCTGGGATTTGTCGGAGAGCACCTGGCGGGCCAGATCGACAAGGTCGTGGCGGTAGGTGTCCATGTGACCCAGCGTGTCGGCTGCCGAAAGCAGTTTGACAAACGCCTCTTGCACCCGTGCGGTGTTGTAGAAAATCTGCGCCCGCACGAAGTTGGTGCCGTTGGCGCCCATTCCCGGGCGCATGGCTAGAAACGAGCCAACGGGGCCGCGCTGTGCGTCGTTGTCACAGGTGTAAACCTCGTCGATGAGGATATGCCACGCATCCTTCACCGCCTGGGGGGCTTTGCCATATCGCCTTTCGGCATACTGGTCCACCCACGCGTGAAGATCCATCGGCTGGTCGTGCCATGTCATTTCATAGAATTGATCAAAGACGACCGGGTTGATCTCGCCGCCTTCATTGCCGCTGCCGATGCCGACAAGATTGCGTGACGCCGGGTTTTTGACGGCATTGGGAAGAGTGGTGCCAACGCGGTGCATGCGACCATACATGCCCTGTTTACCGCCCCAGTTGTGCAACATGCACCAGATCCATTGTTTGCCACCGAATGCCTTGGTGTGCGTCCAGTGCGGGTCGGCTGTCGCCCAGAGGTCGAGGATGATCATATTGTCGTCGGGGACGCCTGAGAGCAGGGCTTCGATCCTCGGTTGCGTCCAGAGTTTGCGTTCACCAAAAAGCCAGCTATACATCACCCAGACCGCATCGGGATCGGCGGACTGCATGGATTGATAAACCGCCTCGCTGATGCTCTTGAGATAATCCGGCTCCAGGCTGGGCGGGTGCATCTCGTTGAATGTCTCGGCGCTGTAATAGTGATCCGTGCCGAACATTTTTTGGGTTTCCTCAATCGTCAGCGCACCGATGCGTTTGAAGAGCGGATCGTCTGGAGCGAGGATGTAGGTGCCGGGGAAACCTCCCCAGGATTTCATGCGTTGGATTTTGGCATCGGGGAATTTTTTGGCAATCGCCTGAGGCACGTGGCCACCGAACGCGGGCAACACGGGTTTCATCCCCAGCGACCTGGCGCGGGCGAGGATTTTTTTCTGCAGCGCCTCCTGTTTTTGATACCAGTTCTCAGGCAAGGGGCCGCCCCAGCCGTCGAGGTTGGCCATGAAGAACCACGGAAGATACGACGGGCCTGAAATGAATTTGCCGATCTCTTCATCAGACACCCCGAGCTTGCGATAGACCTCGCGCAGCACACACTCGGCGCCGGTCATGGCGAGCGGCAGGTTGATGCCGTTGAGCGCCATGAAATCGAGTTCCTTTTGCCAGCGCTCCCAGTCCCAGAATGTCATGGTATAGCCGAAGGTGCAGTGGTTGAACGCGTAGCGATATGTGTATGGGGTGGGGTGGCGTTCTTTTTGGCTAGGCAAGGGCAGGGGGCTGGGGATATTCATCTGCTCACCGCACCATGAGGTGTGCGCCTTGCAGTGGTATTTGAGATACCAGTTCAGTCCGCTGCAGATGGTGACACCGTTCGTCCCCCGAATGACCACCTTGCCGTCCCGGGAATCGATTTCGAAAACATCCTTGCCGTTTTCCAGCGGAATTTCCTCCAAAACAAACTCACCGGCCCGGCCGGGCAGGAGGCGGTTCAGGACACCTTCCGCTGCCGACTTGGCTTGCATGGCTTCTTCGGCGTGAATGCTGGTGCTTGCAATCAGCAGACCGCAAGTGAGGACGAGGTGGATGAATGATTTCATGTGGATGTTTGTTGTCTATGGATTCTTTACGGTGGGTGGCTGAACCGGATGTTGTTTTAAGACATCCCCGCCCGGTAATTGCTGTGTGCGGTAACGGCTTATCACAAATACGGTCGTCAGACAATTCTGTTACTAAAATGCGCGAGCGGGCAACCCCTTGTTTGTTCGATTTTCTCGACAAGAGAAAATCGAACGCGCATTTACACATTTTCGTGTAGGTAGCTTAACTTGAAAGGCGGGTTGAAAAAGCCCCCCTCCAGAAATTGAACGTCATAAACAACGAACACGCAAACCATGAACAGACTAAATATATCACTACTCAGCCTGCTGGCCCTGTCGGTGACCTCGCGGGCAGCCGTCGTATCCTACACCAGCCAGCTCTTTACCAATGCTACGGACGTTTCTACGAACGGAACACTCGTCAAGGCAGTCAACCTCGGCAAAGGCGGTGGAACCGGGACGAACAACGGACCAGCAACAACGGTTGTCGTGATCAACGGAGTCACCTTCTCCTCAGATTCCGGCACTGGAACCAGTGATTTTGCCGATAGTGCCGGTGATTATTACTATGATAACTACACTGGCACTGGAGTCATTACAGGGGTTCCGGATGTGGACGCCAACGCCATGTTAGACTCCATTGAATTCGGCCCTGGTATTGGGAACTCCCTTGCCACCCTGACTAACTTAACCATCGGGCAGGCCTATGAACTCCAGATCATTGATCTAAGAGCAACGCCCGCAGCCGGCGGCTCAATGAGTTACGGTTATGCGGCAACGGTCGGTGGAACCGAGGTCTATGACTTGACCGGTCTCGTACGGTCGGCACCTCGTATTACCACAGGAACATTTATAGCCGATGCTGTGAGCCAGGAAATCCACGTAGCGACTACGTATGCCAATGGAAACAACCTGGAGGTTGCTGCCTTTCAGCTCAGGGCGGTGCCGGAACCATCCTCCGCAGCACTACTCGGCCTCGGTGGACTTGCGCTGCTTCTACGCCGTAGGAAGTAGTCGATCCGACATCCATCTCAATCAAGAAACAGGCTGAGGGCGTTCGGTTTCCCTGAGCCTGTTTTTTCTGCCCAAGCTATATCCGAGCTTTATTAGAAATCCACATCATGAAGGGTTACATCACTATTGTTTTGGTATGCTACTTGAACCTATCCGGATCGCTCACGGCAGCCTTGGTAACCTGGAGTCAGCCTGCGGGCTTCACTAACACCAATCAAATCAATACCGATGGCACTCTGGTGGAAGCGAAGAACCTCGGCGGTTCCTCCTCCGTCACAATGAACGGAGTCAGCTTCTCCGATGCCAGCAGCGTGCAATACACATCTCCCGGAGGCATTTACTACAATGTTGGAAATTACACCGGATCAGCCATCACCGGTCTCGACCTTGCCGATACCGAACTCTTGTTGGATACACTGGAATTTGGCTCCGGAGACGGCAACTCGGCCTTTACCCTTACTGGTCTTACTCCAGGCAAATCTTATCTGGTGCAAGTGCTGCTCTCCCGGGATCAGATGAATAAAACCATCGACCTGGGTTATGCAGATACTGTGGGAGGGACTGAAGTTTATACCGTGTTTGCGGTGCCCTATGGCAACACAAATGCGTCAGCCCAGATGGCAACAGCCACATTCACCGCCAATGCGACATCTCAGGAGCTTCATTTCCGGAGTTCGAGTGGCTTCAACGCAGAAGTCTGCGCCCTCCAGTTACGACAACTCCCGCAGTTCGATCAGGACGGGGACCAACTTCCGGACGCCTGGGAAAGATCCTACGGACTCGATCCCAATGACGACGGAACGATCGATTTCAACCATGGGGCCGACGGCGACCCCGACAGTGATGGATCTAACAACTACGAAGAATACCTGCGCGGCACTGACCCGAAGGATGCTGACTCAGACAATGATCTGCTGCTTGATGGTGTGGAAACAAATACGGGAACCTATGGCGGCGCATCGGATACCGGCACTGACCCCAACGATGATGACACGGATAATGACGGGCTCAAGGATGGGTATGAGGTGAACACCTCCCTGACCGACCCGACTGACTACATGGACCCCGACCCCTATGCTGATGCCGATGATGATGGCATGCCTAACATTTGGGAAACTAACCATGGGCTCGATCCCGCTGACGATGGCAGCATCGATCCTGACAACGGTTACGAAGGTGATCCGGACGGCGATGGACTTCCCAATGGTGAAGAGTATTTTCGCAGCCTCCCCTACCACGACGGCGTTGCATACACATCATACGACCCTCAGGTGAATGAATTCACGGATCATGCCTGGGAGCAGCGGCCAGGCAAAGCGCACCTGATGGTCATCCATGCCCACCCGGATGATGAAGGTATTTTCATGGGAGGCCTGATATCCTACGCTACCCAGGCCAGAAAGCTCAACACCGTGGTCGTCAATATGGTCAGCTCCCGCAAAGCCAACAACCCCAACACCCGGGAAACCGAGCTGCGCAATGCATGCTGGGCCTACGGATTACGCAATCATCCCATCAACCTCAGATTCATGGATCACGCTCAGCTCAACGACAGGGATAATGTCATTTCCGCATGGGATGCATGGGACGGGGATGATGCGGATGGCGTGGCTGATGCCAACGGCAACGGGATACCCGACGGTCGGGAAGCCGGAGCGCTTGCGATAGCAAGCCAGATCCGCCGTTACCGCCCCGAAGTTGTGGCATCGCACGATCTCGGGGGCGAGTATGGTCATGGTGCCCATCAGGCGACCGGGATCTGCGCCGTCGACGCTTACAGCATGGCTGCCGACCCCACACTGGAAATTGACGGACTCCCCCCCTGGCAGGTCAAAAAACTCTACCTCCATCGCTACGGCAGCAACCGCCTTTTCCATGATTACTGGCAGGACGTGACGGTGGACACAACGGGAAATGGCACCCCGGACAAGTCCCCCTTCCAGATGGCCAATGAGGGTCTTGACTTCCATGTCTCCCAAGGAAAGCCCAACGTCTCCACGATCTATCAGACGGGGGAGGTGCCATCTGATTGGGCTCCGCATGTGTCCGAGGAATGGGGACTTCACTCGACCGAAGTCGGGCTGGACACCACCGTGTCTGTCGCCTTCACAGAGGGCACCGGCTCCTACGACCCATCCTGGGCAAAGGGGGATTTCTTTGAAAATCTATCTGTATTTCCAGACACCGATTCGGACACTCTGGCAGATGCCTGGGAAATGGACCAATTCGGTAGCCTGTCGTTCGGCCCCGCAGCCAATACCGATGGTGATCCCTTCAGCCATGCCTTCGAATTTGTCGCTGGTATGAATCCGAATGCACCTGACGCCGACCCGTTGACTCTAACGTCTAGTTATGTCCAATTTACGCCACCAGCGGCAAGCGGTCCCGGCTACGACGGTCTGACACGCCGTTACAGGCTGTGGCGATCCACCGACTTAGGCTCGTGGAGTGTCGTCGCAGAGGGAATCGCCAATGGTTCAACCATCACCCATGCCCTTACGGGTGGCTCCCGTGAGTTTTTCAAACTCGAATTCATTCTTGAATGATAGGTTAGCAAGGACTGTGTCATCACCATTCCATCAACCATGTTGCATTACCTAACACGATTATGACTGCTGAAACCGATGAGGAGAAACCGTCAACCGATGACGAGCCCACCACGACTTCGGAGCAATCTAACAATGAAGGGTCTTTCGTCAAGTCCAAGCGGCTCAAGTCACTTGATGCCCTGCGCGGTTTTGACATGCTCTGGATTGTCGGTGGTCACACCCTTGCCGGAGCCATGGCCAAATTCACCGATTGGGAATGGGTCAAATGGTTTTCCGGTCAGCTGCACCATCCGGGTTGGAGTGGATTCACTTTGTATGATCTCATTTTCCCCCTCTTCCTCTTTCTAGCAGGTGTTGCCATGCCCTATTCGTTAGGTAGACAGGTCGAGCTTGGAAAATCAAAATGGCAGCTGCTTAGAAAAGTCGCTGTCCGGGCAGCCCTGCTCGTTTTCCTAGGTGCTGTTTATAACGGGCTGTTTGCATGGAAGCCGCTTGCGGATACCCGCCTGTGCAGTGTGCTGGGCTATATCGGCCTCGCTTATTTCTTTGCCGCCCTAATCTACCTGTTTAGCAACACCCGTCACCAGATCATCTGGTCGCTGGGTATCCTCTTTGGTTACTGGGCGGCCTTGATGTGGATTCCTGTGCCCGGTCACGGGGCAGGAGTATTGACACCGGAAGACTGTATCACCGGCTTTATTGATCGCTCGTTGCTGCCATGGAAATTCAATATTGCGGGGCAGCTCTACGATTCCCAGGGCTTGTTTGTCACCATTCCAGCGATCGTCACCGCATTGCTGGGAGCGCTCACAGGGCAATTTATCAGGCACACCAAACTGAACCCATTTGCCATTGGCGGAATTCTGATTGCCGCCGGAATCGTCTGCTACGGTCTTGCCAAACTCTGGGGCACGCAGCTGTTCATCAGCAAGGAACTCTGGAACCCGACCTTTGTGCTGCACTGCGCCGGATGGAGCCTGATGTTACTCGGTATATTCTACCTGATCATCGATGCCCTCGGCTTCTGGCGCTGGTCGTTTTTCCTGATCGTCATTGGTATGAACTCGATCACGATCTACCTCGCTGTGCGCATGGTCAACTTCCAACACACCTCCAATTTCCTATTTGGCGGTTTGATCAGCAAGTTTGGAAGCCCCAGCCTCCAGCCCGTCCTGGCTTCCATTGCCTACATTCTAACATGGTGGCTGGTGTTGCTGTTCATGTATCGTAAAAAAATCTTCCTCCGAGTATGAATCACGCTTTCAAAAAATATTTGACCATCAGTGCATCCTTTGTGCTCAAAACCCTCCTCGTTGCCGTCCTCATCCTCGGGCTGGGATGGTCGCTGATGCAGCTTGCCGTTTGGAAAAACAGCAAACCTGTGGTCGAAGCCAACGCGGATGGCACCATCACCCTGACCGCCGACGATGCAACGATTATGGGCAGCGGTGGTGCCAAAGCCAATCTCCACGCCGGCAGACGCAATATCGGCTGGTGGGATCACACCTCCCAATCACTCGAGTGGAGGGTGGATGTCAGGGAGGAGGGCAATTATCGCGTGATGCTCGATTACGCACTGCCCGCCCGTATGAAAACAGACTGCCGGCTCAAAGCCGGTGGCTCTTCGCTGGATTTCAGCACCGGCTCCACAGGCGGATGGGCCAAGTGGGACACGCTCGAAGCCGGAACCATCAAACTCAAGGCAGCCAAGGGGCAGCTCATTCAGCTTATCCCCACGCAAATTCATCAGCCTGCGGGAGTCATGAATTTTGCTGAACTCCGGCTGATCCCTACAGATGAATGAAGTGACAGGGGAACACTGACCGCTTCAGGGTGACTAGAGGTATGCCTTGAGATTTTCTGCAGGAATATCAAACCCACTAAGACAGCTTGTTTTTATGCATCCATTGGCTGGGTGATACCCTGGTATAGCGCTTGAAAACTGTTGCGAAATACTGCGATGAGCTAAAGCCTAACAGCATGGCCAAATCGGTTATGCCCGGAGCGTTCGGTCGCGACAATATCCGCTGGGCTTCGATAATCCGCCGATGCCTTATGTATTCCGCTGGTGGTAAGCCTGTCTCATCCTTGAATTTTGTATGGTAACGACTTGGCGACATACCGGCCGCTGCAGCCAGCTTGCCCGCGTCTAACTCGGTATTGGATAAATGGTTTTCGATATATTTCAAAGACTTCATAACCGCTTCGGATGTATGCTGGTCCGATCCAGCTCCTAACACATCATACAAGCTAAGCAACAGCAGCCCGCAGTGCATCCATAATTCGGTCAACACCATCGGGTCGGAACTTGGTAGGTCAGCTTGAAAGAGACGGGTTAGACGAACCCGGGCTTGTTTGGAAATAGGAAACCTTCTGGGGGATTGCGGGTCTACCGCCTTACTCCACCACCTGTCCGCAGCATCCTGCTTGAAACCGGGCAAACAAATTTTCCTGCCTATCGGGGCATCCACGACCAACCAGTAAAACTCCCCCCGCTGTTCAGGCAACCCAGCGCTGCTATAGACGGAACCCGGCAAAAAACGAATCCCCTGGCCGCCGCGCAGTATCAGGTCCTGGCCATCGACGCGATACCTCTGCAAACCGGAGATTAAAAAGCCAAACACTAAACGCTTACTGCTTTTCTGCTCAGGAATCGGAGGCATGGCATGATCGTAGTGATAGTGCCCCAAGGCGGAAACATCCCCGTCCAGGCAGGTACGCAAATCAATGATCGTCCGATAGCGGGTTGTTTTTAAATCCAGCCAATCCTCCTCAGCCATAGTGGTGACAAGTAGAGGGTGCACTGGATCAAGTCAACCAGGCATTCGGCAAGATGTTTGATATTTTACTGTGTAGAAAATCGAACGCTCAAACAGGGCCGGGCTGCTATACTTACGCGCATACAACCATGACCCATAACACCGACATCAAGACCGACCGCCGTTTCCTCGACACCTTTAACGGGCTCGCCGAGCGCTTTGAGGGTGAAATGGGAGAACAACTCCTCGCCGCAGCCCAACTCATGGCCGACGCCATTGAGCAGGACCGTTTGATCTATATCTTCGGTGGCGGTGGGCACACCTGCCTCGTCATGCAAGAGCTCTTCTGGCGTGCCGGGGGGCTTGCGAACCTCTGCCCGATGATCGACTTTGCCATCCACCCGGTGACCCCGGCCTATATGTATCTCTCCCACGAGCGGATGCATGGTGTCGGCGATGCCTTGGTCGATTACTACGGAGTGGATAAAGGGGATGTCATCCTCGTTTTCCATAGCTATGGGTTCAATGCTCCCACCATCGACTGCGCCCTGCGAGCCAAGGAGAAGGGCGCCAAAGTGGTGGGCATTTCCTCCAGCGACTGGCACAATTCCATACCGAAAGATTTTCCGATCCGCCATAACAGCGGAAAAAACCTCTTTGATATCGCCGACATCTGTATTGATGACTACGTGCCCTATGGTGACACCGTTGTTGAAGTGGAGGGATTCGCCCAGCCCATTTCCGGGATTTCCAGTACGATCGACTTCTACATTGCCCACCGACTGGAAATCGAATGTGTCAAAGCCTGTGTCGCCCGTGGTGTCCAGCCGCCGGTCTGGTCGAGTGCCAACATCCCCGGGGGCGACAAGAAAAACGAAGAGCTGCGTAAGAAATACAACCCACGCGTCAAGTTCCTCTAAGCTAAATCCTAACAACTAACCGCTGAATCATCATGGCCGTTACAGAAACAGGTGTCAGCTACTACGGGATTTCCTACCCTGAGCATGCGCGCAAGGATTTCGAGGAAATGAAGGCGCACAACTGTACTGCGGTGTTACTCGCACTCACCGAGTTTGACATCTTTTTCTGGAAACACAATATCCCGAGGATTGTCGATGAAGCCAAGAAACTGGGCTTCAAGGTTTATCTCAACACCTGGGGGGTGGGTAAATTCTTCGGAGGTGAGCCACCTTCGCTTTTCCTTCAGGAATGCAGTGTCGAGGACCGTCAGTGGTCGGCCCTGACCGGCGAGCCCCTTGCGGCGGCCTCACCGAGTTCGCCCGCGTTCCGCGAGTATTTCTGGGGGCTTCTCGAAGAGCTCGCCCGCACCTGTGATGCCGACGGCTTCTTCTGGGACGAGCCGCATTACGCGATGCCCGTTTACCCGATCAGCTACCAGAGCACGACCGATTTCACCTGCCGGAGCCCGATCACCCAGGCGATTTTCAAGGAAAAGTACGGCTACGAAATGCCGAAGACGCTGACCAAAACGGTGCAGAAGTTCCGTTTTGACCAAGCCAACGAGATTCTCAGCGAGGGAAGCCGTATTGTCAAAGCCATCAACCCGAATCTCTCGGTGACCCAGTGTTCGCTGCCTGCCGACAACCACTTCTACTCGTCCTACGCGCGTGGATTCGACAACTGGGAGCAAATCGCCTTCAACCCGGACTACGATGTGTTTTCCACCTCGATCCTCGTCGACGGCAACGACCCGATGGTCGCCCATCGCAACCTCGCCAGGAAAACCGTCGAGCTGGCGCGCCAGAACAACAAGCCGTCCCAGCGCTGGATCCAGTCGTTTTTCCGCTCCCCGGAAAACCTGGAAACCCTCAAGGACATTTGTAAGGTCTATGCGGAAGAGGGGGTCGACTCCATCTTCTCATGGACCTACCGCGCTGGAAAAGGAACCCTGCTCCAGGCACCTGACCCGGATGCCGTCTGGAAAATGCTCGGTGAAGCCTACGGCGAGGTTTTGGAAGGCTGAGTGGCAGGAAAATAATCAAGGTGGGCAGTCGCATGCAGGGTGATTTCTAACGTGCGGCTTCGGGATATGCTTTAAGCAGCTTGGCGTTGAAGGCGGGCACCGGGGTGTCGTTGTCCTGCCTGGGGCCGGGGGTGGTGCGGCCGGAGGTGATGGCCGTATTGACAGCCTGGATGAGAGTGCTGACAAGTTCGGGGTTTTTCGACGCGAGGTTGGTTTTTTCCGCGGGATCGGCTTCGAGGTCGAAGAGTTGGACGGGTAGGAGGTTTTTGTTTTTCCATGCCGTTTTAGGCATGGGGGCCGACCAACCACCGGAGCCGGGGCAGAGGCAGAGTTTCCATTTCCCCTGGCGGATGGCGAAGGATCCATTGATGGAGTGATGGATGGTGAAGGGGCGGGCTTTCTGGTCGTCGCCTTTGAGTGTGGGTAGGAACGAGAAGGAGTCCACGGCACCCGATTCCGGGATACTGGAGGCTTTTCCGATGGCATCCGCAGCGGTGGCAAAAAAATCGGTGGTGCAGATGGTGCGGGTAGAGGTGGTGTTCGCCTTGACCCCTGCTGGCCAGCGGACAATGAAGGGCACGTTATGGCCGCCCTCGTAGATGTCGGCTTTGTGACCGCGGAGATCGCCGTTAGGCTTGTGCCCCTTTTTGACAAGGTTGGGGATCTTGGCGGCGGGTGAGCAGCCGTTGTCGGTGGTAAAGATCACCAGGGTGTTGTCGGCGATCTTATTGTCATCGAGTGCCTTCATGACCTGGCCGACCACCCAGTCGGTTTCCATCAGGAAGTCGCCATAACTGCCGATGGGGGATTTCCCCTGCCACTTTTCAGAGGGCACAATGGGGGTGTGCGGGCTGGTCAGGGGAAGGTAGAGGAAGAAGGGTTTGCCGGGGTCCTTGGCGCGTTCGTTGATGTAGCTAACAGATTCGCGGGCAAAGTCCCGGAGGCAGTTGACGGCCTCGAAGTCAGCGGCGGCCGCACCTGGTCGGTGAAAGGCTTTGACGTGGGTGGGGATGGAGATGGCTTGGTCGTTTTTAAGATAAACATAGGGTGCCATGTCGAGTGAGCCTGCGATGAAAAAGGACTGGTCGAAGCCCAGCGTGGTGGGGCCACCGCCTGCTTTTTGAGTGAAATCGATATCCCATCCCGCGCCGTGGGTTTTGTATTTTCCGGGGTGTTCCGGTATGCGTGGTTTATCGAGGTAAGTCCACTTGAGGCCGAGGTGCCATTTCCCGACGAGGGCGGTGTGGTAGCCGTTTTGTTTGAGGAAGGCGGCCACGGTGAGACGATCCTGGGTGATCATGGGCCCCCGTTTGTCGGGCGACCAGATCACGGCGCTTTTCAGCCATGACCGCCAGTTGTAGCGACCGGTCATAATGCCGTAGCGGGTGGGGGAGCAGACCGAGGATGATGTGTGGGCGTCGGTAAAACGCATGCCCTCCTTGGCGAGTCGGTCCAGGCAAGGGGTGGCGGCCTTGCCGGTGGTGTGGGAGACATCGCCCACGCCCATGTCATCGGCGAGGATGAAGATGATGTTCGGGGGGGGAGACGCTTGCGCTCCCTTTTGGTCGTCCGCAGGGGCAGAGACAAGAGGCAAGAGGCAAGCTAGAAGGTAGAGGATGGGACGGTTCATTGGTTTTTGTGACTTGGAATTTGGATCCTGCGGCTGCGGGATTGGAGTTTAATCGCGTGGTGTCGTGTTGTTAATCCACTCGTTGAGCTCTTTGTCCAGAGCCTTGACCTTGTCGGGGAATTTCTCCGCGAGGTCGGTTTTTTCACCGAGGTCCTTGGCGAGGTTGTAGAGCTCGTGGGTTTTTCCCTTCTCAAAGTGGATGAGTTTCCAGTTGTCCTTGCGGATGGCGTGGGACGGTCTGTGGCCGGAGCCGTGGCCGTGCGGGTAGGTCCAGTAGAGGGCGCGTGACTTGAGGGTGTCGTCCGGGCGGGTGTTGAGGTCGGACGCGAGTGAGTGTCCGTCGAGGTGTTGCTTCGGCTGCAGTGCCTGCCCGGTCAGTTCTAACAATGTTGGAAAGAGGTCCATGGTGATGCAGGGGGTGTCCGAGCTGCGCGGGGTGATTTTTCCGGGCCATGAGATGATGGTGGGGATGCGGATGCCGCCTTCATAGTTCCAGCCCTTGCCGGAGCGGAGGGGGAGGTTGCAGGTGGCGCCGGGGTTGCTGATCAGGTGGCAGTAGCCGCCGTTGTCGGAGGTGAACACGACGATGGTGTTGCTGGTGAGGCCCCGTTTTTCGAGATGGTCGAGCACGCGGCCGATGTTCATGTCGAGGTTTTCCGTCATGGCGGCGTAGGCGGCATGGTCCTGGCGGCCGCGGGAGACGGTGTTGTAGCGATCCGGGATTCGGGGGGTCGGGGTGTCGCCGTAGAGTTTTTCGCGTTTCTGCCGGTACTTTTTCACCAGTTCCAGGGGGGCTTGAATGGGGGCGTGAACGGCGTAGTGGGCGAGCTGGAGGAAAAAGGGGCGGTCTTGGTTGGCGTCAATGAAGTGCAGGGCCTGGTCGGTCAGGGCGTCGGTGAGGTAATCGCCTTTTTTACCCTCGGAGAGGTCGGGGACATCCCAGTAGGTTCCCCGTTTGCTCACCTTGGAGAAGGGGTAGAAGTAGCTCGCGGGCTGGCCGGCGCGATTGGTGGCCTTCATCCAGGTGAAGCCGTGGGATGTCGGTAACTGGTCGTCCTTTTCCCCGAGGTGCCATTTCCCCGTGTAACCGGTCTGGTAGCCGGCGGCCTTGAATGCCTCGGCGATGGTGGTTTCCTCCTTGGGTAGTGTTTTGTTAGACGGCTGGTTGATCCAGTTGGTGATACCGACGCGCTGTGGCGCTTTGCCTGTCATCATTGCCGCGCGGGTGGGGGAGCAGACGGCGTGGGCGGAGTAGGCCTGGGTGTAGCGCACTCCGTTTTGCGCCAGCTTGTCGATGTGGGGGGTCTCGTGGAAGGTGGAGCCGTAGCAGCCGAGGTCCGCCCAGCCGAGGTCGTCGATGAAGAAGACGATGACGTTGGGTTTTTTGATAGAAGCTTGCACTCCCTTGGGGTCGTCCGCTGGGGCTTGCACTCCCTTGGGGTCGTCCGCGGCCAGAGAAACAAAGGATAAGACGAGGGAGGCGAGGGGCAGGATGATGTGTTTCATGATGTATCGGACGTGTATACAGAGAGTTTTTTGGTTTGATGTAAAGAGCTGTCTTCGTCAGGTCTGAAGACCTGCCCTTTGGCCGCCGCCCTGTCCAAGCTGTCTACAGTCCAAGCAATGAGATGAATTTCTTGGAGTCATCACCGATTTTCTCGACAGAGTCCTTGATGGTGTTTGCCGCTGGGTAGTAGCCCGTTTGAGCTAGTTCAGCGGCTTTTTTAAGGAGGCCCTGGGTGTAGAACTCAAGGTGGGCCTTGAGTTTTGCCTGGTAATCCGTGTCGAGTTTATCCAGCGACTTTTCAGTTTCCTCATGGACTTCATGGAAGACCTCGGGGGCGCGCTCGGGGATCTCATCGGGCAGTTCCCCGGTTTTTTCGACTTCGTCCATGGTTTCGTTGACGAGGTTGACGATGTAGTTGGCGCGATCGCCGCGTCCGCCTCTGCCGCCACGGCCCGGGAAGTTAGGGACTTCATATTTCTTGGCAGCCCGTTTCATGGCGCGGACGTATTTATCAATGAGGGCCTTGCGGTCCTTGTCGTATGCCCTGACATCGGGTTCGACGCGATCCTTGATTTTCCGATTCACGGAGTCCAGCCATTTATCAAGATCGAAAGTGACGACAGTGGCCGCAGGCTTTGGATGGCTCCACTCAATGAGGGTGGCATCGGCTTCGCCTTTGGAGCCCCGGGAAGTGACCCATGACTGTGGTTGATCCGATGCGGTCATCAGCAGGCGATTGTACGAGGGGTCGCTTTTAGGTTCGCCGGGTTTCCATCCGGATGAGTGCCAAGGCTCGCGTGTGGTCCATTGCCACGGGTCGGTGGGTTTAAGAAGAAAGCCGCCAAGCCAGTAGCTGGATTTGGCAGAGAAGGTGGTTGCCAGCCATTGGTTTTCGACTGGAGAAGAGGGTACCGCCAGTTGGGCACGGTAGGACTTGGCAAGCTGGTGTGCGTTTTCCCATGTCGACGACTGTGGGATGAGCAGGAAATGGGATTTCTGGTAGCTGCGCGTGCCGACGGGGTATCGGGCGTTGTGGACGCCTTCCTTTTTCACGCTTTCCGAGGCCCGCTTGAGCTGGGCCTCGAGTGTACATGGATTGGTGCCGTCATTGCGCCACTGGAGAACATAAGCGAGTGATTGGTCGGGTTTGGCGCTTGCTAATCCTCCTTCGGGTGTGAGTGATAGATAGCGGTGTTCTTTTGAAGTGGCTTTGATTTGGTCCCGGCCGTTCCATTTGGAATCGTCGAGCCACTGCCACTGTTCCCTGGCAGCGATGCCGGCACCGAGCCAGATCGATTCCTTGATGGCCAAGGTATCCAGCAGCCATTTCCTGTTTTCAGCACTGGGGGCGATGGCGAGATGACCGCCGTGTTGCTCGGCAAAACGCAAGGCATCATGCCATGTCATTGGCTGTTTGAGGTAGAGGTAGTGGCTGCCATTGTGCTCGATGGTGCCCTCCGGAAACTCGTCCCTGGCGCCAGCTGCAAGTTTTCCCTTGAGCTGGGCGAGAGCTTCTTGCGGACTCGTTTTTCTTGGGGGCGGTTTGATTTCCGGGGTGGTATCGGTATGCTCCGGCTGGATTTCGGGAACCGGCACGGGGCTCGGCTCTGGCTCTGGTTGTGGAGTCGGGAGGGGAGGGGTTTGAGCCGTTGGTGTCTGGGTGGATGAGTTGTCTTTGTTCTGCGTGAGAAAAAATGCAAGCACCCCCAGAGTGACGATCCCGAGAACTGTCAGGGTGACGACGGTGCTGGATGTTGCTTTCCTGGGTGTGACCACCACGTGTGAAGCGACTGGTTTGGGTAAACCGGCGGCAGGTGTGAGGTTCAGTCGGGTGACAGCGGGGGTCGACTTGAGGGCTTTTTCCAAATCGTCCGCCAATTCACCCGTGGTGGCGTAGCGAAGTTGCGGGTCTGTGTGCGTACTACGGGCGATGATGCGGTCGAATGCCAACGCACATCCACAAATGGAAGAGGCGGGTGTCCTTGAGCCGTCTGGCAACGATCCGGTGAGTAGCTCGTGGAGCATGATTCCCGTAGAGAAAACATCAGCCCGGCGGTCGACCGGCTGCCGGTGAATGACCTCGGGGGCGGTGTATCCCGGGGTGCCGTAGATAATGTCATCGGCGGAAGCAGTTGCGTTCAACGGGCTGGCCAGTCCGAAGTCGCCGATCTTGGGTGTGGCGTCCGGGGAGAGCAGGATGTTGGCTGGTTTGACATCGCGATGGAGGATGCCGGAGGAATGCGCATGGTCGAGGCCGCGGCAGATGGCAATGACGATTTCGGCCGCTTGGGTGGGGTCGATGGACTTGCCGTAGGATGAGTGGTAGAGTGATTTTCCTTGGACAAATTCCATCACAAGAAAAAGCATGCCATCCACTTCACCAAAGTCGTAGACCCCGATCAGATTGGGGTGGTTGAGGCGGGCCATGGCTTTGGCCTCTGCTTCAAACGAGGCCCGGAACGCGGGGTCTTCACCGAATTCGCGCGGGAGGATCTTGATGGCGACAGGGCGGTCGAGCGAGATTTGGCGAGCCTTGTAAACGGCTCCCATACCCCCTTGCGCAATGAAATCCTCGATCTCGTAAGTTGGGAAAAGCGGCTGTAGGTAGTCGACAGACGGTGCTTCAAATTGATTGGACGGTGTAGGCGCTTCCATGGATATCAAATGTCGAGGGTAGGTGAGGTCTCAAGGGTAAACCGCCGCAACCGGGGAACGTTGTGTAATTAGGGCACCTCTAAAAACTGACGTTTCCACCATATCATCATCTACCGCCGGTTTTTAAAGTTGTACGGGCAGGTGACGATGTAGTCTCGGGGCTTTTATGAGGTGGTTCGGTGTTGTTGGTTGCTGGCTTCTTACGTTTGGGAATCGGGTTGCCCCTTGTTTTGGCTGTTAACGAGCTAACAGGGCGTAGCGATCCATGTTGTAGGTGAGGTTGCAGAGGTGGTTGTGGCTTGTCACCCGCCTCAGGCCAATGCTCCGGCAGAGGTCGGCTCCCATTTGCGCCATCCGACCGAAGACGTGCTCCACCCGCACACGCATCCGGCTGATGGTGTGGTTGGTTCTGAGTTCCTGTTCTGTCAGCGGCTTGTTCCTGTGGGATTTGCGCATGAGGTGTTCTTCCGCGTTGATTTCCTCTAACACGTATTCCTCGTTCTCTTCGCTGTGGTAGGCACTGTCGGCTAGCACGGCATTGTCCTTCTCATCAAGGAGTTGTTTGAACACCCGGCTGTCGTGGACTTCCGCTGAGGTGGTTTCGCTGCAGATAATGAGTTTGCTCTTCAAATCCACCTTGGCGTGGTTCTTGTAGCCGTAGTAGCTTTGGTTGTTCTTCTTTGTCCAGCGGGCGTCGGTGTCTTTCTGGCGTCCGACGGATTTGTTGGTGTCAAATTCTTCGGGGCGTCCGCCTTGCTTGATTCTTTTGTTCTGGCTGCGGGTGTTGCGCTGGCGCGGGGCCTCGGTGAAGCTGGCGTCCACAATGCTGCCTTCACGGGCGATGAGGTTTTTCTTTTCCAGTGCCGCAGTGAAGGCATCGAACAGCCGACGGCTTCCTTCGCGGCTGTTTTCCTCGATACGTTCCTTGAAGACCCAGATGGTCTTGGCATCGGGGTAGTCGTCGCCCAACTGAAGGCCAAGGAAGTGCAGGAAGCTCAGGCGGTCGCCGATCTGTTCCTCGGTGGCGTCATCGCTGAGGCCGTGGTATTTCTGGAGGATGAGCACTTTGAGCATGAACACGGGGTCGAAAGGGGGGCGGCCTCCCTTGTTCCAGTCACGGTTGGCGTAGCCGCAGAGTTCCTCAAGTAGCGGGCGGAACCCTTCCCAGTCAATGATATCGCGCAGCTTCAGGATGCCGATTTCACGTTTCGCCACCGCCTGCTGGTGTTCGATGGCCGAGAACAGGTTGCCTCCCTTGTCTTGCTTCCGGTAGTTGCTCATGCAGGGAGTTTCGCTGCATTGCCTTTGTTAGGAAAGGTTAAATGAGCGCGCAGGGGTTTTTAGAGGTGCCCATTAGTAGGGAAATGTATGACATGACAGGGGCTGGCAATGCAAACTTTCTCCGCGGGATTGTGCCCGGACACAGGAACTTGAAATAAACCATTGCCAGTCCCCTACATGCTGCTACAAAACTCTCTCAAGAGCTATTCAGCTATCCATTTATGTCGGGCAAACTTACCTACAAGGAATCAGGTGTGGACACTAGAGAAGCGGCAGCCCTGGTCGGGGACATTGGCGCACATGTTCGCAGAACGCAGCATCAACGGCAGCTCTACGGGGCTTTTGGCCTTTTCGCCGCCGCATTCGATCTGAGCGATTACCAACAACCCGTCATCGTCACTGGCTGTGATGGTGTCGGCACCAAGCTCGAGCTTCTTCTGGAGCACGACGAGCTGGAGGCCGCAGGCAAGGATCTCGTTGCCATGAGCGTCAACGATATCCTGACAACAGGTGGTGATCCTCTGCTCTTTCTCGATTATATCGGTATTGCGGCTCTGGACAAACCCCTGATCACTCGCCTGATCGCTGGAATGTGTGACTACCTCGAAGACTGTGGCTGTATTCTTGCCGGTGGCGAAACCGCGGAAATGCCGGGTATTGTGCCCGAAGACGTGGTCGAGCTTTCCGGATTCTGCATTGGCTGTTGTGAAAAACCCGACCTCATCGATCCTACCCGGATCGCGACGGGGGATGTGCTGATTGGTTACGGCTCGGACGGCCCTCATGCAAATGGCTGGAGCCTGATCCGCCGCGTGCTCGCCGAGCATGGTGATGCGTTTTCCAAGGAGGAAATCGTCAGCCTGCTTGCCCCGACCCGACTTTACCACGATGTCGTCGCCGATATCAAAACCGCTGGCGTCAAACCCAAGGCGATGGCCCACATCACCGGCGGCGGACTTCCTGAAAACCTTGAACGGCTGCTCCCCAACCACGGTGCGGATATTGTCATTCCCAACTGGGACAATGCCGCCATGCAAAAGCTCTTCGAATTTGTTGATGCCGAGGACAAATTCCACACCTTTAACATGGGCTTTGGCTGGGTAGTGATCGTTTCTCCCGAAGAAGCCGACAGTATTCTATCAGCTGGTCCGGGAGGTGTGAAAATAGGCACCATCACCGACACCCACGGCGTGCGTGTAAGTATGGAGTCGTAGTCCTGCCAACTCACAACGGATAACTGATACCCGAACTTCATGAGCGATCCACTGAAACACGAATGCGGCATCGCCGTTGTGCGCCTTCGCAAACCTCTCTCCTATTACCAGGATAAATACGGGACGGCTCTCTGGGGGGTGAACAAGCTTTTCCTGCTCATGGAAAAGCAGCACAACCGGGGGCAGGACGGTATCGGTATCGGCTGTGTGAAACTCAACATGCCACTCGGGCAACCGTATATTTTCCGTCGGAGAGACGCAGCCAAGGACTCGATGGCTTCTGTTTTCAGCAAGGAGTTGAAGAGCTTCAACAAGATGGCCCGCAAGGGGATTCTCAACCCCGGAGATCCTGAGTCCGTCAAAAAGAAGTTTGATTTCGGTGGCGAGGTTCTGATGGGGCATCTCCGTTACGGTACCTCGGGAGAGTTTGACTCGGGCTCCTGCCATCCCTACCTGCGCCGCAGTAACTGGCCCACCCGGACCCTGATGGTGATGGGGAACTTCAACATGACCAATGCCGGCGAGCTGAACAGCAAGCTGATGGACCGCGGCCAGCATCCGGTGTTTGGAACCGATACCCAGACGGTGTTAGAGGAGATAGGTTTCCACCTCGATGAGCATCATACCGATCTCTATCACAAGCTGCGCGATGAAGGGGTTGACGGCCGCGAGATCCCCAGGCTGATCTCGGAACAGATCGACCTGCCAGCCATCCTCAGGGACTCGGGAGAGCCGTGGGATGGTGGTTATGCCATCAGTGGTGTGGTTGGCAATGGCGATATGTTTGTCATGCGCGATCCCCGTGGTATCCGCCCGTGCCACGTCTACCAGGATGATGAAGTGATTGCATTTGCCTCCGAACGGGTGCCGCTGATGACCGTTTTTGAGGCGCCCAAAGAAGAGGTGCGGGAAGTCGAGCCGGGCACGGCGACCATTATCCGGCGTGATGGTTCGCAGAGCACCCAGCGCTTCCACGACGAGCGTCCACCAAGTCCTTGTTCCTTCGAGCGCATTTATTTCTCACGCGGCAATGATCCTGCGATCTACCGCGAGCGTAAGGCGATGGGGGCGGCCCTGGTCGACCAGGTCTATCAATCGATTGGCTCCACTTTTGAGAAATCCGTTTTCGCCTTTATTCCTAACACCGCGGAAACCGCTTATTACGGGTTCTTGGACGGCCTGCGTCTGCTCCGCCGTCAGCAGGTGCGCGCCGAGATCATGGATGCTTGTGAAAAAGGAGTCCTTACCGAGGAACTGCTGGATGACCTCATCATGCGCAACTGGCCACGCGGCGAAAAGGCCGTGCACAAGGACATCAAGATGCGCACCTTTATTTCCCAGGAAAAAGGACGGGCGCAACTGGTCTCCCACGTCTACGATATCACGTACGATCTCGTCAAGGAGGGGGACGCTCTGGTCGCCCTTGATGACTCGATTGTCAGGGGGACAACACTCAAGGAATCCATCTTGAAGATTCTCGCGCGAACGAACCCGCGCAAAATCGTGGTGTGCTCCACCGCCCCCCAGATCCGCTACCCGGATTGCTACGGCATCGACATGTCCCAGCTGGGTAAATTCATTGCCTTCCAAGCGGCGGTCAATCTGATCAAACGAGCGGGAAAAAGCCAACTTCTCAACGATGTCTACCTGGCTTGCAAAGCCGAGCTCAACAAGCCGGGCGAGGACCGGGTGAATCAGGTGAAACGCATCTACGCAAACTTCACCGACGAGGAAATTTCCGCCGAGATCAGTCGGATGGTCTACCCCGAGGACCTCGACTGGCATGGTGAGGTGGAAGTGATTTTCCAGACCATCGAAAACCTCCGTGCCTGCATCAAGGGGCCGTGTGGCGACTGGTATTTCACCGGCGACTACCCCACACCTGGAGGTTTCGCCACAGTCAACCTCGCCTACGTCAAGTGGTTCGAGGGGGCGGATGGCCGCAGCTACGACCTGCCACTTTGATTCGGGAGTGAATGATGCGCTGGTCGTGGATTCGTGACTAAAAACAACTTGCTTTCCTTGGGCGGTTGTTGTAATCCCAGTATTAGCTCGATGCGGGTGGTTGCAGATATGTGTGTCAGGACGTATCTATCACAAAGCATCCTCCCCTGAAACCACACATCAACTATACATATGAAAACAATGACATATCCCCTATTCATTACAACGGTACTTACAGCACTTACCATGTCGGCCAACGCGGCAGTTGTCGCTTTCCATGTTTCTGGGAACAATAACGGTGCCTTGAGCTACCCGGGTGTATTGGACACCACTACCAGAAACTGGAGTCAGATCGGATCGCAAACTGACACATCGGACTCCGTGGCATTGGATGCGATGACCGTGACGGCAACGGTTGACTCGGGTACATGGAGCTATCAAAACGACACCGTACTCGATGTTTTTGACCGTAGCTACTATGCCCAAGGCACTCCCATGAATGTCACCATATCCGGTCTGGATAATGCCCAGACGTATAATCTGGCGGTATTCATGCGTCGGGCCTTTCTGGATCGCGGAGCTTTGGCTACGGTTAATACGGTCGGAGCCACCAATCCGCCGGCCGAGGGAACCACGGGAGATGATGCCACTTCCTATATTGAGGGCACCAACTATGTTCTCTTCGAAGGTCTCAGCACGGATGGCGCAGGAAACATCACCTTTGCCATGACAAACGGGGTGGATAACTTCACCGCATTCAACGGCTTTGAAATTCAAAATGTGCCTGAGCCATCATCCGCCGCCCTGCTGGGGCTTGGCGGACTTGCGCTGATCTTGCGTCGTCGCCAATAACACCATCCCAACCAACACTTTAAAACCCTGCCTCCGCATATCAGGAGGCGGGGTTTTCGGGTAAATGGTGTCAGAGCTTTTCTTGGGCCAAGCTACGGACCATTACATACCACACAAGGTCTTGTCATGATGTTAGTGATCCAGGGTGTCGTCGGCAGACATTGCAAAGGCGGAAGTCATCAGCGACCTCCCTAATTGGTTGAGGAATTGAGTTGAAATAACCGGGTAATTCCAACTTAATCCAGCCATGAACGCACCAAAGCAGTGGTATTACGTGGACGGCGGGGGACAACAGGTAGGACCCATGCCCATTGAGGAGATCAAGGGGCATGTCTCCAACGGATTGGTAACAGCCCGGACCCTGGTCTGGTCGGAAGGGATGGCCGACTGGTTGGCCGCATCAGCCGTGGACGGTATCCTGTCGGCTCCGGCACCCGCGCCACAACAAGCCCAGGCCAACCTGGCTGCACCGCTGGCTGCGCAGTCGGCTCCGGCGCAAGTCAATCCCTACAGCACCCCGCAGGCGAACCTGGGCATGGCAGCGGGCATACAGGCCAAGCCCGGCTTCTGGGCCATGCTGTTTTCTTTCCAAGGAAGAATCCCCCGCAGGCAGTACTGGGGTTACACGTTTTTGGTCGTCGGAATTTTTTATGCCATCGTGATTGCTGCCTCAGTGGTTTTCGGTGAGCAGTCCAACATCACCATCGCCATCGCGCTTGGGTTATACATTCCGCTGATCTGGTCATCCATGGCATTGCAAGTGAAACGCTGGCATGACCGTGATAAATCCGGTTGGATGTACCTGGTGAATTTTATTCCTTTTGTGGGGGGGATCTGGGCATTTGTCGAATGTGGTTGCCTCCGCGGTAGCTTCGGCCTGAACAATTACGGTGAAGATCCCACCTAGTTCGTTACCGGAAACAAATCCGGGCTTGAGACTACGGGCTTACAGTTTACGCTGGGGCCCGTGAAGCATGTTACGATTTCCCAACTCAGGCTGAGCACCGGCGCAGACCCGCTGGTCGCCAGCTTTGACGCCCAGCTTGAACGCAAGGCTGAACGCGAGACGAAAACGGGGAAACCCTACTACGAGATCACACTGGTCGATGGCACCGGTGACATGAAACTCAAGGTCTGGGAAAACAGGCCCCAGTTCCGTGCACTCCAGGAGCTTCCCGACGGCACCTTGCTCCGGTTCAGCGGCGAGTGGACGCAGAACCAGTATGGGATCGATTCCTCGAAGTGGGACATGCGCCTGCTCAACGAAGGTGAGGGCGCGGACTTTCTGGCAGGTGATCCCGAAACAAGGGCGCGGCAGGATGCCGACTGGGCGGATGTCGAGCTGATGCTCAATGGCATCGCCGACCCCCGGCTGAATGAAGTCTGCGCCGAATTTGTCCGGCAGTATGGCGACCGGTTTCGCCGGAGCGCCGCGGCCCGGAAAAACCACCACGCCCGCCGGGGTGGCTTGGTTGAACATGTTGCGCAAATGATGCGTGCGGCCCAGGCGATGTGCTCGGTTTACCCCAAGCTGAACAGGGACCTGATGGTGGCCGGCGTCCTGTTTCATGATTGTGGGAAAATGTGGGAAAACAGCTATCCCGAAGCAGGGTTTACCCAACCGTTCAATCTGCACGGTGAGATGTTGGGCCACATTCCGCTGGGGATCGAGACAGTGAACAAACTCTGGCGCGATTTGTTGGAAAAGCCGGTCGCAAAAGGCTGGGGGGAGCTTGAACCCGCAACCGAAGAGGTTCACCTGCACCTCTTGCACCTTATCGCCAGCCACCATGGCACCCACGAGTGGGGGTCGCCGACCTTGCCCCGGACCCCCGAAGCGATGGCACTGCATTACATCGACAACATGGATGCCAAGTATGAGATGATGCGCATGGGATACGAAAGCTCGCCCGAACTTGCACCCGGAATCCAGGAACGGCAATTTCCATTGCCCGCCAGCCTGGTGACTCCGCTTGCCCATTTTCCAGCTCGATCTGTCGAGCCCGCTTCGGGCGACACCTGTGCCGGGGATGAGCTTTTCTAGCAGGAGCCAACCGGGATAAGTGGGCCTGGCCGGTTAAGGCGAATGAAGGCGGCGCATGGAATATTATCCCCCTAAAAGACTGGTATCTTTTTGCTTGGCTGCTAGGGTTTCACCAGTTTCACAACAACGTGACCAAGCCTCTACGCATTGTTTCTGCCGCAGATGAAGCGGATTTGGACAAGCTCTCGGATGAAGAGCTGGTCCAGCTGTGCCAAGACCAGTTACCCCACGACCTTGCCGCATACCGGGAACTCGTAAAGCGCTATGAGGGGCTCGTTTACAATCTGTGCATGAAATTTTTAGGCTCCCGTGAGGATGCCGAGGAGGTGGCGCAAGACTCGTTATTACAAGTGTTTCACAAGATCCACCAGTTCCAGGGGAGGGCCGCATTCAAGACCTGGCTCTATAAAATTGTGCACAATTACTGCCGTAACCGCATCAGTAGGATTATAAGAAAGCGTGAAGTGCAGGAAGCCTACGAGGAACATGCCAAGGAGGATCTGCCGGTCGCCAGCTTTGAAGGTGCCGATTCCTCGGAAAAAAGTGCCCGTATCCAGGAAGCCCTCAATAAACTCAAACCCAAGGAAAAGGAAATCATCGTCTATAAATTCATATCAGGCATGACGCTGCAGGAGATATCCGATGTGACAGGCATTGGTGTCTCAGCCGCCAAGATGCGTTACTACCGCGCCCTTGAGTCGTTCAAGGAGGCCTACGAACGCACCGGCAAGAACCTGCCAGCGGCTCCCGTTGCCCCGACTGAGCTACCCTCTTCCCCAGCCACGAACCAGCCACCCAGATTATCATGACCCCAGCTGACGCCATACCCATCGACGAGGCCCAGATCCACCTTCTTTTCAAAGAGGCGGGTCTGATCCAGAGCGAGGATGTTGCGCATGTTCCCGACATGCGACGCGTGGACGCGGTGATCGAGCGGGCCATGCATGAATGTGTGGTCAAGGACACGACCTCGTTTATTTTCAAGGGTTTCCCCGCTGTGATAGCCGGCATGATGGCCGTGGCTACAGGCTGTGTGGGGCGTTCGGAAACGGATTATAAAGCCTGATGTCCCCTGGGGCCGGTTGTGCTGCCCCTCCCCCCCCAAAAAAAATTCCAAGTGATTTGAAACCTGAACAACGCGTAAAACAATGCACCTGATAGCCGCTGCGACTGAAACACCCGCTACCGCCCCCTCGCTGGCGGGATCGACCGAATTTACCTTTACGACCTTTTTTGAGAACATCAGGGATGCCCTCATTAAAATGGCCGAGGACTTTGCGGAATTTATTCCCAAGATCCTGCTGGCCACGGTCCTGCTTTTCCTCGGTTTTGTGTTTGCCAAGTTGATGGCCAAGGCGGTGACCGCGGCATTTGCCAAGCTCGGGGTTGATAATTTACTGGAGCGCTCCGGTGTCACGGGTGTGCTCCAGCGTGCGGGCATCAAGGCAGCTCCGGGTGCTTTCCTGGCGAAGCTGCTGTTCTGGGTGACCATGCTCTTTGTGATCAAGATCGCGGCGCAAGAGGCATCGATCAAGGATATCTCGGACATCGTCATCAGCATCATCGCATTCATGCCAAACGCGATCACCGCCGCGCTGATCATGCTGGTAGGCTTTGTCGTCGCCGACATCATCAAGAACACCGTTTTCAACGCACTGGACGCAGCCGGGCTCGAATACGCCCGGACACTTTCCAAGATCATCTTCGGCTTTATTTTCATCCTCGTGCTGACGGTGGCCCTGGCCAAGATCAACATCCAGACCGAGTTGCTGAATGCCACGGTGAAGATCATCCTCGCCGCACTCGGCCTCGCCCTGGCGCTGGCTCTCGGACTGGGCCTCAAAGGCATGGCCCACAGCATCGTCTCCGGTGTCTACTCGCGCGATATTTACAAGGTCGGCACTGAGATTGAGTTCGATGGCGAAAACATGACCGTATCCGGAGTCGGACCGGTGACCACCAAGCTCAGGCGCGCCGACGGCGGCTTCGTCATCGTCCCCAACGAAAAGCTGATCACCGAGCCTGTCCGGGGCCGTAGTGCATCCTAGATACCGGGGCCGAACGCTACGCAATAGTACGTAAAAATCTGGGGTGGAAACAGGTTTTCCGCCCCTTTTTTATTTTTTGACTCTTTTCTGTGACCCTGGGCAATTCCCGTGAATCTATTAGGGTGTTCCTTCGGGAACGTGCGTTGTTGTTCCTCCTCCCCCCAGAGGAGGGCACGGGCGGGAGTCGGAGCGATCCGGCTCCCGTCTACTGTTTTCAAGGGGTAGGTGAGAACCATCAGGCCCGGCTATTCGGTGATGGGGTTGCTTATCCTGGGAGCGCGTGGTAGCCGTGGGGGGGCAGGTGGAGAGGGGAGTTTGCAACCGGTCACTCCCCCTGTGTCCTCCATCAGATCGACATATATTTCACGCTCAATTCCGTGGCTGCGCAACAGGTTGATCAGATCAATGTAGCGTTGATACGGCGCCTCCCCATCGATCCATACCTGGAACACGGGCTCTTGTGCACCTGCACGGGCGACAGCTTGATAGGCTTGGATCCGCTGCCTTAAGCCGGGTAATTCATGCGACTCGGGAGTTGCGTTGATCAGTTCCTGTCCCGGACCGCTATGCACATAAACCCAACCATGTCGATCCACCTTGATCAACATGGATGCGATGACGGGCAGACCGCATCCGTAACCCATGGAGATTTGCGTATCGAAAGCCAGCGCATACTCCAAGGCGTCCGGGTGCATCGGGTGTTGCCTGACGGCAAAAAGAAATACATCGATCCCCGCCTTCGCGGCTGTGCGGATCGCAGCACGCACTTTCTTGAACGCAAGCCCTTCGTCGGCCTCGATAAGAACAACGGGGTTGTGCCCCTGACTATGAAAATTTTCTCGGGCTGCCTTGATCTGGTTTTCAATTTTCTCAAGGTCATCCGTCGTTGTTCCTCCCTGGACGTTCCATCCAAGGTGGCTAGTCTGAACCTCGATGAAATGAACCTGCTTTCCCTGGATCTTATGGGCCGCCGATGCTACCGGCAGATGCGGCATGGCCGGATTGTGTGAAGCAGGAGGCGGTTTGCCTGGGGGCGCTTTGTGACAGCCCATGAGCAAGCAGGCTGAAACCAATGCCCAACAAACGGTTCTCATACCATCAAGACGCCGGAGGCCAGTGTTTTCTTAGAGCTTGTGTACTTTGGCGAAAATAAACCCGAGGGAATCCACATTTGCATTTCGGGTGAAATAGGTTATGCGTTCGCTCACAAAGATCGACGCATCATGGGGGAAAATATCATGGGGAGGAATTTATATCAAAAAGTGTGGGACGAGCATACGGTTGGCACGCTCGCAGACGGACGTACCCAGCTCTTTATCGGCACACATTTGATCCACGAGGTCACCAGCCCGCAGGCCTTCGGCATGCTTCGTGATCTGAACCTGCCGGTGAAATACCCGCACCGGACGTTTGCCACGGTCGACCACATCGTGCCCACCGACCGCCAACAACGCCCTTTTGCAGATCCGCTGGCGGATGCCATGATTACCGAACTCCGTAAAAATGTTGAGGAGTTTGGTATCACCTACTTCGACCTCGCATCCGGTATGCAAGGCATTGTCCACATCGTGGGGCCCGAACAGGGGATCACCCAGCCGGGGACCACGATTGTCTGCGGGGATTCCCACACAGCTACCCATGGTGCCTTCGGTGCGATTGCCTTTGGGATTGGCACGACCCAGGTGCGCGACGTGCTGGCCACCCAGACCATCGCGATGGAGAAACTCAAGGTCCGTCGAATCAACGTCGACGGCGAACTTCGGCCAGGTGTTTACTCCAAGGATGTGGCACTGCATATCATCCGTTTGTTAGGTGCCAATGGCGGTATCGGCTACGCCTACGAATACGGTGGCAGTGTCTTCGATCACTTCACCATGGAAGAGCGTATGACCGTATGCAACATGTCCATCGAGGGGGGGGCACGCTGCGGTTATGTCAATCCGGACCAGACAACCTTCGAATACCTGAAAAACCGCCCCTATGCCCCCAACGATGGACAATGGGACGAAACCGTCAAGCGTTGGGAGTCGTATGCATCGGATGCTGATGCCCGCTACGAGGACGTCGTCCATATCAACGCAGCCGAGATCGAGCCAACTCTGACATGGGGGATCTCACCCGATCAGGGGATCGCTATCTCTGGAACGATACCCGATCCTGAAAATGCGAACAGTCAGGCAGAACGGAACTCCATCGAGGAGGCCCTGGCCTACATGAAGCTCCCTGCCGGCACTCCGATCAAAGGGACGCCCATCGATGTCGCCTTTATCGGTTCCTGTACCAATGGCCGGATCTCCGACTTCCGTGAGGTGGCGCGGTATCTTAAAGGTCACAAGGTTGCCAAGGGGGTTACAGCCCTCGCTGTGCCCGGCTCGCAAATCACTGCGGCGATATGTAAAAAAGAAGGGATCGACCGGATTTTCACCGACGCCGGATTCGAATGGCGTGCCGCAGGCTGCTCGATGTGCCTGGCGATGAATCCCGACAAATTACAGGGGGATCAACTCTGCGCCTCCTCATCGAACAGAAACTTCAAGGGCCGACAAGGCAGCCCCACGGGTCGCACCGTGCTGATGAGCCCCCTGATGGTCGCCGCCGCCGCCGTCAAAGGAAAACTGGCCGACGCCCGTGAAGTCTTTTCCGTTCACTAACATCCATTTCAACTCCCCCGCATTATGTCCATACCATCTATCAAGCAAGTTGCCGGCACGGCGGTCTATGTCCCGGGTGCGGATATCGATACCGACCGCATCATCCCCGCACGTTTCCTGAAGTGCATCACCTTCGACGACCTCGCGGAAGGTTTGTTTTATGACGTCCGTTTTGATGGCGGGGGAAACCCACTGGGTCACCCGATTGATGATGCGCGTTTTGCGGGAGCCTCCGTGATGCTGGCCGGACCTAACTTTGGTTGCGGCTCATCGCGTGAGCACGCACCGCAGTCGATTTACCGTTCCGGTTTCCGCGCCATCATCGCAGTGAGTTTTGCCGAGATCTTTTTTGGTAATTCCACAGGGATAGGCATGCCGTGTGTCTGCGCCACGATGGGGCAGATCGAAACCATGGCTGCCGCTGTTGAGGCTGAGCCTAAGCTGAAAATCAACATCGACCTCGAATCCATGACGGTGCGTTACGGGGAAACATCCATTCCTGTCACGATGCCGGATTCCGCACGCGAGGCACTGCTGTCCGCCCGCTGGGACCCAATTGCCGAGCTGCTGGGGAACGAGGCCGCTATCGACGCCCGGGCGGATGCCCTGCCTTATGTGTAACATGACCGGGACGGGGCATGCCGACAGAGCATATCAAGCTTTTCTACCGTATGGTTGATGTTAGTAGCCGAGCCACGGGCCGAGCCATTTTTCGGCTTCATCCATGGTCCATCCCTTGCGTTTGGCGTAGTCTTCCACCTGGTCTTTCTGCAGATCGCTGATGGCAAAATACTTGCTTTCGGGGTGGGAGAAAAGCAGACCCGAAACGGCGGCGCCAGGGTGCATCGCACAGGATTCGGTGAGGGCGACGTCGGTCTGTTGGGTGGCGTTCAGTAGTTTAAACAGGGCTTTCTTTTCCGTGTGGTCGGGCTGGGACGGATAACCTGGAGCCGGGCGGATACCCCGGTAGATCTCCTTGATCAGCTCGTTGTGGTTAAACTCGTTAGGACGTTCATATCCCCATGCGACGCGGGCACGATGGTGCAGGAGTTCGGCAAAGGCTTCGGCCAGACGGTCGGCAATGGCCTGCACCATGATGGCGGAGTCCACTTCATGTTTTTCCCGCAGCTCCGCAGCCCAGTCGTCTGCACCATGGATACCCACCACAAAGCCACCGATGTGGTCTGTGACGGCGGTTTGCAACCGCCTCGTCTGACTTGGCGGTTGCAAACCGCCGTCACGGACAAAATCACTCAACGCGTAGTTGGGTTTGCCGGAGGATTTTTCAAGCTGCTGCCTCAGGGTGTGGAAGGTGACGCCGTGATCGGGTAGGACGATGTCGTCGCCCTCGGAATAGGCGGGGAAAAATCCATAGATGCCCTTGGCTTTGAACCGTTTGGATTCGATGATGTCTTCCAGCAGTTCCTGGGCATCGGCGTAGAGTTTTTGGGCAACTTCCGCTGCCTCCGCATTCCTGGTTTTTAGGGTTTGGGTTTCCCTGTCCCAAACACCGCGGAGTTCCCAGGCATGGAAGAAGGGGGTCCAGTCGATGTAATCAACCAACTCACGGAGCGACTGGTTTTCGATGACCCGGGTGCCGGTGAATTCAGGTTGGGCAGGTTGATAGTCGTCCCAGTTGAACTTAGGGGCGTTATTACGCGCTTTTTCGAGGCTAACAGTAGCCTTGTCCTTGTTGTTGAAATTGGCTCTGAGCTTTTTGTGTTTAGCATTATTCTCAGCGACCAGCTTGTCATGCCCGTCCTCGCTGAGCAGTGCGGTGGTCACGGGAACCGAGCGTGAGGCGTCGAGTACGTGAATGACCGGGCCGCTGTAGTGCGGGGCGATTTTCACGGCGGTGTGCGCCGGGCTTGTTGTGGCACCTCCTAACAAAATAGGGGTCTTGAGTCCGCGTCGTTCCATTTCCCTGGCGATATTGACCATTTCATCGAGTGATGGAGTGATCAGGCCGGAGAGGCCGATGACATCGGCGCGTTTTTCAGCGGCGATCTCGAGGATTTTTTCGCAGGGGACCATGACCCCGAGGTCGATGACATCGAAGCCGTTGCAGGCGAGGACGACGCCGACAATGTTTTTGCCAATATCGTGCACGTCACCTTTGACGGTAGCCATGACGATACGACCGGCGGTCATGGATTTCTCCGCTTCCTCACGGGCATGATGCTCGGTCAGTGAGCTGTCCTTTGCCATCATCGCTGCCGCGATGGAGGTGATCTTGATCTGCTTCTCCTCCTCCATAAACGGCTCGAGGTGGGCAACGGACTTTTTCATCACACGGGCTGATTTCACCACCTGGGGCAGGAACATCTTCCCGGCCCCAAAGAGGTCGCCTACAACCCCCATGCCATCCATCAGCGGACCTTCGATGACCTTGAGCGGAATCTTGTACTTGAGCCGGGCTTCCTCGGTGTCTTCGACAATAAACGTATCGATACCCCGGAGAAGCGCGTGTTCGAGGCGCTTTTCCACCGACAGCTCACGCCACTTGAGATCGGTTTCCTGGGCTTTCTTTTTAACACCCTTGAATTGCTCCGCAAAGTCGAGCAGCCGTTCAGTCGCACCCGGGTCACGGTTGAGCAGTACGTCCTCGACGTGTTTAAGCATCTCCGGTTTGATCTCATCGTAGACTTCCAGCATGCCGGCATTGACGATACCCATATCCATACCCGCCTTACCGGCGTGGTAAAGGAAGGCGGAGTGCATCGCCTCGCGCACCGGGTTGTTGCCACGGAAGGAGAAGGAGACGTTGGAGACGCCGCCGGAAACCTTGGCTCCGGGGAGGTTCTCCTTGATCCACTTGGTGGCTTGGAAAAAATCAACGGCGTAGTTGTTGTGTTCCTCAATGCCAGTGGCGACGGTAAGTATGTTAGGGTCGAAGATGATGTCCTGCGGATTGAATCCCACTTCATCGACTAAAACGCGGTAAGCGCGTTCGCAGATGCGGATTTTCTCTTCGTAGGAAGCGGCCTGGCCATTTTCGTCAAAGGCCATCACGACCGCTGCGGCGCCGAACTTCATGATGGTGCGGGCGTGGGATTTAAATGCCTCCTCACCTTCCTTGAGGGAGATGGAATTGACAATGCCCTTGCCCTGAAGACACTTCAGGCCAGCATGGAGAATCTCCCATTTTGATGAATCCACCGTGATCGGCACCTTGGTGATGTCGGGCTCCGATTGCACAAGGTTCAAGAAACGGGTCATCATTTCGACACCGTCGATCAGTCCGTCGTCAAAGCAGATATCGATCACCGGGGCACCATTTTCAACCTGTTGACGCGCCACACTGAGAGCGTCTTCGAGTCGGTCCTCCTGGATCATTTTCCTGAAAACAGGTGAACCGGCAACGTTGGTGCGCTCGCCGATCATGAGGAAGTTTTTATCGGCCGAGTGGTTATACGCTTCGGTTCCGGAGAGTCGGAGCAGTGGCTCGATGGTCGGGCGTTTGCGCGGTGTGACTCCCTTGACGGCGCGGGCGATAGCCTCGATGTGTTCGGGTGTGTTGCCACAGCAACCACCGGCGAGGTTGATAAAGCCGGCCTCGGAGAAGTCGCGCAGCTTGTCATACATGTCATCGGGTAAAAACGGAAAACCGGTTGGCGCCAGCGGGTCGGGCATACCGGCATTCGGGTAGCAGGAGACAAAGCTTTCAGCCACCCGGCTGAGTTCGGAAATAAACGGGCGCATCTCATCGGGGCCGAGCGAGCAGTTCAGTCCCACGGCAAGCGGTTTGACATGTGCCACGGCATTCCAGAGGGCCTCGACTTTTTGTGCCGAGATCATCGTTTCCCCTCCTCTGCCGACAGCGGCGGAGATGATGATGGGGAGCTTGAAGCCACCTTCTTCAAAAACATCCTGGCAGGCAACAAGGGCGGCCTTCGAGTTCAGGGCGTCGAAAATGGTTTCGACCATCAGGATATCCACACCACCCTCCACAAGGGCGAGAATCTGGCGTTTGTAATCCTCGTAGACCTGATCAAATGTCACCGTCCGGAAACCCGGATCATCGGGGTCCACGGCGGCGTTGTTCAGACCCACAGTCATCGGTCCGATAGAGCCGGCGACGTAGCGTTTTACCCCGGTGGCTTCGGTGACATCGTCACATGCCTTGCGTGCCAGTTGCGCAGATTCCACATTGAGGTCCCAGGCGAGCTGCTTGAGGAACTCGTTATCGAGCACTTTTTGATAGAAATCAGGATCTTTCCGCCCCTCGCCGGATTCGCGCGGGTCCTCGACAAAAAACTCCGACTGCGCAATCGACGTTCCGGAAAAGGAATTGGTCTCGATAATATCCGAGCCCGCTTTGAGGAAGCGGTGGTGAATATCCAGAATGACATCGGGTCGGGTCAGGGTGAGGATATCCCCGTTGTTCAGCAGATCCTTGGGCGCATCCTTGAATCTCTCGCCCCGGGCGTCCGCCTCCTTCAATCCATATCCACGGATCGTTGTTCCCATGGCTCCATCGAGCATCAGGATACGTTGCTCGAGAGCTGCGGTGAGTTCGGTGGTCGCGTCTGGTCTTGGCATGGTTTGGATCGATGTATGTAGGGTTGAAATAGAATGAAATGTCGTTCGGCGGCGTGAATCTAGGTGCAAATCACGAGAAAACAAGAACAAATCTACATATCTTGATATCTTGATTTGTTTGTCGCGGTGGGGTAATTGGATAAGACTGCCGCTGTGAATCCTGTGAGGAAGAAAAGCGGCTGGAGTCTGGCTGATTTGGTCGATTTCGAAGCCCTGCTGGGAAATATCAAACCATGGAAACAGGCGTGGCGCGCTGGTGTGAGGGAGGAGGTGGAGTCTGCCGCTCCCGGCACCGAAAAAGCGCGCCGCAGGCTGGGGTTGCGATGGATGCTGGAGGATGTGCGGGGTGAGGTGTCGATTGGAGCCAGGGTGACAGCATCCGCCAGAATGCTCAGCGTGGTCATCGCGGTGGTGATGTTTCTGATAGGCGTGGGGGTGGTCCGTGGTTTGCTAACAGAGTTCACCTATGTGGAATGGCAGTTGGTTGCGGCCCCGGAGGGCACCGTGGCTACCCGGGTGGATGACCCGGTGGCACTAGAGCATGTCACGGCAAAGGCGAGGGGATACAACGTATGGATTTTGCTCGCGGTGACACTGGGCTTGCAGTGGTGTTTTCTTCTGGCTGGAGTGTCAGGATACTGGCTGTGGCGGAAATGGTCGGGCTCGCTGACGATCTTTGAAAGTGGCATCGAGTGGTTGGTCAGAAAGGCGAGCGGAGGGAGGATGGATTCCGCCGTCTGGACCCAACTGAAGCGCCGGGTTAGTGGTGGGCGCAGTGTGTTGGCCTGGCGGCTCACCCGATTGTTGCAGGCTGGTGGAGTCGGGTATAACGTGGGTTTGTTAGTCGGCCTGTTCGGGTGCCTTTGGTTTCTGAATGTCGGCTACTACTGGGAGACCTCATTGCCGCAGTTTGGCCAGGAAAGCCTGAACCAGGTGACCCGGGTCATGTCGTGGCCGACGGGTGAGCATTTGCCGGGAGAGCGGACCGTGGAAATGACCCGGCTTGGCGCGAAGCCGGACCTGTACCGGTTTTTCGCAGGATTGGCTCATTCGGTTTCTCCAAGGCAACAGGCAAACCTGGATTGGTCGATCTTCTTTTTTGTATCCCTCGTCATCTATGGACTGTTACCCCGACTGCTGATGTGGTTTGGCGCGTGGTGGATGGAGCGAAGGGTTCTAGCGGGTCTCGATTTCCAGGAATCCCATCACCGCTCGCTATGGAGGGAAGCGACCAACGTTGAGCGGGGCGAAGTAAAATCGGGCCAGGCCGATGGGGTGGTGATCCTTGATGTCGGGGGATTGGAAATAGAGACCGGCGAATTGCGCCCGTATTGCCTGCAGAAGCTCCGCGTCAATCCGGAGGCACGTTACTCACTGGGAACCCTGGACGAGGAAGGTGAGGTGAAAGCGCTGCAAGCTGCCCGCGATGCCGCGATGGGTGTGGTGTTTTTAGTGGAAGGTTGGAATTTGAGTCCGAAACAAATGGCCGTCCATCATGCCCAAGTCCGCTCAGCCATCGGTGCTGATCACATGATACGATACCTCGTGTTAGGAAATGATGAGGAGCTGAAACAATGGTCGGCATTTGTCGATGGCCTCCGGGACAGTGAGGCTGAGGTGTTTCACTTCAGAAAGTAGCGTCCCGCAGGCGCGGGATCGACACCCCAGGGAATAATCATCCCAATTCTGCCGACGGCTTGCAAAGCTGTCCTACCCTGCCTAGACTGCCGTGCGAATGAGTGACCGTGATACAAGACCTCCTGCCCAGGACGTGCCCGTTTTTGCCGTCGTGGGCAAAGTCAACATGGGCAAGTCCTCAGTGTTAGCGACTTTGCTGGAAGTGGATGACGACCGGATTATCCGTATCAGTGCCACGCCGGGCGAAACGACACAATGCCAGGTGCTTCCCCTGGAGTTCGACGGACAGGAGTGTATCCGCTTCATCGATACCCCCGGTTTTTCCCGACCCATCGAAGCCATGCGCGAGATCCAACGTATTGCCGGGCACAGCCCTCCGGGGCTTGAGGCGGTCAAAACCTTCGTGGCGGAAAACAAAGAATCGGGGGAGTTTGATGATGAATGTCTGTTGTTAGGTCCCTTGGTGGACGGGGCAGGCCTGCTCTATATCATTGACCCCAGCAAACCCTTGCGTGATGAGTTTATCGCCGAAATGGAAATCCTGCGATGGACAGGACGCCGCCGCATGGCGCTCTTGAATGCCAAGGAGGATACCAATGATCATGAGCGAGCTTGGAGGGATCGACTCGGCAGTTACTTCAATTTGGTGAGAACCTTTAACGCCCATCACGCCAGATTCGATGAGCGGCGAAGGCTGTTGAAATCGCTCCTGGAAATTGACGAGGAACACGCGGGCGTAATTGGATCGACCATCCGTTTCCTCGACGACGAGTGGCGGCAGCGCAGAGAGGAAAGTGCCGAGGTCATCGTGGATGTGCTTGAAAAGGTGATGTTGCTTCGAGAGACACGCGTGCTCGATGAGCGTGATCTCGAAGTCGCCCATCGTCGTGAACGGGTGATGGATGAGATGGCGGCGGCCTATTACCAGCGCGTCACCACGATGGTGAAACAAGGGGTTGATCGCTTGCTCAAGATTTACCGTCACCACCTTGTCCAAATCGACTGGGAGGAGTTCGGGTTTGAAAACATTGATCTCGAAGCCGCGGAAACATGGTCGAAGTGGGGGCTCTCCCGCAGTCAGCTCGCGTGGGCGGGTGGTGCTGCTGGTGCCGCTGCCGGGGTCGCGGTCGACGTGGGCACCGGTGGACTGACCCATGGTGCCGGCACGTTGGTAGGCACACTTGCCGGAGCTGCGGCCGCCTTTTTCAAAGGCAATGAATTGCCTGATCTGAAAGTGGATGTCCGCGGAGGTGTCAAGCTTCAGAGTGGCGAAGGGAGGAAATTGGAACTCGGTCCGCCGAAAAACGAAAACTTCCCCTGGATCGTGTTAGACAGGCTGTTGGTGACATTCCGTGAGATCCAGAACCGCGCCCATGGCCGGCGCGACAAACAGCTCCTCAGCGGTGGGGAAGGTATGGTCAAGCAGATGGGCGCCAGCCAACGAAGCGCGCTTACAAAATGGCTGACCAGCTGTGCCAAAGGTGAGCCGGATCGTGGTATGGAGCCGGAAGTTTTCAGTCTATTGGTTGCGACACTTGAAGAAGTGGAGCAGAGTGATGAATTAAAACGGGATGAGTAAAAAGCAGACAGATGAGACTGTGGCTGACAAGCCACGCCGAGGGTGGCGATGGCTCAAGCGGGGTATTCTGGTTAGTGTTTTACTTCTTCTGGTTGTCGTTTTGTTAGCTTGGATATTTCTCCCTCGCATAGCCGAGCGCATGATCCGACAAAAGATTGCAGACGCCGGACTGGATCAAAGCGAACTTCGTGTGGCAGACGTTGGCTGGCGAAGTGCTGTGATCGAGGATGTTTCCGTAGGCGAAGGTATGTGGTCGATGCAGGTGAGACGTCTGGAGGTGAAATATGACGCAACCGACCTCCTTAGTGGAACAATCGAAGGTATCAGGTTGATTGATGCTAAGGTGGTCATCGATTTATCGACCGAAGAATCTCATTCTGCGCCAGAAGAAGCCGGTCAGCAAGATGAGTCGGTTGAACCCGATGCCAAAGCTTACTGGTATAAAACGGTGGTCGATGCTCTGAATCAGATTGGTGAAGTGCATGCGGAAGACGTTGATGTATGGCTCAAGAGGGATGGCAGGGAATGGCGAAGCGAGCTTGATCTCACGATTGATGATGGGGATAAGGGTCATCCCACGGTGCACCTTGAGACGGAGAGTTTTATTTTGCACTCCTTGCTGCAAACATTCTCGGAATCGGCTGAGTGGAAATGCGATGCAAAGGTGGTGGATACTAACAAATTTATCGATTTGATCGAATTGGCGGTGGGTTACGAGGGAGCGTTGCTGCCAGAAGGAATATCGTTGGATGGGGCGACACTGAAGCACACCATGCGTGCCCAAGGAGACAAGGTTTTGCCATTTGAAATTGATGGCCTGCTGAGCGGTGTGAAATATGACGGGGGAGATAAGCCTGTGAGTATGACCTGCGATAGGGAGCTGCTGATGTCTTTGATCGTTCAGCCGACAGGAACGGGCGAAGTTCAGTTTTCTGGTAAACTTGATAGGGTGTCACTGCCATTGGACCCGTCAGCTGATTTTGAACTGAAACTGAAACCTGATACACTTCCTGATTTGGCAGTGCGCGTGGTTTGGGGTGAGCAAGCAACTCGGGTAGAAGGCGGGGTGAAGGATATGAAGTTGATCGGCGCCTATAACGGTCGGGCTGTTGATCTGGATGATATCAATCTGGATTTTGAAATGGTCGGTGGTGAATTAATCGTTCGAGGCGGGTTGACGAATGAGGGGATTAAAGTGCCTGTGAAGTATGCACACGGAATAAAGGAGGAGACCGGGAAGTGGATGATGAATGGGGAGATAATTGTTGGCCCGTTTGACCACGACCGTAATCTTCCCATGCTGAGTGCTGTGGCGGATGTGTTCGATCATGTTGCTGTGATTGGATCGAGTCGGGCGTTGGTTCAGTTTTCAACAGGATCACACAAGCCGTTTGAAGGTAGCTTGTCTGCAAAATTAACAGACGCCGAAGTCAGCGTGGAAGGGGGGAAGGTGAAAGCGTCTGGGGTAAACGGAGTCTTCAATCTCCACATCATCCCGCTACCTGATGATGATCCTGAGCGTAAAGATCCAAGTTATTACACTTTCGATTTTACGACTAAAGAACTGAGTGTTGCGAGCAAGGATGCGCTGGATTTCGATTTGCACCATCAGGCTGAAACCCCGGTGCGGATTTCAGGGAAAGGGAATTTGGGTTCGAGCGAAACCTTGCTTACCGGAGACGTCAAGGGGCTGACTCTCCATGGCGAAAAGGAAAATCATACACTGGACCTCGAAAACACGGCATGGGGATTCGAGCTGAAGGGGGACAGGCTGGTTGCCTCCGGTTCTACGGTGATGGCAGGGAACAAGATTCCATTTTCCTATCAACACAACCAGAAGGAGGTCGATGGCGGCTGGGAGCTGGACGGGACATTCGAGATCAAGGAAGCCGAGCTGAAAGAACCTGTCGATAATGCCGTCATGTTTGTCGACGCCATGGCTGGTAACAAACTGGGTGGCAAGGTGTCGATGAAGATGGATTTCAGCATGGGGAGTGAGAAGGATTTCGATGGTGTGTTTGTCGCGGCTATCGATAAAGGAACTTTGACCATGGCCGATGAAGGTCCGGTGATCGAGGGGCTCAAAGGAGATGTTAGGCTCGAATCGATGAAACAAAAATCGACCAAGGGCTTCCATCGGGTCACCGCGACCAGGATCAAGGCCTTTGATATGGAGATGAAAAACCTCCGGCTTGACTACCAGCTGCTACCGGATGGTGATATCAAGCTGCGGAACATCGTGGTGAATGCCCTGGGTGGGGAAGTCTGGCTTGATCCATTTACCCTGCCTGGAGGGGATGAGGATTATCAATTCAAAGTCAGGGCAAAACGATTGGATATTGCGGAGCTGGCCAAACTTTTTCCTGATTTTAATGGGGCGATCACTGGTCGGATCGATGGTTTGCTACCGATGGAAAGCGTGGGCGGAGATATCCGCCCGGGCAAAGGGGGGATGTATCTAACACCACGCACCAAAGGGAGGCTGAGATACGATGCCGGAGACAGGTTCAGCGCGGGGCTGAACCCCAAATCGGAAGAATACAAGAGGATGAAAATGCTCGAGGATTCACTGCGGAACCTTGATCTGGAGGTGCTGAGTATCCGGCTCTTCGATCCGCAGGATCAAGACAAGGCCATTGTCTTGATCCTGCGGGGGCAGGCGCACCATGTGCCGGGATCACCACCGATCCATCTCAATATCAATGGCTTTAAACCGGACGACGACACCGTTGATTTTTTTGATCTGCTGTTAAAACATCGGGATCGGTTGGATTTTGGCCTGTAATTGTGAATAATGTGGGTTAGGATACGTCCCAGTAACCAGAAGCTCATGAAAGTACCGTATTGTTTTCCCCTGTTTGCCACATTCGCCGCCGTATCTGGTTTCACCAGCTGTGCCAAGGTGAAGGTGGAGCCGATCGAAGTCAAACCCATCGAGATTAACGTCAATGTCCGGGTCACGGTGCAGAAGGAGCTGGATAATTTCTTTGGTGACCTCGATGCCAAGGAACAGAAAATCGCTAACTAAACCCATTCACTCCACCCATTTTTGTTATGAAAAAACCAATTGCCATGCTCGTTGCCATCACCGCCTGTTTCTTTGTCGGGACTCCTGCAAGTCAGGCCGACAATGCTTCCGAGCTCAAGGCCCGTATGGAGCAGCGTCTTAACCAGGTGGTTGCGCTGAAGCAAAACGGCTCCGTGGGCGAAAACAACCTCGGCTATCTCACTGCTAGAAAAGCTCTCAGTGGCGATGATGCAAAGCTTGTTGCCGCTGAAAATGCCGACCGCAAAGCAGTCTACACCATCATTGCGGGGAAGACGCATTCGTCCGCCACAACTGTCGGAAAAACACGCGCTGCGAGTATCCGTAAATCGGCTCCCAAGGGTACCTGGGTACAGCTCGCCGATGGGAGCTGGAAGGAGATGTAGCTGTGGCGGCGGTTTGCAACCGCCATGCCCGGGTGTTTCCCCATGGCTCATTGACGGGGCGGTTGCAAACCGCCGTCACCCTTATTCCATGCCCGCATCTTCGAGGCGTTGGGCCATTTCCGCGGTTTGCAGGGCGGCGGTCAGGTCGAAGAGGTCGCCGTCGAAAACACCATCCATGTTGTGGGTGGTGAAGCCGATCCGGTGGTCGGTGATCCGCGACTGTGGAAAGTTGTAGGTGCGGATTTTTTCTGACCGATCGCCTGAGCCGATCAGGGACCGGCGCTGCGCGGAGTATTGCTCGGCTTGCTCGCGTTGTTTGACTTCAAACAGCTTGGCGCGAAGGATTTCAAAGGCTTTTTCCTTGTTCTGGGTCTGGGACCGGCCGTCCTGTGACTTCACCTGGATGCCGGAAGGAAGGTGGGTGATCTGGACGGCGGAGTCGGTGGTGTTGACGTGCTGACCGCCGGGGCCTCCTGAGCGGGTCGCCTGGATGTGCAGGTCTTCCGGCTTGAGCTGGATATCCACCTCCTCGGCTTCGGGCATCACCGCCACAGTGACCGTCGAGGTGTGAATACGGCCCTGGGTCTCCGTGGCTGGGACCCGCTGGACCCGGTGCACGCCGGACTCGTATTTCAGGAAACGGAACACCTCCTCACCGGTGATCTTGAGGACCACTTTGGAAAATCCGCCGGCTTCGGATGGCGTGGAATCAAGGTGTTCGTGTTTCCAACCGCGTTGCTCGGCGTAACGTTGGTACATACGCATCACCTCGCCTGCAAAGATAGCGGCTTCGTCACCGCCGGCACCGGACCTGATTTCCAACAAGGCATCGCGGTCTTCGGCTTCGTCGCGTGGCAGCAGGGCGTATTGCACGTCCTGGGAAAGTTTTTCGATGGTGGCCTCAAGCTCGGGGATCTCCATATTCGCCATTTCCGCGATTTCTTCATCGTCCTCCTTGGCGAGTTCACGGTTTTCCTCGAGATTGGTCCTGGCGGTTTCGAGGGTTTCCCACATTTCCAGCAGCTCTTTGAGCCGACGGTGCTCGCGCATGGTCTCGGTGGCCTTTTTCTGATCGGAGAATAGGTCGGGGTCGGTGATGAGCTTTTCGACTTCGGCAAAGCGTTCACGGCGTTGTTCGATGAGGGAGGAGTAGTCCATGGGATAAGTTTGGAGTAATTGGTTTGAAGTTGGAAGAGGGTAGGGCTTTGTTTTGGAGTGCTGAGGCTTGCCCCCGCTGTGTGTGGGGGGGGGACGCTGGCTACACGCGGAGGGGTTTCATTGTGCTGGTGCTGCTGGATGAGGGAAGTGCGGCTATCGCCGGAATAGAGTTCGGCAAGCCGACCCAGAAGAAAGCGGAGGCAAGCCTCGCGCACTCCATGGTGGTCAAGCGCCGCGCATCAGGGAGATTTGTGCGAGAGAGATGAGGGATTTCTGGATGTCTTCGGCGCTGGCGGATTTAAGCTCGGTGGCGGTCATGGCACCCTCGACGGTGAACTTCCCCGACCTGGTGCGTCGCAGGGCGGAGAGGTGGGCACCGCAGCCGAGATCCTGGCCGATGTCGTGAGCGTAGGTGCGGACGTAGAAACCCTTGGAGCAATTGACAGTGAAGTCAACCTCGGGCAGGACGATACGGTCGAGCGAGTAATCGGTGACATAGACGGCGCGTGGTTTGCGTTCAACCTCGATGCCTTTGCGGGCGAGTTTATAGAGTGGCACACCATCCTTTTTAATAGCGGATACCATTGGCGGGATTTGCTCGAAGCTGCCGACGTATTTGTTGAAAGCGGCATCAATTTGTGGCCCGGTGAATGGCGGGACTTCCTTTTCTTCGAGAATGTCGCTTTCCTTGTCTTGTGAAGAGGTGGTGGCTCCAAGTGTTAGAGTGCCCTTGTATTCCTTGTCCTCGGACATAAGCAGATCCTGGATCTTGGTGGCCTTGCCAATGACCAGCATCAGCAGCCCGGTGGCCATCGGGTCGAGCGTGCCGCAGTGGCCTATTTTCTTGAACTTGAGTTGTCGGCGGCAGATGGCGACGGCATCGTGGGATGTCATGCCGGGTTCTTTATCGATGAGAAGAACACCGCAGGGTGCGTCAGTCTGGAGTGGATTTTGTGTCATTGGGAAATGGGGTGAAATGCGGGGCTGGGGAGCTGTGGGTTGATTGTGGTCGGGGACCTCCTTCACACGAGGTTATGGTGGGCAGGCAGGATTATGCCACGGCTTGGCTGATGGCGGCGAGAACCTTGGACCGGGCGTCTGCGATGGGGCCCGGCATCCGGATGCCGGCGGCACGGGTGTGGCCGCCGCCGCCGAATTTCCGCGCGAGCTCGCTACAGTTGACGGTGTCGTCCTTGGCGCGGAGTGAGACGCGGATTTTTCCTTCGGGAAGCTCTTCAAAGAAAACGGCGACGATAACCCCTTCGATTCCCCGGATGAGGTCGATGAGATCCTCGCTGTCCTCGGGTTTGAGTTGGTGTTCGACTTTGACCGCATTGAGTAGTTCCCAGTGGGCGACCTTGCCCTCGTTTTCAAGCTCAAGAGTATTGAGTAGGGAGCGCAGCAACTCGATCCGTCGGTAGGGTTTGTTATCGTAGGTCAGGGCATTGATGGTGCCGACATCGATACCGCGGCGAACGAGGTCGGCGGCCATTTCATAGGTGTCGGCAGTGGTGTTGGAGTATTGGAATGAGCCGGTGTCGGTGGAGACGGCGACGTAAATCGAGTCACGGGTCAGCTCGGAAAAGGGGAAGTCCTGCTCGGTGATCAGATGGTAGAGAATCTGTCCGGTGGCGGGTGAAGAGGCATCGATGTGGTTGAGATCGCCGTACTTCGGATTGGAAACGTGATGGTCAATGTTAATCCAGAGGCTGGCCTTGGAGGCTGCGTTCAGAGCCTTGTCACCGAGTCGTGGCTTGGTGGCGCAGTCGAGGGCGATAGCGACTTGCACATCGAGTGGCCCGGCTGGCGGCGTTTGTATTTTATCGCTGCCAGGAAGGAAGGCGAGGTTGTCGGGCAGGCCGTCTTCATTGATGTAATGGACGGTTTTTCCCATCTCTTCGAGAGCGTGGCCGAGGGCGATCTGGGAGCCGATGGCATCGCCGTCGGGGCGAAGGTGGCTGAGGACGATAAAGGAGTCGTGGGCGCGGATAGCATCGGCGATCTCCTGGAAGCTGTTATTTTCACTCATACGGATGGAACGTGTGGTTGCAGGGGATTTAGACAGAATGAACAGAAATGACAGATTTTTTTTAAGTGGTTTGTGTTGTCATGTCAGATTGAAGTTTCCAGTCAGGGGTTTTAGGTCTATGATTGCGCCACGAAATGGAATTTCTGTATGAACATTGGACCGACGGTATTGAGATTCTGATCTTGTGGATTGGGCTCTACCAGATTTACCGGGCGTTTAGAAAAACCCGCGGTGCCCGTATTCTGGTGGGATTGGTATTGCTGCTGATGGTGCTGTCGCTGCTGTCCCAGGTGCTGGGGCTGGATGTGATCTGGTGGTTGCTATCCAAAGTGCTCGCGCTGATGGCCTTTGGTTTGATCATCATTTTCCAACCGGAGTTACGCAATGCGCTGGCGAGGCTGGGGAGTAGCAAGTTGTTTATGTTTTCCCAGACGAAGAAACACGAGTTTCTGGATACCTTTGCGGAAGCTGTCGGACAATTATCCAAAAAGCGCATCGGCGCCTTGTTCGCCTTTGAGCGGTCCATTTCACTCAAGGAGCATTTGGAAACAGGGGTGGAGCTGGATGCTGTTTTGTCGCCCGAGTTTGCGCTAACGGTGTTTTATCCCAAAACGGCCTTACATGACGGCGGTATGATTATCGCCCAGAACCGGGTGGCCGGTGCTGGCTGCGTATTCCCGGTGAGCTCCCGCGAACTGGCGGACCGGAGCACGGGATTGCGACACCGCGCTGCGATCGGTGTGACCGAGGAAACGGACTGCGTGGCTGTGGTGGTCAGCGAGGAAACCGGGCAGATATCGATTTGTGTGGATGGCAAGCTTGAAAGGAATTTAAGCGAGCGGGAATTCCGTGAGAGAATGGAATCCATCTTTTTACCCAAGGAAGAGACTCATGAAGAACGTACTGAAGAAGAACTGGCCAGCGAAACTAGCGACCTTGATGGTAGCGGTAGCGATCTGGTTTCTGATTGATTATATTATCAAGAACGAGACGCTGGGGGGCTCCAAACCAGGAGCCGTCGAGCAGGGTGAGTGAATGGTTGTAAGCAATAGGAAATGAAAGGGATATTTGTCACAGGAACCGATACCGGAGCTGGGAAAACGTATGTAAGCTCGTTGATTATCAAAGCGCTCCGGGCTGAGGGGGTGGATGCCGTGGGGTATAAACCGATTTGCTGTGGCGGTCGGGAGGATGCCTACGCATTGCAGAATGCATCGGGTGGTGCGGTGGATCTGGATCGCGTCAATCCATGTTATCTCCGCACTCCGGCGGCACCGTATGTGGCGGGAATGTTTGAAAACAAGGAGCTGACCATCGAGCCGTTGGTGCAAGGATACAAAGACCTTGGTGCAGAGTATGAGGTGGTGGTGGTCGAGGGGGTCGGTGGCTGGCAGGTGCCGATTTTAAAAGACTACATGGTGGCGGATTTTTCCAGGGATCTGGGGCTGCCCACGGTGCTCGTAGTGGGAAATCGCCTCGGCGCGCTGAATATGACCTTGCTGACAGTACAGTCGATGCGCGCCAGCGGTATCGAGCCCGCCGGGTTGGTTTTCAATCACCTCGATGATGAGTTGGATACCGCGGCGATAACCAACAAGGGGATCGCCGAAGATCTGACTGGAGTGCCGGTGCTCATGGATGTCATCCGTGATCAGGAAGAGCTTGAGGCGTGGCCGTTTTTGGAGTTGATTGGCCGATGACGAATGGATCATGGACAATGCCCAACGGGTGATGTAGGAAGTCGGTATGATTGACATGTTGGTGAGGCTGTATGAGCTACCTGAAACCGGTGGGATTTACTCTCGGGTTGAGAAACAGGGGATTGTTTTGCGTCGCGCGCGCGCCTATGAGCGACACATCGTGGCTGCGTGGGCGGGAGCCCATTTTTCTCCGAAGTGGGCAAGTGAAGTGAAGGTCGCGTTTTCGCGGCAGCCGGTCAGCTGCTACATCGCCACCAAGGATAAAGAGATCCTGGGATTCGCCTGTTATGAAACGACAGCCAAAGGATTCTACGGCCCCACGGGTGTTAGTGAGGCCGCCCGTGGCACGGGGATAGGCAAGGCACTGCTGTTCAAAAGCATGCAGGGACTCAAAGACCTCGGTTATGTCTACGGCGTGATTGGCGGTGTCGGACCACGTGGCTTTTATGAAAAAGCCTGTGGTGCCGTGGAGATCCCGGGCAGTGATCCGGGTATCTATCGTGACATTTTACCCGATTAAGTTGGTATTTGGCCTTTGAAACTTGGAGTTTAAAAACGTGCAGGATCCTAAGTATGTAAAAGAGGCTTTCAGCCGAATCGCAGACCGTTATGTGGTCACCAACCATGTTCTCAGCCTGGGGACCGATATTCTGTGGCGGAAAAAAGTGGGTCGGATCGTCGCCGACTGGGAGCCCGGGACCATTCTCGATGTCGCCACCGGCACAGGTGACCTTGCGTTGGAAATCCAGTCGAAATGTCCCGGTGCCGAAGTGACGGGATCGGATTTCTGCGAGGAAATGTTGGCCTATGCAGCGGATAGCGGCGTGCGGAAGACTGTCGTGGCGGATGCGATGAATTTGCCGTTCGAGGACGATTGTTATGACGTGCTCACCGTGGCATTTGGTCTGCGTAACATGGCGAGCTGGCCGGATGCGCTGAAGGAAATGCGTCGTGTGCTCAAGCCGGGCGGCCATTTGCTGGTGCTCGATTTCTCATTGCCCACGGGGATGTTGCGTGGCCCGTATCGCTTTTACCTGAATAAAATCCTCCCCAGGATCGCAGGCCTGATCACGGGTGAGGGCGATGCCTACGAGTATCTGGCTGGAACGATCGAAGAGTTTCCAAGCGGTGAAAAAATGACCGTTCTGATCGAGTCCTGTGGATTTACCGATGCGGTGGCCGATCCGCTGACCTTTGGCGTCGCGTCCATCTATACTGCCACGGCGTGATGATATATTCCGTTGCGAAGCGGGAAATTGTTGCTTAGCCTGCCGCCATGTCGATCCAACCATTTTCCAACCAGTTTGTCTGTGATCTCGTGGCTTATGAGCCGGGGAAACCCATCGAGGAAACCGCCCGCGAGCTGGGCCTCGATCCATCGACCATCGTCAAACTCGCCTCCAACGAAAACCCGCTCGGTCCGGCACCTGCGGCCAAGGAGGCAATGCGTAATGCAATCGATAGTGTGCACATCTACCCCGACGGCGGTGGATTTCAATTAAGGTCCGCCTTGGCTGAAAAACACGGCCTTGGCTTGGAACATGTCGTCCTCGGTAATGGCTCTAACGAAATCATCGAGTTGCTGTGCCACTGTTTCCTCAATCCCAAAGCCGAGCTGATTGCTGCGGAGCACGCCTTTGTGGTTTATAAACTGATGGCCACCCTGTTTGGTGCCAAGTACGTGGAAGTGGCGGATCCCGGTTTTGTCCATGACCTTGAGGGGATGGCGGATGCGATTACCGATGATACCCGGCTCGTGTTTATCGCCAATCCTAACAATCCAACCGGCACATTGGTCGGGCAGGCGGCACTGGACCGGTTTATGGACAGGCTACCCGGGCACGTGGTCGCTGTTTTTGATGAAGCCTACTACGAATTTCTCAATGATGCACCGGATACGCTGAAGTACATCAAAGAGGGGCGCAACGTCTGTATCCTGCGCACCTTTTCCAAGGCCTACGGCCTGGCGGGCCTCAGGATAGGTTACGGACTTGCATCCCCGGAGGTTGCCGCCATATTGCAAAAAGCGCGCCAGCCGTTTAATGCCAATGCCATGGCCCAGGCAGCTGCCTTGGCGGCGATGGATGATGCGGACCATGTGGCCAATACCCTGGAGACTAACAATCAAGGCCTCAAATTCTACGAAAAAGCATTCACTGAGCGGGGTTTGGAGTATGTGCCCAGCGTGGCCAATTTCATCCTCGTCAAAGTCGGTGATGGCGATGCCCTGTTTAAGAATATGCTGAAAAAAGGGGTTATTGTCCGCGCCATGAGCGGCTACAAGCTGCCGGATTGGGTGCGCATTTCCATCGGCACCCAGCCTGAGAACGAACGTTGTATCGAAGTGCTCGATGAGGCCCTGGGCCTGTGAATGATGATCCGGCCGTGTTGCTGCGTCCGATGCATGGTTGACACTTGGCGGTCAAAGATTATGCTGAACCAGCTATCAACTATTCTTGACCATGAGCGGCTCATCCCAACTATCACAGGCCAGTTTTCCCTGTCAACATTGCCAGAAATCCATCTATATCCCGGCTGGGCTTCCACCGACGACCGCCCCATGCCCCCATTGTGGCAAGGAAGTGACCTCGCCGGACCAGAATTTGCCGGCGGTTCCTGCTGCCACCAGGCCCGTGCAGGAAAACCCGGTCGACCAGCCAGTGCGGCTGGAGGCTCCTGCGAAGGGACGGGACAGACCGGCACAGATCGAGGATCTCGTCGAGACCCAACTGCCGGGTGCCGGTGGTAACCAACGACGACGCAAGGGCAACATGGCCGCGGTGATTGCCGCTGTTCTGATTTTGTTAGTCGCTGGGGGAGTGACCTTCTGGTTGGCACAGAAGTGGAAAAAGGATAAGCAGACACTGCCCTCCTCCGATTCCTCCACCGCTACGGCTCCCTTGTCAGAAGAGCAGTGGAGGACAACAGGATGGAAAGATGAGGCATTCAAGGTGTTAAGTGGATTTATGACGGCCAAGTCACCGATTGACCGGATGAAGTATGTCATTCCCAACGAAGGCGTGATGGATGAACTCGAGATGTTCTATCCTGAAGGCAGCGACGATTCAGACACGCCGAAAGAATCCTTCGGCTATGTGATGGGGAGTGAGCTCGACCACAAACGTGGGATTTTTCTAATGCAGTACCGTCAGCCGGCGCAAATCGACATGCGGGAGTATTTTGCACCCATCGGGTCGTTGGACCGCGTTCTGGGGCAAGAGCCGAGCACGCTAATGGAAATGGCCTACCGCATCGACGAGGACAACCTTTCCAAGCCGATTGGGATCAATGCATTTTTCAAGAAGACCGATCAGGGGCTCAAGTTGGATGCCTCGGTATTCATTCAAGGTAAATTCCGGACGTTCCGGGCATTTGTGGATTACCCCAGACCAGGAAAGACACAGGTGTTCCGCGTGGTTGCCAGTGAGGCACTGAGCCATGAGCTGCGTGATGACAAACGCTACCGCACCTACAGGCTCGAAGACTTTGCCTACCCCAAGGACTACGTGAACGTGCCTGTGCTGGTTGAATCAGAAACGGGCAGAATCCTCTCGGAGCTCAATTGGCGGGGGATGAATCGCGATAGGAAGTTACGTACCGCAACCGTCGAATTGGGCTGGAGCAATGAAAGCCCGTCCAAGTTGCAGATTGTGAAAATCGTTTGCTGGGAGTTCCTCGGTGTGGGAGGGGAGGCTGGTAATACGGCTCCCGAGGCACCCGTTCCACCGGCTGGCGGAGGTCATTGATTGCTATGGAAACGACCATCGCAGCCATCGCGACTCCTCCCGGAATGGGGGCGGTAGGGATGATCCGTGTCAGCGGGCCGGATACCTTCACCTTCTTGAATGGCTGTTTGCCCCGTGGTCAGAAAACTGCTGGGTTTCCCGAGCGTTATGCCAAGCTAACAAACATTGTCGATGCCGACGGCGAACCGATCGACGAGGTGTTGGTTACCTGTTTTCATGGCCCGAGAAGCTACACAGGTGAGGACACTGCCGAGATCGCCTGTCACGGTGGCGTGCTGGTCATGCGGCGGGTATTGCAGAGGTTGTTAGATGTCGGCGTCCAGCCTGCCAGTGCCGGTGAATTCAGTCAGCGGGCATTTATGAATGGCAAAATGGATCTGACCCAGGCCGAGGCAGTGATGGATCTGATCTCTGCCCAGACCGAGCTGGCGATGCGTGCGGCTCACGAGCAGCTCCAAGGTACACTGGGCGACAGCTCGGAAGCCATACGGGAGGAAATTCTCGGTATCTCCGCCCATGTCGAGGCGTATATTGACTTCCCCGAAGAAGACATCGATACCGACACAGGTGCAGCCTTGTTAAAACGCTTGCAGGATGTGCGGCGGCAGATTGCCAAACTGTTGCAAACAGCGGAACAGGGGAGGATTCTACGTGAAGGTGTCAGGACGGTTATCTTCGGCTCTCCCAATGCCGGCAAGTCGAGCCTGCTGAATCGTTTGTTAGGCTACGAGCGGGCCATCGTCAGCGATATCGAAGGCACAACACGCGACACGGTTGAGGAGGTATTAAACCTCAAGGGTATCCCTGTGCGGTTGATTGACACCGCCGGTCTACGGGACTCGGAAGACAAGATCGAGCAACAGGGGGTGAAACGGACACGTGACCAGCTTGAAACGGCTGATTTGATCCTGGAAGTAGTGGATGGCACCCAGCCACACATCAGTCATCTCACTCGAGAGGAGATCGGCGGTCGACACCACATTCTGATCATCAACAAAGCCGACCAGCCACTGCATGCCGACTGGACAGGAACTCCCGATCCCCGGATTTCCTGTGTCACGGGTGAAGGGATCGAGGAATTGATCGGAACCATTGCCCATGAACTCTCCATGGGCGCCGGCGAGTGGGGCGGCCATGCCGTTGCGATCAACGCACGACACCAGGCATGTTTGAAACGGGCCCAGACGGCCCTCCTGGCGGCAGAGAACACCTTGGAGAACGGCGAGGGACCCGAGTTTATTTCCGTGGAATTGCGGGATGCCATGGATGCCATTGGCGAGATCGCAGGGCGGATTGATACGGAAGAGTTGTTAGGCGAGATCTTCAGCAGCTTTTGTATTGGAAAGTAGGACAGCTTTGCAAGCTGTCGGCAACCCAGGTCCTCATCCTGCCAACAGCTTGCAAAGCTGTCCTACTTTTGCTTGTTCTCATCGATGAAGATCTTGATGTCAGCCTTCTTGGTTCCGAGCAGCTCCTGGGCACGGATCAGGGCATCGCGGGTGGATATGTTAGGGTTGGGCTGGAAATACATAAACAGATTGGTCTCTCCCGCTGAGCGGTCACATCCTTCCTGGAGGGTTTCAAGCACCCTGGATTTTTTCAGGATGGCGTAGACCTCGCGGGTGGCACCGGAAATGAGAATATGCACGCCCTTTTTCCTGGTGTCTTTGATCAGGTCTTCAAGGGCGATGACACTGGTGGCATCCAGGTGACGCGCATTTTTGAGTCGGAGGATGATTACCTTGAGGTTTTTATCCGCCGTGGTGCGTTGCACCTGGGTGCGAAACAAATCGGCCGCGCCAAAGAAGAGATCGCCCTCGACGTGGACAATCGAGATGGCGGGAATAGGTCGCTTGCGTTTTTCCCCGAGTTCTATCAGGTCCCCCGCATCGCTGATTTCATACTCGATCAGATGGGGGATGGAGGCTTTGCGCAGGAACAGGCAGAGTGAGACCCCGACGCCGATAAAGATGGCGTAGTCCAGTCGGGGCAGGAGCAGTGTGGCGCAAAGCGTGGTGATGATGACGATCGCATCGTCACTGGTAGAGTGCAGACAGATGCGGATGTTTTTTTTGTTGATCAGGGAGATGGCGATGGCGATGACCAAGGCGGCGAGAGAGCATTTGGGGATGTTTTCCACAATGCGCACCTGGGTGAGAAAGAGGGTGCCGAGCAGGCCGAGTAGCCCTGCAAAGAGGGAGGCGAAGCGGGTAAGGGCGCCGGACTCGTAGTTGAGCGCAGAGCGGGTGAGTGACCCGGATGCGGGCATCGGCGCAATGAATGAGGTGACAATGTTGGTCAAACCCAACGCGAGCATGTCCTGGTTGGTATTGGGTCGGTCGCCGGACTTGCTGGCGAGGGATTTGGCCATCACCGTGTTTTCGAGTGACGCGAGAAAGGCGATGGCGAAGGCAATGCCGAGCAGTGCGGATATGTCGTTCAGGCTGCTGTCAGGTAACGTGATGTTGATGTGGCTGATGTGCAGGGGAGCGAATGTCCTGATGTCGGAGAAGGCCGGCAGTAGGTGGCGCAGGGCATAGGCTACGAGCGACGAAGCCATGAGGGTGATGGCAAAGTTCGGCAGCTTGGGCGCTTTTTTCTGTAGGAGAAAATAGAGCAGGATGGTGCCACCTCCTAACAAGGTCGGTTGCCAGCTGATCTGGTCGGCGACAAGCGCGGTTTTTTGAATGATGGCAAAAAATGTCTTGGGAACGGAGCCCTCGGCCATGGGTTCTGCAATGCCTAGCAGGTGTCGGGTCTGGTTGGTCAGGATAAGGATGGCAGCACCGGTGATATAGCCTACCAGGACGCTACGGCTGACAAACTGCAGCAGGTCGGAGATTTTCATCAGTGCCCCCGCCAGGGTAAGCACGCCGATCATCAAGACGAGTAGCGGCATGTATTCCACCGGTTCCTTCGGCAGGGTGCCGTGGGATGCGGCAAAAAAACTGAACACCATAAATGCCGTGGCATTGGTCGGGCCAAGAATCGTGTGTCGGGAATGGCAAAACGGGGTGGCGGCAATGGGTGCCACCGAGGCACAGAGGATACCAAAGTAAATGGGTAAATCAGCAATGGCGGCAAAAGCAATTCCCTGCGACAGACAAAGGATGGCTACGTTGATCGAGGCCCGGATGTCGAAATGGAACTTTCTGCGATTGTAGCGTGCCAGGTCATGACGCAGTGGCAGCCAGTCGAGTCCGTTTCCTGATAGAATACGGATTGCAGCACCCAGAAATTTTCTGAGAAATGCTTTCAAGTGGCGCATGGGGGCTATTCCTTGTTGGGGTCGTAGAAAATCCTGACCTCTGCTTTTTGGTTCCCGATAAGCTCCTGGGCTCGGATCAGGGCATCACGGGTAGAGAGGTTCGGGTTCGATGGTGACTGTAAAAACAAGTTGGTCTGTCCTTCCTCACGGATACATCCTTCCTGCAGGACCTGAAGGGTGCCGGACCTTTTGAGTATCTGATAGACATCACGGCTGGCACCGGAAATAAGGGTGTGGATGCCGCGCTTGCGGGTATGTTTGATCAAGTCTTCGAGGGCGAGGACGCTGGTCGCATCAAGGTGGTGGGCATTTTTCAGTCGAAGGATGATGACTTGCAGGTTTTTATCAGCCGTCGTACGCTGGACCTGGGTCCGGAACAGGTCGGCGGCGCCAAAAAACAGGTCACCTTCGACATGGACGATCGAGATCGCCGGGTTCGGGCGTTGGCGTTTTTCGCCGAGCTCCGCCAGATCACCGGCGTCGTTGAGGCCGTATTCCACCAGGTGGGGGCTGGAGGCTTTGCGCAGGAAGAGTGTGATCGACAGGCTTACCCCGATGAATATGGCGTAATCGAGACGCGTTAGAAGCGTGGCAGCAAAGGTCACGATGATCACCAGGGCATCATCCGGCGTGGTGCGCAGGCAGACCCGGATGTTCTTCCAGTTGATCAGTGAAACTGCGATACCGATGACGAGGGCGGCGAGCGAGGTTTTGGGGATGTTTTCAACTATCGGAAGTTTCACCAGGGCATAGAACCCGACCAGGCAGAGGAGGCCGCAGAACATCGAGGAAAAACGCGACTTCGAGCGCGACTCGTAGTTCAGCGCCGAGCGTGTCAGAGAGCCGGATGCGGGCATGGCAGCGACCAGGGAGGTGACGATGTTGGCCATACCGACCGAGAGCATGTCCTGGTTGACATCGGATCTGCTTCCGGAGCGGCTCGCCAGGGATTTGGCCATCACCGTGTTTTCCAACGAGGCGAGGAAGGCGATGGCAAAGGCGACTCCGGTGAGGGCTGAGATATCATCCCAGTTGAAGTTGGGGAGGGATGGTGTGAGTTTATCAAGCTGGAACGCATTGAATGTTTCCAGTGAGGCGAAGGGGGGCACCCACATACGCAGTATCCAGCCTGCGAGTGCGGATAGGGTCAGGCTGATGGCGAAGTTCGGGAGTGTAGGGATTTTTTTCTGGAGCACGAGATAGAGCATCAAGGTGCCGGCTCCCAACACAACAGGCTGCCAGTGATAATGCTCCCAGAGTCCGGCCATCTTCTCGACGATGGTAAAAAAGGTTTTCGCCGATGCGCCTTCGCGCATGGGGTCTGCAATACCTAACAGGTGTTTGAGCTGGTTGGTGAGGATGAGTAAGGCGGCTCCGGTGATATAACCCACGAGAACACTGCGACTGACGTATTGCAAGAGGTCAGCCACTTTGAAAAGTGCGCCAAAGACGGACAGGATACCGACCATCATGACCAGTAGCGGCATGTAATCCACGACAGGTTTGTCCATGGTTCCAGACGCTGCTGCAAAAAAACTGAACACCATAAACGATGTCGCGTTTGTAGGGCCGAGGATGGTGTGACGTGAGCTGGAGAAAATGGGTGCTACGATGGCCGCCATGGCCGAACAGAGGATGCCATAATAGATCGGGAGTTCCGCGATGGCGGCGTATGCCATGCCCTGGGGCAGTGCGAGCAAGGCAACGTTGAGCGCGGCCTTGATATCGTAGCCAAACTTTTCGCGGTTGTAGGTCTTGATCGATTTTCTGATAGGAAACCAATCCAAACCGTTACCGGAGAGAATCCGAAAGGTTTCTCTCCGCACCTTGCGCATGGTGGATTTGAAATGGCGCATCATAACCGGTTATTTCCTGCGGGCCTTGAAGAATAGCAAGACACCGAGGCCAAGACAGGTGAAGTTGGGTAGCCAGTAGAGCAGGATGGCTGTGTTGCCGGGTTTTTTCTGGAATGAGTCGGCAATCATAAAAAAGAGGAAGTATCCCAGTCCCACCAGGATACTGATGGCAAGACCGGTGGAGGTTTCTTTGCGGCGGGCATTGATCCCGAGCGGAACCGCCACCAGGGAAAGTGCGAGGCAGGCCATGGAGAACGCATAACGTCGATGGACCTCGTTGCTGAGCTTGTAACGGTCTTTATCCGCCATCCCGGGGTCATCAGCAAGGGCCTCCCGAATCTGGGCATTGGTCATGGTGCTGGCTTTCTGCTTTTTTTTACGGTCCACGGCGAAGTCAAAGAGCAGCGGTTCTTGCTCGCCAATGAAAGCGAGTTCGCGTTTGCCGTCCGGGGTGCGCGTTTCCATATACGCATCTGTCAGATGGAGACGGATCTGCTTGCTCTCCTGGATGATCTTGAGTTTCGCCTCGCGAGCGTAGACACTCGACTTCGGGAAGCCCGTTTCATTTTGCTTGTCGAGCATATAGAGGTGCATGCCCTTGAGGAGGTCGCCATCACGTGCTTCCACAAAGATCTTCTGGTCTTGAAAACGTGTCTGGACCACGCCGGGGTCGAGCATGGCATTCGGGTTTTCCTTGACCGCCTCATACAGGACGTATTTCATCTCGTCTTTCGCCTTCGGCGCCATACTGATGTTCAGCCATAGGCAGAAACAGCAGAGCAGGGTGGCAATCACGTAGACAGGTGCGGCGACACGCAGTAGGCCGACACCGGCCATACGCATGCTGACGAGCTCGTTTTCTGCGGAGATCCGGCCGAAGACTAACAGCACCGCGACGAGAAAGCCCCATGGTATGGTGTAGATCTGGGAAAAGGGCAAGACACTGAAAATGAAGCGGATGACGAGGGCGGGGGAGGCGTGCTCCTCGACCAGCAGGGGTCTCAGTTCCTTAAAGAGGTTGCCCATCACCAGCAGCACGCTGAGAACGATGACACCAAAGATCGTGGCAGCAACAATCTGCTTGCCGATATAGCGATCCATGATGCGTAACATGGAAGGCATTTTGGGGCGAAATCGGGGGACTGTCGAGAATCGACTGCTGGGCGGCTTCATTTATGCCACGAAAAATACATCAAGCGTCCTGCATGGACTTCGGCTTGCCGAGGATCTCGGTGAGGACAATGGCCTGGCGCGCCGACTGCGGGCTGGAGAGTAGTGCGTGCACCGAGGTCTGTGGCTTGCTCCGGCGTCTGCGTTTACCGGACGAGAGCTGTTGGAAACGTGCGGCGGCGGCTTTTTCCTCAGCTGTTAGCTGTCTCACCTGGGCTTTTTTCGGCAGCGACACCTGTTGCGGCTGTGGCCGTTGTTGGGCGTGCTGCGGATGTTGGACAAGGGGTGGTGGCGCCTGGGGGAGCGGCGGCGGCGATGGGGCGGGCTGTTGTACCGTCGTTTGACGTTGCCGGATCTCCTCGCGGAATTCTTCATAGATATCCTCCAGCGACTCCGAGATGCCGTGCTGCTGTTCGCCCTTTCCCTTGACTTTCTCCAGGAGCCACTTAATGGCACTGACCACTACAAAAAGGATCAGGATGATAATCCGTCCGTCGATTTCTTCCATGGTGGATTGAGGGTGGGGTGCAGGGAGTGGCGTTTGGGGGGAGGAAGCCGACCACGTGTTGGTGGTCGGCTCTGCTAGCCGGATTTACTCGTTCGTCTCACCGCTGTCACCGGCGATGGAATCCCGCATCTTGGTGTCGGCCTTGACGTTCTGGTATTTGACATAGTCCATAATTCCGAGGTTGCCGCTGCGGAACGCCTCGGCGATCGCCATCGGGATTTCCGCCTCGGCTTCCACCACCTTGGCGCGCATCTCCTGGGTGCGGGCGCTCATTTCCTGCTCCACAGCCACGGCAGCCGCGCGGCGCATCTCGGCCTTGGCCTGGGCGACTTGTTTGTCGGCTTCAGCCTGCTCGGCCTGGAGTCGGGCGCCGATGTTGTCGGCCACGTCGACGTCGGCGATATCGATGGAGAGAATTTCAAATGCGGTGGAGGCGTCGACCCCTTTCTCCAGAACGAGTTTGGAAATGTTATCGGGGTTTTCCAGGACGTGTTTGTAGGAAACGGCGGAGCCGACCGAGGTGACGATGCCCTCACCCACGCGGGCGATGATGGTTTCCTCGGTGGCGCCACCGACAAAGCGGTCGAGGTTGGTGCGCACGGTGACCCGGGCGCGGGCGTTGACGGCGATACCGTCTTTGGCCACAGCGGTGATCTTGGTGGTGCCCATGGCAGGGTTCGGGCAGTCGATGACTTTCGGGTTGATCGAGGTGCGGACGGCTTCGAGCACGGTTTTTCCGGTGTCCTTGGTGGCGAGGTCGATGGCGCAGGCGCGGTCGTAGCTCAGCGAGATTCCGGCTTTATCGGCGGCGATCATGGCGAGGACGACGTGGGTGATGTCGCCTCCGGAGAGGTAGTGGGCCTCCAGTTGGTCCGTGGAAAATGGCAGGCCGGCCTTGACGGCCGTGATGCGGCTGTTGACGATCAGTGCGGGCGGCACCTTGCGGAAGCGCATAAACACGAGGTTCATCATGCTGACCGGTGCTCCGGCGGTACGGGCTTGCAGCCAGATACCGAAGAATTTCATCAGGACGACCAGGAAGATAAGAACGAAGATGATCGCCACACCGAGGAGGATGACACCGATCATGGGTGGGAATTTGGCGACGATTGGGGTGAGGGTAAGAGCGGGCATGGTTTGAGTGGGCTGTTGGTTGGTAGTTGTCAGTAATCTGTGGCAACTATGGCCTGGTTGCAAGAAACATCAGTAAAAATTACCCTATAATGACGCCTTGCTTTCCCGCTGGGATGGGTTATGCAACTCCCTGACATGAAACAGTTCATTTTTAGCACATTTGCAATCGTTGGTTTGTTCGCCTTTATTTCCTGTGAACGCCACGACTGGGAAGACAGTACCGAAGGTAAGAAGGACGGGACAAAGAACCTCTACCCGAAGGAGGATAAGAAGGCCGGGCACGAGCAGGAAGGTCACGGTCATGCTTCAGGTGAAAGCGATAATCACTAGTCATCTTTTTTAGCCTGCACCATGGTGAGGCAAGCCTTGAAAACACACCAGAGGCTCCACCATCGGCGGGTTTTCCGTTGTAGGCGATCAAACCCCGATGAACCAACGCCGAACTCCAATCTGGTTGCTGCCCAATCTGCTGAGCGTGGATGCTCCATTGGTGGCCGTGGCGTGGATGTGGATGCTGGCACAGGCACTGCGGGTGGAATACATCCAGACGGCAGCGTGGATCGTCCTGCCGACCTCGATCTGGTGTGTCTACGTGCTCGACCGGCTCATTGACGGATGGGTGCACCCTGGGGTGCGCGCGTCGTCGCCCCGGCATATCTTCCACTGGCGCTGGCGCTGGCCTCTCCTGGCCGCAGCACTCATCGCGGGCGGGGTGAGTATCTATTACGCGATGTTCGTGCTGTCGCGGTCGATTTTTTCCGCCGGTCTGGTGGCGGCGCTGCTGTGCGGGTTTTATTTTGTGCTCGCCTTTATCAGAACCGGGGATGTGCCCTACGCGAAGAATTTTATCGCCGGGATGATTTTTGCCATGGGGATTGGGATTCCGGTCAATGCCGCCAATGCCACCTTGTTGGTGACCGACTTGAATGACGTTCTTTATGCCTTCAGGCACACCGGCATGGTTGATGCCACGTGGAATTTTGGCAGGATGGTGCTGAGTACGATGATCGTGATTTTTGTCCACTGCCGGGAAGTCTGGGTGTTTGGTCTGCTTTGTATGATGAACATCACGGCGATCGACCTGTGGGAAAAAGCAGCCGGTTCGGTGGATGAACATGCGGTGGACAGGCACGAGCAGACATTGACCCTGGGGCTGATTATCCTTGCCGGTGGCTCGCTGGTGTTTGCGGCGATGTATGCCGACCAGTATTCCAAGCCGTTTTTCTATGCCGTGATGGTGGGAGCGGCGGGGCTTCAGGTGATCAATCACTACCGGGACCGGTTTTCCATGAACTCCCTGCGGGTGCTGGCAGACGTCGCCCTGCTCGTTCCCGTGCCAATTTTTCTGGTCGCCTGAGCGGGGTGGGTTACTCTAAAAGCACCGATGCGATTCGACCGACAGCTGGAGTTTTTATTCTTCGGGAACAAGAAAAAGGCTCTTCAAACCTCCGCTCCGCCTAAGCAGCAGGAGGCTCGGGAAAGAGGTGGGATCGATCAAGAAAGGACCGCGCAATGTGCGGCCATGCTGCGCACCCTGGGAATGGATGAGCTGGCGTCGAGGGTGCTTGTCATTTGGAACAAACGCATGCGAACCACGGCTGGCCGGGCATTCTGGCCGGAGGGGAAAATCGAATTGAACCCGAAGCTGAGGCAGGTGGCGGAGGAGGAAGTGCATGGCACCATGCTGCATGAATTGGCCCATCTGCTGGCTTACGCACGGGCCGGGCGGAAGAGGATTGCGGCCCACGGTGCCGAGTGGCGGCAGGCATGCTGCGACCTCGGCATCCCCGGTGAGCGGGCCACCCATTCGCTGCCCCTGCCAGGAAGAACCATGGTGCGGAAGTGGCGCTACACCTGCCCTCGTTGTGGTGAGGGCTTTGACCGGGTCAGGAAAATGAAACGCTACGCCGGATGTTACACCTGTTGCAAAACCCACAACGGCGGCTACTACGATAAGAGATTCCGTTTGCAGGAGACGAAACTCGGTTGAAACCCGGCCTGCTATCCCTCGCTCGCCACCTGGCTCTTCAACCACTTCTCCACCCAGATCGGGGCGAAGGGGACGAGCGAGGCCATGAAGATCCAGAATGGCGGCCTGAGACTCCATTGTTGCCTCAGCTTGGCATCGAGCAGGGCGGCACAGAAAATGCAGAACAGGACACCGTGCGCCATACCGACAATGCGCACGGCCAGCGGTTCGTCCCAGATATATTTGAGCGGCATGGCAATACCGAGAAGAACAAGGTAGGAAATGGCCTCGACGATACTGATGACACGGAGTCGGTTGATGGCGTTGCTGAACATCGCGGGGTGATACGCACGGATGACGGAAATGACAAGAATTTGGTATTTGGAATTGGATCCAGCCCAATCTGCGTGAGCGGATGTCTTGATCTGTGGCCATCTGTGTTTGATGGATGTTTTCAACACGGATGGCACTGATCGACACAGATGACCACGGATGGCAGATATGGGAAGGTGATTTTGTGAATGACAAGAATTTGGTATTTGGAATTTGAAACCAGGAGTTTAGCATTCCACCCCATGCCGCACGAGAAAACCGGAGTCAAGGGACTGATAGAGTGTTTTTGGGTCTCGCTGAAACTAGGTCTTACCGCGTTTGGTGGCCCTGTGGCGCACCTTGGTTATTTCAGGGAAGTGTATGTCGAACGCGTCAAATGGTTGGGCGAAAAACGTTATGCAGAGCTGGTGGCACTGACCCAGTTCCTGCCTGGGCCGGGTAGCAGTCAGCTGGGGGCGGCCATTGGTTACGGGCGGGCTGGTTGGTTGGGCGCGCTGGGAGCATGGCTTGGCTTTACCCTGCCGTCGGCCGTGTTGATGATCTCCTTTGCCATTGGCATGGGAGGTGTGCAGGAGTGGTTAGGCACGGGGTGGCTGCATGGATTGAAACTGGCTGCGGTGGCCGTGGTCGCGGTTGCTTTGTTGGGGATGCGGAAAAACCTCTGCCCCCGCTGGCCGGAGATGATCCTGGCCGTGGTGGCATTGACCATTCTTATTTTGGTAACGCAGGCGTGGGTGCAGCCTGTGCTGATTCTCCTGGGAGGTGTGGTCGGGGTGTTTGTTTTCAAGGAAAAGGACAGCGAGCCCGCGGATGAAAAATACGCTGGGCAAGGCGGTTCACATGTTCGCGGTGTGGTCATCGCGGCATTGCTGCTGGTCGTATTGCTGACAGTGCCGATGATGTTTCCCGGACACAAGGATGTGCAGGCGACCGGTGGCCTGCTCCAAGCCGGCTCGTTGGTCTTTGGTGGCGGGCATGTGGTCCTGCCCCTGCTGGAGACGGGGGCGGTCGACAGCGGCTATGTCAAAGCAAACGATTTCCTTGCTGGCTATGGTGCCGCCCAGGCCGTTCCCGGACCCCTGTTTACCTTTGGTGGGTTTCTAGGTGCCTCGATGAAATTGTTCGGGAACGCATGGGTCGGGGGCGCTGTCGGGATCATTGCCATTTTCCTGCCCGGCATGGTTCTGCTGGCAGGAGGACTTCCTGTTTGGAACCGGCTCAAACATTTTGCCTGGGCGCGGGCTGGTGTCCGGGGGGCGAATGCCACGGTCGTCGGGGTGCTCGGCGCGGCATTGTTAGGGATGCTTCGCAATGGCAGCGTCGCCGGAGCCGGTGACGCCGCGGGAATCGTGCTGCTTGCCCTGGCAATCTACTTCAAATGGCTCCCCGTCTGGGCGCTGGTCATCATTGCCGCCGTGGTGGGGGGTGTATTTGCCTAGTTCACGATTCGCCCAGCCTGGTGGTTATGGAGTGACTTTAACTTACCCCACATCGTAAAAAACAAAAAATCTACAACGCCAATGGTAACAAAAATCAATGAAAGCGTGGAATTCTATCAGAAATCACCCGATATCAATTCGGCAATACTACACGATGATAATTTGGTGCTGTACATCTAACCGAGGCAAAGAACTTCCGCGTTGACCATTCCCTGCATGGACTCGCAAGGCTGAAAACAAGCATGTTTTCCAGCGCGACCTAACACGCCTGCGATTCAAGACCCAAAAAAACTCAAAAAATCACTTGCTAAAGGTCTGATACTACTGACCCCTCTCTGACCCCTCTCTGCTTGTCCTCCTCCGCTGACCCCTCTCTTGATGAGAAAAAACAAATTTTCGATACGGTAAAATACTCTTCGCCATCAAAAGAAATACTACGAATAAATTTTCCAGCCATTACAATCAGTTTTCCCTGATGATCTTCTAAATTTATTTCTTCTGTAATTTGATCGCCGTAAGAGAGTATTTCAATTTCATTATTATCTACCAACACCCTAAAAGGCTTTTTTTTGCATCTCACTATCCCTTGGTAAACAATAGCATACTCAACGTCTGTTTTTGGTGTCGAAACCGCCAAGTTATTAGATTTTTTGTAACCTACAGGAATCACGCCCATCTTTACAGGAGCCATGCCTTGTATAGTTGTATCTCTCGTATCACATGAAGGTAAAACCAACGCAATCCCAACAGCTAAAAATATAAGACCAATATTTAACATTCTATGTTATGATTATGATTTAATACGCTATTAAGGGCATTCATGGTCGATCACTTTCGTTCTTACCTTTACACGTTTAACCTTAGGAAAAACACCTCTCTTATTCTTTCTGTCATCTTCATTAGCATGAGGATCACCTCTATCAACTCGAGTTTTCCCTTTCCAATCTGGGTAGCCTACAAAGGCTGGCAAGTTATTTCTATTTGATACACGAGCATCACTGCCGCCCCTATCTTCGGCACTTTGGCTGAAGCTGTGGGAAAAAGGATGTGAATGATACCACCCCGCAACAGTCCACTTGCTGCCAAAAGCTTTTTTACAAGCCTTGTCTCGCATTGAACGACTAACTGCCTTTGTCATGCCCCCAACATTCCCTCTCAAATGACGTGGATGAACTCCCTCCTGCGGAGGTGTATAATTAAATAGATCGCAAGCGCATTTACACAAGTATCCCCAATATTCCATTGCTTTGGTTTTATCAACCCATTCCTTATTTTGGGGATCTTCCATCCATTTTTTTGTCATGTCATGGGCGGCCTTACTAGCTGCAAAACCAGCCTCGTTTAGCGATTTATAAGCCATTCCTAACACATCAATTAGGTTTACTCCATCGTTTACCACGAATCCATACAGGTTTAAGCCGCCCTTTTCAGCAATGGGGTCACGGTTTGGCCATCTGCCCGTAACCGGATCATAGTATCTGTATACGGTTACAGATACTACGATCCGAACGTAGGACGGTGGATCAACAGAGACCCGATTGAAGAAGAAGGGGGCTTTAACCTTTATGGCTTCGTTAATAACGATGGAATCAACAAATTTGATATATTCGGGTTAAGTCCTGATACAGCACAAGAGGAAAAAAAAGATTGCTGGGTTGGTGTATTATGGGGGCATAAATCAACCCCTAATCCAGATGGCTCAAATGTTACTACAGAGATCACAGAACTTCTCTCTCAGTTGGGTGAAGGCTCTGAAGTCGGGGGGGTATGTTGCAATAATATGGGGATACCTAAATCGGGAATCAAAGGATTTCCTCGGTATTCGGGAAGGATCGGAGATGGTAAAACCTCCAAAAACGCTGGACTCAATGCTAAGGTGAGCGATTTTAAGCCTTATAAAGAATCGGGGTTAAAAGGAGGAGAGAGGCAACGGGCAGCGAAACGAGTAGGGTTCGCTCGTTTAATTAACAAAGCTTGGCAAGCAGCTATAGCACAGGCAAAAGCAAATTGCGATGAATGTGATTGTAAGGAAATTACAGTGGAATTTGTATGTGTCACAAATGTTAGAGATAACAGTACTCTCAAACGAAGATATGCTGCATTAAATCACCTCAGCGACAGAGGGAAAAGAAGACTTAATATTAATTTCAAAAGTGAGGATCTTCCTTTGTGTGGCACAAAAAAAAGGCCGCGCAATGTTTTTTCTGTAAAAGTGGCTGATGGCTTTTGTTGAAGATTCGGTTTTTGTTTCTGTTTGTTTTTTTGTTAGTTGAGCTTGAGGTAGGATTTTCCTGTTTCCCAAGTCTCGGAGATTTCGACCAATACAGCGGTCACGAGCCGCAGTAGCGAGTCTTCGTTTGGAAAGAGTCCGACGACCCGAGTGCGGCGTTTGATCTGGCTGTTGAGTGTTTCGCAGGCATTGGATGTGCGCAAGCGCTTGCGATGTGCCTCAGGCAAGGTAAACACGGCAAAACCTTCAGGAATGTTCTCTTCGGCCCAGGCTGCGAGCTTTGGCTGGTCTTTGCGATAAGTGTTGACGAAGTCCTTGAGGCGTTCTTCTGCGTGCTCCCGACTGTCTGCATTGAAAACGGCTCGCAGATCTGCCGCGACCTTGCTTTTGAGGTGCTGTTTGGTGATGTAGTTCTGGGCGTTCTGCTGAAGGTGGAACTGGCAGCGTTGCCACGGACTGGCATTGAACGTGGCTTTGAGGGCTGCCCTGAGACCTGTGTGTGCATCGGATGTGATCATGTCGGGAATGCCGATGCCGCGCTCCTTGAGGTCGGTCAGGAACTCTCGCCAATGAATCTCTGCCTCGGAGAGGGCGCAGGAGACGCCAAGGATCATGCGTTTGCCGTCGTCACGTCTCACCCCGATGGCTTTCAAGGTGGCGCAATCCCTTACAGTGCCGTCGATGCGGACCTTGTAGTAGGTGGCGTCGAGCAGCAGATAGGCGACTTCGGGTAGAGGGCGTGAACGCCATTTTTTGAACTCGGCATCAAGCTCAGAGGTGAGCTTGGAGACCTGTGCTGATGAAACGTCAAAGCCGCAAAGTCCCTTCATGACCTGGGTGACACGGCGTGTACTGACTCCCTGCACATACATGGTGGCGATGGCGGCCTTGAGTGATCGGTCACTGCGCGAACCCTTCTCAAGCAGTGAGGTGCGGAATGTCGTGTCACTGTCACGAACCTGGGGAACCTGCAGGTTGATTTTGCCTACGGCAGTCTGGAAGGACCTCGGCTTGAAACCGTTGGCATATCCATTGCGCTCAACGGCGTCCCTTTCATAGGGGGCGGCTCCGATGTGGTGGATGCGCTCAAGCAGCATGGCGGTGTTCATGAGGAGTTCAGCGATCTTTGAGAGACTGTTTTCGAGTCCGTCGGCGAGAAGAAGGTTGATGATTTCGTCGTTATGGCTAGGATGTGTCTGTTCGTTCATTGCTTTTGTTTGGTTGTGTTAGAACCTTCATTCAAAAGCATTGGGCGGACGCTGGCAACCCCTGAGGGGGGATGGCGCGCCGCCGCAACGGCAGCCGATTCCGCTACGCTCCATCGCCTGCCGTTGCGGCGGGGTCAGGGTATAGCAGCTTTTACAGACAAATATTTACACTACCAAAAAAAATTATTCCTTGTGAAAAAAACAGCAAATAAAATTAGTAATGAAAAACTTAGTAATAATTATGGCTTTGTTGTGTTGCATCCGTTTGCATGCAGGACCCCCTTCCGAAGGGAAATTGTTTTATGGTGATTGGATTGATGAAGGCACCCCATTGCATCAAGTAATTGTTGTAAATGAAAAAACGGGAATAGTCCATGTTCCAAAGTATGCAAAGGGAAACGTAGGATTACTTAAAAATATCGATATTAATTCAATGTATTCAGTGCATCTTTGTTATTCAGATGATCCTCCTATTGAAGTGTCAGCGGTTCAATGGGTGGCTGGAGCAAAGCTCATCAAGGGTATGGCGCTTCCCGAATTGTTTATCGGAATTGGCTGTATCGGTGTGTATGATATACCAAGTCAAGTATGGGGCGTTAGGATTATTGGGGTGAAAAATTTAAATCAAAAAAAAGTGTTGCATAAATATGTTTTTTTTGAAGAGGTGATACCTGGAAATGGCTGGCTTTGTCTTACGGATATTGAACCTGGTGTGTATGCATTAATACCTGTTAGAAAATGGGATGCTGCATCGAATCTTCCTAAAGGCAAATTGTTGACCGTTAAAAAAACGGATTTATCTCCCAGTAAGAGCAATATTGATATCAAAAGATTTGATTGGGATTTATTGCCTGAAATCCAACCCGGTTTAGCAGTCTTGGCCGGCAAGTGTCGGGCATCACATGCCGAGACTCTTATTAGAAAACAAATGAATAAAAACAGAAACACTCAACCTGAGCCCCGTGATAAACCGCGGAGAGGGAAATGAATAACTCAAGAGAGGGGTCAGAGAGGGGTCAGAGAGGGGTCAGTTGGCATGAAAGGCGGTAGCGAAGAAGCCCGATAGCTGCGATAATGGTAGTGAAGGACTAACAAACAACCTCCTTCGCACAGAAGCCATGAACCAGCAAAACTACTACAGCATGGGCATCGATGCGCACAAGCGTTTTTGCCAAGTCCACGTCCTTGACCCCCACGGAGAAACTGCAGGGGGGTGGAAGTGAAGAAGCAGTGGACAAAATGGCTCATCCAGCGCAGTAAGGGGGGGACGACCACTTTTTTCCAAGAACACTCCATGGCCCGTAAAAAGAAAGCAGACATGCCGCCCACGCTCCGAGGTGACCTGGCAACGCTCACCAAGGTGAATTTGAACACCTTTGTGGTGATTACAACCTTGTTTGGTTACTTGCTGGCATCGAAGTACTTCCACGGTGCCTGGCTCTATGACGGTTGGTTGCTTTTCCACACCATCCTCGGCACGGCGTGTACCGCCTTTGGCTCGGCAGCGTTTAACCAGCTGATGGAAATCGAGGAGGATGCCCGGATGAAACGCACCGCGGACCGTCCCCTGCCAGCACGGCGGATGTTGCCGGTGAATGCCTTTGGCATCGGCTGGGGTTTATCGGCTTTTGGCATCATCCATCTGGCTTTGAAAGTGAATCCGGCATCAGCCTATCTCGCTGCGATTGCGCTGGGCGTTTACGTGTTTCTATACACCCCTCTGAAGCGCCGGAGTTCTACCAACACCCTGCTGGGGGGTATACCGGGTGCCATTCCGCCGATGATCGGCTGGGCCGCCGTTGCCCATGCCACTGGCGGCGGTGGCACGTGGTCCGACGGACGGAGCTGGTTCTTGTTTGCGCTCTTGTTTCTCTGGCAAATGCCCCACTTTGTCGCAATCAGCTGGCTCGTCCGCGAACAATACGAGGAGGCGGGTTATGTCATGTGGACCAATGGTGATGTATCGGGAAAAAAGGCCGCGGGCATCGCTGGTGCATTTACCATCCTGCTGACCCTGCTGGCACCTTTCGGCTGGTTGCTGGGTTATGCCGGCCTGACCTGGCTGGTGGGCGGCACCGTGGTGGGCGTGGTCATGCTGTGGCTGTGTCATCGCTTTTCCAAGGCCGGGGACCGTCCGGCTGCGCGCAAACTCTTCCTCTACACCCTGCTCTATCTCCCGCTCGCATTGGGATTGCTTGCCATCGGCTGGAAGCAGGGCTAGTCTCCGCCGACTTCACCCAAAACCCCACATGGAAATGGACAAGCATCTGGAACCCGCTGAAAGAGACCCCGCCGTGCTACGCCGCACTGCCTATAAGCTGGTAGGCATCATGCTGATCGGAGCTGTCGCCGTCCTCAGTGCCTATGTCATCAAAACGAAGGCGAAGGCGAAGGAAAACATCGGTCGACCACCCATCACCTCCAAAATCACCCGCAATTTTGCCGCCAAAAACCAGGACGACAAATTAGTGGCGATCTACGACCTTGAAGGCAAGGTCTGGTTTGCCGTTCCTATTTGTGTCAGCCAGCTGGACGAAAACAAACACGCCCTGGCCATGATGAAGGAGATAACCGAGCACTACGCCGGCAATGAGGATGTGCGCTTTGTCGCGATATCGATCGAAGGGGTTGATCAGGGGGTGAAGCCAGAGGACCTGAAACGTGCGATGGCTGATCTGGGAATCACCGATCCGCGCTGGTGGTTTCTAACGACGGGTGATACCAACAAACAACGTGGCTACCTCAAGGACCAGTTGCGCCTCGGTCTGGTGAGCGCCCGGCAAGAAGGGGATGCTGCAGGAAAATGGAGGTTTCCCTCGCAAATTGCCTTGATCGACCGGAAAATGCACATCCGCCAGCGATACGACTTCCACGAGGCCCGTGAGTATGAAATCAAGGCGGCGGCGGAGTTGGCTAAACGCCCTGAATTGAAGGATGCCAAAGGCTTCGACCTCGTCCTCAACGCAGTGGCTGAATTAAAAAAAACCCTCTACACCAACACCGAATTTGTTCTCAAGGAAACTCAAACAGGTAGCAAAGAATGAACGATAAACAAAAAATAGTCCTCATTTATGTCAGTGTGGCCGTGATCTCCGTGCTGATCCTCTACACCACATGGATGATCCGTGGTCGCCACGTCGAGGTCGAGCCGCAGGATCAACCATACTACGCCCAGGAAGCCGACTTCCAACCGCAGCTTACCTTGCAAAAGGATCTTGTCCTTAAGCGACAGGATGGCAGGGAGGTGAGGATCTCCGACCTCAAAGGCAAGGTGTGGGCATTCGCCCAGTTCTATGCCTCCTGCCCGATGTGTGCCAAGCGCAACGCGCAGGGACTCAAGGCACTTTATGAGAAATACAAGGATAACCCCGACTTCGTGCTCGTCTGCATCACGGTCAACCCGGAAAGCGATGGCGTCGAGGAAATGCTTTCCTACGCCGAAGGCCTGGATGCCAATGCCTCTAACTGGTGGTTCCTCACCGGTGATGCCAAGCAGCTCAAGGACTATATGGTCAACGAGATGAAGTATCAGGAAATCGTCAAACGTGAAGATCCGGAAGAGGCTGCCCGACTCGGGGAGTATGAGCACGACATGTCGATCGCGGTGTACGACCGGGACCTGTCCATGATCAAACGCCACGATCTTTTTCACGCCCTCCAGAAGGGTGAGGCGTTTTTCAAAGGTGAGGAAAACAAGCTCTACTTCACGGTGGATACTTTGTTGAACCAGAACTAACGGCATGTCTGATTACCAGGACTACCTCCAGCGTCAGCCCGATACCGCGATGCTCAAGAAACTCACACGCGCGGCGTGGGTGGTGAGCGGCCTGGTCTTTGTCCTCGTCAGCGTGACGGGTAGTTATAAATGGGACATCGGAATGGGTCTGCCCTACCTGCCGCCGCTGCACGCGGTGCTGAATACCCTGGTTGCGATCAGTTTGTTAGTCGCCGTTGTGGCCGTCAAAAATAAAAATATCACCCTGCACAAACAAGCGATTGGCTGCGCGGTTGTGTTCTCCGTTGTGTTCCTCCTCAGCTACGTGCTCTACCACGGCACCCAGCAGGAAGTGCGGCACGGGGGGGAAGGGGTGGGGAAAACCATCTACCTCTGTGTGCTTGCAAGTCACATTGTGTTAGCGGCTGTTAGTTTGCCGTTTATCCTGATCACACTTTCACTCGGATACACCAACCACTTCGCCCGTCACCGGAAAATGGCGCGCTGGGTGTTTCCGCTCTGGCTTTACGTCGCGGCGACAGGTCCCGTTTGCTACCTGCTGCTCAGACCGTATTATTAGCCACGGAAATCAGGTAGCCAACATGTAGTCCAGCACATCCTTGGCGGTGTAGTTAGGCTTTTCGACCGTGGCGAGTACGGAGACAGCGGAGATGTTGTCGCCACAGGTGACCAGGGGCAGTTCTTCGACCAAGCCATCGCCGTCGTTTTCTTGTGGTTTGCGCAGCTGGCCCATGCCGATGTTGGCCATCAGGCTGTTACAGAGGCATTTGCGGCCCACGGTTTCATCGAGATTTCCTCCTTTTTTGGCAAAGGAATCGAGTGGTTCCGATCGACAGCGCCATCCGAGTGTGCCGTTTTCTTTTTCGTAGGCTTCACGGAGGTAACCCAGGTCGCAGACGCGGCAACGGTCTTCGTAAACATCCTTTTCGGACAAAGAGCCGGGAACGGTGAGTACCTGGAACGGGAACCCGGTGGGCGATGCCACAGGGTCTTTGTAGATGTTGGGTTTGCCGTGCAGACATTCCTGGATGGTATTGCGTTTCAGGTCTTCACGCAGGCCTGATTCGTCGGTAAAGGCAAAGACGGTGCCCAGCTGGACACCGGCCGCCCCGGCAGCCAGGGCTTCCTTGAGTTTCTCTGGAGTAGCGTAGGAGCCGGCGAGGTAGAAGGGGACACCGAGCGCCTTGATGGCTTCGAGATCGACCTCATCCCTGGGGCCATACTGCGGCTCGCCTATTTCGTTGTAAGTCGTTTTTCCGCGCGGGGGGGCGTTGTGGCCACCGGCGGAGGGCTCCTCGATGATCAGGCCGTCGACGATACCACCGGACTTTTTCACCATGACGGATGCCAGGGTGACCGATGATACGATGGGGAAAAACATGGGTCGTGGCAGGGAGGTGATATCCTTGGCCATGATACCGCGCGGATCGAAGCGCAGTTTGTGATCGGCCCCCTTGGTGGCGCCGTGGACGTGGACTGCAAACTCGACAGGTTCCCCCCTGGTCAGGCCGTCGATCACCTTGGGGAGTTCGATGGGGATACCCGCACCGACGATCACCACATCCACTCCGGCCAGCATGGCGCCGAAGATACCGGCCAGAATCGGTGTCTGGATTTTGTGCAGGCAATTGATGCCCACCATACCGTTGTGGCCTTCCTTGGCCAGGTAGACCTCGCAGAAATTGGATACCATGATCAGCTGCTCGGTGAAGCGGCTCGGTTTGTCGCCTATCATCGGTTTTGTGGCATATGGCTGGTCGGCGGCCTTGCCTCCTTCGATGAAGTAGCGGTCGAGGATTTTCTGCACCAGCGCCTGATCGGGAAACGCGGCCAGTGCCCGGCGCATGTAGCCGTCAGGGTCTCCCAATTGGAGAACCCGGACCATGACCAGGTCGATGGCGGTGCTGGAAACTACTCCAAGCTGGCCTTGGGATGCCACCGATTTAGCTAATTGCCAACTGGAGATGGCAATTCCCATTCCACCCTGGATGATTTGAGGAAATTTCATGTGCGGTGGGAATGTGGGGGCAAACAGGTGTTTTGCCAATTAAATACGGGTACTGATTCTGCCTTTTATCCCGCATATCTTGACCCCAAACTGTGCATATCCTGTCGTTTGCTGTTTTAAATGGATGTTGGGTCTACGTTTGGATCGATTGATAATCCTTGGGGGGAGGACGGGGATGAGTCAGGTTCCGGGCCTGGCATCACCCGGCATTACCCGAGGCGTGGGAAGACGTGGCTACTCGTTGTTTTTCCCTGCATATCGATCATGCGGAAAACCAGCTGTTGAGGGTCGGCCTTGCCGGTGATGAGCCGGGCCTGGGCCATCTTCGGGCCTCCCCCGACGAGTTGTGCGTAGGGGAAATCCTTGTTTGCGGGGATATAGGCGTCGCGGTGGATGTGGCCGGAGATCACAACCTGGGTGCCCCATTTGACGAGTGCGTCGTGCCAGAGGTCACGGCTTCGTCGGCTATACCAGTCGAACTCTGTTTTTCTGTCCTCATCTGTCCAGCGCAGCGGAATATGGCAGAACATGATGCGGTAGGGGGCGTTTTTGATGTCGGGCTGTTCGATGACCTTTTCCAACCACTCAGCCTGTTCCCGGCGCATGGGCTCACAGGCCACCCGATCAAAAAGATAAGGGTGGTCGTCCGGTTTGTCCTCGCCGGTGTCCATGCAGATCACGGCGACAGGGCCTGAGCGGAAGGCGTGCCATGGCTTGCCGTCCGGGGTCGCTGCGATGTCTTCGACTTGATGGGCCAGGGTGCCGCGCAGGTCATGATTGCCTCGCACAAGGATCAGCGGGCTATTGGCTGTGAAATCGACGCCACTCCCGGCGCCTGCGGGGGTAAGGATGGTTTCAGCAACTTCGCCTTCTTTGTACCAATCGTTACAAGTGTCACCATTCCATAAAAGAAAGTCACTGGCAGGGGTGATGGACGCGAGTTTTTTGATGGTGTCGTTATGTTGATGGGTATCATTCCAAACACAGAAGGATGCATTCTCCGCCGTTGCTGAGAGTGTTTTAAAGCTGCGTAGTGCGCCGGTTTCCCTACGCGGGGATTTTCTGTCAAAGTCCTCGGTCACCACTCGGTAGAAGTAGGTTGTTCCAGGTTTGAGTCCGTTGATCCGGACTCTCAACACCCCCTTGCCGGCCGGCCGTAACCCCCAGCCATCGTTCCTTGCGACACTGCCCGGATCTTTACTGGTGCCGTACTCAACGAACCCTTTGGCCAGCCCGTTGATACGCCACACAATTTCAACACCGTCAGTGCGGGGGGCCATGACGACCGGGTGTCCTATGGCAAGTGGGGCAACCTTTGCCGCCTTCCCTTGAGCTGCGACCATCGTCGCGGCCCCGATTGCAGAGCCTGCGGCAGTGAGTTGGATGAATTGACGTCTGTCCATAGGCGGTATACTCGCCGGATAGGTAAAAACTATCAAGAAGGAACAGCTAACCATCATGCCTGTGCTGATACAGCCGCCGGTGACCGGATTGTAGTGATGTGGTCCCGGAGGGGGGCAGGAGGGCATGATGACTTTACTTTTGCGTGTCCATGGTTATGGATGTTCCGTGCCGTGGTTGGCCAGGCCGTCCACTTCCGTTATCTTATTTTGACCTCTTATGAAATCCCTGATTCTCCTCCTATCAATCCTCCTGTGGACCCTCAGCGTGCAGGCTGCGTCGCGACCCAACATCATCATCATGATGGTTGATGACCTCGGCTATTCGGACTTCGGTTGTTACGGCAGCGAAATCAAAACACCTCACATCGACAGCCTCGCCGGGAATGGGCTTCGTTTTAGCCAGTTCCACAACACCGCCAAGTGCCACTCCTCCCGGGTGTGCCTGCTTACCGGTCTCTACAGCGACCAAGCGGGGGACTCGAGGCTGAACCGGGGGGTGACCATCGCGGAGGTGATGAAAAAATCGGGCTACACGACCGCCATGGTCGGCAAGTGGCACCTCGATAATGAACCGACTGCCCGCGGTTTTGAAAAATACTTTGGCCACCTCTCCGGGTCGACGAACTATTTCAAGGGGGACAAAACGTTCCGGCTGAACGGCAAACGGTGGTCGGATTTTGGTAAGGACTTTTACACCACCGATGCCAACATTGACTTTGCCACCAGATTCCTTGGTGAGTCGCTCAGCGAGTCGCCGGACAAGCCGTTTTTCCTCTACATCGCCCACAATGCCCCTCACTACCCGTTGCAGGTTAGAAAAGAGGACTATAGAAAGTATGAAGGCACGTATGACGCAGGGTGGGATCAAATCCGTGCTGCCCGTTATCAAAAGCAGTTGAAAATGGGATTGATTCCCGAGACCTGGAAACTCTCAGCCCGACCCGATCTCGTGCCTGCTTGGGAGAGTCTGTCGGATCAGGAAAAAGCCTGGGAGTCACGCCGTATGACCGCTTTTGCCGGAATGGTCGACCGCATTGACCAGACCACAGGAAAACTCATCAAGTTTCTCAAGGACAAGGGCGTTTACGACAACACCCTGATCATGATCTGTTCCGATAACGGAGCCTGTCCCTTCGACCGCACCAAGGTAGCCGGCAAAGAGCCATGGAACCCCCAATCCTTCTGGTGCTACGACACCGGATGGTCGCATGTCGGTAATACACCATTCCGTCTCCACAAACAGAACCAGCATGGCGGTGGCATCAATTCCCCGATGATTGCACATTGGCCGAAGGGCATAAAAGCCAGGGCTGGTTCGATCACGCCCCAACGCGCCCACTTGATCGACTTTATGGCCACCTGCATCGATCTGGCAGGAGGCGAATACCCCAAGTCCTGGCCAGGGATCGAGCTGGAGCCGCTGCAAGGCAGATCGTTGAAACCCATTTTCGAAGACCAAACCCGCGATCCCCACTCGTCGTTGTTTTTCCGTTTCGCAAACAATCGTGCGATCATCCAGGGCGACTGGAAACTCGTCACCCACCGGGCGTCACAATGGGAACTCTACAACATCGTCAAGGATGGAACGGAGCTCAACGACCTCGCCAGCCAGTATCCTGAAAAAGTAGACGCGTTAGCAAAGCTCTGGAACCAGGAGGCCACCGGGATAGGTCATCTTAAAGGTAAAGACGTGGCTCCTGTTTCCGGTAAAAAACCACCACTTTTAAAAAAGTCGGGTGTCCCGGCGGCCCGTGGAAAGTAGGACAGCCTTGCAAGCTGTCGGCAACCCATGGAATAATCAACCCAAGCTCACAGCATCCACACGATAAGACTTGAAGTTTTCCCGTTCCCGCCTACGGAGCGTGTATGTCATTCCAGTCACTCGGGCTCCACACGCGTATTCTTCAAGCCATTGATGATGCAGGATACAGCCAGGCCACACCCATCCAGGCCAAAACCATTCCGCCCATTCTCAAGGGCCAGGACCTGATAGGTCTTGCCCAGACGGGCACAGGTAAGACGGCCGCATTCACCCTGCCGCTGCTTTCCCAGCTATGTGAAAAGTCGGGCGACCAGGCGGCGCGCGGGGTACGGCTGCTTATCATCGCACCTACCCGCGAACTGGTGATGCAGATCAATGAGAGTATCCGGACCTACGGAAAATACACCAACCTCCGCACCGCCATGGTGATTGGTGGTGCCAGTGAGAAACACCAGATTGAAAAACTGCAAAGCAATGTCGATATCGTCATCGCCACCCCTGGCCGACTGATGGCACTGATGGAAGCAGGACATGCTACCTTCGGGAAACTCACCCACCTGATTCTGGACGAAGCCGACCGGATGCTGGATATGGGCTTCCTGCCCGACATCGAGCAGATCACCATGAGTCTGCCCAAGCGCCGCCAGAGCCTGCTTTTTTCCGCCACCCTGCCACCCCAGGTCGAGCGACTGGCAAGAAAGACCCTCAAGGACCCGGTCACCATTGAAGTAGGCAGCCGCAGCAACCCGGCGGAGACCGTCACCCAGTTTCTCTACCCGGTGGAGCAACACCTGAAGGCGGAGCTGCTTATCGAACTGCTTGCAGACCATCAGTTCTTTTCCGTCATCGCCTTTGTTAGGACCCGTGAGGATGCTGATGTGCTGGCGAAGACTCTCACTGGCTCCGACATCTCAGCCGTTGCCATCCATGGCGACTGCTCCCAGAACCACCGCACCCGCACGCTGCGCGATTTCAAGGCGAGTAAAATCCGGGTTCTGGTCGCCACCGACATCGCCGCCCGTGGTCTCGATATTCCCGATGTCACCCACGTCATCAACTATGATTTCCCATTGCAAAGCGACGACTACATCCACCGCATCGGCCGCACCGGTCGGGCAGGAAATGAAGGCTGCGCCATTACTTTTCTAACATCATCCGATGGAGAACGTCTGAAGAAACTCGAACGCCATATCGGCATCACCTTGAAAAAGCGTTTCCTCGACGGTTTCAACTACAAGAAACCGGTCCCCGAGGAGGAGGAAGGAAAGCATTTTCAGAAAAGAAAACCACGCCGCCATTCAAGCGACCGCTACGAGCAGTCGGGTCGATTCTCGGCCAAGAAGACCGCCAAAAAACGCACCGACTGGCGCAAGCCGAAGAAGCGGAAATAGGTGGCCCACTGGGGGACATTGTTTCACTTCATCGTTGATGCATGTATGGAGTGTCACTGGTTTTGGTGCACTAACATGGCGCTTCACCCAACAGGTGGCTGCCGAAACCGCTATCGGTCATCGAGGCGTCATCGAGGCCTAAGCCTGCCGTGTTCCATGGGTTGCCCCGGGTTGCAAACCCGCGCTCCATGACATAAAAAACCCGCCGTGCTCGGGGGCAGGGCGGGTTTTGAAAGGTTGGGACGTGTCGGCCAGAGGCCAAGGTCACGTTAGGCGCCGACGTTGAAGCGGGCGAAACGGACGATATTCACCGTGTCGCCGAGCTCCTTGGCCTTGGCGGCGACGTGCTGCTTGACGCTGACCTTGTCGTCTTTAACAAACGCTTGGTCGACGAGGCAGGACTCGGAGAAGTACTTGTTGATCTTGCCGATCAGGATCTTGTCGATGATCTCGGCGGGCTTGCCCTCGGCTTCGAGCTGCTTGCGGTTGATCTCGTTCTCTTCCTCGATGGTGGAGGCGTCGAGGTCATCGCGGGTGAGGCCGGCCGGGTTGAGCGCGGCGATGTGCAGGCAGATGTCGCGGGAAAGGTCCTTGAAGATCTCACTGTCCTTGCTCTCAGGTTTTTCAGCACTGAGCTCAAGAAGCACGCCCACCTTGCCACCCATGTGGATGTAGCTGGAGACGGCGCCGTTTCCTTCTGCAACAAAACGGGTGACGCGCTTGATCTTGATCACCTCACCCAGCTCGGAGAACTTGGCGCCGAGGGCGTCCTGGACCGTGCCATCGGTGTAGGCAACGGCTGCGGCAGCCTCGGCGTCGGTGGCGTCGGATTCAGCGATGGTTTTGGTGATGTCGGAAACAAAGGCACCAAAGGCTTCGTTTTTGGCAACGAAGTCGGTCTCACAGTTGACTTCAGCGAGAAGTCCGCAGCAGCCCGTGCTGTCGACGTGTGCGGCAATCAGGCCTTCGGACGTTTCGCGGTCGGCGCGACCTGCGGATTTGACAATACCTTTTTCGCGGAGAAGTTTAACGGCTGCGTCGAGGTCACCCTTGGTTTCGGTGAGGGCCTTTTTACAAGCCATCATCCCGGCGTTGGTGATCTTGCGGAGCTCTTGGACAGCGGATGCAGTGATCATAATTGAGTTATCAGTTATTCGTTATTAGTTGAGAATCAGTGGTGGCTGGTGCCACCATTGAAGTGAAATTAGTCTTTGGCGACTACGATGGAGTCGACGAGGTTCTGCAGCAGCAGGCGGATCGAGCGGGTGGCGTCGTCGTTGCCCGGGATCGGGTAGTCGATGACAGACGGGTCCGCGTTGGTATCGACGATGGCGATCACCGGGATGTTGAGGCGGCGTGCTTCAGACACGGCGATGGTTTCACGGGCGGAATCGACGATGACCATGGCGGCAGGGAGTTTTTCCATGTCGCGGATACCACGCAGGTTGCGCAGCAGTTTCTCGCGTTCACGTCCGAGGGCGGAGAGTTCCTTTTTGGACATTTTCTTGAAGTCGGGTGACTTCTCGATGTCCTCAAGGTACTTCAGGCGTTCCACGGAACGGCGGATGGTGGCGAGGTTGGTCAGGGTGCCACCGAGCCAACGGTGATTGACGTAATACTGGCCGATGGCGTTGGCCGCTTCTGCCACGGCGTCCTGTGCCTGGCGTTTACAGCCGACGAAGAGGATCTTCTGGCCTTTGCTGGAAAGCTCACCGAGGAAATCGGCTGCTTTGTCGAGACACTTGACCGTTGCCTCAAGGTTGATGATGTAAATGCCACCCTTGTCCTTCATCAGGTAGGGTTTCATTTTCGGGTTCCATTTGCGGGTCTGGTGTCCGTAGTGAACACCAGCGTCGACCATTTCGTTAATCAGTTCGTTGACCATTGTTTTAGTTGTGTCCACCCTTGAATCAGGGTGGCTCTGGATTGTGTGGGAAATCCGCCGCGTTTGTTATAAGTCCTTCAATTTCCCGTAGTTGATGCGGCGGCGTGACGAAGGTTGGCGGGTTCCTAGGGGATGACACCCGGTTTGACAAGGTCTTTTTGCTCTCCGGCGGGGAAAAATCGAACAAATACCCCATAACCCTGTCTGTATCCCTGTAAGCCATCGTTGTTCATGTTATGAGACTATTAAAATATGTTAAGTTGTTAGGCGTCGTTTTCGGCGTGTTTTCCCTGTCCGCCGTAGCCCATGCGGGAGTGATCAAGTCGGGCGATACGGTAATCATCTCTCTGAAAGGAGTGCCCGCATCGGAGCAAGCGAAAGTAAACGGAGAATATCAGGTGCGCGACAGTGGTAACATCCGGGTTCCCATCATCAATGTGAACATCCGGGCCTTGGGCAAGAGGCCTGAGGATGTTGAGCGCAGTATTGAAGAGGCATTTAAAACGGCTGAGATCTATGTAGCACCTACGATCTCAGTGCAGGTCAGGGAGCGTGGTGACATCAGGGAAGTGGTGAGTGTGGGAGGAGAGGTGGCTCGTCCGGGTGCGGTGCAGTATCGACCTGAGATGACGGTGATCCAGGCGATTCAGCAGGCGGGTGATCGCAAGGTCTTTGCCAGTAAGTACTTCTACCTGTTACGAAAGGATTCCCAAACGGGTAAAACGATGCGTTACAAATACAACATCAAAACTCCGTCGCATCAGAATTTGAAAGTGTTCCCCGGGGACACAATTACCATACCTGAAAAAGGAGGACTCATTGATACGGGGAGGGAGTAATTGCCCCTACTCCACCACCACACACGGCACCAGGATGCCGTCATTCACGCCGTGGATTTTTTGACCGGGATTGTGGTTGGTAGTCATTGGAAAGTTGTGATAAAATAGCCGTAGATGGAGAAGAAAAAGTTCAATGTCATTGTGGAGCGCGACAGCGATGGCTGGCTGGTTGCCAGCGTCCCCGGACTGAGCGGCTGCCATACCCAGGCGAAGACATACGATCAGTTGTTCGAGCGGATCAAGGAGGCGATCGAGTTGTGTCTGGAGGATCAGCCGGACTACCAATCCGATGAGTTTCTGGGGGTCCAGCAAGTCGCGCTATGAGCAGCTTTCCCAGCATCACCGGCGGGGCAATGCTCAAGGCACTGGGCAAGGCCGGTTTTGAAGTGGCTCGCATCAAGGGTAGTCATCACCGGGTGGTGCATGCAGATGGACGAAAAACCACAGTCCCGGTGCACGGCAAGGAAACGCTCGGGCCGGGTTTGATCAACAAGATACTTCGTGATGTGGAAATGACTCGTGACGAGTTGCAGTCGCTGCTGTAATCGCGAAGCTACCCCACCACGCAAGGCACCAGGATGCCGTCCTTCATGCCGTGGATCTTCTTTTTGTCAGCGGGCACAATGGTTGCCAGGCAGCCGCCGAAAGATGTCTTGTCGTTAGAGTCGGAAAAGAAGTAGGGGCAGAGCCGGACGCGGCCTTGCATGATTTTTTCCTCACCGGTTTCGGGGTCGAAGTAGGGGTGCTCGATGATTTTTCCGGAGTGATACTGCTGCATCATCCTCGGTTGGTAGTCGAAGGCTCCGACCGCTTCCTGGATGTGTTCACGCCATTCGTTGCCCGGCATGTCGTGGCCGATGTAGACGCCGCGAGAACCCCAGGCGAGCTCGGAGAAGCCGCTGATTTTCAACACCAACTGGCGTTCGCTCTGGGAAAAACCGGCCACCTCGTCCCAGGAATGTACGCCGAGCCGTGGGATCGCCGCATGCGGTGGTAGCGGGTGCGGGTCGACCACCCAGCCGAACGGGACGATTTCCTTCAACCGCTGCAGGTGGTTGCCGCGCAGGGCCTTTTCCCAGATCCCGCGCAGCGAGGGCGACCACAGCAGTGCCAGCCACAGCTTCTCCTCGAGGTGCGGCTTGCACGGGGAGCTGAGCAACGGCGATGAGGCGAGTTTGTGCGCACAGGGGATGTTTTCCCAGTCGAACCATTCGAAAAACCGATAGGTCGGCGTGTTGCCGATCTTGCCGCAATCGGCTTCCTCGGCGCGCAGCACGTCGATGTTGTTGCACCTCCCGGCGAGCCATTCCATCTCCGGGCGGTAGTCGGCGGATTCCTCACTGACAAGTATCTGCCCACCATCGGCCATCAGCGATTGGAACCCGTCACGGATGCCGTTTGCGCCACCTAACACATTATGGCCGTGTTCCGTATAAAATCGCGACAACCAGAGGGTGATACCCATACCGCCGGGCACGGAGTCGATTTCCGTGAGTGCAAACGATTCCGATTCCGCGTCACCGGTCAGGATCAGGTCGGGTCGGATCACCCTCGGCATGACGTCGCGTAAGGCAGCCGACTGCTGGGTGTCGGTGATCCAGTGGGGTTTGTCGGCATCGAGTAAGCGGTGAATCCAGGCAGGCAATTTTCCCTTGGCGCTGCGCTGGTAGATCCCGTCGGATGCCCGTTGGAACTGCGCCAGCGGATGCCCGAGCCGGGTGAGTCTACGCGCGGTGGCTTTTTTCAAAACGAGCGGCTTGGGAGAAAACAACCAGCCGGCCCCATGTCGGAGTTTTGACCCGGGGAGGGCGTTTTGGATGGTTTCAAGTTTCAAGGTTCCGGTTTTGTGTAGTGGCGTTTCCTCGCTTTAATGACAGTTCGTAAGCAGATTGCCAAGTGTCCAGTGATACATCCTCCATTTAATTTCAATGGATGCGATGCTCCGTGCCACTGCTCGATTGCCATTGGCCGCCCCGCCAGCAGCGCGTCAAACGGGAGAGGCTCCGGCCAGCACCCTCGATAAGAATCCGCTGCCAAAAATCACTTGGCAAGGAGGAAAAGGAGATTAAATTCATATCTAACGAAAGGATGCATGCACTATCATCCCGCCGTTCAGTCCGGGGGTAATGACCCTGCAATACCTGTAAAATACTACCTAACAAAAACCATGACCAAGACAATCCTAGTTACGCTCGTTCTCGCGCTGCCCTCTGTTGTCAGTGCCCAGTCAACCCCAAAGACCTACCGTTTTGATTCCGTCGGCTTGCGTGGTGGAATCGACAGCCAGGGCGATATCAACATCAACACCGCGGAGCTGTTCGCCACCGTTACCACCCCCTACCAATTTCAGCTTGGAGATACCACGGTGCTTGATTTCAATCTTGAGGGGGGTGTGGGTGCCCTCGACCACAAAGCCGGAACCGGTTTCTATTTGCGTATCGGGCCACAATGTACCGTCAGTTTTGGCGACAGCCCGCTGCATCTTGTCATCGGCTCCGGTCCCGCCTACCTCAGTAAGCACACCTTCGGTCGACGCAACCTCGGCGGTGACTTCCAGTTTTTTACTTCCATGGGTTTCGATTGGGATATCAACGACCGCTGGACGCTGGGCTATCGCTGGCAGCACATCTCCAACGCCGGTCTTCAGGATGTCAATCCAGGTATGAATATGCACACTCTCGGACTTTCATACCGCTTCTAGCGATTGCGCTGCAAAGCACCCGGCTGGTGGTCCATCCGGATACCCAGGTCATTCCGCTGTCGTGAATGATGAGGGGGGGCTTGTTCAAATATGGAACAACTCCCTGGAACCCCCTTCTTTCCCGAGCGGCGTGAAATGCCTGCGCGGGTGCCGGCGTATCCGTTTCCGGACTGTATCATCAACCTCGCTCGACATAACGTAGAGCGCAAACACGCCACGGTAAAAAACCCCATGACAAAAAGTTTCCTAACACTTCTAACGCTCGCGCTGACCGTCATCAGCGCGCAGGCCCAGTTTGAAAACCCGGACCAGTACAACATCAAGTGGCACAGTCCGTCGAGCAACTCGGGGCAGTCGATGCCCTGCGGCGGGCGGGACACCGGCTTGAACGTCTGGGTGGAGAACGGCGACATCCTGTTCTACATGCAGCGCAGCGGCAGCTACGACGCCAACGGGCAGTGTCTCAAACTGGGGCGCGTGCGGGTGTCGTTTTCGCCAAACCCGTTTGCGTCGCCGGATGCGTTTCTCCAGGAGCTGAAGCTGAAGCAGGGTCGGGTCGAAATCTCCGCCCGGAAACAGTTCATCGACCATGGCGAGGTGACGGCGAAGGTGCTGATCTGGGTGGACACGGAGGATTCCACCATCCACTTCACCAGTGAGGCCAGCGAGAAAACCACGATGCGCGTCCGATATGAAAGCTGGCGGCACGAGGACAGGGAGTTCACCGACAAGGACGGCTACGGTGAGTCCTTCGCCATTTTCGGCACCGGTGGCAAACCGGGGAAATACTTTCGGAAAAAGGACACTTTCGAGGTGCAACGTGGAGACGACGGCGACTCGATGTATTTTTATCACAAGAATCCTGACGAGTCGGTGATCGGGCTCTACATCCAGCAGCAGGGGCTGGAGAAGTATCGAAAACAGATTCACGACAACCTGGCGAACCGCATCTCCGGCGGCCAGCTGATGGGGGGAAACCTCGAGTATAAAGGCGAGCAGACCGGCCAGTATCAGAAGAATGGGAGTAAAAAAACAAAGCTGCCGGTGTACAAGGCCTTTGTCTTTGCCTCCCGCGATGCGGAAAAATCGCATGCCATCCGCATCGGCACCCACATTTCCCGGACGGGGGACGTGGCTGCGTGGAAAGCCGGGCTGGAGAAGCGCGCACTCGCGGCGGAGTCGAAACAGCGCAGTGAGAAATGGTGGGGCGCGTTCTGGGACAAGAGCCGCATCGTCATCAACCCGATGACCGGCGAGCAAAACACGCCGTGGCGGGTGGGGCGGAATTACCAGTTGTTCCGCTACATGTTAGGCTGCAACTACGCTGGCGAAACCCCGACGAAATTCAATGGCGGCAACTTCACCGTGGACCCGTTTGTCTCGATCAACGGCGATGTTTACAAGGACTCGGACACAACCGGCAAGGACTACGACGCCGACTGGCGGGCCTGGGGTGGGCATGTTTACACCGCGCAGAACCAACGCCTGGTCTATTGGCCCTTGCTCAAGTCCGGCGACGGCGCGGCGATCCGTCCGCAGCTCGACCTCTTCAAACTCGGCCTCGGTGGTGCGCAGGCGCGTTGCCGGGAGCATTTCGGGCACGACGGCGCCGTTTACTGCGAATACACCAATGCCGCCGGGCTTGCCATCGCCAGCGGCTGGGGCTGGGACGCCGACAAGGATTTCATGCCCGATAGCCGCTTCGGCTGGAAGGCGGACAAGTCGTGGAACGGCTGGAGGAAACGTGGCCCCGAAGTCCCCTTCGGCGATCCCCGCGCCGATGCCACCAAGAGCTATGGCGAGCCGGTGGAGAAGGGGGTCATGGCCAACGGCGCGATCGCTTACCACTGGGAGTCCCAGGTGGAGCACGCCTACATGGCGCTGCTTTACCGCAAGTACACGGGCGCGGACATCGGCGAATACCTGCCGTTCATCAAGGCGTCACTGGTGTTTTTCGACCAACACTATCAGAAAAGGGAAAAGCTGCGCGGCGGCAGCGGTCTGGACAACAACGGAAAGATCGTTTTTTTCCCGTCCACCGCCTGTGAGTCCTACCGGGGTGCGAAAAACCCGAGCGACCTGGTCTCGGGCATCCGCTCCTGCCTCAACGAGCTGTTAGCCCAGGAGCTGTATGTGGACGCCACGGAGAAATCCTACCTCGAGGGCTATCTCACCCGACTACCGGAGGTCTCCTTCGGCAAGGCGAAAAACGGCGACGCCATCGTCCTGCCCGCCGAGACGTGGAAATTCTATCAGAACGTCGAGTGCCCGCAGTTCTACCCGCTGTTTCCCTTCAACCGCTACAACCTGGTCGAGCACGACATGACACCGTTCAAGAACGCGTGGAAACATGGCGATTTCCCGAAGAATATGTATTGGAGCTGGCACCAGGACGCGATCTTCTACGCCCGCATGGGCATGACCCAGGAGGCGGCGGACTTCACTGTCAAGAAACTCGACAACAGCAACCGCCGCTTCCCCGCGTTCTGGGGGCCTGGCCACGACTGGGTGCCCGACCACAACTGGGGCGGCTCCGGCATGATCGGCCTGCAGGAGATGCTGATGCAGACCTTCGACCGCAAAATCGTGCTCTTCCCCGCCTGGCCGAAACACTGGGACGTGGACTTCAAACTGCACGCCCCCTACCAGACGGTGGTCGAGGGGAAACTGGTCAACGGTAAGGTCGAAAACCTGCGGGTCACCCCAGCATCCCGCCAGGCCGATATCGTGAATCTGCTGAAATAAGCCAGTTCCAATGGCTGTGCCGACTGGAAATTGTTAGGTGTCAGCTGCCGCAGCGCGGATGATGCCTGGATGCACACCTCATTCGCTCCGCCGACGGGGCTGGTGTTTATTTCCCCTCCTGGTATTTGGGGTTGTACTTGCCTCGGCTGTGGAAGCCCTCGAACATGCGGGTGGTGGAATAGCGCGGGTAGCTGTCGAAGACCTCGCTGCCGGACATGCGGGGGTCGCCTTGGCGCGTGAGCCGGCTGTCGAGCTGCTCGCGGAGCCTGGCTTTGACGTCGGCGTACTGCGGCTCCCGGGCGATGTCCTTGAGGCAATGGGGGTCGGACTTGATGTCGTAGAGCTGTTCCGCGGGGCGCATGCCAAAGGCGATCTTGAAGAGCTCCGGGTATTTCCCGGCGTTTGTGAGCATGTAGCTCTTGCTGGGCGAGGGGTCGATATCCAGGTAGCCCGGATACATCCCGGCAAATCCGGGGGTGCGGTTGCGGCGGTCGTTTTCCGGGGTGACCGGCACGGGATCACCGAGCGGCCAGCGGTCCGGGGTGTAGTTTTTGATATAGAGGAAGTCCTTGCTGCGGATCGCGCGGGCGGGGTAGCCGAGGTTGTCCGGGCGGGCGTGGGTGTGGCGCTCGCGCCCGGTGAGCACGTAGTCGCGGTGCGGTTTCCGGTCGGCAGCCCCGTTGTTGAGCAAGACCGGGGTGAGTGACTTGCCGGTCATCTCCGGAGCGTCCTTCACACCGGCGAGTTCAAGGAAGGTGGGGGCGAGGTCGATCAGGCTGACGAGCTCAGCACATTTGGCGGACGGCTTGATTTTGGCCGGCCAGGCGATGGCAAGCGGCACGTGGGTGCCGAATTCCTGGAGGTTGGCCTTGGCGTAGGGGAAGGGCATGCCATTGTCGGCGGTGACAACCACGATGGTGTTCTCAAGCTCACCGGCCCGTTCGAGCTGCCGGAGCATGTTGAGCAGGTGGGCGTCGAAGTACTCTATTTCCAGCGCGTAGTCGAGCAGGTCCCCCCGGGTGGCTTCGCTGTCGGGCAGGAAGGCGGGGATCAACGCCTTGGCGAGGGATTTGCCGGACTCCACCCCGGAGCCTTTTTTATACGGGCGGTGGGGTTCGAGGCAGCCGTACCAAAAAAAGAAGGGCTGCCTGTCTTTGCGCTTGGCGAGGAAATCGGCGAAGTTGCCGGCGTAATCGATCGGGCTGATGGAATTGTTCGGCAGGTTCTTGACTTTTTTGCGGCTGTAGCCGGGGCCCACCGGGTTGCGTTTGCGTCCGCTGACGCGGTAGTTGCCCGGCCCCCAGGCTTTGCCGGTGTAGCCGATGTGGTACCCGGCGGCTTCAAGCTGGTCGGTGAAGGTGGTGAATTTTTTCGGAAACGAGCTGGCGTGGGTGCCGGCCTCCTCAAGCTGCCAGATGTTTTTCCCGGTGAGGATGGCGGCACGCGAGGGGCTGCACTGCGGTGCCGCGACAAAGGCATTTCCGAACAAAATGCCTTCACTGGCGACCCGGTCAAACGCGGGGGTCTTCACATTGACAAAGCCATAGGCGCCGGCATGGAGGAACGACTGGTCATCGGCGATGGCAAAAAGAATGTTCGGGCGGTCTTCCGCCTGCACGGTGACAGAAAGTATGGAAAACACGGACAGGACGGCGAGGCGGATGGCGGTCAGGAGTTTCATGGTTGTGGCGACGGGTTCCATAGAGGTTGCGTGGCGGCAGGTCAATTTCATAGCGTAGGGGGTGCTGGGAGGATGAGGATTTGCCGAGCATAAAACACATGGCCGCTCTCAGCGTTTTCAGCGCAGTTCGCGGGTTTCGGGTTTGCCGCGGTAGCGGTCGTCGGGGTCGTTGCTGCCGCGCAGCGGGATGGCGATCGCGCGCGGGGCGGGCAGGCCGGTGAGGGCGGGGTGCAGGGTGGCCTTGAAGGTGTCGATCATCTTGCTTTGCTCGCTGAGGCAGGCGGCGGTGGGGTCTTGCACGGTGACGGTTTGTTTGTCCTTGCGCCACATGATGGCGGCGGCGGTGGGGGTGGTGATGAGCGGGGTTCCCTGGGCGTTTTTGAGCTCGCCGGGGAGGTGGAAGAAGGCGTGGGTGGTGCCGTCACGGGTGTCGGTCACTGCCTGGAGTTCGCGGGTGTTCGAGAGCACCTCGACCGGCGCTTTGGCGAGCCATTGGGCGGGGTCGATGTGTTCCGCACGCATCGAGACGAGGTAGGCGCAGGAGGCGTCGACCGGGCGCGGGCCGTGGTCGATGGAGAGGTGCAGCACTTTGGCGGAGCGGTTCGGGATCTCGCCGCTGGCGATGGCTTGCGCGACGTGCGGGCGTGATTTTTCCGGGTCGCCGGGCACCGGGGTGAAGGGGTTGCGGGTGACGAGTTGGAGTTCGAGGTAGCCGGCGCCGGAGGTTATTTGCACCGGGTTGTCGGGTTGGTTGAGCGGGTCGTTCGGCTTTAGCTGGGCGGGCGATGTGCCGGCCTCTTTGCCGGTGGGGAGGATGAGGTAGGCGATGCCGGCGTGGGTGATGAGGTAGGGTCGGTCGATTTTCATCCGCAGCGTCTGGTCGCCGGATGCCAGCGGGATGGTTTTCGGCGATTGCCCGGGGGTGTGGATGGTGACCGGTCCGGTCCAGTCGGTCTGGTTGATGTTAGAGCGGATGGTGCAGTCGGCTGTCGGGTTGCGCGAGGCGTCTTTTTCGCGGTCGAGGAAGTTGATGCCGGTGTTGAGCACGGCGATGCCGTCGGTGAGGAAGGCGTAGAACTTGTGGGCGCTGGTGGCGAATTTGTTGTTCTCGAAGAGGAAGGCGGCGTGGCCGAGCTCGCCGTCGCTGACTCCGCCGGCGGCGTCACCCGCGCCCTTGCGGTAGCGGTCGAAGCTGTAGATCTCGTCATCGCACATGGTGCTGCCGGGCAGGGCGCGGTATTGCCAGAAAGAGAGATCGCCGGTGATTTTCCTGCGCTCGGCGATGGCACCGTTGGGGTTGTTACGGTGGATGTTGTCATACTCGTTGCTGCTGCGCATCAGGGTGTAGCTGCCGTCGCCAAAGTTCATATTCCAGAAACGGTGACCGGCGAAGGTTTCGGTCGGGCCGGAAAGTGGCGAGGTCATTTTGGAATCGATGTAATAGTCCTTGCGACGGTGCAGGGTAAGAAGGTTGCGGTAGAAGAAGTGGTGGCCGGTGATCGAGTTGTCGGGCTGGCTTTCGATGCGTTGTTTCAGCGCCACGAGCTGCTGGCGGGTGTCCGGGCTGTAGGCGGTTTCCGGCAGGGAGAGCAGTTTGTCGGCGCGGCCTAACAGGATGGATGCGTTGCCGTGGTGGGTGTTGTGGCGACCGTTGATGTGGAAGGATGAGGTGTTTTTGTAGAACACCCACTCGTAGGCGAGAAGGTAGTTGGCGAGGCGGCGGTATTGCTCCGGCGTGTAGCCCCAGGGGGTGCCGAGGCGGCGACCGTGGCTGACGCGGTCGAACCAGTTGATGCCGTATCCACCCATGTGGATATGCCGCCCGTTGGCGTTGTGAAATGCCCAGATGCCGTCGGCATGCAGGCCTTCGCCACGACCGGCGGCGTAGCGGAAGTGGGAGTCCTGGAGGCTGGCGGCGGCGTCGAGGGCGTAGGGTGAGTCGATGGCTTCGGCGCCGCGCCAGAAGTTGACCAGCAGGTTGTCGTTGTCGCCGTATCCGTCGTTGGTGCCACTGTGTTCCTCGGTAAAGCATGGGCGGGATAAGCAGGTGGAGGAAGTGTAGGAAACGAGGTCGGCACGTGTGGCGAGGGCTGCTTTTTGCAGGGCGGGGTGGTTTTCGCAGGTGCCGAGAAAGCCGCGCAGGCTGACGTGCAGGGTGATGAGTTTGCCGTAGGTTTTACCAAATCTGGGAGCCTCGATTTGCTCGGGTGTCTTGCGGATGAACTGCATGCGCGCGCGGATGAGGTCGAACGCGGCGGTGGCGAAGCGGAGGTCGCCGCTGTGACCGAAGGCCTCGGTGAGCGGGGTGAGTGCCGCGATGAAGTCTTCGTTGTTAGAGCTGTGTGCCTCGGGGTCGAAGGTTTTCAGACTTTCCAGGACGGCGAGGGTTTGGCCGTCGTCGCCGGTGCTGATGCGCAGTGTGCGGTAGTCGAAGTTGCCGACAAACTGCTGGTAGGGGGCGAGCCGCTCAGCCTCGACGCTGTGGCTGAGCAAGGCGGCGGGCACGTCGCTGAAGGCATCGTCGCCGGGTTTTTTCCAGCGCACCCGGAGCTCGGTTACCTCGGCTTCCGCCGGGTGGTTGAAGGTGAGCGAGACGGGAGCGCTGCCTGCGCTGAGATCAACCGTGAGGGTGGTGGTTTTTTCGCTGGTGGTGATGGTTTTTCCTGCGATGGAAAAGCGCACCGGGTGTTTGTGGGTGAGTTCGAAGGTGTAGCTGCCGGCTTGGTCGATGAGGAGCTGTCCGGCGATGTGGGCGGAGACCGGGTTGGATTTTTTCAGGTCGCCGAGCGGGAAATTGTGCGGGGTGCGGGCGGCGATGATGGTTTCCCGGTCGTCAACAAGCTGCAGGCTGGGCAGCACGGTGTGGAAGTAGGACGGGAGGGCAAACCACGGCTTGGTGACATCGTCGAAGGGCGGGGTGTGGATGGACGGGGAGGTGCGGAAGGCGGGGTAGCTCAGGTGGGTCAGGCCGGTGGGCCAGCTGGCGTGGGGGACGAAGGCTCTGTCGGCCGGGATTTCGCCGGGCTCGCCGGGCAGCCGGATGATTTTGGCGAGCAGGCCGGGGTAGAGCGGCGGGGTTGCGGCGTCGAGTTTGAGCTGATAGGGTTTTTCGTTTCCGAGGATGTTAGAGGCGTCGGAGAAGCGGGCGATGAGTGAGAGGTCGCTGCGCAGGGCGTGGAAGGTGAGCTTGAGATCGGCGGCGGGGCCGTCGAACCAAGTCATGCCGCTGGCGGCGTCGGTGAGGGTGAGGGACTGGCCGGGGGCGTGCTGCGCGGCGGTCAGGGTGAGGTATTGCCCCGGGGTGATGGTGGTGGTTTCACTGATGGGTTCGCCGTTGACCGCGAGGGTGGCGGGGGAGGCGCTGACGGGTGCTCCCTGGATGACGCCGAGGGTGTAGATGGCGGTGGTGAGGGGGAGGTTGGCGAAGTTGATTTTGCCGTCCGCGGTCGCGGAGGTGGTGGCGACTTCCTGCCAGGGGGCATCGGCGGTCGGGCGGGACAGCAGGGCGTAGAACCCGTTTTCGCCGAGGTAGTTGGCGGGGATGGTGTCGGATTGTGCGAACGAGAGGTTGGCGGTGGTGTTCTCCGGGGTGCTGAGGTGCCAGCTGCGCCCGTTGATCAGGGTGATGCCGGAGTGGACTTCCGAGATGTCGAAGGGAGCGGCTGGGGAGGCGGCGAGGTAGCAAGGGGTTGACTCGGCGGGGTCGGTGAGCTGCAGGGTGAGGCCGGCGGAGCTGACGACTGCTTGGTCGCGGTTGGCAAGCGTCGGTTGCTCGCGGTGCGGCGCGGGGTAGGCGGAGTTGTTGTCGAGCTGCCACCAGGCGCGGAGTTGTTGTGAGATTGTTTTGCGCTGGATCGGGGTGAGGTTTTGGTAGGCGGCGATCTGGCCGACGTGGCCGCGGAACTGGTTGCCCGCGTAGCCGCCGCCGAAAGTGGTGGCGGCGATGTCGGACTTGATGGTGGCGGCGGGGATGCCGTTGATGGCGATGTTGGTTTTGCCCTCGCCGTCGGGGTGGAACTCGATCAGGCGTGGTGCGTCCTGTGCGAGGTGGGCATCCGGGGCGATGTTCTGGTGGTTGCTGCCGCCGGTCCTGGTTTCCGAGCGGAACCGGGAGGTGTTGTCCTGGTGGTGCTCGAGCATGATAAAATTGTCGTAGGCCCTCGCTCCACCGGCGATGAGACCGTAGCTGGACTGCTCGGCTTTTTCGGGTTTGACGACGAGGTAGAGGGAGGTGTCGTTGAGGGTGAACGGCTTGGTGAACGTGGCGTAAGTCATCGCAGTCCACGGCAGGCCGCGCTCGTCCGGCTCCGGGAGGGTGGTGGTCACTAGGGCCTGGGACAATGGGGTGGCGCCGCCGCCGTTGAAAAGCGCGGTCAGCGGAGCGGGCGCCGGGAGAGTGAGCGGCTGCGCAGCAGGGACGGGGCGGGGTTTTTCCGCAGGTTTCTCGTCAGTAACCCCTGGAGTGGCATCAAACAACCAGGGGTAGATGATGTAGCCGAGGGCAAAGAAGGCGAGAAAGAGGATGACTTTAGCGGGGAACTTCATAGTGGGATAACGCAGATTGTCAGGATGGTGACCGCAGATGCTTGGTGAGTGTTATGGATCATGGGCTTTGGTCAACCAAGATACTCGGCCGTTGGATGAAATTGTTCTCCCTGATGCGGATAGGGGTGATTTTCCATCGACTTGTCCAATTGTGGATACTTTTGCCACCACCGGGCAAAACTGCGCTGGTAGAATGCCGATGTGTGGCCAGCGTTTTTTATCAGACAGATGGTGACACCCGCCATCAGGTAGCCTGCGGCCTTCGATCTGTAGGCGACCAGCTCCCAAGGCCTTCGATGACTAACAGGTCAGGAAGTTTTCCAGCATCTTCATCCCGTCCTCGGTGAGGATGGATTCGGGGTGGAACTGGACACCGTGGATGGGGAACTCCTTGTGCATCAGACCCATGATGGTACCGTCCTCGGTTTCGGCGGTGATCTCCAGGCAGTCGGGGAGCGTCTCGCGCTTGACAATCAACGAGTGGTAACGGGTGGCGGTAAACGGTGAGGGGAGACCGGCGAAAACGCTTTTTCCCGTGTGGAAAACGGGGGAGGTTTTACCGTGCATGAGTTTCTCCGCGCGGATGACCTCGCCTCCGAAGACCTGACCGATCGATTGGTGCCCCAGGCAGACTCCGAGGATGGGTGTTGTTTTTCCAAACTCACGGATCACATCGCAACTGATGCCTGCCTCGTTCGGGGTACAGGGGCCGGGAGAGATGCAGATACGCTCCGGGGCCAGCTCATGGATCTCGTCGAGCGTCATGGCGTCGTTGCGCACCACCTTCATCTTCGTGCCAAGCTCGCCGAAGTACTGGACGAGGTTGTAGGTGAAGGAATCGTAGTTATCGATGACGAGCAGCATGAGAATAGTGAATGTAGAATAGTGAATGGTGAATTACCCGGTTTGACGAATCGTTTTTGCTAATCCGATGGCGCGGATGATGGCCATGGATTTGTTGACGGTTTCTTCGTATTCGTAGGTGGGATTGCTGTCGGCTACCACCCCGGCGCCGGCTTGCACGTAGGCCTTGCCGTCTTTAATGAGGCAGGTGCGCAGGGTAATACAGGAGTCGTGGCCACCATCCCAGCCGAAGTATCCGACCGCACCTGAGTAGGAGCAGCGTTTGCTTTTTTCCAACTCGTTGATGATCTGCATGGCGCGGATCTTGGGTGCCCCGCTGACGGTTCCCGCTGGAAATGTGGCGCGGAGGACATCGTAAGCCGAATACTCATCATCGAGCTCGCCGTGGACGTTGGAAACAATGTGCATGACGTGGCTGTAGCGCTCCACGATCATAAAGTCGTCCACGGTGACGCTGCCATGTTTGGAAATACGGCCTACGTCATTGCGGGCGAGATCGACCAGCATCAGGTGCTCGGAGCATTCTTTTTCGTCGGCTAACAGGTCCGCTGCCAGGGCGTCATCCTCTTCCTGGGTTTTCCCCCTCCAACGGGTTCCGGCGATTGGCCGGATATCGATCCTGCCGTCAATCGCCCTGACATGCACCTCGGGTGAGCTGCCGACCAGTGAGAAGCCGTCGAGCTGGAGGATGAACATGTAGGGGGACGGGTTGATATGGCGTAGGGCGCGGTAGAGGTCGACCGGACTGCCGGCGAAATCAGTTTCAAAGCGCTGGCTCGGCACGATCTGGAAGGCGTCGCCTGCGGCGATGTATTCCTTTGCCTTGACCACCATGGCCACGTATTCCTCCTGCGTGGTATTGCTGGTGGCCACGGGCGTCTGGAATTTTGCCAGACCATTGAGCGGGGAGATGTGAAGCTCGGTATCGAGTTTGCCGATCAGTTCCCCGATCCGTGTGCATGCATCCCGGTAGGCGATATCCGGAGTGCTGAACTCATCGACAAAGGCGTTGGCCACCACGATGAGCCTGCGCAGGCGGTGGTCGAAAATAAGCAGGGTATCCGCGATGATAAACAGGGCATCAGGCAGGCCGAGCTCGTCTTTGGCCGCAGGGCCGATGCTCGGCTCGAACTGGCGCACGGCGTCGTAGGAGAGGTATCCGACCGCACCCCCGTAGAATGGCGGGGCGTTGCCATGGCTGACCGGCAGGTAGTTTTCCATCAGCTCTTCGAGCTCGGCGAGGATGTCTTTATCCGCTGTCCACGTCCTCACCTCATCACCGTCGGTATGGGTGATCTCGTGTCCTTCCGCCTTGATGACGGCACGTGGGTTGCTTCCCAGAATGGAATAGCGGCCGCTGTCGCCGGTGCTTTCCGCGCTTTCAAAAAGAAAGGCCTCACCCTCACCGCTGATTTTGACGTAGGCGGAGAGAGGGGTTTCGAAGTCGGCGGCCAACTGAGCATAAACGGGTACGACATTGCCCTTTTCCGCAAGCTTGCGAAAATCATCGATGGTTGGATTGACAGGTGGTGTGGTCAACGCGGCAAAGCATGGCGGGAAATTCATGAGGCGCAATGGAAAATCGTGGCAGAATGATGCAATTTCCAAAATAGATGGGTAAAAAGTAAATGCTCACTGGACGTTTTGTGGTGAGTGATTATGAACGCCCTGAAACGATGTCAGTATCCCGGAGGAACTGGACGACGCGGATCTCCGATAGGTTACGTGTCCGATTAAATGACCGCCAACGCTTTCTATTGGCGTGTGTGGTCTGTGGGTTGCTGTGTGGATTGCTGGCGGTGGCTTTTCACCTATCGATCCACTACACGTTCCAACAGCTATGGAGATTTGCGACGATCCAGGTGGAAACGTGGCAGTTTATCCTGGTCATGTTGACCGCTCCCGCCGTGGGGGGATTGATCTGTGGGCTGGCGATCCGGTACTGGGTGCCGGGTGCCGTTGGCAGTGGAATTCCCCAGACCAAGGAGGCCTATTACAATAAAGGCGGCCATATCCAGACATTTACCGGAGTCTGGCGTGTGGTGCTGGGCACTCTCTATGTGGGTCTGGGAAATGCCCTGGGACGTGAGGGGCCGATGGTGCACGCGTCGTCGGCGATCGCCTCGCGTATCGGGCGGTTTATCTTCATAGACCATGAGCGGGTCAGGGCGATGATCCCGGTCGGCATGGCTGCCGGTATAGGTGCGGCATTTAATGCGCCCTTGTCCGCGATCACCTTTGTTTTCGAAGAGCTGCTTGATAACTTTTCCACCAAAGCAATCGGCGGTATGGTCGTGGCCGTGGTGATTGCCGCAGCCGTTTCCCGGTCAATCCTCGGTGAGGAGCCGGTGCTCTCGACCCACCTGTCGCTGCATTATGAAACGGCCATCTGGATGCTGGTGGCCATTCCGTTAGGTGCGATCGCAGGCGTGCTGGGACATTTTTTTGTGGGCTCCATCATCCACTCCCGGCGTTGGGTGAGGACGAAACCATGGCTGCGCCATTGGTATGCCCCGGGCATCGGCGGCCTCATCTGTGGGGGGCTCGGATGTATGGGTTGGTGGGCGACGGGGCTCGCAGGCAATGCCCAGAGCGGCGTTTTCAGTATCGGTTACGAGTCGCTGGAGGCCGCGTTTGAAAACCAGCTGGTCATCACGGTGCTTGTTGTCTTGCTGTCTTTTAAATTCATTGCCGTGGTGGTGAACTACAGCACGGGCGGCAGTGGCGGGCTGTTTTCACCGACGCTCTTTCTGGGTGGCATGCTTGGTGGGGCGGTGGGTATTGGACTGGTCGAGTTTCACCATTACTCGGGGCTTTTGGAAATGGCTGATGAGTCTCAAATCATCGGCGGCTGTGTCTTGCTGGGGATGGGTGCCATGTTTGGCTCGGTCATCCGCTGCCCATTTACCTCGATTATCATCATTTTTGAAATGACCGGCAACTACTCGCTGATCCTTCCCCTGATGGGGGGCAACATGCTCTCATGGGCGATAGCCAGGAAGCTAAGGCCCATCGCCATCTACGATGCCCTGTTGCTCGACGACGGGGTTTCCCTCAAGCGGATGCCCTCCTACCGGGGAGCCCGGGATTACCGGAACCTGCCCGTGCGGGCGATCATGACCCACGATGTGGTGTCGGCGCATAGCTGGGAGTCCGCAGAGAAAAACCTGTCACACCTCGCCCGCTCCGGTGTCTACCATCACGCCTACACCGTTGTCGATCAAGAGGGACGCTTTACAGGAATCGTGACCTACCATGAACTGAGGGAGTGTGATCCCTCCATGACGGTAGCGGAGATCATCGCGGATCAGGAAACCGTCTCCGTTGATCCCGATGTTTCGGTTCGGAACGCTTCGCGGTTGATGATCAAACACGATATCCAGCAACTGCCGATCGTCAGTGCCTCAGACAAACATCGCTTGCTGGGAATACTCACCCTCAACGATATAGCGCGGCAGCAAAATGCCTCGGAGCTCTAGCTGCTTTAAACTCCAATCCCGCAGCCGCGGGTTCCGAATCCCAAGGAGGGCTGGCTTCGCCTGGGGAGGTTTTTTGTTTTGTGCACCTTTCGGGCTGCCGAAAATTTACTTCATTTTATCTTTTCCTGATGAGTGATTAAGGCAGACTCCCGCCGCCCCGAATATTCACTATGAGCAGTATCGATTCTTCCCACGTTTTTGTCTCCCGCATCGCCAGCGAACTCTCCCTGAACACAACTCAAGTCGCGGCCACCGCGAAAATGTTTTCCGAAGGTGCTACCGTCCCCTTTATCGCCCGATACCGGAAAGAGGCGACCGGTGGTATGGACGAAGTCCAGATCATGAACGTGCGCGACCGCCTGGTGCAGCTTGCCGATCTCGAAAAGCGACGCGAAGCCATCATCAAGAGTCTCGATGAACGTAAACTTCTCTCCGCTGAGCTGAAAAAGAGCATCGCCGAGGCGGAGACGATGACTCGTCTGGAGGATGTTTTTGCCCCCTACCGCCCCAAACGCCGCACCCGTGCGACCATGGCGAAGGACCGCGGCCTTGAGCCCCTGGCTGATTTCATCTGGGACAACCGCCAGAATACCACCGCCGACCCCGTTGCCGAGGCTGAAAAATTCATCGTCAAAGACGCAGACAAGGAGAAGTCCGTGCCTCTGGGAGTCGATGCCCTGGCTGGTGCCCGCGACATCCTGGCCGAGCGGTTCAGCGATGATGCCGACGCCCGCTCCGAGCTGCGCGAGCTTATTCTGAAAGAAGGCACCGTCACCTCCAAGGTGATGTATGGAAAAGAAAAAGAGGAAGGTGCCCAGAAGTTCAAAGACTACTTCGAGTGGAGTGAGTCGTTTGCCACCGTGCCGTCCCACCGTATGCTGGCCATGCGCCGGGGTGAAAAGGAAGGCTTCCTCTTCATGCGCATCCAGGCCGACGAAGAACGTGCTTTGACGATCCTGCGAGGTCGCTTTGGTGTTACGAACAGTGGTTCGTGCGCGGAGCAACTCGACCTGGCTATCGTCGATAGCTACAAACGACTGCTGGCACTTTCCCTCGAGACGGAATGCCGGATGAAGGCGAAAAAAGACGCCGACATCGAAGCCGTGCGTGTCTTTGCCGATAACCTGCGCGAGCTTCTGTTAGCCTCGCCGCTCGGTCAGCGACCCATGATTGCCATTGACCCAGCATTCCGGACTGGCTGCAAAACGGTTGTGCTCGATGCCCAGGGAAACCTCCTATTTGATTCCGTGCTCTATTTTACCACCAGCCATGCCCAGGCGATGGAAGCGGTTTCAGTGCTTCAGAAAATGGTGGAAAAATTCAACATCGAAGCCATTGCCATCGGAAACGGCACTGCGTCCCGGGAGACAGAGGCCGTGGTTCGTGCCGCCG